>NZ_CP063204.1:875000-1475000 GCF_019904275.1 Zunongwangia sp. SCSIO 43204
TTTTTTTGAGAACGCTTTCGCTAAATATTGCGATTATGCTGGCTAATGCTTATGCGACAGATTATGGCGAAAATTACATTGCTGCACAGAGTATTTTAATGAATATCTGGTTGTTTTTTAGCTTTTTTATAGATGGCTATGCGAATGCAGGTAATGCGATTGGCGGTAAATTGCTTGGCGCCAGAGACTATAAAAATCTTTGGGACCTCAGCAAAAAGATCTCAAAATACGCAGTCTTGATCGCTTTAATCTTAATGGCCATCTGCGGAATTTTCTATGATCAAATAGGAATTTTATTTAATAAAGACGAGGCGGTATTAGCTCTATTTGCTTCTGCTTTTTGGATCGTACTGTTAATGCAGCCCATTAATGCCATCGCTTTTATGTTCGACGGAATTTTTAAAGGTTTAGGTGAAGCGGCCTACCTAAGAAACCTTCTGCTAGTAGCCACATTTTTAGGATTCACCCCGGCATTATTAATTTCAGATTATTTTGGGTTGAAATTGTACGCAATATGGATAGGATTTTTTGTTTGGATGCTTATTAGAGCAAGCGGACTAGTAATTAAATTCCGAAGAAAATATTTAAACAAAGAGGTTTAGACTATAAAGCTTCAGCCGATTCTATATTTGATTTTAACGGCATATGAAAACTAAAACAGGTTTTCCCTTCATTTGATTCTACATGAAGATCGCCATGATGAGCTTTGGCTATTTCTGAAGCAATGTAAAGCCCAAGGCCCAACCCATTTTCGTTACTTTTAGCCTTACTTTTAAAATATGGTTTAAATAGGTTTTCCTGATGCTTTTCTAAAATTGTTTCCCCATAATTGATTACCGCAAGAGAAAACTCTGAATTTTCACTTGAGATTTCTACTTCTACAGGTTCTTTAGACTCGCTATGTTTTAAAGCATTCGTCAATAAATTAGAAAGCAATTGTGCAATTCTATTAATATCACAGTCAACATCATGACTCAGGTTTATATTGGTTTCGATTAACCTGCTATCGTTTAATATTTTACTTTCTTCAATAACCTCATGCAATTCCTTTTCTAGCTCAATATTATCACTTTTTAGATGCAAACTAATACCATCGCCTAGATTACCTTTAGCAAAATCTAAGAGATTATCTATAAGACTTTGCATCCTATAAGAAGTAGATTTAATGATTTCTGCCTGCTTTTTTGCAGCATCAGGTATTTTTGCGCTTAACAGCATATCTGCACACATTCTTGTAGTACCTATAGGATTTCTAAGATCGTGTCCTAAAACTGCGACAAATGTTTCCCGCAACTCTGCTATTTCCTGCTGTTTCTTAATCTTTCTATTAGCATGATTAAGTTTATGTATAGCTTCTAAATGAAAAGAAATTAGATCTGTATACAGCTTAAACATGTTTTTTATCCTGTCGTTATTGATCTTTGCCGGTTTTGGATCGATAGCGCATAATGTTCCAAAAAAGGAACCGTCTTTTAAAAAAATAGGATATGAGATATAACTTTTAAAGCCATATTGTTGGGGTGTATGGTGATTACAAAAAATCGCGTTACTATCTACATCTTCAATGATTACAGGAATATGATGCTGCCTAATTTCATTACAAATGGTAGATCCAACATCCAGCTCGTCGCCAGGTCGCAAGCCAAAATCGATATCATCTTTAGAAACTCCTGTGATCCATCGCTCTTTGGTAACTCTCGCTACGGCAACAAATCGCATATTCGAGGAGCTACTAATTACATTTAGTAATTCGTGGATTCCTGGAATCTCATTTATATCTTCGATATCTTTTCTTAGGTCTAAACTTTTTTCTGTTCCCATATAATTTGAATACGGCGGAATATACGAATTAGAAAATCTGCAACACAATTACTAACATTCTTTTGTGAAAGATGAATTCGCAAATCCTTATTAGAATTTTTACTTTTGATAAAACTTGAATTATGACGACCACACGCGAGAACGGTAGCTTATACAATAAAATAGAAAATGGAATCGGGATTATCGAATTTGGCCATCCTGCCAGCAATAGCTTCCCAGGTGTTCTTCTAGAACGCTTAGAAAAAGCTATCTGTGAATATTCAGATAATAGTGATGTAAAAGTGATCATTCTAAAATCTGAAGGTGAAAAAGCCTTTTGCGCCGGCGCTTCTTTTGACGAGCTTATGGCTGTTGAAACAATGCAACAGGGAAAAGTATTTTTTTCGGGCTTCGCAAATGTTTTAAATGCCATGCGAAACTGTAAAAAATTAATTGTTGGTCGCATTCAGGGGAAAACAGTAGGCGGAGGCGTTGGATTAATTGCGGCCTGTGATTATGCAATGGCTACTGAAGCTGCTTCTATAAAACTTTCAGAATTGAGTATAGGGATTGGTCCTTTTGTTATTGCACCTGCGATCGAACGAAAAATAGGCGTTGCAGGACTTGGAGAGCTTACTTTAGCTGCACACGAGTGGAAAACAGCTTATTGGGCTAAAGATAAAGGACTTTACGCTCGTGTTTTCGAAAATATTGAAGATTTAGACAAAGAAATTACCATTTTTACTGAAAAATTAGCATCTTACAACCCTCAAGCCCTACTCGAAATGAAACGCGTGCTCTGGAAAGGCACAGAGAACTGGACGACCATTTTAATGGAAAATGCTGCCATTAGTGGAGAACTGGTATTATCTGACTTCACCCGAAATGCGCTCTCTAAATTTAAAAAATAACATATGAAAGTTTTACCATTAGACACTTTGGGTGATAAAGCAGAAATGCTAGGAGCATTTACAGGAGAAATCACTGCTATGATGATTCCATTTGCATTTTTTGTTCTTGTAGCTTTTTTAGTTTACCGAATGTTCAAGAAGAAAAAACTACATCGTGACGCACGCTAACGAAATGAAATGGACATAGGAGTTCAATTTAATGATATTCTGCTTCTAATTATTCCTATCCTTGTTATTGGTTTTATAGCTTTTAAAGTCTATCGTGAATTAAGAAAAAAAGCTAAATCATGAAGTTTGTTAGTAGAGATCCTACAGTAAAATTAGGTTATGAACTTGGTTACGAAATAGGAGCATTTTTAGGTAAAATCACTCCTTACACCTTAATATTGCTAGCACTCTACTTCGTTTTTAAGTATTTTCTAGAAAGTCGAAGAAACTAAAATTCTTTATGTCTTCATAAACTACCTAAGCAAATGAAAAAGTTATTACTTATTTTATTATCGATATTGCTATTCTCTGGTTGTGACAAGGAAGATGAGGAGGATGTGACACTCCCTTTTGAATTAGATTTTGTGGGTAAAGTTAGTGGTTGCGGTGACTTTTCAATAATCCAGGAACTAGACTCATTAAATCCCAATATAACCTTAAGCATCGCCGGGACAGGTAGAGAGGAATTAAATATAACTAATGCTGGAACAACTTTTTCTTTACCAGATAGTGATCTAATTTGTAATATTAATATTCATGAAAGATCAAATGCAAATAATTTTTGCAATGATGTGATTGAAGAAATTCCTGAGCTGATTAGCCAATGGCAAGCTATTTCGGGCAATATAACACTTTTTGTATATGATGTTGAAGAAACAGAATTCGAAACATACTACAAAATGAATATCTTGCTTGAAGATGTAATTTTTCAAAAAGATGCTAGCGAAGAACGAAGAGAAATTTCGAGATTGGTCTTAGAAGATATTGGTCTTGGTTTCTTACCTGGCTAAATTCCCAAATGCTTCCATTTAAAGAACTAAAAACAAGATCTCTTGAAGCCGAAGCTTATCTGAAATTTACCATTTTATTGGCTATAAGCACTCTTATATTTTCTAATTTTAGATAAAAGGACGATGTTTTTTCAACAACCTGAACTTCCTAAAGACCAACCTGCAACAGAAACGCAACAATACGGTTTTGAGCTTTCAGATTTTTTAAGTGAAAACTTTTGGTATCTACTTATCTTCATAGTGGTTGTTGCCTTGGTGATATTTGACCATTATCGACGTAAAAAACAAAGAAAGTAATGCAAAGTACCTTACCTGAAAACGAGGAAACTTTTGAAATCTTAAGTTTTCTTAGTGGCTACGGATTTTGGATGATTTTAGCCATTATTTTAATCATTTTAGTTTTTTACAAAAAGTTTAAAAAGTAATTTCTACTCGAGATCAGTCTTGCGTTAGGGATTGCAATGAAAATCCTTTTACGAGGAACGAGAAAAAGATTGCAATGTAAAGCCCGGCCGAAGGCAACGCCCAAATACCTGAAATTATATAAAATTTACCTGGTTTTTAACCAACCGGTAATGCTAAAGCGTTCAGAATTTTTGACTTCTTTTACCTCGTGTTCCAGAATCTGACTTTCGAAAATCACTACTCTTCCCGGCAAAGGATAGATCACTTCTTCGCTACCGTCTTCTTTATAAATTACCAGTTCTCCTCCGTTGGTTTTTAACCAGTTTTCGTCGTTTAGATAACTTACGATGGATAGTTTTCGACGAGAATCGTTTTGAAAGGTATCTAGATGTCGCTTGTAAAATGTGCCTTTTGGATACACCGCATAATGAAATTCTTTGTGCAGAATCCCCATAAAACAAGTCTTATTTAGGTAATCGATAAGATTATTGATTTTATTGAAGAAAATTTTTTCGGTATCACCAGCTTCAGCTTCGTTCATCCATAAAATAAAATCACCACGAATCGCTTTTTCGATAAGTTCGTTCGTGCGATTCCCGATAGCCGATTTTTTAAATTGATCTTCTTCGTATTTGGCCAGCAAAGAGGTTCTTAATCGATCGATTTCTTCAGTCTGAAAAAAATCGTCTACAACGCTGTATTGCTTTTCCAGCAAATCGTCGATGATTTGCTCATACTGCTTATTTACACTAAAATCAAGCTGCTCAAAAAGTTCTTCTTTCAATCTAAATTTTATAAAAACCGCGCAAAATTAATTCTTTTTTGAATACGAAGATTGAAAATATTTTAATTTGAAAATTTGATAATATGCGAATGCGATGATATGCTAAAGTTGTAATCCCAAAAACCTGAAGCAGAAATCTAATCATCTAAGTCTTTGAAAGATGCAGCAAATTCCAAAAAAGCTTATCCCCATAATTAAAGTCTGATTGAGGTTATCCCCAAGCACATTCTTAAATATCAGGTTGATAATTAATAAAAGAATAAAAAATATTAAAAACCCTAGTACAAGACCTTGTTTGAAACCTGAACTAACTTTAGAGTTTTCCATATTGATTCTATTTAATACTTCTGAAAAAGACTTGAATAACACTTCTGAACCACTAAAATAATGAATACAACTATAGAGTATCGCAAATCATCAAAATTTAACGTTTACGGCTATAATTATTCTAAATTAAAGAGGGAAAATTGAGCAACTTTATATAGGCTAAATTTTCTCAAATCTGAAATCTAACTACTCACTACTTAACCTCTAAAACTTCTCCCAATCTTTCCATACAGGTTCTATTCCGTTTTTTAATAGCATTTCTGCAATCACTTCGGTACTGCGCTCGTCTGAAATTTCAAATTGCTCCAATGATTGCGGTTCTACTACATAACCACCGGGATTGGTTTTTGATTCGGCACTCATCGAAGTGATTCCCAGATGTGCTATATGATCCCGAAATTTTTCTTGCTCCCGGGTAGAAATGGACAATTCTACGTCTTCATCTAAAATTCGGTAAGCACAGATCAATTGCAACAAATCGGGATCGGTCATTTCAACTTTAGGTTCTAAACCACCGCTAAAAGGTCGTAATCTTGGGAAAGAGATCGAGTATTTAGTTTTCCAATAGGTTTTCTGCAAATACTTAAGATGTAAAGCCGTAAAAAAACTATCGGCTCGCCAGTCTTCTAAACCAAACAAGGCGCCAATTCCTATTTTATGAATACCGGCTCTACCCAATCGATCTGGGGTCTCTAAACGATAATCGAAATTCGATTTTTTACCTTTTGGATGATGAATTTTATAGGTGGCCCGGTGATAAGTTTCCTGATAAATCAAAGTGGCATACAACCCATCTTCAACTAATCGCTCATACTCATCCTGATCTAGCGGTTGTACCTCAATAGAAATATTGGCAAAATATGGTTTTAAAAGCCTAACGGCATTGCTTAGATAATCAATCCCCACCGTTCTATTGGCTTCACCGGTAACCAGCAAAATATGCTGATAGCCTTTATTCTTTAGGAACTGGGCTTCTCTTAAAATTTCAGCATCAGTTAAGGTACGTCGCGGAATCTTATTCGTTAAACTGAATCCGCAGTACGTACAAATATTCTGGCATTCGTTACTTAGATACATTGGCGCATACATCTGCATTGTATTGCCAAAACGCTTTTTAGTGATCGCCCTGCTTTTAGCAGCCATCTGCTCTAAATATGGTTTGGCCGCAAGGGAAATTAACGCTTTAAAATCTTCAAGATCGGGTTTTGCGGTTGCTAACGCATGTTCTACATCAAGGATATTTTTATCCTGAATACTTTTCAATACCTCATCCCAATCGTACTTTGCTAAAACTGTTTTAAAACTACTCATACAAAAATTGTGTTAGTGGACTGCTGGCTTCTGCAATCTTAGCGGTTTTGCCAAGTTTTGCTTCGTAAGCCATTCGCCCAGATTCTACAGCCATTTTAAATGCTTTTGCCATTTGCACAGGGTTTCTAGAGACAGCGATCGCAGTATTTACTAAGACTGCATCTGCCCCAATTTCCATCGCCCAGGACGCATGAGATGGCGCTCCAATCCCGGCGTCAACAATTACCGGAACATTGGATTGCTCAATTATAATCTCTAAGAAATCTAAAGTTTTTAAACCTTTATTGGTTCCAATAGGTGCGCCCAACGGCATCACACATTGCACACCTACATCTTCCAGGCGTTTGCACAAAACAGGATCTGCATGAATATAAGGCATCACCACAAAACCCAATTTCACCAATTCTTCGGAGGCTTTTAAAGTTTCTACCGCATCTGGCAATAAATATTTAGGATCGGGGTGAATTTCGACTTTTACCCAATTTGTCCCCAGGGCTTCCCTAGCCATTTGTGCTGCAAAAACGGCTTCTTTTGCGTCCCGAACGCCAGATGTATTTGGCAATAAACTCAGTTTCTCATGTGCGAGACTGGAAATCATATGGTCTTCTTCATTACCAGCTTCTACTCGTTTTAAAGCTACGGTTACCAATTCACTTCCTGAAGCTAAAACTGCTTCTCGCATTAGTTCTGAATTACTGAATTTTCCCGTTCCCGTAAATAATCGAGAATCGAAGGTTTTATCTGCTATTTTTAGTTTTTCCATTGTTAGATTTTTAGCTGTCGGCTTTTGGCTTTCAGCGATTTATTTAACTTTCCATCTATCCTTTTCTTTTTTCCATTGCCGAAAAAAGAAACAAACTCGCCTGCCGGACGGGCAGGAAAGTCTAGGCTTACGAAACTTGCTCTAAATTGTTGCTTCGGAAGCTAAATTTTAGGAACTCGCTACGCTCAGACCAGCCTGCCGGCTGGCAGGCAGCCTAAAATTTTACGCTTCTTTCATTTCCAACCTGCCAGCCGCAGGCAGGTTTTACGAGCAATTTTCGATAGGCCGATTTATCGTCCATTCAAAATAAATTAGTCCTGACTCTTGATTCTCGTGTCTCTCTTCTATTTTCTCTTGTCTAAGATCTCATATCTATTTTCTATATTCTCTTGTCTAACCTCTAACAGCAAATCCATCTAAAATCTGCTGAATTTCATTTTCAGGATGTTCCGAATGCGTTAGCATCCCTGAAACCGCAATTCCGCTTAGCCCGATTTGACGTAATTCTTCTATGTCACTGAGTTGAATCCCACCGATAGCAATTACCGGAACCGTATTTTCCTGTTTTGAATATGCTGCCATCAAATCCATGTAACCTGAAAATCCTAAAATCGGACTCAGTTTCTTTTTGGTTGAAGTAAATCTCAACGGTCCCAAACCAATATAATCAACTCCATTTTCAAGATGAGCCAAACAATGCTGAAGTGTATTTGCTGTTCCGCCAATTAGTTTTTGAGCGCCCAAAATCTCACGAGCTTCTAAAACACTGGTATCTTCCTGCCCTAAATGAACACCATCTGCATTACAGGTTTTTGCTACTTTTACGTGATCGTTTATGATCAATTTCGCGCTGAATTTTGAGCATAATTCTCTGGCCAAAATCGCTGTTTTAAGCACTTCATTTTGCGGCATTTCCTTCATTCGCAACTGTATCCAGTTTCCGCCAGATCTTAATACTTTTTCAATATTTTCTAAATGCTGAAATCTATCTTTGCCCTGCGAGATATACTGAAGGCAGGAAATCTTTTTCTGAAAAACAGATTCTTTGTTATCTAAAAACTGACTCATATTGCTGCTGAATTTTATTGAAACTTTGCCCGGGATCTTCGTCCATCCAAACGGCGCCAAGCACAGCACCACCACTAAACCCCATTTTTCGGATTAGCGGAATTTTTGCTGAATTGATTCCGCCTAGCGCTATTACTTTTTGCTGAACATCTTGCACCTGGAATAACTTGCCCGCATAATCTGTTTTTGAGATCGAGCTAAAAACCGGACTCAAAAAACAGTAGTCGAAAATCGATGATTTCGAGATCAATTCTTTTTGATGATACGAAGTGCTTATCGTGGAGTTTTCCTGCTTAAAAGATGTCACATAATCTTCAACAGTATCTCCCAGCATCAGCCTGAAATTTTCAGTAAGATGGATTCCTTTCAAATTAAATTCTTTTGCCAGTTCATGGTGTTGGTGCAACACCATTTTAGATCGATAAACCGGCTCGAAACTTTGCAACCAGTGCTTTAAGTCTTTAAAAGAAGCTTTAGGTTTACGAATATGAAGCACGTCTAAACCATTGTCTAAAATTGACTTCAGCTGAGTTTCTTCATTTTCGATAAACCTTTCCGCAGAAATTAATACTAACATTGTTTGAAAATTATAAGTAAACTTCGCTTCCTTTCTTCTTAAACTCTTCAGATTTTTCTTCCATTCCTTTTATGATGGCTTCCTCACTATCAAGTCCGTTTTCCTTCGCGTAATTCCGTACATCTTGTGTGATCTTCATTGAACAGAAATTAGGACCGCACATCGAGCAAAAATGAGCCACTTTCGCATTTTCTGACGGTAAAGTTTCATCGTGGTAAGCACGTGCCGTATCTGGATCTAAAGCCAGATTAAATTGATCTTCCCATCGAAACTCAAATCGTGCTTTACTCATTGCATCGTCACGATGTTGCGCTCCCGGGAGACCTTTCGCCAAATCTGCCGCATGAGCAGCGATCTTGTACGTAATCACACCCTCTTTTACATCTTCTTTATTGGGTAAACCAAGATGTTCTTTAGGAGTTACATAACATAACATGGCACAACCGTACCAACCAATCATTGCTGCACCAATTCCACTGGTAATATGATCGTAACCCGGCGCAATATCTGTAGTTAACGGGCCAAGTGTGTAAAAAGGAGCTTCGCCACATTCTTCCAGTTGCTTGTCCATATTTTCTTTAATCATATGCATCGGGATGTGCCCGGGACCTTCAATAAAACACTGCACATCGTGCTTCCAGGCGATTTTGGTTAATTCGCCCAGCGTTTCTAATTCGGCAAACTGCGCATAATCATTCGCATCGGCAATACTTCCCGGTCTTAAACCATCACCCAGTGAAAACGCCACATCGTAAGCCTTCATAATTTCACAGATCTCTTCGAAATGGGTATATAAAAAGCTTTCCTGGTGATGCGCCAAACACCATTTTGCCATAATCGAACCACCCCGAGAAACGATTCCCGTTACTCGTTTTGCAGTATGTGGAATGTATTTTAAACGAACACCGGCATGGATGGTAAAATAATCTACGCCCTGTTCAGCTTGTTCGATTAAGGTGTCTCTAAAAATTTCCCAGGTTAGGTTTTCGGCTTTTCCGTTTACTTTTTCCAAAGCCTGATAGATCGGTACAGTTCCGATAGGTACTGGTGAATTTCTAAGAATCCATTCTCGGGTTTCGTGGATATTTTTTCCGGTAGAAAGATCCATTATCGTATCGGCTCCCCAGCGGCAGGCCCAAACGGCTTTTTCAACTTCTTCTTCGATCGAAGAACTCACTGCGGAATTCCCAATATTAGCATTGATCTTTACCAGAAAGTTTCGACCAACGATCATGGGTTCACTTTCAGGATGGTTGATATTACTTGGAATAATGGCGCGCCCTCTGGCAACCTCATCACGCACAAACTCCGGTGTAATTACCTTAGGAATACTCGCCCCAAAACTTTCACCGGGATGCTGCTTGGTAATTGACGTAATTTCCTGAAGTTTTTGATTTTCACGAATGGCAATAAATTCCATTTCAGGAGTTATAATGCCTTGCCGCGCGTAATGCATCTGCGTTACATTTTGCCCGGGTTTTGCTTTTAAAGGTTTCCTGATGCGCTTAAAACGTAGTTCATCAAGCTTTTCATTTTCTTCTCGCTCACGACCGTATTCAGAAGAAAGTCCGCTTAACTGTTGCACATCTTCCCTGGCTGAGATCCATTGCTGGCGAATGGGTTTTAAGCCTTGCCTAACATCAATTTCTACTTTAGGATCTGTATAGGGGCCACTGGTATCATACACCAAAACAGCTTCGTTTGGTGTACGTGTACCGTTAAATTTATCGATGGTGTCATCGAGTTTGATCTTTCGCATAGGCACGTTTACATTTTGGTGCATTTGCCCTTTTACGTAGATCTTTTCTGAATTTGGAAAAGGCGCTCTACTAATCGCCTGCTCGCGTGGTAACTGGTTAGGTTTCATGCTTTACTGGTTTAGGTTGATTTTTTTATTTTTTCTGAAATACGTATCAACCGCCCTGCGTAGCACGAATAACCAGCACATTATTTCCTTCTTCTAACAGTGTATGTTCCCACTTAGGTTTAGAAATAATCTCGTTGTTAATCGCAATGGCAATCCCTGAAGGCTTGATTTTTAGCTGCTCCAAAAGTTCATGAAGCTTTACAGGTTCTTTAAAAGAATGAATTTGGTTGTTTACGTTTACAGTTATCATATCCTTAGATTTTTAATAGCTGTAAACCAAGGGGAATTGTCCCTGAAGAAAAGTGAATAAATCTCGTGGCCTTCCACGAACAAGGAATCGAATTCTAATTTTTTATTCTGAAAACAAGTCTCTAATTCAGAATAACATTATAGAATTTAGCCTAATATTGGCCAAAATCGATTCAAAGTTTTGTACTTTTTCCTTCGCAGATGCTAATCTGGATCAGGTTCAAAGGGTGTTATCTCAGCCAAATTTAATTGGCACCCCTAAAGTTTACACTTTCAAAGTTAACTGAAAAATTTCGGGATAAAAAAATGCTGAAGCCTTAATCTTCAAAATTGATTACACTTTTAATACCTTTGCTTCAAAATAATTCCTAAAAATCCTGAGTCGATTTTATACAATTTCGGCCTAGATTTTAAGGGAATTAAAATATACACGGCACACATAAAATTTCGGTATGGCAAAGATTAGGATCACCAAGCAATTTTCTTTTGAAACAGGACACGCGCTTTACGGCTACGACGGTAAATGTCGCAATGTTCATGGCCATAGTTATAAACTTAGCGTGACCGTTATTGGAGAGCCTATCACAGATACTGAAAATGTAAAATATGGTATGGTGATCGATTTTGGCGACCTAAAAAAGATCGTAAAGTCTGAAATTGTAGACCAGTTTGATCATGCTACCGTTTTTAACCAAAACACGCCACACCTGGAGCTTGCTAAAGAATTGCAGGATCGTGGGCATCATGTAATTTTAGTGGATTATCAACCTACCAGTGAAAATATGGTAATCGATTTTGCTGAAAAAATAAATAAACATTTACCAGATCATATAAAACTGCATTCGTTAAAACTTCAGGAAACTGAAACCAGTTTTGCCGAATGGTACGCCAGCGATAACTAAGATTATCGATTTTTAGACCATATTTTCATTTCTAAAAGCATCAATTAAAAGTGAATCCAACTGTTCTTACCATTATTCTCGTTGTACTTTTGGGCTCTTATTTTGTGCTGAAAAATTTCAAAAATAGTAAAACAGATCATTCGCTAAAGGGAAAGAATATTAGTCAGTTTCAAATCCTAGATGTACGTACTCCCAAAGAATTTAGGCAGGGACATATTAAAAATGCTATTAACTTTCCGCTTGGCGATATCAATTCAGAAAATCTAAAAAAGCTGGATAAAGAGCTTAATTATATTACCTATTGTGCACACGGATTGCGTAGCATAAAAGCCAGTAAGATCTTAAAAGAAAATAATTTTAAGGTCACCAATGGCGGCTCGATTAAAGATCTTCAGAAATTAATGGCGTATTCAGAAAAAAGAAACTAATCGCGCTTTGCAAGTTTCTGTTAACTTTGCAAAAGTTAAGCAACGACCAATGACCATTCCCGAAGGAAAGAAAGTATATTTTAGCAGTGATAATCACCTGGGCGCTCCTACAAAAGAGGCTAGTAACCCCAGAGAAGCGATATTTGTTAAGTGGCTGAATGAGATTAAACACGATGCCGCTGCGATCTTTTTACTAGGCGATCTTTTCGACTTTTGGTTTGAATATAAACATGCCGTTCCAAAAGGCTTTGTTAGAGTGATGGGAAAACTGGCCGAACTTAAAGACAGCGGAATTCCTATTTACTTTTTCGTCGGAAATCACGATCTATGGATGGAGAATTATTTTGAAGAAGAACTGAATATTCCCACGTATCGCCGTCCGCAGGAATTCGAATTTAACGGAAAGAACTTTTTAATTGGTCATGGTGATGGATTAGGTCCCGGAGATCACGGCTATAAGCGAATGAAAAAAGTTTTTACCAATCCTTTCGCAAAATGGCTTTACCGTTGGCTTCATCCCGATCTCGGGATTCCTTTAGCGCAATATTTTTCAGTTAAAAACAAACTGATTTCTGGCGACGAAGATGCAAAGTTTTTAGGTGAAGACAACGAATGGTTAATCCAGTACTGCAAACGAAAACTGGAAACTAAACATTACGATTTTTTTCTTTTTGGTCACCGCCATTTACCTATGGAAATTAAGCTGAAAGAAAATTCTAAATACATCAACACCGGCGATTGGATTACGCATTATACTTATGCCGAATTTGACGGAAAAGATTTACACTTGAAAAATTTAAAGGAGCAGTAAGTAATCTCAGTTGGCAGTTGGCAGTTGGCAGTTTTCAGGAAAAAATTAGCGATGGGCTTTGAGCTATTAGCTTTCGGCTTTTAGTTTGATAAATGTTGGTAAAATTTGTTATCTCTCCAATTCAGCTAGCCTAAAAATATTACCTACGCGAAAGCAACCTGAAGTAGATTTCGGTATCTTTAAAAAAAAGATAAGTATGTCTGCTTTAAAATTAGCTTCGTTATTATTTTTTATTTTTCTATTTTCTGGATGTTCCAGTGACGATGCCGAGGTAGTTATTGAGAACCTGTCTTATGAAATTATTTTTGAGAGCCAGCTAAGCTATTCCAGAGGAGAAAAAATACCTAAACAATATAAGGTTTTTACAGATCGGGAAGACTGGTTAGACTTTATTCCGACTATTGCAGAGGTAAATCCAGATCGAGCAGAAAACTTACAAAAAATAGATTTCGATTTTACCAATGCGAATTTAATTATCGTAATTGGTAAATTTTATAATTCCTGCTGCACTAAGATCACGATAAATCAGGTTTATAAAAGAAGTGATAATATCATCGTAGATTTTGAAGAAAGTGAACCTGGAGTTGCAGCTGCTTTGAGTCAGACTTATTTATTACTAAAGACTCAGAAGCAGAATTAGCAGTCTCAGTTGGCAGTTTTCAAGAAACAATTAGCGATGGGCTATGAGGCATTAGCGTTTAGCTTGAAAGTTTTAAAATTTTAGGTCGAAACTATCAAATCTTGGATATTATTCTTTTAAAATCTGAATTCTGACTAAGATTCACTTCTCGATACAATTGCTCCTAAACTCACAATCACTCGAAGTGACAGGTTTCTCAATTCAAAATTCAACATTTTACATCCAAAGTAATTTCCGCTTCTTAATTCTCTAGTCTAGGCTCTAAAATCTAACATCTAATTGCAAAGCAGTTTAATTTTTAGATTCGAATTCTAAGTAATAATGAAGTCTCATTTTGAAAATCGTGCCCTCCACCAGATCGCAGATCTCGTTTAATTCGAAAGCATTTACAGCAAAATCCATTTTTTGAAGAGGAGATTTAAGCAAAATATTGCGTTCACAAATCTCTGAACTAATACATCGAGAACAGTTAGGATTACGATGTTTAGCAATCTGAATATTTTCTGAAAAGACTACTACTTCTTCCGGTAGCAGATAGAACCCCATATCTTTAAAAACAAGTTGAACTCGGTTTTCATCGGTATTCGCTATTCCGTTTTTCCATTTAAAAGATATTCCGGTCTCGTTGTGGTAAATAACATCTACATCTTCCATACTTCGGTTTTAAGCAGGTTTCTTTCAAAGATAATAATATTATTTAAAATGAGTCTAAATTAAGAAGAGTTTAGAGTTGACGGTCGACATAGGTTTTAGTCATTAGCTTTAGCTATCATCATGATTTTAACTTCTGTTTAGTAAAAGACTGTCATCTCGCCCGGCAGGGTCGAAATGACGACTTTTTAGCTATAGCTTATTAATCTGAATTGCTCAAATTTAAGCTTGGAAATATCGAATCTTGGACATTATTCTTTTATAATTCTGAATTCTACTAAGATCCACTTCTCGATACAATTGCTCATAGATTCGCAATCACTCGAAGTGACAGGTTTTTACATTCAAAATCTAACCTAAAAAACGTCTATTTTCTAATTTCTAACAGCGAAGCGATCTAAAATCTAACTACTCTTTGATATCCTTAAATCTTAGCTGTAAAGAAACATTTCCGTTCCATTCGTTTTCGTCTATAGAATATACGGCACTAAAGCTTTTTTTATCTTTTATAATATCCAGTTTCTCGCCAAGATTAAAGCCAATGACATTAAAAGAAGATTTGTTTTCAAGCTGTGTAACTCGGCACTTTAAATGAGTTTCTTCTTTACCCACACATTTCCCGAAACCAGAATCGGTTAAATTTCGAGACATAAAAACGGGAGACATATTTCCCGGGCCAAAAGGAGCAAATTGCTTCAGGATTCGCCAAAATTTAGGCGTAATTTCATCTAATTCCAGTTCAGCATCAATACTAATTTCCGGAGTTAGTAATTTCCTGTCGATGGTTTCAGTAACAACTTCTTCGAACTTCCTTTTAAAATTTTCATATTCTTCTTCTTTAATCGTTAATCCTGCTGCATACATATGCCCGCCAAATTGTTCGATATGATCCTGGCAGGCTTCCAAAGCATTATACACATCAAAACCTTTTACAGATCTTGCCGAAGCTGCCAGTTTATCGCCGCTCTTCGTAAAAACTAAAGTCGGGCGATAATAAGTTTCTGTCAACCGGCTAGCCACAATTCCAATTACTCCTTTATGCCAGTGATCGGCATAAACAACAGTACTTAACCGCTCCTGCTCTTTTAATTCTTCAATTTGCACCAAAGCTTCAGCGGTTATCGATTTATCGGCATCTTTTCGGCTGGCGTTGTGATGTTCAATTTCAGAAGCGAATTGCTGTGCTTGTTCCTCATTTTCTTCCGTAAGTAACTCAACCGCATGCAAACCATGCTTCATTCTTCCAGCGGCATTTATTCGTGGAGCAATAACAAAAACAACGTCAGTGATAGTGATGGTTTCTTTTTTAAGCTGACTCAATATCGCTTTAAATCCCTGGCGTGGTGCTACATTGATCACATGCAAACCATGATAGGCTAAAATTCGGTTTTCCCCAGTAATAGGGACAATATCGGCACCAATGGCAGTCGCTACCAAATCTAAATAAGGCAACAAGACTTCGATGGTATCACCTCGTTTTTCAGCCAACGCCTGAATCAATTTAAAACCTACACCGCAACCACATAATTCTTTATAAGGATATTCGCAATCTTCCCGTTTTGGATCTAGAACGGCAACAGCTTCAGGAATATTAGCTCCCGGGCGGTGGTGATCGCAAATCACAAAATCGATTCCTTTTTCCTTGGCGTAAGCTACTTTATCGATGGCTTTAATTCCGCAGTCTAAAGCAATGATCAGACTAATATCATTATCGGCCGCAAAATCGATTCCCTGATAAGAAACTCCGTATCCCTCGTTATATCGATCTGGAATATAAGTTGCGACATTTGGATAGCGGGTTTTTAGGTAGGACGACATCAAGGCCACGCTAGTGGTTCCATCTACATCATAATCGCCATAAACCATAATATTTTCTTCAACAGCCAAGGCTTTTTCGATTCTGGCTACGGCCTTATCCATATCTTTCATCAAATATGGATCGTGAAGATCTTTAAGATTTGGCCTAAAAAACTTCTTGGCTTCCTCGAAAGTCGATATATCACGTTGCGCTAAAAGTTTCGCAATAGGTTTTTCTACGCCCAAAGATTGCATTAAAGAATGTACAATTTCGGGATCGGGATTTGGTTTAATGGTCCAGCGGGTATTCATCTACATTTATCTTCTTTACACACAAAAATTACCTAAAAATCAATACAATTCAGGAAATACTATCGACTTAAATTACGAAGAAATTACTTTACAGGCTGCAAAGCTTCAGAATCAAAAGCGATTCCGCTCCAGCCGGTTTTCATAAAGTTTCGGATATTCTGGTGACTATCACCTTCAGGATCATTTAAAACACCTTCAAAATAATGCTCTGCGAAAAGCGCTAAAGTTGTCTCCTCATTTAGTTCTTTTAGTAAACCTAAAGCAAAAATTTTGCAGCTTCCGTTGTTGGTGCCGGCTTCGTTATAAATTTCTCCGTTCTTAAAAGAGGCTGGCGAAAATTGATAATATTCGTCGATCAAAGCCATAGTTTGCTTAAAATCTGCCGATTTTGGATTGGATTTTACCTGTTCTAAATAGTCTTGAAGTGTCATGATCTTATGTTTATAAAGTCGCTAAAATATAAGTTCCCAATTTAATTTGTTACTTTCAACATCCAATAAATTTACAAATGAAGATCGTAAAAGGGCAACTGGTTGATATCGAGAACCAACGGATTTTTTCTGCGGAAATTCACATCGAAAATAAAAAGATCGTCGAAATTAAAGAATCTCAGCATAACGAAAAGCAATTTCTTATGCCCGGCTTTATCGATGCGCATATTCATATAGAAAGTTCGATGCTTGTACCTTCAGAATTTGCTCGTGTAGCCAGTATTCACGGTACAGTGGGCACGGTTTCAGATCCGCATGAAATTGCTAATGTTCTTGGTATCGATGGTGTAAATTTTATGATAGAAAATGGTAAAAAAGTCCCTTTAAAATTTCATTTTGGAGCTCCAAGTTGTGTGCCGGCGACCACTTTTGAAACTGCCGGAGCGGTTATCGATGCTGAAGCGATTAAAGAACTAATGCAATCTCCAGATATTTTTTATCTGGCAGAAATGATGAATTATCCCGGAGTTTTACATGAGGATGCTGAAGTACTCGAAAAAATAAAATGGACGCAACATTTTAAAAAACCAGTAGATGGTCACGCACCAGGTCTTCGCGGAAAAGATGCTGAGAAATATGCAAAAGCAGGTATTAGTACAGATCACGAATGTTTTACGTACGATGAAGCGAAAGAAAAGTTAGACCTGGGGATGAAAGTGATCGTTAGAGAAGGCAGCGCTGCTAAAAACTTTGAAGCGCTTATCGCTCTTTTACCCGATCATTATCAAAATATGATGTTTTGTTCAGACGACAAGCATCCAGACGATCTGGTTTTAGGACATATTAATCAGCTTTGTGAACGTGCGGTTGCCAAAGGAATGGATGTTTTTAAAGTTTTGCAGGCGGCATGTATAAACCCGGTTAAACATTATAATTTGAATATTGGTTTGCTGAAAGAAGGTGATGCAGCCGATTTTATTTTGGTTGAAAATCTGACCGATTTTAAAGTTCTGGCGACTTATATCGACGGAGAAATTGTTGCTGAAAATGGCCAATCTCATATCCCTTCAGTCGAATTTGAAACACCCAATAATTTTAATATTTCTGAAAAGTCTCCTGAAGATTTTAAACTTGAAGCCTCGACAGATCTGGTTAGAGTGATCGAAGCTTTGGATGGCGAATTAATTTCTAACGAGATCGAAGCCAAAGCTGTTTTAAAAAATGGTTCACTTTCATCGAATATCGACCAGGATATTTTAAAGATTTCAGTAGTGAATCGATATGAAGACAAAGCGCCTTCCATAGCATTTATAAAAAATTTCGGACTCAAAAAAGGAGCGATCGCCAGCTCGGTTGGGCACGATTCTCATAATATTATCGCCGTAGGTACCAGCGACGAAGAAATTTGCAATGCCGTAAACCTCATCATCAAAAACAAAGGAGGAATTTGTACGGTACACAACGAAAATAAAAAATCTTTACCACTGCCTGTGGCGGGAATTATAAGTGATAAAGATGCCTGGGAAACCGGAAAATTATATCAGGAAATCGATAAAATGGCCAAAGAATTAGGAAGTACTTTAAAAGCACCATTTATGACCTTGTCGTTTATGGCTTTATTAGTGATCCCAGACCTAAAATTATCTGATAAAGGCCTGTTTAGCGGCAAAAAATTTGAGTTCGTCAATATCTTAAAATAAACGCGCAACCTTTTCTAGCTTTTCGCATCTATCTGGAAAACAACATCATGAAAAAATTAAGCTTTCTCCTGCTGATGTTTTCGGTATTATCATTTTCTTCTTGTGAAGATGATCACGAAGACGACATTATTTGTTGCACCATTTATGATTACGAAATTCTTATTCTGCCTGAAAATGCTGATGGTGAAAATCTAATTGAAACCGGTGCGATCACTACTGAAAATGTAGAACTTTATTATCAGAATGACGGAAATTGGATATCTTCCAATAATATTGCTTTCGTTGAAGATTCAGAAGGGCAAGATATATTACGAATTTTTGCGAGTGATAAGCTCGATGAAAACGATCGATCTGAAACCCGACTGGTAATCGACGGCGTTGAAGAATTTTTAACTACTGAATTTAATACTGAAAATGGTGCGATTATCACCAAAATCTGGCTAAATGAGGAAGTTGTTTTTGATACCAGTTCAGAAAATGAAAATGGGAATTTAATCGAAATCACCTTATAAGATCTTCCTGACCAGTTGCTGAACTTCAGGAATCATTTTTTCCTCGAACCAGGGATTCTTTATTCGCCAAAATCGGTTTACAGGTGACGGATGTGGCAGCGGTAAAAATTCGGGTAGAAAATCATCGAAATTCGATACTTTTTCGGTTAAATTTTTATGCTTCGATTTTGGTAAATAATAGCTGGAAGCATACGAACCGATCAAGATCTTAAGCTTTACATTTTCTAATTTTTCAAAAACCTGATGATGCCAAAGTGGGGCACATTCTTTTCTTGGCGGCAAATCTCCGGTTTTCGCTTTCCCGGGATAACAAAAACCCATTGGTAAAATGGCAAAATTGGCTGGATCGTAAAAGGTTTCATCATCTACATCCAGCCATTCTCTTAATTTCTTACCACTTTGATCTTTCCAGGCAATTCCAGACTCATGTACAACCCTACCCGGCGCCTGACTAATCAAAATGATCTTTGAATCTTTTACAGCTTCGATAATTGGGCGTGGCCCTAAGGGTAAATGCTCCCGGCAAACATCGCAAGCGCGTATTTCCTTAAGCAGATCCTGCATTATTTATTTCCGGCTACAATGATTACAATTTCCCCTTTTGGTGGTTTTTGCGTATAATGTTTTAAAACTTCTTCTGCAGTACCTCTTATGGTTTCTTCGTGAAGTTTAGTGATCTCTCGCGATACCGAAACCTGCCTATCGGCACCAAAATATTCGGTGAAATGGGTAAGCGTTTTTATAAGTTTATGTGGCGATTCGTAGAAGATCATGGTTCGGTTTTCTTCTGCCAGTAATTTTAATCGTGTTTGGCGTCCTTTTTTAACCGGTAAGAAACCTTCAAAAACAAATTTATCATTAGGCAACCCACTATTTACCAAAGCCGGTATGAAAGCGGTTGCTCCAGGTAAACAATCTACTTCTACTCCGGCTTCTACGCAGGCCCGTGTTAATAAAAATCCAGGATCTGAAATTGCCGGTGTCCCCGCATCGCTTATTAGAGCAAAAGTTTCGCCAGCCTGCATTCTTCCCACTAACTGATCTACCGTTTTATGCTCGTTATGCATGTGATGGCTAATCATTTGGGTTGTAATATCAAAATGCTTCAGAAGTTTACCGCTGTTACGTGTATCTTCAGCAAGAATCAAATCGGCTTCCTTTAGAACCTTTATGGCTCTAAAAGTGATATCTTCAAGATTACCTATTGGAGTGGGAACCAAAAAAAGTTTTCCCATAAATGTTATTGAAATTTATTAGCGATAACTTCTACAAATCGATCTTCGTACTGCTCTTTTCCTTCCCAGTTGTTATAATCTGGTTTTACCACTAACTGAATGAATTTATAAGCTTCACTAAAATCGCTAAAGGTGTTTAACTGCGAAAGCACACGATTATAATCTGATGCATTTCCGGCAAATAAATGTTTTATATAGGCCAGACGATCGTTTAGCCCAATGCTGATTCCGCTTTTTAAGCGATCGTTTACAGAACGTGGTCGTTGTTCGTTTGGGCGATTATTTAGAGGCTCAAAATCTGGAAGATTATCATAATCTACCCCTATTTGTCTAAAATCTTTACCAGGCTTTTCTTCCGGCTTAGTTGATTCTTCGGTTTCTACGGGTTTGTTCTCCTCTTTTGGTTGTTCTGGCTCTGTTGTTGGTTCTGGATCCTTCTTAGCTTCTGGTTCTGCCTCCGGCTCAGTTTTTTTCGGCTCAAAGATTGGTGGCTCAGCAAAATGCTCTTCAGGAATCTCTGGTGATTTTATCGTTTCCGGCTCGGCAGATTCTGGTTCTTCAGATTTTGGCTCTTCTGGTTGCTCGGGCGCAGGTTTTTGTTTGGTTTGCTGTGGCCAGCTTTGTTCTGGCTTTTCCAGTTCAGGCTTCACTTTAGACCAGTCTTCATTAAGCGCATCCATTAATCGATCTAAACCTTCTGTTTCTGGTGGCATTTGCGCCACGATATCTTTAATCTTTTCAGTATTAGGTTCGGTTATCGCATCACTATCATTAAACTCGGTTCCATCTGGCACGTAGTATTTACCTTCTTTATAGGTTGTTTGCGATTGCGTTCTGGAAGGCTGCGGTTTAGAAGGTGCGTAAGTATCTTCGGCATAACTAACAGCTTGCAAGGCTGGTTTTGCTTCTGGCTTTTCTTCTTCTAAATTAGCGTATGTAAATTGTAATATGGTAAGTTTTTCATAAAGAACTTTAGCCTCTTGCTTTAGCTGATCGATTTGCTTCTCTGCATCCCCATCTAATATCTTTTGCGCCAGCTTTTTCAATTCAGCTTCTATCGTCTTCTTCATAACTTTAATGATTAGCCCTGTGTACAGGGTTGGATTTTTAATAAATTTGTTCCACCTTTATACAAAAGAGGTTATTTCCCATTTCGATCTGAAAATTACAAAATGTTTCTCGAAAATACAGTAAATCACGAAGAGCAATTTGGCTGGATAGAGGTTATTTGCGGTAGTATGTTCTCTGGAAAGACTGAGGAACTTATACGTCGCCTTAAACGAGCTCAATTTGCCAAACAAAATGTAGAAATCTTTAAACCGGCTATCGATACGCGATATGACGAAGAAATGGTCGTTTCTCACGATTCTAACGAGATTAGATCCACACCAGTACCATCTGCTTCTAATATTCGACTATTAGCCGATGGTTGTGATGTGGTTGGCATTGATGAAGCGCAGTTTTTTGATGATGAGATCGTAAGGGTTTGTAATGATCTTGCCAACAGGGGAATTCGTGTTGTTGTAGCAGGTTTGGATATGGATTTTAAAGGAAATCCTTTTGGCCCTATGCCTAATCTTATGGCAACGGCAGAATATGTAACTAAAGTACATGCGGTTTGCACCCGTACGGGAAATCTTGCCCAGTATAGTTATCGAAAAGCAGTAAGCGATGATCTGGTTTTTCTTGGGGAGACCGAAGAATACGAACCTTTAAGCAGGGCTGCATATTATAAAGCAATGAACCAAGAGAAAGTTAGACGAATGAATGTGAATGATGCCGAGGTGATAAAGCCTAACTTAAAAGAAAAAAATGCCTAAAGCACAGGAAACTGTTCTAGAAATAGACCTAACTTCTTTAGAACATAATTACCGGTATTTACGTTCTAAAATTGCTACTTCTACTAAAATGATGGCGGTAGTAAAAGCTTTTGCTTACGGAAGCGACTCGGTTGCCATTGCATCAAGATTAGAGAATTCTGGCATCGATTATTTTGCGGTAGCTTATACCCAGGAAGGTGTGAGCTTAAGAACAGGTGGCATTCAAAAACCAGTGATGGTATTGCATCCGCAAACGCATAACTTCCAATTAGTGATCGATAATTGCCTTACGCCAAGTCTGTACAGCAAACATATTTTAACCGAATTTATTAAAACTGCTGAAGAACTAAAGCTACTGGATTATCCAGTGCACATTAATATTAATACTGGCTTAAATCGCTTAGGTTTTTCGGTTGAAGAAATTGATGATGTTATTTCGATTTTCAGGAAAACTTCAGCAATAAAACTGGTAGGAATCTATTCTCATCTAGGCGCCAGTGAAGACCTTAATGAAAAAGAATTTAGCCATTCACAAATAGAGAAATTCAAGCGAACTTCAGAAAAGATCATTGCAGCTTTTGATCATAAGATCTTACGCCACCTATGTAATACCTCTGGAATCTTAAATTATCCTGAAGCTGCTTTCGATATGGTGCGCACAGGAATAGGACTTTATGGCTACGGTAACTCTGCCGAACAGGATAAGATGCTAAAACCTGTAGGCACGTTAAAAACTATTATCTCACAAATTCACCATATTAAAGCTGAAGAAAGTGTTGGATATAATCGTGGTTTTGTTGCTAAAAGAGATACCATAACCGCAACTTTACCTATTGGCCATGCCGATGGAATAAGCAGACTTTACGGAAAGCAAAAAACGGCTGTCTTAATTGCCGGGAAAGAAGCCCCAATTATAGGAAATGTATGTATGGATATGTTGATGGTAGATGTTACAGATATAGATTGTAAAGAAGGTGACGAAGTAATTATTTTTGGTAAGGAAAGAAGCGCTGAAAAATTTGCAAATAAAGCTGGTACGATCTCCTACGAGCTTATTACCTCTATCTCCCAGAGAGTTAAAAGACTTATAATTGATTAAAAATCTATTCGATTTTTATGTAATATTATAAATTCTATTAACCATCAAATCCTTTTTTATGAGTTTGTATTCAGAATTTAAGAAGTTTATAATGAAAGGTGATATTGTGGCTTTAGCTACTGCTGTAGTTATTGGCGCTGCCTTTAAGACCATCATAGACTCTGTTGTAAAAGATGTTATTACCCCAATTATCGGGGTGCTTACCGGCGGAACCGATTTTACAAGAAAATTTATTGCTTTAAATGGCGAATCTTACGCCAGCCTGGCAGAAGCACAAGAAGCTAAAGCCGCAGTAATTACTTATGGTAATCTAATTCAGGCCATTATCAATTTTCTAATTGTCGCATTATTTATATTTTTGTTCTTAAGAGCATACGAAAAGACAAAGAAAAAAGAAGATCCAAAACCTGTTGCAGCTCCAAAAGGGCCAACTCAAGAGGAACTCCTAGCCCAAATAAGGGACGAATTGAAGAAACAAAATGGTTCTGCGACATAACATCGTAGCGCTTTAAAAATACGTGCACCGCTATACTGCACATTCTAAGTAGCAATATGTATAATTAAACCCCTCTAATACAGAGGGGTCTTTTTTTAACAAATATCACAAATACGTTTAAAAAGATAATTTTATCTCAAAAAAAGAAGTTATAAGATCGATAGATCCTAACAGGTATAATACATTTGTAACGAAACTTAATTTAAAATTCTAAAACCATCTGCCAAAGCAGATAAAATTAATTAATAATGAAAGTAGCAGTTGTTGGCGCTACCGGAATGGTAGGGCAGGTTATGTTAAAAGTACTAGCCGAAAGAGATTTTCCTATAACCGAATTATTACCGGTTGCATCAGAAAAATCGGTTGGAAAGAAAGTAACTTATAAGGATAAAGAATATACTATTATTAGCCTTGCTGATGCTGTTGCTGCCAAACCAGAGATCGCTATTTTTTCTGCCGGTGGAGGAACTTCTTTAGAATGGGCTCCAAAATTTGCTGAAAATGGAACTACGGTTGTAGATAATTCTTCAGCATGGAGAATGGATCCTACCAAAAAACTGGTAATCCCAGAAATTAACGCTTCAGAATTAACAAAGGAAGACAAGATTATCGCTAATCCTAACTGTTCTACGATTCAGTTATTAATGGCTTTAAAACCACTTCATGACAAATACACTATAAAACGTGCGATAGTTTCTACGTACCAATCGATCACCGGCACCGGAGTTAAAGCGGTACAGCAGTTAGAAAACGAATACGAAGAAAAAGAAGGAGAAATGGCTTATCCATACCCAATTCACCGTAATGCTCTACCACATTGTGATGTTTTTCAGGATAATGGATATACCAAAGAAGAAATGAAACTGACTAACGAAACGAAAAAGATCTTAGGAGACGATTCAGTTTCAGTAACCGCTACAGCAATTCGTATTCCGGTTGTTGGTGGACACAGTGAATCTGTGAACCTGGAGTTTGTAAATGATTTTGAAGAAAGTGATGTTCGTAAAATTTTAAACGATTTCCCTGGTGTTACCGTTCAGGACAATCCAGATACTAATACCTACCCAATGCCAATTTATGCTGAAGGTAAAAATGATGTGTTTGTAGGAAGAATTCGTCGTGATTATTCACAGCCAAATTCACTAAACCTTTGGGTGGTGGCAGATAACTTAAGAAAAGGAGCTGCAACGAACGCTGTTCAAATCGCAGAATACTTAATGGAAAACAAACTGGTTTAAGTTTATTTTCCTTTCAGAATATATTTACGAGGTTGTTGTTTTCAGCAACCTCGTTTTTTATTTATAAATTTAAGCTCTCCTTAAAACCTCACACGATGAAAAAAATGATCATAGGAGTCTTTACCCTTGCCGCGCTGGCTTCCTGTAAAGATTCTGAAGAAACAAAAAAAGAAAAAGACACAGCTTTGAATTTAAACTATCCCGAAACCAAAAAGGTAGATACCGTAACCGATTATTTTGGCACTAAAGTTAAAGATCCTTACCGCTGGTTAGAAGACGATCGTAGTGCTGAAACCGAAGAATGGGTAAAGGCTGAAAACAAAGTTACTTTTGGATATTTAGATAAGATCCCTTTTAAAGAAGACTTAAAAAAACGTCTTTCTGAAATATGGAATTACGAGAAAATAGGTGCGCCTTACAAAGAGGGAGATTACACTTATTTCTCTAAAAACGACGGTTTACAAAACCAATATGTGATCTATCGCCGTAAAAATGAAAATGATGAGGCTGAATTATTTTTAGATCCAAATAAATTTAGCGAAGACGGAACCACTTCTTTAAGCGGATTAAGTTTTTCTGAAAACGGAAAAATGGCCGCTTATAGTATTTCTGAAGGTGGTAGCGATTGGAGAAAAGTGATCGTTTTAGATGCTGAAACTAAAGAAGTTACAGAAGATACGTTGAAAGATATCAAATTCAGTGGTATTTCCTGGAAAGGTAACGAAGGTTTCTATTATTCTAGCTACGAAAAACCTGAAGGAAGCGAACTTTCAGCAAAAACAGATCAACATCGTTTATTCTATCACAAAATTGGTACGCCACAATCTGAAGATAAAATGATCTTTGGAGGCACACCAGAGCAAAAGCATCGTTATGTAGGTGGTAGCGTAAGTGAAGACAATAAATATTTGTTTATCTCTGCCCGAAATTCGACATCTGGAGGGAAACTTTTTATGATGGATCTCACCCAAAATAATCCTGAATTAAAAACGATTATCGGCAACGAAGACACTGATACTTATGTGATCGAAAACGAAGGAAGCAAACTTTATATCGTTACTAATCTTGATGCCCCAAACCAACGAATTGTAACCGTAGATGCTGCAAATCCATCTCCAGAAAACTGGAAAGATTTTATTCCAGAAACCGAAAATGTACTTAGTCCATCTACTGGTGGCGGTTATTTCTTTACAGAATATATGGTAGATGCTGTTTCGCAGGTAAAACAATACGATTACGACGGGAAACTGGTTCGTGAAATCGAATTACCGGGATTAGGCTCAGCCGGTGGTTTTGGCGCAAAAAAAGACGCTGATACTCTGTATTATTCGTTTACAAATTACGTGACTCCGGGTACTATTTATAAATATGATATCGAAGAAGGAACTTCTGAAGTTTACAATAAACCAAACATCAACTTTAACCCAGAGGATTACGAAAGTCGACAGGTTTTCTATAAATCTAAAGACGGTACAAAAATCCCAATGATCATTACCGCTAAAAAAGGAATTGAGCTTGATGGTAAAAACCCAACAATTTTATACGGTTACGGCGGATTCAACATTAGTTTAACGCCATCTTTTAGCACCGCAAATGCGGTTTGGTTAGAGCAAGGCGGAGTATATGCCGTTCCAAACCTACGTGGTGGTGGCGAGTATGGTCGCGCATGGCATGATGCGGGTACTAAAATGCAAAAGCAAAATGTATTTGACGATTTTATCGCTGCAGCCGAATATTTAATTGAAAATAAATATACATCTAAAGACTATTTAGCGATTAGAGGTGGTTCTAATGGCGGATTATTAGTTGGTGCAACAATGACGCAACGACCAGATCTAATGAAGGTAGCTTTGCCTGCAGTAGGCGTTATGGACATGTTACGTTACCATACTTTTACAGCCGGAGCAGGTTGGGCGTATGACTACGGAACTTCTAAAGATAGTAAAGAGATGTTTAACTATATCTACGATTATTCGCCGGTTCACAATGTAAAAAAAGGAACCGAATATCCTGCAACTTTAGTGACTACAGGAGATCATGATGATCGTGTGGTGCCTGCGCATTCTTTTAAGTTTGCAGCCGAGTTACAGGAAAAACAAGCTGGTGATGCACCTGTGCTTATTAGAATTGAAACCAAAGCCGGTCACGGTGCCGGGAAACCAACCAGCATGATCATTGAAGAATATGCTGATATTTTTGGTTTCACTTTATACAATATGGGCTTTGAAAAGCTCCCAAGTGAAAATACAGAATTGAAGGATTAGATTATGAATCACAATAAAGTAAGTCATCCTGAACCTGCCCGGCCAGCAGGCGGGCTTGATTCAGGATCTCATCATGCTTTTAAAATTCAATAAATGATTCTGTGCCTCCCGATAGCTATCGGGACGGAATGACAGAAATCTTACTTGCCCAAAAAGCAATAAGAATTAAAAAAATATCCCGCCAGGTTTAATATTCGATAAAATCTGGCGGGTTTTTTATTTCCAAAACTTTCAAATTTGGGTATCTTCAACCTTCCTAAAACGACACCAATTATGCTGAAGTTAGAAAACGTATCCTTTGCTTACGAGAATGAAGAACAGGTTTTAGATAATATCAATTTAACCGCAAATCGTGGTGAAAACATCTCGATTATCGGGGAAAGTGGTTGCGGAAAAAGTACTTTACTTCAGCTTATTTATGGATTACTGCATACCGATGGGAAAATCTTTTGGGGAGAAGAAGAATTACTTGGCCCTAAGTTTAATTTGGTGCCCGGTGAAGATTTTATTAAATACCTGGCGCAGGATTTTGATCTTATGCTTCCGCTAAGTGTTGCGGATAATGTAGGGAAATACCTTAGCAACATGTATCCCGTAAAGAAGAAAAAAAGGATTCAGGAATTATTGGAAGTGGTAGAAATGGAAGATATGGCCGATAAAAAAACCAAACTTTTAAGTGGTGGCCAACAGCAACGTGTAGCACTTGCTCGTGCCCTCGCTAAAGAACCAGAAATGGTATTGCTGGACGAACCATTTAGCCATATTGATCATTTCAGAAAAAATAATCTGCGACGTAAAGTTTTTAAATATCTAAAAGAGCAAAATATTACCTGTATAATCGCCACACACGATATTACCGACGCGCTATCATTTGCCGATACCACTATGGTTTTAAAAGATCATAAAATCTATGCAAAAGCAAGTCCTGAAGAATTATATAATAATCCGCCAAACAAGTATGTTGCCTCTTTGTTTGGCGATGTTAATGAAGTGATGCTAAAAGATATCGTTCAGGAAGAGACCTCTAGCAAAAAGATCATTCTTTATCCTGAAGAACTAAAAGTGAGCCGAAAATCACCAATTAAAGCCACTGTGATCGACTCATATTTTAAAGGAAATAATTATTTAATTGAAGCCGATCTTAACGGAAAAACCGTTTTTGCTGAACATCGCTCGGCTATCCCTAGCGGTGCTCCCGTATATTTTGTGATCTCAAAACCACTAATCGAGAAGCGTAAGAAATAATTATTCAACACTTAAAATTTTATTTTTAATCCCGTTGAATTCAAATTCCTCAGCTTCAGTCTTTCCCATTAACAATCTTGCAACTGGTGAGTTCGCACCAACAGCGTAATAAACCTCGTGGTCTAACTCCATTTTACCTGCAGGAATACTAATAAAATAATTTGAAGCCGAAGTCTTAACCAGGCAACCTAATTGCGCATGTTTAGAGGCTTCTCTGTTTTTTGCTAATGTCAATGTATCTTTCTGTTGTTTAAATTCTTTTAATTGATTGGATAATTTGTTCCATTCTTCGCTCATCATTTCACGGCTGGTTTCATATTTATCACCCGCACTGCTTTTTCCCTCATTTTCCATATCCTCTTCAATGCTTTTTAAGGATTTTAAAATACGCTGAATGCGAGATTCAACATATTCCTCACACATGGTATATAAATGTTCTTTTGTCGTCAAAATCTAGGTATTATTCTTTTATTTTTCTTGTTTTATCTAAGTCGAATTCTCCGTAATATTTCATCTGCTGGGTGATCCAACTTTTTCGCTGACCTATGTAATTACTGGCAGGATTCGCTCTGTATTCTCGCGGATTTGGTAAAATTGCAGCAATTGCCGCAGCATCATTTGGACTTAAATTTACAGCATCTTTCCCGAACCAGCTTTTTGCAGCGGCCTGCGCCCCGTAAACACCTTTCCCCATTTCGATACTATTTAAGTAAACTTCGAGAATGCGTTCTTTGCTCCATAATAGTTCCATCAAAAATGTAAAATAAGCTTCAAGGCCTTTACGCACATAGTTCCTGCCGGGCCATAAAAAAGCATTTTTTGCAGTTTGTTGCGAAATGGTACTGGCACCGCGTACTCGCTTTCCTTTTTTGTTATTTTCTATGGCTTTCTGAATGGCTTCAATATCAAAACCGCTATGATTTTCAAAATTCTGATCTTCGCTACAAATTACTGCCAGCTGTAGGTTTTTCGAAATTTCTTCTATCGGCACCCAATCATGTTTTATTTCTTCGTCTGGATGCTCGAAATATCGAATTGCCATTAAGGGCGTAAATGGTAAATGAAGCCATTTGAAAATAAGCACCAGGAAAAAGGTAATTAGAAAGAACCACCCTATAAGTTTTGCTATAAATCGAAGTATTTTTTTTATCATTCGCTAATTTTTGCCAGTTCTTTTCCTATCAAACTTCCTATGGCGATTCCCATTCCGCCTAATTTTACACCATAAAAAACATTAGCCGATAATCGACCAATTTCAGGTTTTTTATTTTTGCCCATTCCCATAATTCCGCTCCATCGCTGGTCGATCTCGAATTCCTGATTGGGCAAAATCGTTGCTTTCAACAGCTCTTCTAATTTTTGCTGAATCACTTCTGTTTGCCCAAATTGGGTTGTTTCTTCTCCTTTTACATCTAAATTTCTTCCACCTCCAAATAAAATTCTATTATTAATATTTCTGAAATAATAAAATCCCCTTTCTAAATGAAACGTTCCCTTGATCTGAAGGTTTTCGATAGGCTTTGTCACCAAAACCTGAGCTCTTGCCGGCTTTACTTCACTAATCCCAAATTTAGAAGCAAAACCATTTGTGGCAATAAATAACTTTCTACATTCCAACTCGAAATTCGATGTTTTAACGATCACTTTATTGCCCAAATCTTCAAAATTTTGGACGGCAATATTATTCAAAATTCGGATACCCTTTTTATAAATTTTTCGCAATAATTCACTCATCATCTTCCCGGTATCGATCTGTGATTCAAACGGACTAAAAATGAGTTTTTCAGTAATATTTTTAAAGCCGAAATTATTTTCAGAAAGCATAAAACAGTCGGTTTCAAAAACTTCCTGAAGCAATTGGTTAATATGGGGCATTTCAGCAAGACATTTTTCAAAAAGCGCTTTGTCTTTTTCTAAGAATATCTCGTAACCACCATGATTTTTAAATCCAATTTCTTCATCGCCTAAATTCTTCCGAAGTAACTTTAATCCGTTTAATCGTTTCTGAATTAAAGCGACAACCTCTTCTTCTGGTAATGTTATTAGATCTTCTAATATCTCAGAAAGGCTTCCAAAACAGGCAAAACCGGCATTTTTTGTACTGGCTCCCTCTGGTAAAAGTCCTTTTTCAAGAATTAGAATATTAGAGCCCGGATAATCTTTATGCAGTTGAAGTGCACAATTTAAACCTGTAATACCGCTCCCCACGATTACAAAATCGACATCAGACAGCCAGCTTTTTTGCTCCCAATACGAAAAATTCATCCTTAAAATTTATAATCTGAAATTACATAAAGTTTTATAATTTCAGCAGTAATTCAAGCAAAGTGACTAAAATTTCTGAATAGATTAAGAAAGTCCCTGAAACATGGTCACAAAAAAAGCCTCGTAAAAACGAGGCTTAATTTTATAGAAAATCGATATTGATTATTCTTCCGGTGCATTCATTTTAAAATCGTCCATAAATGCGGTGGTGTAATTACCAGCAACATATCTTGGATCGTCCATCAACTGGCGATGGAAGGGAATCGTAGTTTTAATTCCTTCGATAATAAATTCATCCAAAGCGCGCTTCATTTTATTGATCGCTTCTTCACGGGTTTGTGCCGTGGTGATCAATTTAGCGATCATCGAATCGTAGTGCGGCGGAATTATATATCCACTATACACATGGGTATCGATACGAACTCCGTGACCTCCCGGTGCGTGAAGATTTTCGATTCTTCCCGGTGATGGCCTAAAGTTATTATAAGGATCTTCAGCATTAATACGACATTCGATAGAATGTAATTGTGGTTCGTAGTTTTTTCCTGAAATTGGAATTCCTGCTGCCACTAAAATCTGCTCACGAATAAGATCGTAATCGATAACCTGCTCTGTAATTGGATGCTCTACCTGGATACGAGTATTCATTTCCATAAAGTAGAACTTACGATGTTTATCAACTAAGAACTCTACTGTACCAGCACCTTCATATTTAATGAATTCTGCTGCTTTTACTGCGGCTTCTCCCATTTGCTTACGCAACTTTGGCGTCATGAATGGAGAAGGAGTTTCCTCGGTTAATTTTTGATGGCGACGTTGTACTGAACAGTCTCTTTCTGAAAGGTGACAGGCTTTACCTGTTTGATCACCAATAACCTGAATTTCGATATGGCGAGGCTCTTCAATAAGCTTCTCCATATACATCCCGTCGTTTCCAAAAGCGGCACCGGCTTCCTGACGTGCAGAATCCCAGGCTGCCTGAAGATTTTCTTCTTTCCAAACAGCACGCATTCCTTTACCACCACCACCGGCGGTAGCTTTAAGCATTACAGGAAAACCTATTTCTTTAGCTAATTTTTGGCACTCTTCGAAATCTTCTAAGATCCCTTCAGATCCAGGAACACAAGGGACACCAGCAGCTTTCATCGTTGCTTTTGCAGTCGCCTTATCCCCCATTTTGCTAATCATTTCTGCAGAGGCACCGATAAATTTAATATCATGCTCTTCACAGATCTTGGAGAATTTAGCATTTTCTGAAAGGAAACCGTATCCCGGGTGAATAGCATCAGCATTAGTTATTTCTGCTGCCGATATGATATTCGCGATCTTTAAATAAGACAAATTACTTTGAGGAGGACCTATACATACTGCTTCATCTGCAAATCTTACATGAAGACTTTCTGCATCTGCAGTAGAATAAACCGCCACCGTTTTTATCCCCATCTCTTTACAAGTACGGATAATACGCATTGCGATCTCTCCCCTATTGGCAATTAATATTTTTTTAAACATACCTGTGGTTTTTATTTACAGAGAAAAATCTCTGTACAAAAATTGGCAAGAATTAAGAAGGGTCTACTAAGAATAAAGGCTGATCAAATTCTACCGGAGACGAATCGTCTACCAATACTTTTACGATCTTACCAGAAACTTCACTTTCGATCTCGTTGAAAAGTTTCATTGCCTCTATCACACACAGAACATCTCCTTCTTTAATAGCATCACCTACTTCTGCAAATACAGGTTTATCTGGTGAAGGTTTACGGTAAAAAGTTCCTATGATAGGAGATTTTACAGTAACATATTTAGAGTCATCTTCAGCTGGTTTAGCCTCTTCCTTTGCTGGGGCAGCACTTTCTTGTGGTGCAGCAGCAGGAGCAGGTGCTTGTGGTTGTACCGGCATTTGCGGTTGTACCTGTCCACCCATTGGCACTTGTTGCACAACTGTGGTTTCTTTTTCGTCTGAGCCTGTTCTAATCGTGATCTTCACATCACCGGTCTCCAGTTTTACCTCACTGGCACCAGACTTGGCAACAAACTTTATTAAATTCTGAATTTCTTTTAAATCCATAATAATAAGGGTGTTATTTAAGAATTATAAGCCCATTTTAGATACGTAGCTCCCCAAGTGAAACCACCTCCAAATGAAGCAAATATTAGATTATCTCCTTTTTTAAATTTCTTCTCGTAATCACTAAGTAATAAAGGTAAAGTTGCAGAAGTTGTATTACCATATCTCTCGATATTCATTAATACTTTTTCGTCTTCTACTCCCATTCTACTGGCCGTCGCACCGATAATTCTTTTATTTGCCTGATGAGCGATTAACCAATCTACATCTTCGTTAGTTAAATTATTACGCTCCATGATTTGAGCACTTACACCAGACATATTAGAAACAGCATATTTAAATACTGTTTTCCCATCTTGCTTTACGTAATGTAATTTTTTCGCTATAGTTTCTTCTGAAGGCGGTAAAAGAGAGCCTCCTGCTTCGATTCTTAAAGAATCTCTACCAATAGAATCGCTTCGTAAAATCTCGTCCTGAAGACCGTAACCCTCTTCATTTGGTTCCATTAAAACCGCACCGGCACCATCTCCAAAAATTATACAGGTTGTACGATCTGTATAATCAATAATAGAAGACATTTTATCTGCTCCTATCACTAAAACTTTTTTGTATCGACCAGATTCTATATAGGCAGCACCTGTAGACATTGCATATAAAAATCCAGAACAAGCAGCTTGTAAATCGTAAGAAAAAGCATTAATAGCTCCAATTTCTGAAGCTACGTGAACTCCTGTTGCTGCTACTGGCATATCTGGTGTTGCAGAAGCAAGAATCACCATATCGATCTCTTTAGGATCGAGACCAGTTTTATTAATAAGGTCCTTAGCTGCCTGAATCCCTAAATATGAAGTTCCTTTATTGGGATCTTTTAAAATTCTTCTTTCCTTAATTCCAGTTCTGGTAGTAATCCATTCGTCATTGGTTTCTACCATCTCCTCCAACATTTTGTTGGTCAACACATCTTCTGGCACATAGCCACCTACAGCTGTTATGGCTGCTGTGATTTTATTCATAGAATTGAATTTATACACCTTGTTTGCAGCTGGTTAGTGTACAAACAATTTGAGAAATGTACTAAAATTTCTGTAAACAGGGGTGCAAATTAAGGTCTTTTTGGGACTTAATCAACTAAAAACAAAAAACTCCCACGTTGTGAGAGTTTCTATATATTTTTTTGAAGCCCTAATCAAAATTAAGCTTCTATTTCTTCAGTGTTATCAATTAACACCTGACCACGGTAATATAATTTACCTTCGTGCCAGTGAGCTCTGTGATATAAATGCGCCTCACCAGTTGTAGGATCTGTACCAATTTGCGGTGCAGTTGCTTTGTAATGAGTTCTTCTCTTATCCCTTCTGGTTTTAGATATCTTTCTCTTTGGATGTGCCATGGCTTACTATTATTTAATCGTTTAGTAAATTTTTTAATTTATCCCATCGGGGATCTATATCGTCCCCATCTTTCTTTTCTTTATTCTTATTGCCTAAGCTTAGTTCTTCCAGTTTATCCAATACGTCAGATTTTAACGTTCCGTCTTCTACTCCAGGATGAACTTTCTTTGCTGGTACTGCAAGTACAATAAGTTCGTAAATATATTGTTGTACGTTAATTTCAAACTCTCCATGGGGAATAATCAGTAAATCTTCATTGTCGTCGTTAAACTCTTCCCCAAACTTAATAACCAAATACAAACTGCTTTCTATTGGCTGATCGTATGGTTCGTTTGTGATATCACAATTTACATTTACCGTTCCAGAAGCCTCAAAAGTTAGCTCCATCATGGTAGTTTTCTTTTCGAATAACAGGTCGATCTTTACATCTACACTATTAAACTCTTCGTACTCAAAATGCTCAAAGAACTCATTGTCAATCTCGTACTCAAACTGGTGCTTCCCAAGCTTTAACCCCACAAAAGGGATCGTATAGGCTTTCATTTTCCTCATTTCCTCCTCAGTTTTGAGTTTTCGCCCTTTTACAAAGGCGGCTGCAAAGATAAAAAATTAAATTAACTAAAAGCTTTTTATAAACAATTTTTTGTTTATATCTTTTTACCCTGTTTTTTTAACGGATTCTCTGTAAGTTTTTTATACTCTTCTCTGCATTTAAATATATCAATTGCCTTAAACACAGCTTCTTTAAAAGAATTAATATCTGCAGAGTTTGTTCCGGCAATTTCAAACGCCGTACCATGATCTGGAGAAGTTCTAACCTTACTTAAGCCAGCTGTAAAATTCACTCCGTTTCCAAAAGACAAGGTTTTAAATGGTATTAATCCCTGGTCGTGATACGAGGCGATCACAGCGTCAAAATTTTTGTAATTCTTAGAACCAAAGAAACTATCTGCTGAAAATGGACCAAAAACCAACTCACCACTCTCACGTATTTCATTAAGCGTAGGTTTCAGAATTTCTTCGTCTTCCTTCCCAATTACACCATTATCACCACTATGAGGATTTATCCCTAAAACCGCAATTTTTGGTTTCTGAATTCTGAAATCCTGTCTTAAAGTATGCTGAATAATCGCTATTTTCTTTTTAATTAAGTCGGGCGTGATTACGCTGGCGATATCCTTTAAAGCAACATGATCTGTAAATAATCCTACTTTTAGATTATCGGTAATCATAAACATGAGACTTTCGCCTCTTAATTGCTGCGCTAAATAATCGGTATGTCCTGGGAAATTAAATTTATCAGACTGAATAGTGTGCTTATTGATCGGTGCAGTTACCAAAGCATCGATATCATCTTTCTTTAAAGCTTCAGTTGCAGCTTCTAAAGATTTAAAGGCGTATGCACCAACTTTTGGATCTTCCTCTCCAAAATTGATCGTTACACTTTCTTTCCAAACATTAACGATATTTACCTTACCATCTATAGCATGTTCGGCACTATCGACACCCTGAAAGTTAATTGCAAGCTTATATCTTTTCTTTAAAAATGTAATGATCTTCGTAGATGCAAAAATAACAGGAGTACAAAAGTCCAACATTCTGGAATCGTCAAAAGTCTTTAGTACGATCTCGCTCCCAATACCATTTAAATCTCCAATACTAATTCCTACTTTTATCTTTTTAGGATGTTTCATACTTCCTTCGAATATATATTTTACTTTTACATAACAAATGTAACCAATATTATAGAATCCATGTTCACCGGTATCGTAGAAGAGGTAGGAAAAATAAAGAATCTTATAAAAGAAGGTACTAATCTTCATATCGAAGTTGAGGCCAAAATGACACCCGAACTTAAAATTGACCAGAGTGTTTCGCATAATGGTGTTTGCTTAACTGTTGTTTCCATAAAAGAGCACAGCTATATGGTTACTGCAATTCAGGAAACTTTAAACAAAACCAATTTAGAGAGTCTTTCTATAGGTGATCTTGTGAATCTTGAAAGAGGAATGAAACTTGGTGATCGCCTCGACGGGCATATAGTACAGGGACATGTAGATCAAACTGCAAAATGTATTGATATTAAGGACATTGATGGTAGTTGGGAATTCACTTTTGAATATGATCCTAAATTGAATAATATCACTATTGAAAAAGGCTCTGTAACAATAAGTGGCGTAAGTCTTACCGTGGTTAATTCTGAACGCAATTCATTTTCTGTTGCGATCATTCCTTATACGTTTGAAAACACCATTTTTAAGAAAATTGAAAAAGGAACTATAGTAAACCTTGAGTTTGATGTAATAGGGAAATATGTAAAGAGAATTACCGAATTATCTTAAAAGTCTGTTTCTGAAATAATAAGCTCCAATAAAAACACCTATCAAAATTAAAATCCAGATATGATCATTTATTGGTAATCCTGGTGGTACTGGTGGCGGTGGGGCATTTGCAGAAGACATTACTGGCGGCGGCAGCTCTTCTTTTTGTGCAAAAACTGAATAGTTCAAAGAACTGAAAATAAATAAAGTAAATATTAAAAATCTCTTCTTCATAAAGCTATTCCTACAACGCAATTTAATTCGAAATGAGATAATATAAAACTACACTTCAATAAATTAACGTAAATCCCACCTTAAGGTTTTATTTTGTGCAAAAATATCTAATATCAACGATTTAGACGTATTTTTTCGTCCAATGCTCAATATTTATCGCCTAAAACAAACTATTTCGATTTCGTATGACATTCTTAAGCTGGTAGTCGGAATATGATTACATTCAAATTGATATATACGGATCTTACTTCTTTTAATTTTGGTGATAAATCGATTCAAAATAAAAGACTTATTGCCGTGCCTTTATTTTCTTCGGTATGAATCTGAATTTTCCCCTTATGCAACATCATAATTTGCTTGCATAAACTCAGCCCAATTCCGCTGCCGTTCTTTTTGGTTGTGAAGAACGGAACAAATATGGTTTCCTGAATTTCCTGCGGAATTCCATTTCCATTATCGATTACTTTAATAACAGTGTAACCATCTGTAGTTGCTTTTGCTTTTACATAAATTTCTGGGTTTTCGATACCCTGCAAAGCATCTCTTGCGTTCACGATGAGATTAATAAGCACCTGCTCGATAAGATAACTATCGATCTTAACCTGTAATTGTAGATTGGAAAGCTCGAAATATAGATCGACATTCTTAGAAGCTAAAGACGGTCGCATTAGTCGTTCAATAGAAGCAAAAAGATCTTCAACAAAAACATTATTTCGGTTTATATGAGTGACCTTATTTAAACTACGATAGGTTTTAGCAAATTTCATCAAACCTTCGCTTCGTTTTTTAATACTTCCTATCGCTTCATTTAGATCTGAAATATCTAACGTATTTTCTTCAGGATTCTTAAGGTTTTCAGTGACCTGATATTGCAAAGTATCGGCAAGCGACGAAATTGGAGCGATAGAATTCATAATTTCATGTGTCATTACACTCAATAACTTTTTCCAGGCTTCAGATTCATTTTGATTTAAGGTTTCATCTATATTTTGAAGTAAAATGATCTTAAAGGAATGTTCATTTTCATAAAAAACCGTTTCAGAAACCAATACTTTTAGCTTTTCGCCATTTACTTTGATGCTTATAGAACTTCCGGTAAGATGACTCATTTCAAAAATAGTCTCGAATAATTCTGGTTTTCGGCTTTTAAGAAACTTAATATTTTTAAAGGAAGGAATACTCAGCGTTTTCTTGATCGCCTCGTTTGCCCAAAGCACGTCGCCAGTCTTTTGATTATAAGAAATGATGCCGACATCTACCATTTCTAAGATTTTCTGAAGGTAAAGATACTGTGCTTCCTTATTCGAGTTGATCTCCCGAATTTTATCATTGATCAAATTGAAACCTTCGTGAAGTCGAGACAAATCTTCAGGCGCTCCTTTGCTTACAAAGCGTCTGGAAAAATCATTGTATTTAACCGATTCAAAAAAATCGTCCATCGCCACAAAACGACGGGTTATAAATTTATACAAGTTATAAAAAGTCACTATTCCCAGGATCGCTCCTACAATGATCAAGGCCATTTGATGCAGACTTATACCAAAAGCAACGGCAGTTAAAGACCCCGTTAAAATCACCAATCTTAGCAAAAGGCCTAAACTGTATTTTTTATAAGTCATATTTATTCAGTCTGCGATATAAAGCTGCCCTGGTAATTCCTAATTCTTTAGCCGATTTAGAAATATTCCCCTTATTTTTCTCGATCACCTTCAGGATGGTTTGCTTCTCTACGGTTTCGAGATTTGTTTCCTGAATTCCGGTTGAAGTTGATAACGATTTTTCTAATCCTGAAAACACCAAATCTTCCGCAGCAAGCGTATCACCATCGGACATAATAACTGCACGTTCTAACACATACTGAAGCTCCCGAACATTCCCGGGAAAAGAATGTGATTTCAGTTTACTAAAGAATTCTTTATCAAAAGAAAATGGCCCTTTAAAATATTTTTCAGCATACATATCTGTAAAATATCGGCTTAATAAAGTAATATCGGTTCCACGTTCGCGGAGTGGCGGTACCGTAAGATCTACGGTGTTAATGCGATAAATTAGATCTTTTCTAAAAGTATTTTCATCGGCCAAATCACTCAATTCTAAATTTGTAGCGCAAATTAATCGAATATCGATTGGAATACTTTCGTTAGAACCCAGCGGAGTAATTGTTCTATTTTGTAAAACAGTAAGCAGTCTTGCCTGCTGGCGTAAACTAATATTCCCTATTTCATCTAAAAAAAGTGTTCCTCCATTAGCCGCTTCAAATCTACCTTTACGATCTTCACGCGCATCGGTAAAGGCTCCTTTTTTATATCCAAAAAGTTCACTTTCAAATAAACTTTCCGTTAGTGCACCTACATCTACTTTTACAAATGGCTTGTTTTTCCGTAGAGATTGATCGTGAATCGCCCGTGCCACCAAATCTTTACCTGTTCCGTTTTCACCCAAAATCAAAACATTGGCATCTGTTGGTGCAACTTTTTTCAATTTTTCAAAAACCAGCTGCATTTCTTCACTTTCGCCGATAATTTTATTTCCGGCAGCAGTAGGTCTCGATATTTGAGGTTTTACCGACTTTTTTTCAACCAGAGACTTTAAGGCTTCAATCATTTTTTGGTTCTTCCAGGGTTTCACCAAAAAATCTGAAGCTCCCTTTTTAAGAGACCTAATAGCCAAATCGATATCGGCATAAGCGGTAATTAGAATAACATCTACCTTTTTATCGATCTGTTTAATTTTATTGAGCCAAAAAATCCCTTCGTTGCCCGTATTTACGACTCCGTTAAAATTCATATCAAGAATGATCACATCAAATTTTTCCTGCTCTAAAAGTGAAGTGATATTATTAGGATTCTTTTCGGTCACTACTTTATTTGCCAAAGATTTCAGCATGATCCGCAACGCTGTTAACACGTCGGGATCGTCGTCTATAACCAGTATGTTCGCATTCTTTAGTTGCATACCTACAATATTACGACTTTCTCTTACCTCTAAATAAAAATGGCTTCAGAAATTTAACATCTCACGAATTTGTTTTGTTTTCGAACAGATAGTGTATTAAAACCGAACACTTTTTAATTTCAAAAATAATTCAAGTTACTGAATTACAGTATTTTATGTTTTTGGCATCATTATAACCTAGTTTTAAGAGAATGTGAAAATTTTCAATTCAGAAAAAAGTATCAAATAACAACCAATATCAATTAGACAACATCAATCAAAAATGGATATACCTATAGAAAAGAAACGATTTACACCTAAAAGAATAGCCATGATCATTGGTGGTGCGCTTTTAATTGGCCTTATCGTTTTTGTTTTACTTTCATCAAGCGGCAGCACCAAACTTAATGTTGAAAAAGAACGCATCAGTATTAATACCGTTAAAAAAGACATCTTTCAGGAAAATATTCCGGTAAACGGAGTGGTAATGCCAATCACCACAATTTATCTTGATGCTTTAGAAGGTGGCCGTGTTGAAGAAAAACTTGCCGAAGATGGCGCGATGATGAAAAAAGGAGAACCTATCCTTAGATTATCGAATACCGATTTGGAATTGAGTTTAGTAAATCAGGAAACCCAGGTATACAATCTACTTACCCAAATGCAACGCACGCAAAATGCATCCAGAGAAAATACGATCAATAAACTCAATCAACTTACCGAAGTAAAAAGTAGCCTAAGAGAAGCCGAGAGAAGATATAAACTGAATAAAAAATTGTTCGACAAAGGAGCGGTTGCTGAACAGGAATACCTGGAAACTAAAAACAATTATTCATATCAAAAAGATCGTTTGGCTTTAACCGAAAGAGTTTTACAGCAGGATTCAATTTCTTCTAAACAGGAAAATGTACAGGCAAGAGAATCTTACGAAAAAACCAGAAAAGCTTTAGAGCTGATGCGCAAAAAAGTAGAAGATCTTGTAGTACGGGCTCCGGTTGATGGGCAACTGACTTCCTTAGATGCTGAAATTGGACAATCGAAATCGAAAGGTGAACGCCTGGGACAAATCGATGTGATTAGCGGATACAAAGTTCGTGTAGATGTAGATGAACATTACATCTCGCGAATTTACGCCGGGCAACAGGGAAGCTTTAATTTCGACGAAAAAAAATATACGCTGGAAATCAAGAAAGTTTACACACAGGTGGCTAACGGAAGATTTCAGGTAGACATGACCTTTCTAGAAGAAGCGCCGGAGAAAATTAGAAGAGGCCAAACACTGCAAATTCGAGTAGCGCTGAGTCAGGAAAAAGAAGCAGTGCTAATTCCGAAGGGAGGATTTTTTCAGGAAACCGGTGGAAACTGGATCTTTAAAGTAAGTGAAGATGGTAGTATTGCTTACAAAACCGATATTCAGCTAGGTAGCCAAAACACCGAATATTACGAAGTTCTTTCAGGATTAGAACCTGGCGACCAGGTGATCACCTCAAGCTATAGCAATTACGAAGATATTCAGGAACTCGTACTAAAAGACTAAATTCTATAATTTTAAGCATAATTATTTCAGCAACAAAACAGACAAAAAACATTCATCATGATAAAAATAACAGCTCTCGAAAAGTTTTATCGTACAGACGAAGTACAGACCATCGCCATTAATAAGCTTTCTTTTGAGGTAAAGGAAGGAGAATTCGTCTCGGTCATGGGACCATCGGGTTGCGGAAAATCTACTTTATTAAATATTTTAGGGCTTTTAGACGATCCCGATGGCGGCAGTTATATTTTTAACGGTATCGAAGTTGCCGGATTTAATGAGCGAAAAAGAGCGAACCTTAGAAAGCACAATATTGGGTTTGTATTCCAAAGCTTTAACCTCATCGACGAGCTTAGCGTTTTCGAAAACGTAGAACTGCCACTTATTTATACCGGCGTAAAACCGGCAGAACGTAAAGAACGTGTGCACGAAGTTTTAGAGAAAATGCAAATTATGCATCGTAGAAAGCATTTTCCGCAGCAATTATCGGGTGGGCAACAACAGCGTGTTGCCGTTGCTCGTGCAGTAGTGAATAATCCTAAACTTATTCTTGCAGATGAACCTACCGGAAACCTGGATAGTAGTAACGGGAACGAAGTTATGGATCTACTAACCGAACTTAATGCTGCCGGAACCACTATCATCATGGTAACGCACAGCGAACACGACGCTAAATACAGCCATCGAATCATCAGAATGTTAGACGGACAAAAAGTTACCGAAAATATACTTGCAGAATATCAACATTAGCGATTTTTCGGGGTCATTTATCAATCAAAATCAAAGAACAAAATTCGGTTTTCCCTTATCATCAAAAGAGGAAATTTCAAGCATCATTTTTCAAAAAATTCGGAATACATCAATCATTATCTAAATAAAAAATATGTTCAAAATTCATCTAAAATCAGCCTGGAGAAACTTGTGGAAATCCAAGTTCTATAATGGTCTAAGTTTACTGGGGTTATCGCTGGGTCTTTGTGTTGCTATTTTTATCGCAGTATGGATTAATTCTGAATTAAGTTATAATGAAATTGGCGACGCTAAACGTATTTATAGAGTTTCCAGTATTCTAAGCAGTGGTGAAAATTCACAAACCTGGGGTGTCTCTGTAGGACCGGTTGCTTATTACGCAAAAAGAGAAGTTCCAGAAGTCGAAGATGCCATTAGACTTAGGGATTTTTATGGCTACCGAATTTTTAGCAGTTCTTCTAATAAATTTGAAGCCAGAGGCGGAGCGCTTGTAGATCCCGAATTTTTTAATTTTTTCGATTTAAAATTCATTGAAGGAGACGCTTCTTCTCCTTTTTCAGGAAATAATTCGGTAATCATTACCAAAAAAGCAGCCCAAAAATATTTTGGAACTACAGAAGCTATTGGTAAAACCATCGCTGCCGATTATAAAGAACATTTTACCGTAACCGGTATTATAGAAGATCTTCCTAATAATTCGAGTTTAGATTACGAACTGTTCTTCCCTATTTCTATTTTCTCTAATGAATATGATGGTAACGGATATTGGGAATCTATGGATACGGATTGGGGAAACTTCAATTTCCTTACGTTTCTAAAATTAAAAAAGAATGCTTCCCAAGAAAAAGTAGTTCAGAAACTTAACAAAATTCAGAAAGCAAAAGACAGAAATGCTATCCAGTCTGATACTCAGGATGCCTATTATTTACAGGCTTTCCAAGAAATGAATTTATACAGTTATGGCGGTGAACCTACCCAAATTAAAACAGTACGCATCTTCGGGATCGTTTTGGTTTTGATTCTTTGTATTGCCTGTATTAACTATGTAAACCTAAATACCGCAAGATGGATACAAAGAGCCAAAGAAGTAAGCCTTCGCAAATTAATTGGTGCAGATAGAAAGCAACTTTTTATACAGTTTATAATTGAATCGTGTATTTTCTTTTTATTAGCGATTGTCTTAGCGATGGGGTTAATCTATTTATTAGCCCCTTCTTTTAATTCGGTTTCAGGAAAAAATATTGACTTCAATTTTCTTGATACAGAGTTATGGGAAATGATTGGTTCCGTATTTATTTCAACATTAGTTGCTTCTTCCATTTATCCGGCAATTTTATTGTCTTCTTTCAAACCCCTTGAAGCTATCAAAGGAAACGTGATTACCGGTGTTGGCGCCGGAAGTTTTAGAAAAGTTTTGGTTTGTCTTCAGTTTTCATTTTCAGTAATTCTAATTATAAGCACCATAATTATTGGGAAACAACTGGATTTTATTACCAGTAAAAATCCCGGTTACGATCGCTCACAAGTGCTTCATTTTTCTATGCCTAAGGAAATGCGATCGCATAAAGAAGCTATCGTAAATCAGGTAAGGAATTTACCCAATATCGCCTCGGTTTCATTTAGCAATAATAACATTATAGATAATGGAATGACTACCGGAGACACCTATTGGGACGGCAAAGATCCACAAAGTGACTTTATTGTAAACCCTATTGGTGTGGATGAAGATTTTATCCCAATGATGAAAATGCAACTGGTAGCCGGTGAAAATTTTAAAGGTCGCTCTGATGATTCTTTACATTTTATACTGAATGAAACTGCCGTAAAACAAGCGGGAATCGAAAACCCAATTGGTAAATCTTTTGAACTTTGGGAAACCAAAGGCACCATCGCCGGGGTTGTAAAGGATTTCAACTTTACGTCGATGAAAAAGAAAATTGAACCTGCCGTGATGTATTACGATCCCGATCCTTATCGTATTTACATAAAAACCACAGATGGCGATATTTCAGCAAGTATGGCTGCAATTGAAGAAACTTGGAACACCTACAATCCTGGTTTTCCTTTTAGTTATTCGTTTTTGGATAAGCAATACGAAACCATGTATCGCAATGATATAAGAACAGGAAAACTCTTCAGGATTTTCTCGATTTTGGCCATTTTCGTTTCATGCTTAGGCCTATTTGGGCTAAGCACCTATACTGCACAACTTAAAAAACGTGAAATAGGTATTCGTAAAGTTTTAGGAGCTTCAGTAGCACAAATCACCTCACTACTTTCTAAAGACTTTTTAAAATTGATTGCTATTTCGTGCATTATCGCCATTCCTGTTGGCTGGTATTTGATGCAATTCTGGCTACAGAATTTTGCTTACAAAACAAATCTCGACTGGTGGATTTTTGCTAGCGCAGGGATACTAACTTTACTTATCGCCTTAGTAACCGTAAGCTCACAGGCTATAAAAGCAGCACTTTCAAATCCGGTTAAAAACATCAAAACAGAATAGAATCCCCCTAACCCCCGAAGGGGGAATATTAATGTTATGAAAAAGATTTTAGAAAATAGCAGCATATCAAAAACCTCACAGGTTTTAAAAACCTGTGAGGTTTGGGACTATTCTTCCATCTTTAAAACAGTACACCATGTTTAAAAACTATATCAAAATCGCCTGGCGGAATCTGCTTAAAAACAGCACCTATTCGTTAATCAATATTATTGGATTAACGATTGGCTTAGCTGCCTGTCTAGCCGTGACCACTGTAGTGATCGATGAATCTTCTTATGATAGCTTTTGGACAAAAAAAGACCAGATTTTTAGGCTGAATACTATAAATACTCGCGATGGAGAACTTTTAGAAAAAGGAGATTATGCACTATCGGGAACTAATACTGCTTTAAAAGATTTCCCGGAAGTGGAGGCGATTACCACCATCGAACAATTTGACACCAATTTTAGTTTTAGAAATATTCAGGGCGAAGGCACAAAAACCAAGGTGATCTACACCAACCCTTCATTTCTGGAGATGTTTGATATTGAGATCACTTCAGGGAATCCTGAAAATTTGGTTGAAGGAACTTCAAATATTATCATTTCAGAATCCTTGGTAAAAAGATTTTTTAAGGGTAGAAACCCGGTGGGTGAGACCATTAAAGATCTTCCTTCTTACAGCAATGAGCCTAACGAGTATCTTATCACGGGGATTTTCAAAGATATTCCGGAAAATACACATTTAAGAGGGCAGGTGCTTTATCTGCATAAACCCAGAACAGAGGTGCTTAATAAGAAGCAGTTTGGGTTTTTTCAAACCTATTATGTAAGTCTGAAAAACGATGTGGATAAAACAAGGTTTGAGACAAAATACAATAATTGGTATTCAAATTATACCGAAGCGGAACATCCAGATAAATTTGAGTTACAGCCTTTAAAGGATATTTATCTAAGATCTGATTTTGCTGGCAACCAGATCTATAAAGGAAGTGCCCAAAAACTTTATATTTTGGGTGCGATAGCGATTTTATTATTGGTTATCGCCTGCATCAATTATGTCAACCTAACTACAGCCAGAGCTTCTCACAAAATGCAGGAGACTGGTGTTAGAAAGGTTTTAGGAGCAGATCGGCTTCAGCTTATATCTCAATATTTGGCAGAATCTGGATTGTTTTTTCTTATTTCTGGCATTCTTGCTTTTGCGATCTATCAGCTGAGTTTACCTGGCATCGTAAGTTATATCGGTCATCCTTTGGCGCTTACTTTTAGCAATTCTGCGACATTATTTTTAGGTGCCATTTCATCAATTTTCGCCTTAAGTGTTCTAACGGGCTTATATCCTGCGTTGTTGATCTCAAGAATAAATCCTTTGGCTTCATTGCGCAAGAAATTTAGATCTAATGCTACAGGCCAAACTCAGTTTGTGAGAAAAGGGCTTGTGGTCTTTCAGTTTTCAATATCACTGGTTGTACTCATCGCTATGATCGTAGTTAACCAACAAGTAACACTTTTAAAATCTAAAGATATTGGGTTCGATACTTCCAATCTTCTAAGCATAAAATATTCGACCTGGCAGAATAAAGGCGAGAGTTTTAAAAACGAATTACTTAAAAGTCCGTTTGTAGAAAATGCGAGTATTTCTTCCTGGATTCCCTCTGGTGGCGGCGGAAGTATGAATCGAAGAATTGAAAGTCCGGACAAAACTGGTGATGAAGTAGAGATCTGGTATATGTTCGCCGATACCGACCTAGCTGAAACTTTAGGGCTAGAAATTGAAAAAGGAAGATTTTTGAGCAATGATTTTGGAGGTGATGCCCTCGCACAAAGTTATTATTTTGAAATGGATTCGGTCAAAAAAGCTGAGTTGGAGAAAAGGCCATCTCTAATTACCGCTCAGGCTGCAAAACTTCTAAAAGTTGATCAGTTAAATGTCGCTAATAAAGATTTGGAAGCAACGCCTGTTGGTATTGTAAGCAATTTTAATAATGAAAATCTTAGAACCAGCGCAAAACCAGTCGTGATTCAAGCTGATAAAAATCCAGATCGCGGAAGCCTACTCATGCGCATCAAACCCGGATCTGAGACAAAAGTCAGAGCCAAAATCAACGAATTATGGCAAGAATTTTATCCTTATAAGCTTCTGGAAATCAATAATGTTTCAGACCTATTGCAAAAACAATATGAAGCTGAGACCAAGCTTTTACAATTCTTCAGCTTCTTTAGTGCGCTGAGTTTATTCCTGGCGGCCTTAGGTGTTTTCGGATTGATCGTTCAGGTAACCGAGCAGCGTGTAAAAGAAATAGGGATTCGGAAAGTGCTTGGCGCTTCGGTACAATCTATTGTGATGCTATTCTCTAAAGACTTTTTAAAAACCATTGCTGTAGCACTTATTATCGCTATCCCAATTGGTTGGTATGCAATGCAGGAATGGCTTCAGGATTATGCGCATCGCATAGAAATAAAATGGTGGATCTTTGGGCTTGCAGCTTCCGTAGTAATAGGTATCGCTATGTTAACTGTGGGAATTCAATCTGCTAAAAAAGCAGTTATCAATCCCGCAAAAAGCTTAAAAACAGAATAATTCATTCAATCAAAAAACACATCATCATGTTTAAAAATCACATCAAAATAGCCTGGAGGAATCTTTTTAAGAATAAGTCTTCATTTTTTCTGAATTGCGGTGGTCTTGCTATCGGAATGGCCAGCTGTATTTTAATCGCGATCTATGTTTGGGATGAACTGAGTTACGATCGATTTTATGACAATGCCGATAATATTGCCCGGGTGGTGCTTCGTGGTAACGTAAATGGCGAAGAACTTAAAGAAGCAGTAGTGGCTGCTCCCATCGCCAAAACTTTTAAAGAAGATCTTCCGCAGGTAAAAGACGCTACACGATTAAGTAAAGTCTATAATCCCGTAATTCGGTATAACAACACCTCTTTTGAAAATATAAAAGCAGCTTATGTAGATCCTAATTTCTTTGATGTTTTTGATCTTAAATTCCTTAAAGGAGATACAAAATCACCCTTTGAAAATCCAAATAGTGTAGTGCTGACTTCCTCTGAAGCTAAAAAATATTTTGGTAACGAGAACCCAATAGGAAAACGCATTACGGTTCCAGACTTAGAAGTAGATCTTGAAGTTACCGCTATCCTTCAGGATATGCCGCATAACACCCATCTACAAATGGATGTTTTTATTCCTATGCATCATAACGAGCGTGCAAATTCTAATTTATGGGTTACTTCTGGTTTTGCTACCTATTTACTCCTTGAACCTGAAACCCAACTTAGCGCTATCGAAAATCAAATCCCAGCGCTAATGAAAAAGTATATGGGAGAACAGGTGCAGCAGGCTATTGGGATTTCTTATGAAGAATTTCAGAAGAATAACAAAATAGGACTATTTCTTCAGCCACTAACTGCTATTCATTTACACTCAGATTTTGCACCAAATACCGAGATATCTGCTTCCGGAGATATTAAATACGTATATATTTTTAGTGCCATTGCCATTTTTATGCTGCTTATTGCTTGCATCAATTTTATGAATCTGGCTACAGCAACTGCTACAAAACGCAGTCGTGAAGTTGGGATTCGTAAAGTTTTAGGTTCAGCTAAAAAACAATTGATTACCCAGTTTTTAACCGAATCTTTTATTACCACGCTTTTCGCTATCATACTCGCTGTAGGCTTGATCGCCCTGGTTTTGCCCTACTTTAATAGCCTGGCAGGAAAAGAGCTGAAGTTGCTGAATTTAGTCAGTTTAAAAAGCGTTTTACTATTGCTGAGTTTCGTTGTTTTGGTGAGTCTTTTTTCAGGCGCTTATCCGGCCTTTGTGCTTTCTTCTTTTAAACCTTTACTGGCCATAAAAAACAAAATTTCAGCCTCTGGAAAAAGAAATAATTTGCGCAGTGGTATGGTGGTGTTTCAGTTTGTGATCTCGGCATCGCTTATTCTTGCCACCATTGTTGTTTATAAGCAAATGCAATTTATTCAGCATAAAAAACTGGGCTACGATAAAGAACAGGTGATCGTACTAAGGGATGCGTACAGAATGGGCAGCACCAAAGTACAGTCTTATAAAAAAGAACTGCTAAAAAACCCCAATATCGCCAGTGTTAGCCAGTCGGCTTATGTGCCTGCCGGGGAAACCGATGATCATTTGCGGGGTATTTTTAAGAATAACGAATATCTACGGAAGTTTTTCTTTTATGACGTCGATGAAGATTACATCGCAACCCTGGGATTAGAACTTATTGAAGGGCGAAATTTTTCTTCGGAATTAAAAAATGAAGCAAATAAGGCGATTATCAATGAAGAAGCCGCTAAAATCTTAGATCTGGGTGATCATCCTATCGGAAAAACCTTTAAACGTGCAGCAGATCCCGAAAATGAAGAGTTTACCGTGATTGGTGTTATTAAAAACTTTCATTTTAAATCTTTACATCACGAGATCGATCCTTTGGTTTTAGCCTATAATCCTTACGGCGGATTAATCTTAAAAACGAAAAATGCCAATATTGCTTCGGTTTTAAATTTTGCTGAAGAAAAATGGTCCAATTTCAACGAAAATGAAGATTTTTCGTATTCATTTTTAGACGAGGCATTTTCGCAAACCTATAGCAAGGAGCAACAAATGGGTACAATTCTTAGCATTTTTACCCTGCTAACCATATTTGTGGCCTGTCTTGGTTTATTTGGCCTAATCACTTTCGCAACAGAACAGCGCTTTAAAGAAATAGGAATTCGAAAAGTTTTAGGCGCCAATGTTAGCGAGATCGTAGGAATGCTCGCTAAAGACTTCATCAAATTGATCTTTATAGCGTTTCTAATTGCTTTCCCTATTGGCTACTATTTTATGCATCAATGGCTACAGGATTTTGCCTATAGAATAGATTTAAGCGTTTGGCAATTTTTAATGGCCGCGATCATCACTTTGGCAATCGCATTAATCACTATAAGTTTTAAAAGTATAAAAGCCGCTTTGCGAAATCCGGTAAAAAGCCTAAGGACAGAATAAACTAAACCTCACAGGTTTTAAAAACCTGTGAGGTTTGTAATCAATCAAAATCAACACATCATGTTTAAAAACTATATCAAAAACGCCATTAGAAAGCTTTGGAAAAATAAGGGGTATAGCGCACTTAATATCTTCGGGCTGGCAATAGGTATCACCTGTGCAAGCTTAATCCTCCTATGGGTAGAAGATGAGATGAGCTTTGATACTATTGTTTCAAATCAAGAACTTGTTTACGCTGTACCCACCAATCAAAAATACGACGGCCAATTACGCACATTTTTTCAGGCGACTCCAGGTCCTTTGGCGGCAGATTTAAAGGCTGAAATTCCAGAAATAACCAAAGCAGCACGTTTTCGTCATGCCGATTTTTTGTTTAGCGTAAATAACTCTTCAGTTACCAGTACCGGATCTTACGTTGATGCAGACTTTTTGGATATATATGATCTGAAATTTATTGAGGGTAATCCTGCACAAGCCTTTAAATTGAAAAAAGGTATCGTAATCACAAAAACTGTGGCTGATATTCTTTTTGAAAATCCTACCAATCTATTAGGAAAAATCATTCGTGTAAATAAGAAGGATAATTTTAAAATAACCGGTGTAGTTGAGGACCTTCCAAAAAATACGACTTACTACTTTAACTGGCTTGTACCTTTTGAGAATTTTACGTACGATAAACCCTGGACTCAGGAATATGGCAGCAATTTTACGGAGACCTTGGTTAAGCTCTCGCAAGGTGCCGATTACAATGCTGTTAATGAAAAAGTAAAACAGATTTTACCAGCTAAGACCGGTGAAAAACATACCCAGGCAATTTTACATTCTGCAAAAAACTGGCATCTACAATCAGACTTTAAAGATGGTAAGGTCGTGGGAGGACGCATAGAATATGTGAGATTGTTTAGCTTTATTGCGCTGATCATTTTAATAATTGGCTGTATTAATTTTATGAATTTGTCAACTGCCCGGAGCGAGAAACGGGCTAATGAAGTTGGTGTACGCAAAACTTTGGGTTCAGACAAGAAGCAGCTGATTTTTCAGTTTATAACGGAAGCTTTACTGACTGCCTTATTAGCCGCAGCAGTAAGCATTCTGACTTTAAGTCTTATTTTGCCGGCATTTAATGCGCTTATAGATAAACAACTATTATTAAATCTATTTGCGCCAGTACACTTGCTTTCACTTCTGACAATAACGTTTACCTGTGGCATATTAGCAGGTCTATATCCAGCATTTTACCTCTCTTCATTCAAACCTATTGATGTCCTTAAAGGCAATCGAGTTCAGACAAAACAAGCGGGTTTTGTACGTAAAGGTCTGGTGGTTACGCAATTTGTAGTTTCTATCATTTTCATCATAAGTACAATACTGGTATACCAGCAGGTACAACACGTTAAGAACAGGGATTTAGGACTGAGTAAGGATAATCTAGTTGAAATACCCATAAATGGTGATTTGATAAAAAATCGGAATGCATTAGCAGAAAGTTTAAAGAATACAAGAATGATTAGCAGTGTGGGATTGTCAAATTCAAACATACTTTCTGCAGGAAATAATGGTTCGGGCCTAAGATGGCAAGGCGTTAGTAATACAGAGGATGTACTCGTTTCGTACCGCTATATAAATGACGAATATTTAAAGACAGCAGGGATAAAATTACTTGAAGGCCGAAACTTCAGTTCTGTAATTACACAAGATAGTTCACATGTGATTATTACCGAATCATTCGCCAAATTGATGGGAAAAGGTAGTGCCTTGGGAAAGACAATAGACCGATATGGAGATATATACACAGTTATAGGTATTACGAATGATTATTTATATGGTGATATGTACGGCACCAGTGATCCTGTGATGTTTTTTAACTATCCGCCTGAAACGCAATACATGTATTTAAAAACTAATCCAAAGTATGCCATAACTGAAATTTTAAATACTGTAGAAAACTACTTAGAAGCCTATAATCCCGGCTATCCTTTTGAACACCGGTTTGTTGATGATGCATTTAATGCGCGCTTTAAAAATGAACAACTTATAGGTAACCTTTCGCGCATTTTTGCCCTACTGGCTATTCTAATATCATGTTTGGGCCTTTTTGGACTATCAGCCTATACTGCACAACAACGACGTAAGGAAATAGGAGTACGGAAAGTATTAGGTTCTAGTGTAGCTGGTATTGTAGGCCTATTATCTAAAGATTTTATAGCACTGGTACTGTTAGCCATTTTAATTGCAATTCCATTAGCCTGGTATATTATGCACATCTGGTTGCAGGGATTTGCCTACCGAATTTCTATTAACGCCTGGGTATTTGTTTTTGCCGGCATTGCCGCAATAAGTATTGCTCTCTTAACAGTTAGTTTCCAGGCTATAAAAGCTGCAATCACCAATCCCGTCAAATCTTTAAGAACAGAATAAAACCTCATCTATCAATAGCTAGAAAAACAACACATCATGTTTAAAAACTATATCAAAATCGCATGGCGAAATCTCATCAAAGACAAAACCTTTACAGGGCTTAATATTCTTGGATTATCTATCGCTTTTGCTGCAGCGATACTATTAAGTATTGCTTCGATTTACGAACTTTCTTTCGATAATTTTCATGAGAATAAGGACCGTTTATTTATCTCTTATTTTATTTCACAAAACCCAGAGGGCGCAAAAGCAACTATAACGCAGCCACTCGCCATGGCACCTACTCTAAAAGAAGAAGTTCCCGGTGTTAAATATACCAGCCGTTATCGCGAAGGCTATAATCTGGTAAAAAAAGGAGAGAAAGAATTATTGCTGGATTTAGCGTTTTTAGACAATGATTATTTTAAAATGTTTTCTTTTCCTATGCTCTACGGAAAGAAAAATGATCCTTTAGAACATCAAAACTCGGTTGTTGTGACCGTTGAAACTGCCGAGAAAATTTTTGGAGAAACAAATGTTATCGGACAAACTTTCGATATTCAGGTAGAAGGCGAACTCAAACCTTTTGTAGTTACCGCCGTGCTAAAAGATCTGCCAAAAAATACAACTGATGGCTTTAACCTTGCAATTTCTATAGAAAATACCCCCTATTATCAGGAAAATATAACCGAATGGGGAAATAGAAATCATCATGTTTATGTACAATTAGAAAATGGTGTTGATGTAGCCGATTTTGAAAAAAATGCTCAAAAATTCACCAATCTTCACTTTAAAGGAGATATCGACGATGCCCAGCGTGATGGCGCACAACCTAATGCTGAAGGAAATTATAAAAAACTAAAATTAATGTCGATAACAGATTGGCATTTTGTAAAACTTAAAGATCATCTTTTTGAAGTTTCCAGAAGTTACCCTTACCTGATCTTTGGGATAGGCATGCTAATTATCCTAATTGCTAGCGTAAACTTTATTAATATGAGCGTTGCCCGAAGCACAAAACGCCTTAAAGAAATTGGAATGCGCAAAACGCTGGGCGCTGCAAAGAGTCAGCTTTTTATTCAATTTTGGGCAGAAAGTGTGTTCATTTTTCTTTCTTCAGCAATTATAGGTTTATTGATAAGTCTGTTGATCGCCGATCCTTTTCAGTCGCTATTTAGAATTCCGGCTGAATTCAGTAGCATTATAAATCCGTCGATGATTTTGGGCTTTCTACTTATCCTGGCAGTAATCACATTAATCGCCGGTGGATATCCCGCCTTGTTGCTTTCAAAATTAAAAACCATTCAGTCTTTAAAAGGAAAACTAGATATGAGTGGTAAAAATAGATTGCGAAACGTGCTGATGGTTTTTCAGTTTAGCATCGCTATTCTTCTGGTTACAGGAACTTTAGTATTGTGGCAGCAATTGCATTTTATGCAGAATAAAAATCTGGGATTCAATAAAGAACAGGTGATCGCATTTCCGTTAAACGGTAAAAAATCGGCCAGAGAATCTTTAAAATTACTGCGGAATGAACTTCAGGATAATCCAAATATCCTGAACATTAGTGGTGCCGATAACATTTTAGGAATCGATGCCACAGGTTCTCGTTTTGAAAGCCAAATGGGATTTGAATATCAGGGCAGAAATATTAATACTAACGTACTTGCGGTAGATTACGATTACATTAAAACCTTAGATCTTAAACTGAAAGAAGGCCGTGATTTTAGCCGAAGTTTTGCCACAGATAGTCTTAGCATTATCATCAACGAGAAGATGGCGAAACTGCTTCAGGAAGAAGAGCCATTAAATAAGATAAATCCCAATTGAAGGTAGCCGAAATTATAAGATTATCGGGGTGCTTAAAGATTATAACTTTCAGGATCTAAATAGAGAAATTGCGCCACTTACCATTTCTGTAGATCCAAACTGGGATCTTTATTATGCTTATCTAAAAGTTGCTCCAAATACGGCTTCGCAAAGTTATGATGCGATAGAGAAAGCCTGGGCGAATATCGAACCTAATGCCGAATTTGCTGCGTCTTTCCTGGATGAAAATATAGACCGAACCTTTAGAAATGAAAAACGACTAACCAGCATGATCACCAGCGGATCGATAATCGCTATCGTTCTTAGTTGTATCGGGCTTTTTGCTATGTCGATCTTAGTGGTTACCCAACGAACCAAAGAAATTGGTGTTCGAAAAATTGTTGGTGCGGGAGTAACCAATATCACCTTGCTATTAACCAAAGATTTTTTAATCCTGGTAGGAATTGCTTTTGTGATCGCAACACCTATTGCCTGGTATTTTACCAATGAGTGGTTACAAAATTATGTGTTTAGAATTGAACTAAGCGCCTGGTTCTTTATCGCTTCTGGAATATTATCGCTCTTAATTGCTGTGGCCACCATAAGCTTTAGAACGGTAAAAGCTGCATTGCAAAATCCGGTAAAATCACTAAGAACTGAGTAAAATATAAAAATTCAAAAAAAATAAAAACATGTTATTAGAACTAGACCACATTTACAAATGGGTAACCACCGGTGGAAGAAGAACATTTCTGCTAAATGATTTAAGCCTAAAAGTTAAAGAAGGTGAATTTATTTCTATCATGGGACCATCGGGTTCGGGAAAATCTACATTGCTGAATGTGATTGGAATGTTAGACGGATTTCAAGAAGGTGAATACAAATTTCTGGATGAGACCATTCATAATATGAAGGAAAAACATCGTTCAAAATTATACAAAGAATACATTGGTTTTGTATTTCAGCAATATCACCTTATCGACGAGCTTACCGTTTACGAAAACATCGAAACTCCGCTACTCTACAAAAAAGTAAAATCTGCTGAACGTAAAGCGCTGGTTGGCGATATGTTGGATCGTTTTAATATTGTTGGTAAAAAAGACCTTTTTCCTAACCAGTTAAGTGGCGGGCAACAGCAATTAGTAGGGATCGCAAGAGCGCTAATCTCTAAACCAAAATTAATCCTTGCAGACGAGCCTACCGGAAACCTCAACTCGAAACAAAGTGACGAAATCATGCAACTTTTTAAACAATTAAACGAAGAAGACGGCGTAACCATCATCCAGGCCACACATTCTGAAAGTAACGCAGCCTATGCCTCTAAAACCATCAATCTTTTAGACGGAAGCATCTCAAAATCTTAAAAAATGAACTTAAAATCATCAATCTTAATACTCATCATCCTTTGCCCTTTTTTAAGTCGATCTCAGCAGGATTCGGTCATATTAAATTTGGATCAATGTATCACATTGGCTTTAAAAAATAATCCCGATCTAAAATCACGAAAATTGAATTCAGAATCGACCAATATTAATTTTAAACAAAGTCGGAACGAATTTTTACCAACGTTAAACGGAAGTATTTCTGGCGGAATTACCAACGGGCGAAGCATCGATCCTTATTCTAACGATGTGATCGAGCAGCAACTAAATTACTCGAACGCCGGTCTTAGTCTTAGCGCCACGGTTTTTGAAGGATTTCGATTACTGAATCAATTAAAAAGGGATAAGCTGAATATCAAAGCTGCTGAAGCTGAAGTTCAGGAAGCCAGACAAAACCTGATTTTGGATGTTACTATGGCTTATATGGGGATTTTAAATGCTAAAGATCTATTGGAACTTTCAAAAATAAGGCGTTTAAATACCCAAAGACAGCTTGATAGATTACAGAATTTGCATGAAGAAGGAAATGCCAATCCGGCCGAATTTAATAATATTAAAGGTCAATTTTCTGCAGATGAAAACAGCGTGATCGATGCTGAAAATAACTTGAAGCAATCTGTTTCTCAGCTATCGCTTTTATTGAATATCGATTATAAAGTTTTTCCTGAAGCCTATCACTCTCTTGAAGTTTATGAAAAATACAACTTAAGCGCTGCTCGTGTTTTTAAAGAAGCGGTAGAAAATTTAGCCACTTTTAAAGCTCGAGAACTGCGAATTGAAGCCGCCGAAAAACAGGTGAAAGTTACACGAGCCAATTATTATCCACAAGTGGGATTATTTGCGCAGCTAAACACTAATTATTCGAGTACCGCACGAACGTTTACTGAAAATGGCAGCCAAATTGTAGAAACCGGAAGTTATATTCAGTACAATGGGCAATCTTTACCAGTACTGGCAAGCCAGATTCAGTATGCTACTGCAGATATTTCTTTTTTAGATCAGTTTTCTAACAACCTGAATACAGGCGTTGGAGTTTCAGTGAACATTCCTATTTTTAATGGATTCCGTGCTAAGAACAATGTAGCACTTCAGAAAATAAGTCTAAAGCAATCCAAAATTGACCTGGAGAGTACAAAAAATCAGTTTCGACAACGTATTATTCAGGTTCATGCCGATATGGAAACCGCTTACCAGCAATGGCAAAATTTAGAAGAGCAGGTAGAGGCTTACCAAGAAAGTTTTAGGATCAATGAAATTCGCTATAACGCCGGCGCTTCGACCATCGTAGATTATATCGTAAGTAAAAACAGTTTAGATCAATCCAGGATCAATCTGGCAAATGCAAAATTTCAGTATTTACTAAGAGTTAAAGTGATGGAATATTACCGCGGAAATATGGATGTAGGGAGTTAGGATTCAGTTGGCAGTTGCAGTAGGCGGTCTCAGTGGGCAGTTGCAGTAAGCAGTGGTTAAAAGCTATTAGCTTTCAGCAAAAATGATCTCTCAAATTTTACAGTATTGAGTTTAGAAGTGATATTTTTTTAATTCAACATTCAAAATTTAGCATTCAACATAACTCTAAATTCTAATGTCTAACAGCGAAGCGGTCTAAATTCTGAATCCCAAATTTTCCATACTTTTCGAGTTCTAAAGAAGAATTCTAAAATGCAACTAGAAACAAACCGACTCAAGATTGTAAGTTTTGAAGCTGAATTATTTATGCCGCTTTATCAGCTCTTTTGCGAGAATGAAACGGTCATGAAATCGGCTTTTAAAGGAAGAACACTCACTAAAAAGGAGTTTTTGGAGGTTTTAAGCAATGATTTTATTCTAAATGATGAAGAACAGATTGGTTTTGTATGTGTTTTGGATAAAAATACAGGCGATTTTGTAGGTTTTACAGGTTTAATTCCGTGTGATTTTCTTGGCGACAAAGATGACCTAGAATTTGGATTTGTTTTACACCAGAATCACTGGGGAAAAGGTTTTGCTACTGAAATTGGACAATTTTGGATCGATTTTGCTAAAAATGAGCTTCAAAAACATCGAATTTTGGCAGCTGCTAGTCCGCACAACCATGCATCGATCAATGCTATTAAAAAATTAGGATTAACTGAAGTAAAAGAAATTTCTACTGAAAATCGAGGTTCCAGACTGGTATTTTCGAAAGAGTTTTAGATTAAATGCTATTGAAAATCATCTAATTTCGGCTTTAGTTTTGAATAAACTGGATGAGATTCCGTGAAATATTGAATGACAATATAAATAGTCAATTATTTAAAAAAAAACATCGATCCCGATAGCTATCGGGATCGATGTTTTTCTCTTAGTTCTCAGTTTCAATTTTTATTGTTTCTCCTTTCAGGTTTTCGCTGCTTACTTTCAGTTTAATGTTTCCGGCTTCCATTCCAGATTTTAGGATGATCATTGCTTTTCCGTAGAATAAATCGACTTTATGATCCTGAAGTGGTTCAAAAGACTGTGGATCACCATTCCCGGCACCGGCCAGTTCTCCTTCTCCGCTGACTTCAATTTGTAAACTTTCATTGGCTAAAGGATCTAAATTTCCGTCTTTATCAAAAGCTTCTACCAACACATAAGAAAGGTCCATTCCGTTCGCTTTTATCGTTTTTCGATCTGCTGAAAGTTTGATTTTGGTCGCTTCAGAAGTTGTTTTTATAGTTTTTTCGCCCAATTTCTCGCCCTGTTTATAAGCAACCACTTTTACTTCTCCCGGTTGATAAACCACATCTTTCCACATTAAACGAAAACGCTCTGTGGAGTTTTTAGAAGATGGCGACTTACATTGTTTTCCCTGAGATTCACCATTGATAAAAAGTTCAGCACAATCGCCATTGGTATACACAAAAACCGGAACATTTTCGCCCTCTTTTCCTTTCCAGTTCCAATGCGGTAAAATATGAATCGTTTTTTCTTTGGGCTTCCAGTAGCTTTTATACAAAAAAAAGCGATCTTTTGGAATCCCCACAATATCCACGATCCCAAAATATGAACTTCGTGCAGCTTCTTTATCGCTCATTCCCATCGCTTTTACATTCTTATTAGTGTAGGGCGTTGGCTCGCCTAAATAATCAAAACCCGTCCAAACAAATTCACCCGCGATATAAGGCTCGTCCTGCTGCCACATAAAATCATCGTCGCCAATTTCTGCCCAATTTGGTGCATGAAAATCGTAAGAACTCACCTGAAGCGATTTGGTGAAGTCTGTTTTCTTTTCGGGTAACGGAAATTCATAAAATCCGCGTGTACTTACAGTAGAAGCAGATTCTGAAATAATGACCGATTTATTGGGTTCCATCTGGCGAGCCAGGCGATAACGTCTTCCGTAGTTCCAGCTATGTACATCGTAAAAATCGAAATGTCGTAAAGCTGCATTATCCATCACGTCGTTTACCATCGTTACCGGGCGGGTATGATCGTATTTTCGTACATAATTCAGCATAGTGTGCAAACGCTTAAATCCGTTATTATAATTTGCCTGCACATCGTGCATCTCGTTCCCAACGCTCCAAATAAATACGGAAGGATGATTTCGATCTCGCATTACGAAATTGCGAATATTTCGTTCAGCAAAACTTTCAAAATTAGTGGTGTCCACAATATCGGCTTTGCGATCGTATTTATCAAAAACCTCGTTAAACATCAAAATCCCCATTTTATCGCACAATTCTAAAACCTCTGGAGCGGCCGTATTATGACTACTTCTAATGGCGTTTACTCCCATAGATTTCATAATTTCTAACTGGCGTTCCATCGCTCTTGGATAAAATGCAGCACCAAGCGGACCGTGACCGTGATGTAAATTCACGCCTTTTAGCTGCACTCTTCTTCCGTTTAATTGAAAACCATTATCTGGCGTAAATTCAATGCTTCTAATCCCAAAAGTAGTTTCAGAAACATCGATGATTTGTTCATCTACACTAACTTCTGTAATGGCTTTATATAAATGCGGATGCTCAATATCCCAACGCATAGGGTCGATTAGTTGTGCATTTACTTCAAAATAATTTTCTTCCCCGGCACGTAGATCGTGGGAAATACTTTTGCTGGAAACTTCATTGCCTTCCGGATTTAAAATACGCTGAGTGACTGTGATCTCTTTTGCTTCGGAAGTTTCATTTTTTATCAGACTGGAAATTCGAACATCAGCATAATTTGGTTTTATAATTGGCGTGGTTACCTGTGTGCCCCAGATTTTTGTATGAATTGGCGCCATAGAAATTAAACTGACCTTTCTGTAAATTCCTGCGCCGGGATACCATCTGCTATCGTGCTTTCGAGTATCTACATGAACGGCAAGCACATTTTTAGCATTTTCAGAGTAATCAAGTTTATCGGTAACATCAAGATAAAACGAATTGTAGCCATAATCCCATTGTCCCGCTAGTTCTCCATTAATATAAACTTTCGGGAAGGCCATCACTCCATCGAACATCAAGAAAACCTTATTTCCTTTTTTTATTGCTGAAAGGTCTAAATCCCGGCGATACCAGGCTTGCCCTTTCCAGGGTAATTTCCCGGTGTCTCCATCGCCATCTTTTATAAAATCTTCTGCAATTGCCCAATCATGCGGAATACTTATATTTTCCCAATCTGAAGTATTTGCTGAAATTTCTTTGGCTCCCGAAGGATTTCCTTTTTTAAATTTCCAGTTATTTTGAAGAATTTCAGCAGTACGTTGTTGGGCTATCAAACCCTGAAAAAGTAAGGCAAATATTAGAAAAGCAATAATCTTTGATTTCATTGATGATGATTTTAGAAGTTTCGGAATTCTAATTTAGCGTATTTTTTACAGTTATTATTACAGGCTACTATTTTAATAACCCAAAACCTGTATGATCGGTCTAAACAAAAAAAGCCTCCCAAAAAATGAGAGGCTTTTTTATATAATTTCGGCTTATATTTTAATATAAAACAGCTCCCCCTTCAGGAAGTAATTCTATTTTTAAAGTACCGTTATTTTTAATTTTAGCGGTTTTATAGCCTGCTGTTTTATCCTTATTATCATAAAGATGTTTTAGCTCTTTTCCTGCGAGCATTGGCAGCTCTAATTCTATTTTTTGCTTCTCTTTAGTTGCATTGGTTACGGCAACATACCATTGGTCTCCTTTTCTACGCGCCAGCGCACAATAATCTTCTGGAGTTCCACCAATATAAATAGTTTCGTCCCAAACGCTAGGCACTTCTTTAATAAAATCGAGTACATGATCTGGTTGTTCTTCAAGGTTATTTGGCGTTAAACCAAAATGCTGAATTGGTGAAAAGTATAATATAGAAGTCGCCAGCTCGAAAGCATCTGTAGTGCTTCTAATCGTACCTCCTTTTTGGTCTCTAGACATTTTCTGGTTTAAGAAAACAGGTGCAAAATCCATCGCTCCAACGGCATTTCTTGTAAAAGGTAATATTGTTGAATTTAGCGCATGTTTATCTAAAGCATCCTGACGAAAGATCAAGTTCTCTGAAGCTAAAACAGCTTCTGAAGTTACATAGTTTGGATACATTTTTTGCCAACCTCTTGGGATAGTACATCCATGAAAGGTGATTCCAAGACCATAATCGTTAGCTTCAGTTAAAATATCTTCATACAACTTCATGGTGGTTTGTTTATCCCCGCCAAAGAAATCGACTTTTAAACCTTTAACGCCAATTTTTTGTAACCATTCCATTTCTTTTTTTCTGGCGGCACTGGTATTCATTTTGTCCTGTGGAGTTTGCGGCGCCTCGTTCCAATATCCATTAGAATTGTACCAAAGCAAAACATCTACATCCTTAGATTGCGCATATTTTACTAGCTCTTCCATTCGTTTGTAACCAATATTGTTATCCCACCAGTTATCGATCAATACATATTCGAAACCTAAAGCAGATGCCATATCGATATATTTTAACTGATCGTTGTAATTAATACTGTTGTCCTGCCAAACGATCCAGCTCCAGGTAGCACGTCCCATTTGATAATCGATACTTGGCTCGTATTTTTGCTCCACAAGGTCGAATGCAACAGTAGATTCTACGATTGGTTTTAAACTTTCTCCAAGCGTAATGGTTCGCCATGGTGTTTTAGCCGGCATCGCCATTGCTGCAAAAGTATCACCAATACCATTATTTTCTCCTTCCTGCGGAAATTGAACAGTAAATCTCCCATCTGCCGTAGATTCACTTAGGCGACTTCCTGGATACCCTCCATCTACGCCAGTTTCAGAAATTAAAATCCAACCGTTTTCGCCCAATTTGAAGAGTGCAGGAAAGGTATAACCTTCGCCATAAGTTGATGGTTCGCCTAGCTTTCCGTTTAAAGTATATTCTTCCTCATAAGATGGTTTTGTTTCGCTCCACCCTGTCATTGGTAAGGCTTGCGGAGTTATATACGTAGTTGCATAATCTGGTAAATTGAAACCTGAAGCTTCCTCGAAAATTTTCACATTGGATCGCCCTACTTTCGATTTCAACTTATAGGAATATGCCACGTCACGGTTAGAAAGTCTGAAATATACGAACAGCGTATCTTCATTCTCGTTTACGAATTTAGAAACTAACTCATTCGCCTTATAATCTACATGGCTTACTTTAGCTCGATTAAGATCATAAGAGTTTTCGATGGTATTTTCTTCCGAAGAAATAAATTTTAGGTTAGCTGAAAAATCACCCAGTGAGGTCTTTAATCCTAATGGTGAATCTTCTAAAAATTGCTCTTCAGAATAATGAATATCGTATGATATTTTTCCGTCGTTTTCGTGAAGTTGTAAATGTATTTTTTCATTTGGACTTTTAAGTTCTGCAATCTGTGCATTTATCAGGTTTGCAAAAATTAAGCAGCCTATAGAGAGAACGAGTTTTACTGATTTCATTTTTTTATTATAATTGGTTGATATGCTTATTGTCAAATTTACTATAATCGTAGCTAGTTTTTTAAATATACATAAATTTTATCTTCACGATCGTCTACTTCTAACAAATTAGGAATTCTAATATAGTTCCCATTAGGCCCTACTCGATGGCTGTGTAATGCCATTAGCAGCTTCCCTTCAAAGGTTTTAAATATCATACCGTGACCAAAATTAGGCGGAGTAATAGGTTCTTTTTCCTGAATCCAAGGGCCGTCTAAAGTTCCACTTTCAGAATATGCCACTCCCTGAACATAATCGCCAAATACCCAGCTTGTCCAAAGCATTCCTAATTTACCGGTTTGAGTTTCAAACAAAAAAGGGCCATCGGTTACTTTATTTGGTTTTACCTTTCCATCGTCGGTACGCTCTTTACTCCACGGCGATTCACTGGATTTAAATAATAACTCTCCTTCGCCAATAGAACCGCTTAGATCTGGTTTAAGCTGAATTTTTTCAATCGTACCATCCCAGTTTTGTAACCATTCATAACAATAAACCATATAAGGTTTATCATCTTTATCTACCCAAAAAGTACCATCCAAGGTTGGTTTATCTGCCGGTAAATAAGTCTCGTCTTCCATTGGTATATAAGGACCTCCTGGAGCATCACTTACCAAAATATGGCTGGCTCGTCTTTCAATCGTATTGCCTTTAACGGTATCGATAATTACATCGCGATTTGTAAAGGTGGCGAAGTAATAATATTTGCCTTTAAATTGATGAATTTCTGCTGCCCAGATCATTGGTCTTTTTCCCATCCATGAATTTGGGTCTGTTTCTACAACCGTAAAAGGCCCTTCCCAAAGTTTAAGATCTTTACTCTTCCAAAGTTTACCTCCCGTACCCGTCATATAATACATTTTGGAGGCTTTATCTGCCAAAATATATGGATCGCTAAGCCGAATGGAATCTAAAGGGATATTCGTTTTAATTTCTGAATTACGTTGAGCGGAGACTTGTAGGTTTATTGAAAGAAAAAATATCGCAAAAATCCTAATACATAGTTTAGTCATTTTCTATGGATTTTATTTGAATGTTAGCATTAGGTAAACCTCTTCCCTTTGCTGTAAGGGAAATTGTTCCTGATTCTCTCGTACTTCGAAGGATCACAAGAGCTTTACCATTCCAGGTTTTTCGGATTTTACTGTTATATGGATCTGAGTTTTTAAGATTTGCATTATCTACAGCAATAATTTCTGCAGGGCCAATAACCTCAAAACTAATTTCCTGATCTGAAACCGGGTTTATTACTCCGTTTTTATCCTGAAGCTCCACATTAACATACACAAGATCCTGAGCGTTTGCTAATACCATATCTTGCTCTGGTAGTAATTTAATTTTCTCAACATTTCCTGCTGTAGTTAAATTAAAGCTAGCCCTTTCTTTTCCATCGTTATATGCTTTTGCTACCAATTTTCCTGGTTGATAAGGAACCATAAAAACAGCTTTGTATTCGGTTTCCCTAGAAATCTCTTTTTCTTCCAAAAACCGGCCGTTAAGAAAAAGTTTTACATTTTTATTTTTAGTATACACCTCAACTTCTAGCTCTTTTTCCTCATAACCCGGCCAGGTCCAGCTTTCCCAGGTTGGCCAAACTGCCCACATAGTCAACTTTATATCACCTTCTTTAGGGTTTGGCACTTTAACAGCCATATAGACTCCTTCGTCACTATTCCATAACATACTTCGATAATGAGAGATTGGTTTTCTCCATCCCAAAAGATCTATATCACCACAATAAGCCCCATGCCATGGAAATAAATTTCCAGACCAATGCTCGCCTTCTGGTTCACCAGGATAAACATACCGACCAATTCCAGATTCTCCCAAATAATCCATCGCAGTCCATACAAAGTCTCCAATAATATAAGAATGAGAATCAGTCATATTCCAACAGAAAAAAGCATCTTTAGGATAGGATTCTGTTTGAAGTATTATACGAGAAGGTACTCGCTGGTGATCAGATTCAGCTCTATGCAGTTGATAATTGTAGCCTCCAATATCATGAACTTTAAAAAGTGGATCGAAGATTTCCCAATCACTATCCCAGGTGGTCATTGCTGAAGTTACAGGCCTGGTCGTATCTAATTCTAATACCGCATCCTTAAGCAATCTTGCAGTTTTTACAGCTTCTGGATCTTTTCTTTCAATAATTTCATTGCCTATACTCCAAAAAACGATCGAAGGATGATTACGATCACGCTTAACCATAGCTTGTGTATCTTTCTTATACCAGTTATCAAAGTATTTAGCATAATCGTGAGTGTTTTTTTCAGTACGCCAACCGTCAAAAATCTCATCGACAACTAAAAGACCTATACTATCACAAGCATCCAAAAATGCTTTAGATGGCGGGTTATGGGCTGTCCTTACTGCATTAAAACCAGCATTCTTTAGCAATTGAACTTTTCTAACCTCTGCGCGATCGAATGCGGCAGCGCCCAATGCTCCATTGTCGTGATGAACGTTTCCTCCATTTATTAGAATACTTTTTCCATTCAGCACAAAACCATTTTTAGCATTGTAACTAATTGTTCTTATTCCAAAATCTTCAGTAACGCTGTCTAAAATTTTACCTTCTGTTGAAATAGAGAGCTCGGCTAAAGACAAATTAGGATGATCTGGTGACCATAATTCGGGGTTTTCGACTACAATTTTTTCAGCAATAATTCTTTTTTCTCCAGGTTTAATATCGATTATTCCCTGCTTGGAAAAAATCTGTTTTCCATCCTTTTTTATAACTATACTGAAATCTAACTGCGATGCTGACAAAGATTCGTTTAATAAGCCTGATCTTATTTGAACTTCAGCTTTATCCTTTTCAGCACTTACAGTTGTTATAAAAGTTCCTTCATCTTCAAAATGAATAAGATTTTTCACTTTTAAGTATACATGTCTGTAAATTCCAGAACCGCTAAACCATCTACTATTAATTTGCTGGCTATTATCTACCTTAACAGCAATTATATTGTTTTCCCCATATTTTAAAAAGGGAGTTAAATCGAAACTAAAAGGAGTATAACCATAAGGATGAACTCCGAGTGACCTGCCATTTATAAAAACTTCAGAATTCATATAAACTCCGCCGAAATGAATACTTAGCTTTTTGCCATTTAAGGTTTCAGGTACCATAAACTCTTTCCTATACCAGCCAAACCCATTTTCAAAAAATCCCCCAGCACCAGCTGAAGGATTTTCATTTTTAATAGGCAAACTCACACTCCAATCATGTGGTAAAACAAGGTTTTTCCAGATACTATCATCAAAATCTTTGGATACAGCTTTTGGATGATCGCCCAATGAAAATTTCCAGTTATAATCAAAATTTTGAGCTCCCAGATCTGTCTTTAAACTCTCAGATTCCTGGGCATAAATTGGCACTAATCCAAAAAGAAATAAAACAAAGATGATTTTTAGAAAGGAAGTTGATGAGCGCATAATATTCTGGATTTTACGGTGCTATTTTATAAACAAGGCTAATTATAGATTTAGCAGGTACTTCTATATTTGATTTTGTATTAGGTATTAATTCTAGATTGTAATCTTTAGAGGTAACATAGGTCTTGAGTTCCTGAATCTCTATATCCTGTAAATTAGGCTGTATGTTTATCTCTTTATTTTCAGAATTAATGATTACTAGAGTTATTTTAGAGTTGGCTTTATCGATATAAGCTGAAGAAAGCAAAGAAGACGCTGTATTAACTGAAGCTTTTATCCTTTTACTTCCAGGCTCAATAAATCTACTATAATTTCCTAAAGTCCAAAGCATTTTACTCTCATAAAAATCGCCGTCCTGCTTATTTTTATCAATATAAATTAACCCATCCTTATAATCGTAAGGAGAAATTGCCGTCCACCAATGCCATGCAGATGCATTCGCAATTGCCAGATCACTATGGATTACCTTGGCCATATATAAAGCCGGATCTATGCTTAGATCTCTTCCGTTTCCTTCAATTTCACCATAATTATCACCAAGAATGCAATATTCAGACATCCAAAATTTAAGACCTTCTACAGTTTCTAAAGATTCAGAAAGAATTTCCCTTTCTTTTATCAATTTTTGATTTGGTGAGGTCGTAAAGTAACTATGCCCAGAAATTGTATGGCTAAGATTAGTTAAATTTCCCAGGTAATTTTTAGACTCGGGTTTAAAGAATTGGGTTATTTGATCTCCCCTTCCAGGCCTGTTGTCCTCTCGTGTTAAGTAATTTATTTGTCCGGCTTCAGCAATGTCTATTTTAGTTTTTAAACCTTTTTTTGTTATTTCTGAATCTAAAACTCTAACAAAATCTGCAATTTCGTTATTCCAAAACGGAGTTCCTTCCTGGCCGGCATCTGCCCAATCCCATTGCGGCTCGTTAAACGGACTAACATAATCTATCGATAGTCCCTTTTTTTCTAAACCTATTATAGCATTGGTTAAATAAGTTGCAAAATTTTGAAACTGACTTTTTTCCAAATTTGAAGCCTGACCAGAAGAGCTATAGGCTTTGCTGTTCTTAGTAAATTTTACTGGCGGACTATTTGAAAATAACAAGAGTTGATCTACCCCAAAGTCTTTGGCTTTTTGTGCAAACCAAACCTGGCCTTTTTGTTTCTCGAAATTATAGGACCCATCTTCCTGAAGAAAAGATTCTGCTCTACGCCATTCGTCTTTAATATCACTTTGCGTTCCCTGTGCACTACTTCCTGCGCCTAAATTAAATCGCCAAAGTGAGAGGCCAATTCCTTTAGGATTACCATCTAAATCTACCTCCTTACTAAAAAGTAAGGAGGCGATTTTTTCTTTTTTATCTTTCGGCCAAAGTCCTACAAACTGGCAGGACCAAGCATCTGAAGCTCCAAAGTTGTCTATACTTTGGTAAACCACAGAAGTATCTATGTTAATTTGCTCTACACTACTTGCAGCATTTTCTAAACTAGATTGCCCAAAAGATGAAAAACCGACCAATAAAAGGATTACTAAAATCCTATAAATCGATCTGTTGTGCATTGGTATAAATTAACTCGTTAGCCATAGAAGATCGGGCACCAACTCTAACATACAAATATTCCTCTCCTCTTAAAGATTCTGGTATTTCTATATCTACAGAATTACTTGTACCAAACTCAAAATCTTCAAGTTCTATAACTTCGTTAAAGTCATTTATATTTCTGTCTAAAAGAATATTTCTGCTAAGCATTATACTTACTTCTTGAACATTAGTGTCCTCTACGATTTGATCGATCTGGAAACTGGCATTTAAGGTTTGCCCATTTACCTGAAAACTTTCGTTATTGATATTGATATATGGTGTTACCGGAACATCTATCTGAGTTGTACCGTCTACCTGAACCACGATCGTATCATTTAATTGTGGCAACCATGGATCACCACCACGACGAACCAATTTATATTCACCTGCAAAAAGGGACACAGAGTAAGTGCCATCCTGAGCAATGAATACGGGAATAAATTCATCTAAAGCATAACCATCCTGCCAAATCTGAAACTCTGCACTATTAGATCTTACAGATACAGGTTCTCCCTGATAAGTTACCTGTCCCTCTAACATTGCGTTAGGTGCATCAAAATTATCTTTTTCACAACCTGCCAGCATCAAACTAATCGATACAAGGCTATATATGATATATTTTTTCATTACAAATAAGTTTTTGTTAGGAGTTAATTTCTAGTGATAAGGGTTTCTTACCAATCTTGGATTGTTATTAAGAACTCCCTGATCTATTGAAGCATAATAATTACCTAATCTAAACAGGCGAGCTCTTCTAAACCTGGTTGGTCTTATCCTATTATAGATATAACGATTGTCATCTGGATGTCCAGGACGAACAATTCTATAAGGATACAAACCGTATACAACTGCCTGTTCGCTATTTTCATCTCCATCCCAAATTTCGTGTGCTATTCTCCAGCGTTTTAGATCAAAGAATCGATGATCTTCGAATGCTAACTCTACACGGCGTTCATTACGAATGTCCTCCATAGTTACGCTTGCAATACTATTGACAGGGAAACCTGCACGTTCTCTCAAAGTGTTTATGTAAGTAGTTGCTGTTTCAGTTTGCCCTAATTCGAAAGCTGCTTCTGCTCCATTTAAATAGATTTCTCCTAAACGAAACCAAGGCCACCAGTTTTCTGAAGCTACTCCTCGAAGGCTGGCTCCAGAAGCATTACTCAAAAATTTACGAATATAGAAGCCTGTATTACTTACAAACTGTGCATTATCCTGTGGACCATCTGCACCTGTCCATAATCCTCCATCTTCGTAAGTACTACCTAAGGTTTGAGAAGTTTCATAAGAATAACCAGATCCATCCCATACTGCAACACCAGCTTGCAATCCAACAGGTGTACTTCTAAATGTAGTTCCTGGATAAATTACCGTTCCATACAAACGAGCATCTTTATTATCAAAAATGTCTGTAAGCTCATCGTAGACTATGGGTGAACCACTTTCATCTGTAATTCTTAATTCTCCATCACTACCATCCAAATAATCATAACTCTCTACCAGATTTAATGATGGCGTAAGATTAGAAGGATATTCATTATCCTCAGTTAAACTTCTTGGAATATTCTCGTAAGTAAATCCATGCGTTTTTAAACTATTTTGAAAATCTTTGGCGAAAATCACTTCGTTACTGGATTTATCCATTAACATTTCATAGAAATTCATACCTCTATCTGGATTCTCGTTATAGAGTGCATAATTTCCATTTTGTAAAATTTCCTGAGTAGCCTCTAAAGATCTTGTGTAAAATTCGTTTGCTCTACCTGCTGGAATTCCTACCTCACCTCCAGGTAAAGTAATTGGATTATCCATTAAATTATTATATTTAGCTAAAGAACCTGCATATAACATTGCGCGACTTTCTAGTGCTAATGCTGTGTAGTAATTTGCACGTGTCTGGCTACCATTGTTGCCGCTAAGATCATCTTTGATATCTTCTAATTCAGTATAAATAAAATCGTATACCTCAGCTTCTGTAGATCTTGGTATTTGTAAATACTCTGGATCACCACTATAATCGTAAACAAGTTGTTCGGTTACTAGCGGAACTCCCCCCATTCGTTTTACCATTTCGAAGTAAACAAATGTTCTAATAAATCTAAGTTCAGCTCCAAAAAGATTTCTTTGGTCTACATCGATCTCTGTACTAAATTCCTCCAGATTATCTAGAGCTAAGTTTATATCTCTTATAAACCCATAATCCCAAAAGCGACCATAGTCGTATCCATACTGAAAGTCGTTTCTCCAGTTTTGATCAAAATGACCAGACCACATAGCGTCGTCGATCTCTGTCATTCCTCCAACATTAAAGACACCGTGTAAACTTGGTAATCTATCATAATAATTAGCCAGGAGAGACTGAATCAACTCAGGGTCATTCCATAATTGCTCGTCCCCAATGATGTTACGGGGCTGGCGTTCCAGAAATGAATCGTTATCACAACCAACAACGCCCATAAAACATGCAACTAATAAGATGCGTAAAATTGTATATTTCATAATAATATTTTAAAAACTACTATTAAAGTGAAAGATTTAAGCCAACAACAATTGTTCTTTGTTGTGGATAAACTACTGAACCACTTGCTGATATTTCTGGATCGATCTCGAAACCACTTACATTATCAAAAGAAGCCAGATTAGAACCGGTTACATAAAAACGAAGTCGATCTACATTTACTTTTGAAACCCATTCATTAGGTAAAGTATATCCTAACTCGATATTTCTAAGTCTTAAGAACCAAACATTGGTTAACCAAAAATCGCTATTTAGATAGTTTGGCCCTACGTTACCGTTACGAATGGCTGGATAACGTCCAGGAATCCATTCACTTTCTGGATCATAAGGATCAGCTCTATGCCAACGATCTTCTAACAAATAGGCTGGAGAGTTTCCTCCTGCATGAAATGGGTTTCTTAACTCATAATCTTGAAACCAGGATTGCATTGTACCACCAGCAAGATCTACAGTAAGATCGATATTTTTCCAATTCATAGCAATAGTCCCACCATAGGAAATTATAGGCGACCAACTATTTGGGTAACCAATAGGACGTTCGTCCATCCAGTTAATCACGCCATCTTCATTTACATCCTTATACATAAAATCTCCTGGCAACAAAGTTCTGTTATTTTGACCGTCAATATTAATAGGGTGATTTCTAATTTGCTCTTCATTTTCAAATCTTCCAACTACCTGATATCCCCACCAGATACCACCCCAACGGCCTTCAGAAGAATTTCTATATTCGGCCCAAGAATTTCCGAAGCGTGGTTTATAAGATGAAATGTTTTTATATCTGGAATAGGTGAAATTACCGCTCACAGAATAATCAAAGTCATTTATTGAACCTTTATAAGTAATTATACCTTCTGCACCATTATACCCATTTTCATTAAGGTTTTCATTTGGTAAAGTATAACCTACCTCACTTGGCAGTAAAACATCATACCTTGGTGCAGGAACTCCAGTTCTTCTTATTCTAAAAACATCTGCAGTAACACTAAGTTTGTTATTAAACATTGTAAGATCTATACCTATGTTAGAATTTGTATTGGTAACCCAGGATAAATTTCTAATGGGCAAGCCTCTAGGACGCAATCCAGTAGTATAGTTTCCATCTAGTACAGCACTACCATTATTCCAAGTATAGCCACCATAATAATCAAACAATCCTACACCCTGTTCCTGTCCGGTTTCTCCGGTAGAAGCTCTAATTTTAAGATCGTCTATCACTCCTGTAAGTGGCTCGAAAAACTTTTCGTCTGAAATTCTCCATCCTAATGATATCCCAGGAAAGAATCCCCAACGGTCATCTTCTGGATACAGATAAGATGCATCATATCTTCCTAATAATTCGATAAGGTACTTATCATCAAAACTATAGTTGATTTTACCAATGTATCCTGCTCTTGCCTGATAGCTCCAACCATCTGAAAAAGAATTTAATTGATCAAATTCTAGTAATGGTAGATAATTATTAGAAGGATTGGTTCCCATTTGCTGGTAATCCTGCTCAAAATCAGATCGCTCATATGCAGCCATTATCGTAAATGAATGTTTATCGATCTTTTTGGCATAGTCTAGTTTGATCTGAGAGAATGTACTTATATCTTCTCTCTCTGTCTGATATCTCCAACCACCATCTGCTCCACCTGTTGGATTATAGGTGTCGTTAGCTTCATCATATGTAAAAACATCGTAAGTATACTGAAAACCATCAAATTTATTGTTGCTAAAATTATAAGAGTATGTACCTCTTGCTTTTAGTCCAAAATCAAATTCATATTCAGCATATAAATTTACATTCAGGTTTCTACCAAAATTGTCTTTATACCCTACAATATCTCTTTCGAATAAAGCAGGGTTTCTAGAATAATCCCGGGTATGGTTTGGATATTCTGGATTGTTATTAGCGTAAGGAGGTGAAGTTGGTAAATTACTAAACAGTCCTAAAATCGCTGAAAAATAACCATCTCCTCCAGGTAAACCTACATCATTGGTTTCTTCGAGTCTACCACTAATCTGTGTACCTACTTTTAACCTTTTCGCTATTTGTGATTCGATATTTGCCTGTAAGTTTGTTCTCTCGTAACCAAAATCATCCAATAGCGCCTCTTGTTTTGTATTGGCTAGAGATAAGTAATAGTTCGTTTTATCTGTACCCCCAGAAACACTCGCATTTAAATGATATTGAGGAACATTATCTCTCATGATAAAATCATAGTAATCATAACTTTGGTATCCAGGCATTGTTCCCTCCTGCCATCTCTGTAACTCTTCTGGCGTAAAAACAGTAGTAGGATCACGACCTTCATTCTGTGCTGCTTCTACAAGACCTCTGGTATATTGTGCTGCATTAGCCAATTCTGGAAAACGAGTAAGGTTTTGCCAACCCGTATATCCATTAATATTGATCTTCGGCTGATCTGAATTTTTTCCCTTTTTAGTAGTTACAAGAACAACACCGTTAGCAGCCCTCATACCATATACAGCAGCAGAAGCATCTTTAAGTATAGTGATACTTTCTATATCTTCTGGGTTTAAGGAATTGAACATATCCTCGCCAGAGTTTCCTGTGGATTGTACCCAGTCACGACCGTTATCACCTCCATAAGGAACACCATCAATTACATAAAGAGGATTTCCCATGTTACGAATTTCTAAAGAAGCTCCACGACCGGGTCTCGCATCCTGAGCTCTAACTGCTACACCCTGTATTTTACCGGCTAAGGCTCCAGCAGTCGTTGTAGAAGTAGTACGAGAAATATCTTCAGATTTAATAGAACTAATTGCACCTGTAACGTCTTTTTCTTTCTTCGTTCCATAACCTACTACAACAACTTCATCTAAAGCTTCTTCGTTAGGTTGTAGAGTAATTTCATAATAGGCTTCCTCTGTTAGAGTAATCTCTTTTTCTAAAAATCCTATATAGGATATAAGAAGTGTTTGATTGTTATTGCCATCCTGCGGAACGATAATTTCGAACTCACCCTCAAAATTGGTGACTACACCATTCGAGGTGTTTTTCAATAATACAGAAGCGCCAGGTAATGGCAGTCCTGAATTGTCTAGCACTACACCAGAAATTTCACGCTCCTGTGCAATGATTACGTGTGATAAAAACGCAAAGAATATAAAGCAACAGACTTTGAGCTTTTGCGATTGTTGTAAAATTTTATACATATAGCTAAAAATTTAATTGAAAACGAATTGTTATATTTTGAATACCATTAACGAAACCAAGAAATCGATTTCGCTATGAATTCTTTTCAAAATTCTCCAATTTTAGGCTTTTATAAAGGATAAAATCTGTCCAAAATAGGGGTGTTATTTGGTACATTTTGTTAATTCATGAACCCTAGATGTTTATAATTGAAATATCACAAAAAATAATTCTATTAAAACCACAATTCTTTAAAACGATACTCAAATTAGAAAACGGAAGATAATTTATCGATGTTTTACATAAGTTACGTAAACATTTAAGGGGCAAAAATGCCCCCTAAAATTCACACTAAAAACTTCTATTAACTCTAAAAGCTCTTAAATTTTGATATTTTGATCGATATAGAAAATATATGAGTATCGAACAGTCTACTTATAGTATTGTTAAAAACGCTTATAGCTATTGTATAATAAAATTCGTCTAATTTTATTTATTAAAAAGGGTATTAATTAATAAGAATTAGGGCAGTTTTCGTCCAAATCTTATACTTTGCAGATAAATTATCTTAAGGTTTGAATCTGTAAAGAATCTTTAAAAACCGAGGATTGTTTTTTAAATATTTCTATTATAATAATAAGTGTTTTTTATACATTTATGTATATTTCCCCGCTTAGACGTAAAATCTTTACCACACAAAAAGAAAACGATTGCACGCGTATTTAATGTCATGGTTATGAAGTTGATCTCTACAATATTCTTAGGCTTTTTAATTTTGGGAAGCCACATTTATGCACAAGAATTTAAAAATAGCGAAATTCAGCAGGAATTAAATTTTCATCTATTAAATGTAGAAAATGGACTTTCCAGTAATTCTATTAATGATATTATCCAGGACGACCTGGGATTTATATGGATCGCTACAGAGGATGGGCTTAACAGATACGATGGGTCTGAATTTCTAAAGTTTAGGGAAAATGCAAGCTCCAAAAAATACCGAATTGCAAATAATTCAGTACAACGACTAGTTTTCAAAAATCCAAATGAACTTCTTATCGGTACAGATGAAGGCTTGAATGTTTACAACACCAGAACGGGGGAAATGAAATTGATTCAGCAAAATGATGGATTAATTAATAACAGTATAAGCTCCATTTCCTTAACTTCTTCAGGATCTGTTATAATTGGTACTTATCGTGGCGGGCTTCAATTACTAAATGAAAATTTAGAATTTCAGAAAAAATATATTGACTATAGCTCGCTTACTTCAAAAGAAATTTCCTGTTCGTTTTTACAGCAAGATTCGATTCTTTGGGTGGGAACTTTTAATAAAGGATTAAACAAGGTAGATTATAGCTCTGGCAAAGTAATTAAGAAATACCAGGCAAACAGTAGCTTTTTAAACTCCTCGATAATTAACTGTTTATACGAAGACCAAAGGGCCAATTTATGGATTGGTACACGTTCAGGAATTTCAGTGATTACCAGTTCTGGTAAAAAAATTACTATAGAAGATCATTTAAGTGATACAGATATTCTCTCCTTCCAGGAGGATAAAAAAGGTAATCTATGGATAGGGACCAGAAATGGCGGCTTAAATATCTTACATAAGAATTCATTTTTAGAAAATCCAAATGAACCAATCATCAAAAAGTTTTTACCTAAGAACGACGGTAGTAGTGTATATAACCGCTCTATTAATACAATTACATTAGATAAGGATAATAAAGTTTGGATTGGAACTTCAACCGGAATTAATTATGTAGATCCAGAAGGTGAGATCATACATGCAATTCAGAAAAAAGAACAAACAGAAAACTCTTTAATTCATAATAGAATAGGAACATTAGCTAATGCTTCAAAGTCTAATATCTGGATTGGGACAGATGGTGGAGGCCTAGATCTATTCGATCCCGTTTCAAAAAAATTCAAGCATTTTTTTCACCGCGATAACGATACTAGCAGCTTAAGCAACAACTATATTTTATCTATTCTTCAAGATAGTAAAGATCAGGTTTGGGTAGGAACTTACCTTGGTGGACTAAACAAATTAGATAAAAAAACAGGAAAATTTAATCATTATTTAGAAGGTAAACCAAGTGATGGAAGTGATGTTCGTGCTATATTCGAATCCAGTGACGGGAATATTTGGGCAGGAACAAACCAAGGTGGGCTATATCTTTATAATGAAGATCAGGATCAATTTAATTATATAGACAACCTTGGTAAGATTGACATTAGAGATATCGAAGAAGATAAGCAAGGAAATCTTTGGTTAGGTACATTTGGAACAGGAATTATAAAATATAATCCAAAAACTAACATTTCTGATTCTTTCAATACTTCGAATATTGAAGGAATGAGTAGTAATATCGTATTTGCTATTCATCCAATTTCAGCAAATAAAATTTTTGCCGGCACAAGATATGGCGGACTGATTTTGCTTGATCCTGAATCTAAAGAAATTAATACTTATACTGAAGAGAATGGACTTAGCAATAACTCTATAACCGATATTGTACAAGAGAACAATGATTTTTTATGGCTTTCTACCTATAACGGCATTAATCGCTACAGCCTGAAAAATGAAGAAATAATAGACATTTCTAACCTGAGTAATATCCAAAAAGGCGGATTTGGCGTTGGATGCTTGTTGATCTCTAATACTGGCATCATTTACGCAGGTGGAATTAACGGTGTGAACTATTTTAACCCTAAAGAGTTCTCTAAGCAAGAAAGTAACTATCCACTAATACTTAAAGATCTAATCGTTCTCAACAAAAAGGTACCGGTAAAAGACGAGAAAGATGCTATCTTAAGAACCTCCTTACCTTACCAGTCTTCGATTGTTTTGGAACATGATCAAAATACATTTTCTATAGATTTTGCATCATTAAAATTTCCCGAAGCAAAAAATGTTGAGTATAGCTACCAGTTAAAAGGTCACAACGAATTTTGGGTAAAAACCCAGGGGGTAGGATCTGCTAATTTTACTAATGTCCCACCGGGCGAATACCAGTTAGAAATAAAAACAGATTCTCCTTACAGCAAAAATACTTCTAAATTACTAGCAGTAACCATTCTTCCTCCTTTTTGGGCGACTCTTCCAGCTTACTTCCTTTACGTGCTGGCATTTTGTTTGGTTCTATTTGTGATTGGCAAATATTATTCAGATCGATTAAAACTAAATAATTCTTTAGTTTTTGAAAAAAGACAAAGAAAGCTAGAACATGATCTTAACGAAGAACGACTACGATTTTTCACAGCATTCTCACACGAACTAAAAACACCACTTACGCTAATTATGGCTCCTGTGGATAGTTTACTAAGTAAAGTAAGTAAACAGGAAACTATCGAAAATCTAAATTTCATTAAACGAAATGCTCAAAATCTGTATGGCCGCATAGATCGATTATTGGAATTTAGAAAAGCTGAAGAAGGTCTTAGCCAATTGGTAGTGGGGCAACATGATCTTGAAAAACACATCGAACAATGGACAAAAAATTATAAGCCACTTGCTAAAGACAAGAAAATTAAGCTCTCTTTGGCTATTTTAATTCAATTAGAAAAGTTTAATTGTGATCTAAGTAAGCTCGAAATTATATATAACAACCTATTATCTAATGCAATTAAATATTCTAAATGGCAGGGAAAAGTAGCTATTGAAGTTTTTACTGAAAATGGGATGCTTAAAATAAAAGTTAGTAATCAGGGTATTGGGATTAAAGAAGAAGATATTGATCAAATTTTCGATTGGTATTATCGCGCTGATAACAGCCTTAAAAAGAAAGGCTCTGGTATTGGTTTAGCGCTCTCAAAACGTTTTGCCGAACTTCACAAAGGAACTATTAATGTTAAGAGTGAAGAAAATGGTATTACTCAATTTATACTTAGTATTCCTACAAATCTTAAAGCGAAAGAGTTAGAATCTTTAATCGAAGAAAAAGACCTTGAAAACAATCTGGCTAAAGAAAGTTTTACACAAACCGCTATTATAGATAAAAAAGAAAAACAATTAGCTGGTAAAAAAGGTAAGGAAATAGTGTTAATTGTAGATGATAATCCTGAAATATTAATGTTCCTGGACAGCATCCTTAAAGAAGATTTTGATCTTATTCATTCCCGTGATGGTGAAGATGGTGTAAAAAAAGCATTAAAATATGTCCCAGATCTAATAATTTCAGACGTGATGATGCCAAAACTAGACGGTATTCAGCTATGCAATGAATTAAAGACACATCATATCACTAGCCATATTCCAATCATATTATTAACCGCCAAAAGTAATACCGAAAGTATTTCTTCAGGATTTTCTAAAGGAGCAGATGATTATGTGACCAAACCATTTCATCCTACATTATTAAAAACCAGAATTAAAGCGATACTCGAAAATCGTAAAAAATTACGTGAATTTTTACTGAATGAAAATCCCAACATTCAGGAACATACTTTCTCTGAAAAAGCTTCTGGAATTATCGATTCTGAAAAAAAATTTTTACTAAAAACCGAAGAACTTATCTTAAAAGGCTGCCCTGAAGTTAAAGTAAATACAGATTACCTGGTGAAAGAACTTGGTATGAGTAGAACTTCTTTATACCGAAAAATCAAAGCCATTACCGGCCAAAGTATTAACGAATTTATAAGAGACACAAAACTGAAGAAAGCTGCTAAACTTATCTATCAAGAAGAATACTCGGTTACTGAAGCTTCTTTTGAAGTTGGCTTTAGCAGTATAAAATATTTTAGAAAAGTCTTTAAAGAGAAATACGGCTACAATCCTTCTGAATTTAAATCTGGAGCAGCACAACTTTAGAAAGCTTTAAAAACAAATCGTATATTCATTGAATATTAAGCTAATAAAAAGCCTCCTTTACTAAAGAGCCTTTTTCAGTATAAAGTATAAGATATTAGCCTTTTAACCTGAAGCTTACAAGCTTCCTAAAATTTGTGCACAGATTATTATCATAACTAAAGCAAAAGGATAAACTGTAGCGTAAGCAACCTGGGGACCTTCTGTACTGGTCATAGAATCTACAGCAGTAAGGCCAGGTGTACTCGTCATTCCGCCGGTTAAAGCTCCCAAAAGCGAAAGGAAGTTAACCTTAAAGAATAATCTACCAATAATAACTACAATGATCATAGGCACTAAAGTGATTATTGCTCCTATACCGAAAAGATTAAGCCCATATTCGTTAATTGTAGGTGCAATTTTACTTCCGGCAGCTAATCCTACAGGAGTTAGAAAAAGCAATAAACCAAATTGCCTTAAAATTTGATTTCCTACTACGGGTAAATTCCAAATGATTGGACCGGTTTTACCAATCCTACTTAAAACCAGGGCAGCAATTAAAACACCTCCTGTAATTCCCAAAGAAAAAGAACTACCGCCAGGAAGCGGAATTTCTATGGCCCCCAAGAGTAAGCCAACCACACAGCCCAAAGCTACAGGTAAGAAACTTGTGGTTTCTACTTCTTTCATACTATCGCCCAAAATGTGAGAAAGAGCAGCCACATTTCCTTTACTGGAAGAAATTAATAAACGGTCTCCATATCTCAGTTTTAAAGTAGGCCTCGCCGATAGATCTATTCCTGCTCGTCGAACTCTGGTTACCGTTGCTTTAAAATTTCGTTTTACATTTAATTCTTTAAGTGATTTATTTACAAGGTTACGTCTTGAAACTACATACCATTTCACTTCCATTAAACCACTCGCGGGTATTTCAACGTCTGTAGAATGTCCAAGTAATACTTCTACCCTTTTTAAAGCTTCTTCAGTTCCAACTGCTTTTACTACATCGCCTTTATGCAAAATAGCTTCAGCAGTAGGAGCAACAGACATGGTATTAGGGCTCATAATCCTTGAAATATTGGCTTTGGTCATCATTCTAATATCCAGATCTTTTATGGTACGACCTTCGATATTATCATTTGTAATTTCGAAATTCCTGTTAGTAACTTCTGGAATCTTACTTTGCGCTTCCCGAATGTAATTTTCTTCCTCTTTTGAAATTTTAGCTCCAAAAAGCTTCGGCGAGAGTTTCACAAATAAAATAACCCCAATTACACCAAAAGGATATGCAATACCATAACCAATAGATGCCAATGGAGAATTAGAAGCCTCGATAGCTGCGGCCAAACCTGGTGTACTGGTAAGTGCTCCCGTTAATAAGCCTACCGAAATTTTGTAATCTACATCAAACCCGACTGATAATAATGCAGTAGTAATCGTACCAATGACTACACTTAAAACTGCCAAAATGATCAATTTCGCACCTTGACTTTTAAATACTTCAAAGAAAGACGGTCCTGCCTGCATACCAATGGTAAAAATAAAAAGCAAAAGACCTATTTTCTGAATAATTTCCGGAAGTTCAAACTCTACTCCCTGAATGTTGAGCCAGTAGCCGTAAAAAATAGCTACAAAAATTACTGCTGAAGAATCAAAGGATACCCCTTTAATTTTAATTCCGCCTAAAAAAATACCAATACCGATAATAATGAAAAGTGCGATATAATCTGTACCTAAAAAATCTAACAAAAATTCCATAATTGGATGATTTAATTGACTTTCTACTCTAGTTGAAGATTGGGATAAATCGAGTATAAAGATACATGAGAATTAAAGTGAGGAAACTGATGATTATCATGTTTTTAAGAAATTATGGAGATAAATTTTCGGGTATTAAATAGGCTAAGAGAAATCCTTATCTAAGAAAACTAATTATTAAAATGACTTGAATAAAGTTTGAAATAAAAATGAATAATCAAGCTTCAGTATATGATAGCATACAAGAGTAGTGAAGTATATTATGCTTTCTAAAAAATAAAAGCTTCTCAAAATTGAGAAGCTTTTATGTGGTCCCACATGGGCTCGAACCATGGACCCCTTGATTATGAGTCAAGTGCTCTAACCAGCTGAGCTATAGGACCAGTCCACAAAATTAATTATGGGTGCGCAAATTTAGATAAATCCCCGTTATGCGCCAAACATTTTTTTAAATTAGTCTACAATCGATATTTAATGTTTTGAGAACAAATAATCTAGACACAAAATCTAGCATCTGCTTAGTAATGTTTTATGAGTAATACCATTAGTTCAATATCATTGACTTTTACAATGTCATTAAATATTTCAGCAAAGTTCACCTAATTTCCTGGCAAAGTTCAATTAAAACTCCATTGGCTTCCTTAGGATGCATAAATACTACCAACTTATTATCTGCTCCCGTTCTTGGCTGCTCATTTAAAAGCTGAAAACCTTCATTTTTAAGCCGTTTTATTTCAGCTTCAATATCATCTACCGCAAAAGCAATATGATGCATCCCTTCTCCCCTTTTCAGAATCGATTTTGCAATAGCACTATCTTCGCTGGTTGCCGCTAATAACTCAATCTTACTTTCTCCAATTTCAAAAAAAGAAGTATTCACACCTTCGCTTACTACTGCTTCTGTTTTATAATGAGGTTTTCCCATTACCGCCGCATAGACCTTGTTGGCTGCTTCAAGATCATTCACGGCAATACCTATATGTTCTATCCTTTTCATTTCAGAATTATTAAAATCAAAACTAATTTTTGTAAACTACTTAAGAGCAAGAAGCATTTAATTTCGATTATCGAGTAAAGATCGCACTAAAATAATTATTCTTATCTTCAATAAATCTACAGCTAAGTTTAAAGTACTATTTTTGCAACATGGAAACAAACAGACAGAAAAAAATAGGAGGCGTTTTGCAGAAAGATCTGGCAGAAATCTTAAATAATAATTTAAGAGATGCCGGGATAAATGGAATTTTAATTTCTGTTTCTAAAGTTAAAGTAACTACAGATCTTAGCATTGCCAAAGCTTATCTAAGCGTTTTTCCGCAGAAACATGCCAACGAAATTCTAAGTGAGTTAAACGAAATAAAGTCGAAGATCAAACATCAAATGGCTTTACGTACCAAAAATCAGCTACGTAAAATGCCCGATCTTAGCTTTTTTATCGACGACTCTCTAGAATATATCGAGAATATTGAAAAATCGATGAAAGGCGACGAAGATCCAATAAATAATCCAGATCTTTTAGAACGCAGGAAAAAGTCATAACTTGAAGTTCCCTTTATACATCGCCAAACGCTACCTGTTTTCTAAAAGCAGTAATAATGCGATTAATATTATCACTATAATCGCTGCTATTGGCGTTTTTGCCGGGGCTTTTTCTTTATTTATCGTGCTTTCTGGATTCTCTGGCCTGCGTGAGTTTAGTCTTGCATTTGCTAATGAGTTTGATCCCGACTTAAAAGTGATTCCGAAAACGGGCAAAACCATTATTTTTTCTGAAAAATTAGATGAAGATTTTGCGAATATCGACGGAATTGCAAGCTACAGCAAAACTATCGAAGAACGTGTTTTCTTAGAATACGAAGAAAAAACAGCCTGGGCTTTTATAAAAGGAGTAGACGAGCGTTACCAGCAGGTTACGCAAATCGATAGCTCTGTCGATGGCACATGGTTTACCTCTTCAGAACCTCAGGTAGTAATTGGAGCTGATATTTCAAGGAAACTGAATCCCGGACTTTTTAATTATAACCGCTTAATGCGATTATTGGTTCCAAAACCAGGAAAGGGACAGGTTACCAATCCTGCCGATGCTTTTAACCAGAAAAGCGTTGTGGTTAGTGGTATTTATAATATTAATTCAGACCTTAATGATAAATACGTTTTCTCTAATATTGGTTTTGCGCAAAGCCTTTTAGATTTAGATGAAAACACCTTTAGCGCTGTAGAAATAAAATTATCTGCGGAGGCTGACGAAGAATCCGTAAAGGAAACAATACTGAAGTCCTTCGACAATTCAGTTGAAATTAGAACTCGAGCACAACTGAATGATGTACTTTACAAAATGCTAAATACTGAAAATCTTGCCGTTTACCTGATTTTCACTCTAGTTTTAATTATTGCATTATTCAACGTAGTGGGATCAATCATTATGGTAATTCTGGATAAAAAGGATAATATCAAAACCTTGCAGAGTTTAGGCGCGACACCAAAACAGATCAAAAATATTTTTTTTACCCAGGGAATGTTAATGTGTACCATTGGTGGAGGAATAGGACTTCTATTCGCCATTATCCTCATTTATCTGCAAATGCAATTTGATCTGGTAATGATCACACCTAGTTTAGCTTATCCCGTTACGATCGAAATTAGCAATATTCTCACCGTAATTTTAACCATAGGAATTCTAGGACTACTGGCCTCTTTCCTTGCCGCTGGAAGAAGTAAAAAAGCACTGGAAGAGTAAATTATTGATTCAGTAAGCAGTCTCAGTAGGCAGATTTTAGAAACTGTTAGCGCTGGCCTTTCAACAAAGAATTACTTTCTAAATTATATAATCTTGACTCTTGATCCTTGCTTTTAGGTCTATATTCTAAAATCTCACATCTAACTGCGTTAGCGATCTTATTTCTAACTTCTATCTACTTCTCAATACAATTTTATTTCCGTTTTCACTTCACTAAAATCACTCGAAGTTACACCTTCTTCATTCACAATTCAAAATATGCCAATAAAAATAAATCCTACTTCTCCAGTGCAATATCTAAACTCTAGAATCTAAAATCTCACAGCCAAGCGATCTTATTTCTAAATACTAATTAGACAAACTCGTAGCCGGCGAAATCTCTTTCTACCTCATCAAAAGCTTTAAAAACATCTGCAGCATCATCGCTGGTGACCATTTTCATGCGATATTCTTTAAAATGCGGAATACCTTTAAAATAATTGGTATAATGTCTTCTGGTTTCAAAAACACCCAGCTTCTCTCCTTTCCAATCGATCGACATTTGTAAATGTCTTCTCGCAGCTTCAACACGTTCCTGCAGAGTTGGTGGCGCTAAATGTTTTCCTGTTTTAAAATAATGCTTTACTTCTCTAAAAAACCACGGATTCCCGATACTTGCACGACCGATCATCGCGCCGTCTAAACCGTATTCATCACGCATTTCTACGGCTCTTTCAGGAGTGTCTACATCTCCATTTCCAAAAACCGGAATATGCATTCGGGGATTATTCTTTACTTCAGCAATCGGCCTCCAATCGGCTTCGCCTTTATACATCTGCGCTCTTGTTCTTCCGTGGATAGAAATCGCTTTGCAACCAACATCCTGTAAACGCTCGGCAACCTCAAGGATTTTTATCGAATCGTGATCCCAACCTAAACGGGTTTTTACAGTTACAGGGAGTTTAGTGTGTTTTACCATAGCTTCTGTTAGGGAAACCATGAGATCTATATCTTTTAAAATACCGGCACCGGCGCCTTTAGAAACTACCTTTTTTACCGGGCATCCAAAGTTGATATCGATAATATCAGGACCAGATTTTTCAACAATCTCGACAGATTGTAGCATGCTTTCTAAATTTGCCCCGAAAATCTGAATCCCAACCGGACGCTCTTTTTCGTAAATATCCAGTTTCATGGTACTTTTGGCGGCATCTCTAATTAAACCTTCCGAAGAGATAAATTCAGTAAAAACCACATCGGCGCCCTGTTCTTTACATAAAGCTCTAAATGGTGGGTCACTCACATCTTCCATTGGTGCTAAAAGCAATGGAAACTCTCCTACATCTATATCTCCTATTTTTGCCACGTTCATTTGTTTTTTAGAAAGAGCAAAATTAATAAATAAGATTGAAGAATTTAAAATTCAGGTAAACTACCTTTTTTCAAGCGCTTAGAGTCCCTTCTGAATGGACTTTGAATGATAATAAATTTTAAGAAAATGGAACTAAAGCAACATATTGCGCTATGATTACTTCAGCAAAAACAGAGTCTAAAATTCGATAATTTCAGCATAAATTTTTAAAATCTTTTAGCTGAAAAAAATCCGATTATTAAAACCAAGAATCATTTCCGCAGAAAAAGAGTCAAAGCCTCAATAGAGCATTAATCCAAGACATTTCTTTCCTGAAGCCTGGTTTCTTCATCAGCATTAATCGCTCGGCTATTATCGTTTAACCTAAAATTCCCAAAATTGTATCGAATACCAAAAGTGATTCTTCGCGTTTCAGAAATTGCATAAAATCCGTTATCCTGATTCAAATACTGGCTTTGCAGCGGAATATTCATGGTTCTAAAAAGATCTTCAGCATTTAAAGAAACTGAGATCTTATTGTTCATAAAAGTTTTACGTAGCCCTAGATCCAATCCAAATTGCGGGTCTTGATATTTGTAGCTTCCGGCTAAAATATTCGGTAAAAAATAGGTGTTTACATTACCACTAAATGTCCCGTCGCTACCAAAATAAAAGTAATTTCCTACATTCAAAAACGTACTAAATGTATCGATCTTGTAAGTTTCTGGAGCACTTTCTCTGGCATAGATCTGGTTTTCCATATAGAATCCAGATGCATACGCGTACAGGTAATACCAATTGGTCACAAAATTAGCGTAAGTAATATCTAAACTGAATTGCTGAGTGTAATCTAAATTGTCGTTTAGCGTTCGTAAGATCTGGTCTTGGTTATCCTGAAATGCTAAAACCGAAGGCGAATTATCTACCCTATCCCAATATAAATCGAAAAACAAGAAGCCTTTATGCGAATAATTGAAAGATACCTTATTCGCAATACCAGGCACCAAAGATGGATTTCCTTCTTTTACGTTATTCTCGTTAATATAATATTGAAATGGATTTAAACTCTGAAATCTTGGTCGCTCGATCCTTCTGCTATATTCAAAACTGATAGAATTCTCTTCGCCAACACTTCGCATCGCATAAAAAGTTGGGAATAACTGAAAATAATCCTGATCGTTTACGAGTCCGTTTTGGGTAGAAATCCCGGTAATATCTGTATATTCTCCTCTTAAACCAGCTTTTAAACTCCATTTCTCCCAATCTTTAGACGTACTAAAATAGGCTGCATAAATATTCTCGTCGTAATCTAAAGCATCTGAAAGATCATCTGCCTGATCTAATAAACTATCATAAAAATCGAGGCCACTATTAGACGTAATTCCAGAATATTTAATTCCGGTTTCTACAGGCAAACTTCCCATATTTGAAGTAATATCTACCTGCCCGGTATAAATATCTGAGTTTTGAAAACCCTGAGTTAAAATGGCATTATTTGTAATTTCATTACCACCGCCACTAAAATAAGTAGTATTTAGATCCTGATCCTGATTTTCATCAAACCGAATATAATTAGCTTGTGCGGATAATGTAGTTCCGTTTTCACCTAAACTTGTAGAGTAATCGGCATTAAAAAGCATGTTTTTGCCTTCATTTTCCAAACGGCTATCTGTAGTAAAAAATGAATCTAAAGCTTCTGAAGGATCATAAATATCTGTTCTTCCGTTTAGATCTGAGTCATTTTTTGGAGTGAAATTTAAATTAGCGCTAAGGCTTAAACTACTTTTTTCTGAAAGCGTAAAATCTAGGATCGTATTTAAACTATGCGCATAATTTTTTGTGTCGCGTTCAAAATCACCAAGCCATGTAGAGTTTTCTGAGCCATCCTGCTCAAAATAAGTCACATTACTTTCGTCGTTCTTGTAAATGTTTCTGGCATTAAAATTATAACTTGCAAAAGCATTTACGTTATTGGTTTTATAGTACTGGCTGGTCCCTAAACTATATTTTGGTAAAACTGCGATCGTGTTCGAGGCATTTACACTTCCTTTATATCCAATCGATGGATTTTTAGACATTACGATATTTAAGATCGCGCCACTACCTTCAGCTTCATATTTTGCAGGCGGAGTTGTAATCACCTCTACAGATTTTACATTTTCACCACTTAAACCTGCAAGTAACTGCTCTAACTCGGCCGTAGATAAATAAACTTTTCGGTCATTGATATATACCGTTGCTGGACGATTTTTCACTAATAATTCACCCTGACTAACAATTACACCTGGCGTTCGCTTTAAAATCTCGAAAGTGTTTAAACTTGAAATTACCGAGTTCTCGACATTGAAAGAAATTCGGTCTATTTTTCTTTCAATCTTGGGTTTTCTTGCTCGTACAGTAACCTCATCTAAATTATTACTGGCTTCCTGTAATTTGATATTCCCTAAACTAGTATTTCCTTCAACTTCTATACGCTTCAGATATTCTTCAAATCCTAAAAAACTAACTTTCAAGACATAAGCATTATCCTCTATTCCCTCGAATAAAAACTTACCATTATCTTCAGAAATAACACCTTTCACTACGGAAACTGAATCTTTAGCATTCAGCAAGATCACATTTGCAAAGCTTACCGCATCGTTATTTTGATCTAAAATTTGTCCTTCAACATCACTTTGAGAAAAAGAACGGTTAGATATAAATAAACTAAATGCTAAAAGGGGTAGATAGTATAGTTTGATCATTTGATGTAGTTAGTTTAGCATCGCAAATATATAGTTTTGAATAGAAATCAATTAAGCATTTACAAATAAATATGCCAAATACTATCTGAAAATCAAACAAATCCCTTATCGATAAAACGTTTTAATACCCCATAGAATCGTATAAAACTTGCTGAATTTGCGTTCGTGTATTTAAGCTATAAAGTCTTCGATTATCTCTGGTTGGCAGAACTCTGTTCGATAAAAATACAAAAAGAAGGTCTTTTTCTGGATCCATCCAAACCATTGTTCCGGTAAAACCGGTATGTCCAAAACTAGCTGCACTGGCATCTTTTGCGGTATTATTTCCCGGGCCGGTATATTCTAAATTTGGTTTATCGAAAGCTATTGCGCGACGATTATTATTTTCTGGAAACTGTGTTTTGGTCCATTCTTTAAACGTAGCTTCTTCGATATAACGCTCTCCCCCGTATTTACCCATATTCAAATACATTTGCATTAGTTTAGCTAGGTCGTTCGCGTTAGAAAATAATCCTGCATTCGCTGAAACGCCGCCCATCATAATCGCACCTTCATCGTGTACGCTTCCATGAATTGGCTCGTGTCTAAAATCAAAATCGCTTTCTGTAGGAACAATTCTGGAAATGTCGAATTCTTCTGTTGGACGATATCCTAAAGTTGTCGCACCTAATTTTGAGTAGAAATTTTCATTTAAATAGGTTCTGTAATTTTCATTACTCAAATTCTCTACGATCTGCGGAAGCAAATAAAAAGCAAGTCCAGAATATTTATACTCAGCTTTGTCTTCTAGCGGAGACTTTTTTATCGCCTTATACATCTTCTTTTTATAATTGCGATGCAGCCACATATCGTCACTTATTTTTATAGGAAACCTGGCCGAAGAATCCTTTTTAAACGTATTCCATTTATAACTTCCGTTCTTTCTTAGCGTATTTTGCCAGTAAGCGATCCAGGGTTTAAAACGTGCCTGGTGCGCAAAGATTTGGCGAAATGGAACTCCAGCTTTGTTGGAATTTTTAAAATACGGCATATAATCGTCGATCCCATCTTCTAAACTGAATTTACCTTCGTCGTGCAATTTCATTAATGCGGGTAAAGCCGAAGAAATTTTAGTTACCGAAGCCAGGTCGAAAAGATCTGAAGCTTTTGTTTTTATGGTATCGCTGTATTTGTGCAAACCATAAGCTTTTTGAAAAACAACTTTTTCGTCTTTTGCGATCAAAACCACTCCGCCCGGAATCGCTTTACGATCCATTGCCTGATGCATTAAAGAATCGATCCCATTTTGTAGAAAATCGGCATTCATTCCTGCATCTTCTGGTGCGGTATACGAAAAACGAATCTTTTCTGAAGTTTCCACGCCGTCGCCAGCCTTAAATATCTTACCAACACTTACCGGAAGTTTTCCATCAGCTTTAAATCCGCCAAAAATAAGTTGCGCTGCCTTTTGTTGCGATAATTCAGAGTCCTGATAAGCTTCAATTAATACCGTAGCTTCTTCAATATTGTCGATTTTATTCAGCGTATACGGATTTTTAAAAACGCTAAAAATAGTATGCTCATTTTGTGCAATTTCAGCAATAAATTTTAAAACCGAATTTGAATACTGAATGCTGTTTCTAGGATATTTACTGTGATCGTGTAAACCGGCAATCACTACATTATAATTCTTTAATTTTTCTTTTACTGCGGAAATCTGACTCGCACTGGCTTCATTTTTAAGCTGAAAATGATCGATCTTAGTATACCAGCCTAAATTTTCCTGAAAAGTGGTTTTCTTTTCTGCCCCGATTGAAACACTCGCGATTTTTAAGGTATCCAATCTTCGAAGCGGAATCATTTCCTGCTCATTTTTTAAAACCGTAAGCGATTTTTCAACCAATTTCTGCTGAATATATTTTGCATAAGAATTATTCAGTTCTTTATCAATATTCGCTGTTTTAAGCGCTTCATAATTATTTAGTCCAACCCATTGTTTTACCGCCAGCACTTTTCGGCATTTCTCATCGATATCTTTTTGAGAGATCACACCCTGGTTTATTGCTTTTCTAACTTCAGCAATAGCTTTTGGAACATCTTCTGTAAATTCTAAAAGATCGTTGCCGGCAATAATGGCTTTTTTATCCACAACGCCAGGTTCATTTCCGGTAGTTACGCCTTTCATGTTCATGGCATCGGTTACGATCAAACCTTTAAAACCAAGCTTCTCTTTTAAAATACCGCTAATAATCTTTTTAGATAAAGTTGAAGGAACGCCGCTACTATCCAGCGCCGGAATATTTAAATGCGCCACCATTACACCACCAATCCCAGCATCGATCAATTTTTTAAAAGGATACATCTCTAAACTATCCAATCTTGAAAATGGATGGTTTATTTGTGGTAAAGCTTTATGCGAATCGGTATCGGTATCACCATGCCCGGGAAAATGTTTGGCGGTGGTTAAGATCTTTTGATCCTGCATCCCTTTCATATACGCGATTCCTTTTTTGGCCACTTTTTCTTTATCCTCTCCAAAGCTTCGGTAATTGATCACCGGGTTATTAGGATTGTTATTTACATCTACCACGGGAGCAAAATTCATGTGTAGGCCGGTTCGTTTAATTTGGCGCGCTAATTCTTCTCCCATTTTGTATAATAAGGTGTCATCTTGTATCGCACCTAGAGCCATTTGATAAGGGAAACTAATCGTATTATCCAAACGCATTCCCAATCCCCACTCGGCATCAATTGCTCCAAGAAGCGGAACTTCAGCAACTAATTGGTAATCGTTCATTAACTGCACCTGTTTTTTCGCAGTTCCCTGAAAGAAAATGAGTCCGCCGATCTTTTGCTCTTTGATTAGCTTTAAAATTTCTTCTTTATGTTTCGAATCTCGATTAGAATAGGCTGCTACCATAATAAGCTGAGCTATTCGTTCATTGGGAGATAACTTCTGCATTACAGAATCCACCCATGTACTATTGGTATATTCTAAAAATTCGGGTTGCTGTTGTGCATAAGAACTGAATTGAATTCCGCAGCAAACAATGGTGGTTAGAAATAATTTCTTAAGAGAAAATAATCGCATTGGGTTAGGTTTAAACTTTGATATAAATTTTCTTTTTATCTAAAATATAGGCAATAAGCCACATGAACACTAAAAATAATAACGCATATAAAAATGATGCATTATAAGGAGATAACCAGCTTAGAAATAAATTTTGATAAATCCAGCCCTTTAAAGAGGTATCGCCAATAAATATAAGCCCCATGGTTAACACCACAACTCCGGAGAGTACAAAAATGAAAAGCGGATTTTTACCAAAAGGTTCAAAAAATCGCGACCAGGATTTAAAATTCGCAATTTCTAAAATCGCGATGAGTGCACTAAGAATAATTAGATCCCAGCCGGTACTTAAGATCACATAGGTACTGGTCCAGATAGGTTTATTAATAGGTAAATATAAATCCCAGGCAAGTGCAAGAGCGATCATCGCCAAACCGCCAAGAATGAACTGAACTACCAGTTTTTTCTTATTCGCACTTTGCTGAATAAAAGCGCCTGCCAGATAACCAAAAATAACATTCACCACTGCCGGAAGACAGCTAAGTAAACCTTCAGGATCAAACGGAATTCCAAAACCGTGATAAACATTTTCCTCGTTAAATATTAGCTGGTCGAATTTTAAAGCGGCATTTGCTTCAAGGCTATAAGGATCGCTTCCGCCATAAAACAGTAATAAAAACCAATAGAATAATAGGATAAAAATCGATAAAACGACGAGCCATTTTTTCTTCAGGAATCGAATGGCAATTGATGCTAATAAATAGCAGATGGCTATTCGTTGTAAAACACCCATGATCCGGATATCCAGAATATTCTTCAGAATAAATTCTCCTTCTACACGGCGAACAAAAGGATAATAAGTAAGTCCAAAACCAATTAAAAAGATAAGCGCTGCTCTTTTAAACGTTTTCGTAAAGAATTTTGTGTTACTCCATGTATTGATCTTTTTAAAACTAAAACTCATTGCATTTCCTACCACAAATAAAAAGGTAGGAAAAACGAGATCTGTTAATGTAAACCCATGCCAGGCTGCATGTTTAAAGGGAGCATAGATCGTAGCCCAGCTTCCTGGATTATTAACCAAAATCATAAGGGCAACCGTCATTCCGCGTAGAATGTCCAGTGATAAATAGCGAGAGGGAGAAGCCATATATTAAAATAAAATAAATCTTTTTTTATCTTCTTAAATGTACAAAATTTAATTAAATAAAAAATCTTCACTAAAATTTTACATTAAGTCTTTTGTAAACTAAATTTTTTATATACTTTTATTTTTCAGAAATTTAGTTCTTTGCAATAAGAATTAAATTTTTAACGAAAGGCGAAAAGCCTTGCATTTTTCCGACATGTATGAGTCTAAATTTACAGGATTTTCTAATAGAAGATGCTCAACTAGAAGAAATGAGCAATGTTGAGCGTAAAAAGGTACATCAAAAGACACGAATTATAAAGCATATGTTTCTTAATGGTGATACCTCTAATGCTGAAATTTGTACAAAATTTGGTATTAGTCTTCCTACCTCTATGGCACTTATCAACCAGTTACTGGACGATGGTATCGTAATTAAAAAAGGACGTGGAAAATCTGAAGGTGGCCGTAAACCAGATCTTTATGGTTTAAAAGAACATTCCTTTTTTGTATTAAGCATACATATAGAGCGCTTCAAGATAAAATTGGCACTTATAGATAATAATCACAGTATTGTAAAAGAAGAAATTCTGGAAACACAGATTTCTACCAACTCCAATATTGTAGACCTTTTATATGATTTTTCTCAGGAGTTTTTTGAAGCTTCAGAAGTAGATCATAAAAAGATCATGGGTGTAGGAATAAGTATGCCAGGTCTGGTATCTTCAGAAGAAGGAAAAAACTTTACCTACTATTTAACCGAACAGGATCCTACATCACTACGAGACAAATTCGAAGAGCGATTCAAAAAACCGGTAGCCATCTTAAATGATGCAAAAAGTGCTTCTTTGGCCGAATTTCATTTTGGCCTTGCTAAAGAGAAACAAAACGTACTGGTGATCTCTATGGATTGGGGTGTTGGACTGGGAATTATTATGGGTGGAAAGATCCACTCTGGAGTTTCTGGTTTTGCCGGTGAGTTTGGACATATCCCAATGGTAGAAGATGGTATGCTTTGTCACTGCGGAAAAAGAGGTTGTTTAGAAACCGAAGCTTCTGGACTGGCTTTAGTGAGAAAAGTAAAAGAAGGACTTAAAAATGGACAAACCTCTATTTTAAATAGTCTTACTCCTGAAGATCTTGAAAAATTAGAACCAGATACTATTATTGAAGCGGCCAACAAAGGCGATCAATTCGCGATAAACTCACTTTCTGAAATAGGAATTAGCCTTGGTAAAGGTATCGCGATCTTAATACAGATCTTTAATCCAGAACTTATTGTGCTGGAAGGAAAGATCGCCAAAGCAAAACAATTTATTACCACCCCAATTCAGCAATCCATGAATATTTATTGCATGATGCAGCTGAAGGAAAAAACAAATATAGAATTATCGAATCTTGGCAATAACTCTAGTCTTTATGGCGGCACCATCGCCGTAATGGACAGTATTTTCAAGAATCAAATTACAATGATTAAGTCACATTTAAGTTAAAATAGATACTCATGGCCAGATTAAATCTCTTAGAAGAAACACGTTTTGAGAAGCTCCCTGTAAAAGTTTACAAAGACGAAAATTCAGCTTCTGTAAAAGTTGCAAAGCGTATCGCTAAGATTATCAAAAAAAGACAGGAAAAAGGAAAAAATGCTGTTTTAGGTCTAGCAACCGGAGCTACTCCTGTAAAAGTTTATGAAGAACTAATACGTCTTCATAAAGAAGAAGGTCTTAGCTTTAAGAACGTTATTACCTTTAATCTGGACGAATATTATCCAATGCAGCCAGATGAAAACCAGAGCTACGTAAAGTTCATGGACGAAAATCTGTTTAACCATGTGGATATTCCAAGAGAAAATATCAACATCCCAGATGGGACGCTTGCCAAAGAAGATATTGCAGATTTCTGCCTTAAATACGAAGAGAAAATTACTGAAGTTGGTGGTTTAGATCTTCAGGTGCTTGGTATTGGTAGAACAGGACATATTGGTTTTAACGAACCTGGTTCTGCTCCTAACAGTGGTACACGTTTAGTTACTTTAGATGATCTTACAAGACGTGATGCTTCTCGTGATTTTGGTGGAAAAGAAAATGTTCCTACCAAAGCCATTACCATGGGAATTGGTACCATCTTTAAAGCTCGAGAAATCATTTTAATGGCATGGAGTAAAAAGAAAGCTCCAATCATTAAAAAAGCGGTTGAAGGTGAAATCTCTGGAAGCGTACCAGCAACTTATCTTCAATTAAACGATCATGTAGAGTTTATTTTGGATGAAGATGCAGCTTCAGAATTAACAAGATTCGACACTCCATGGTTAGTAAAAGATTGTAGCTGGGATAAAGACCAAATTAAGAAAGCCGTAATCTGGTTATCTAACGAGGTTAACAAGCCAATTTTAAAGTTGACCGACGAAGATTACAACAGCCACGGTATGGCGCAGCTGGCTACAGAAAAAGGGCCTGCTTACAACATTAATATCGACGTATTTAATCAATTACAGCATACGATTACCGGTTGGCCTGGTGGAAAACCAAACGCAGATGATACGCAGCGTCCAGAACGTGCAGAACCTGCTAAAAAACGTTCGATCATCTTTAGTCCGCACCCAGATGATGATGTAATTTCTATGGGAGGTACTTTTATTAGATTGGTAGACCAGGGACATGATGTACACGTGGCTTATCAAACTTCTGGAAATACCGCAGTTTGGGATACCGATGTATTACGTTATGTAGAGTTTGCGATCGATTTTAACAGAAGTATCGGTGAAGACACCAGCAAACTAGAGGAGATCTACGATAACTTCAATAAGTTTATTACTGAAAAGCGTCCAAATGATATAGATCTTCGTGAGATCATGGACGTAAAAGGTTTTATCAGAAAAACTGAAGCGATCGCTGGTGCTCGTTATGCAGGTTTAGTAGATGATAATATTCATTTTATGGCTTTACCATTCTACGAAACTGGTAAAAAAGTAAAAAGCCCGGTAACTGAAGAGGATGTAAAAATTACGATGGAATTACTTCAAAAAGTAAAACCTCATCAAATCTTTGCTGCTGGTGATTTTGCAGATCCGCATGGTACTCATATTGTATGTTTCAATATAATTATTGAAGCGATGAAACGTCTTCGCGAAACCGAAGAATGGACAAAAGACTGTTGGTTATGGATGTATCGCGGTGCATGGCAAGAATTTGATATCCACGATATCGAAATGGCCGTTCCGCTTTCTCCACAAGAAGTGGCTAGAAAACGTGAAGCTATCTTTAAACACCAATCACAAAAAGACACTCCGGTATTCCCTGGTGACGACGAACGTGAATTCTGGGTACGTGCTGAAGAAAGAAACAGCGAAACCGCAATGTCTTACCATAACTTAGGACTTGCAAATTACGAGGCGATAGAAGCCTTTGTTCGTTGGAAATTCTAGTACAGTTTTAACCAGGATTCCGTATTTTGGTAACAAACTGTGACGATGACATATTTTAGAAAAATTTTGATTTTAGGAGGTTTGGGTTTGATGATCTCATGTTCTTCAAACCCTTACCGTACTACCAACAAAGTATACAAGAAAAAGGCGAAAGCCTATGCTAAAGAACTTAGTAGATTCCCACTAGAGGAAACCCAGACTGATTCCGCACTCAATTTTGGTGAGTACCCTGTGGGAACTACTAATTTTAATCTTCGACGGCCAAATTTTGTAGTAATCCATCATACCGCTCAGGATTCTACAATCCAAACCTTAAATACATTTACCATCCCAAGAACTTCGGTAAGTTCACACTATGTCATTGGTGATGATGGCGAGGTTTTTCATATGCTGAATAATTATTATCGTGCCTGGCACGGTGGTATTGGCCAGTGGGGACACACTACAGATCTTAACTCTTCTTCTATTGGAATCGAACTGGATAATAACGGTAAAGAAGTCTTTTCTGAAGCTCAAATTTCAAGTCTGCTTGATGTTTTAAAACAATTAAAAGAGGATTATAAGATCCCTGCTGAAAACTTTATAGGACATCTGGATATTGCTCCCGGAAGAAAAGTAGATCCCAGTGCCGATTTCCCCTGGAAACGCTTAGCCGAAGAAGGCTACGGAATTTGGTATGATGAAGATAGTATCGAAAACATACAATTTGAGCATGAATTTTTTACAGAAAATCAGCTGAAAATCGATAAAATCTCACCTGTTTTTGAACAACGAATTGCCTTACTGGACAGGTATTTATTTAACAACGTAATCCCAGCCGATTTTAATATTGCAGAAGCACTAAGAATTATAGGTTACAATATTAACGACCTAGATGCAGCGATCAAAAGCTTTCAAATTCATTTTCTTCAGGAAAAAGAGAACGTAGACGGTATTTTAAATGCTGAAGAGATCAAAATTCTATATAATTTATATCGAAAATCGCTTTAATTAGAAGTTAGATGTTAGAATATAGAGCATAGAAAATAGACACAAGAATCAGGCGACAAGGTTGTATAATTTCGAAGGCAATTTTTATTGACAGCTAATAGCTAAAAGCTGTCAACTGTAAACCGTTAATTTTTCGTCATCTCGACCAAGCCTCGCCCACAAGCAGGCGTGGTGGAGAGATCTGTTTCGAAATGTAAACAAGATTGAGATTTCTCGACTCCAATTCATTACGCTCGAAATGACAAATCACTGTAGACAAAAGATCAGAAGTCAAGAATCTACAATCTCAGCATCAATTTTCGCTGAAAGCTGACCGCTAATAAATAAAAACTGTTCACTGTAAACTGTAAACCGTGAACTTAAAAACTACTCCGTAAAAATATCCTGTTCTTTTAAATACTGTAATCCTTTACCTTTTTCGTTTAGGATTCGTTTAGATCGCAGGTAACGATTATAGTTGTATTCGTCGAAATCTTCAGCGGTGGTGTCCATCGTGCTTATGTGCACATCACCCATCGAATGAATAAATTTCTGATCGCCAATCCACATTCCAACATGAACAACTCGTTCTTTTGTAGAATCTGTAGCTGGTCTTCCGAAGAATAATAAATCTCCGGCAACAAGATTTTCAAAGTTCCTAGTAGAATCCACTAAAACTCCTGTATGTACTTGTTGTGAAGCATCACGCGGAATCACCATTCCGTTTAAAAAGTAAACTGTTTTGGTAAAACCACTACAATCTACTCCTTTTGGCGAAGTTCCTCCCCATAAATATGGCAATCCCATTAATTTTTCACCCGTCGAAATAAGCGATTCTCCGTCTACTTCTAAATCGGCTAACCAGGTTTTATAAGGTTTCGCATCAGATTTTGGAACAAAAGCCGTTCGGCCATCGGGATAAGAAATCTCGTAGAAATTTCCGTTTTCAGCAGTAAGTTCTAAAATATCTCCGGCAACAAGATCTGAAACCACCTCAGCATCATTTTTAGCCGATTTTAGCGATTTTCCGTAGGGATTTAAATAGATCAGCTTTTCTTTAGATTTCCAGTCAGCAAACGCTTCTTTGGTCATATTCTGAATCCCGCCGTAATCTACCCAGGCCAGATAACCATCTGGTGACTGAATATAATACCAGCTTCCCTCCTTTTTATACACTTTCACCGGCATTCCCAAAGTAGCTTGTGTCACTAACTGCGAAGCATGGCGTGGTTCTTCACGAAGATTCGCTACAGAAATTTTGATCACTCCCATCGTTTGATCCTCTAAACCTTCAGTATCAGGTAAAGTTTCGATATTCGACGTGAATTTTAATCCTTTTTGGTTAAGTGTTTTTTCTAAATCTTCAGCAGCTTCAGGTATATTCGTTTCGCCTTCGATCGTAAACTCATCAGCATTTTTTTCAGCTTCAAAATCGAATAACGCCACTCTGCCATCAGGTGCATAAACATTTTCTAAGCTATCGATAATAACTTGCGCTTCGTTCTTTTCTTCGGAAGTTGTTTCCGGTTTTTCATTACAGCTTAGCAAAACCGCGGTTAAAGCCAATGTCCAAAAACTATATTTTTTTATCTTCATTTTTACTGAATTTCAATCTTATTCAAATTTAAACAATTTTACACCGGTACCATTTTCCGTAGGATAAATCACTTTTTCTGAAGTAATCTTGACTCCGGTTGAAGTATCATTCTTCAACAATAAAGCACCGTCCATATCTACAAAATCGAGCATAGGAGCAAGTTGCGCAATTGCAGAAATCCCAACGGTCGATTCGGTCATACAACCCACCATCGTTTTTAAACCAAGAGATTTTGCTTTTGCAATCATTCGTAATGCCGGGGTAATTCCGCCACACTTGGTGAGTTTTATATTTACACCATGAAAACGTTCGGCACACTTTTCAACATCGCTTTCTACGATACAACTTTCGTCGGCGATTATTGGTAATGCTGAATTTTCATAAAGCATTTTTTGACCATCAAGATCATCTACCGGAAGTGGCTGCTCTAAAAATTCAACATTTAATTCTTTCAAAATAAGGCTATTTTCGATCGCTTGTTTTGCGTTCCACGCTACATTTGCATCGATTCTAAAAACCGATTTTGTATGTTTTCGAAGCTCTTTTATAATTTCGATATCATGATCTGTTCCTAGCTTGATCTTATACAAAGGCCACGGAAAATCTTTGATCTTACGAATCATCTCTTCAGTGGAAGCAATTCCTATCGTATAACTGGTTTGAGGCGCTTCAGAAGGATCCAATTTCCACAATTTATAGAGCGGTTTTTGCTTTCTTTTTCCGTAGAGATCGTGCAAGGCCATATCTAAAGCACAAAGCGCGAAAGTTTCGGTCTTTAATTCAGGATAAAGCTTCTCCCAAATCACTTCGGGAGGTTCTTCGATATGATCTTCGACGATTTTCTCGACTTTTTTTAGAGACTCGATCATCCCTTCTACCGTTACCCCGTAATACGAAGTTGCGGCTGCCTCGCCAAAACCGGTAAAACCATCTTGAGATACCGAAACTACCAAACTTGGCTGCACATCGCGCGAGGTATGACTAATCCTAAAGGTATCCTTTAATTGCAGTTGATATTGGTGATATTCGATCTTCATTTTATCGATTTATTCCAGAATAATTTCTTTAAAATCACTTTGATTCCCGGTGCGATCTACCGCTGTAATACCAATTTTCGATAATTTCACCTTTTTTTCTCCAACCAGGTAAGAAAGTGTGGTTTTAAGTTCTGAAAGCTGATCATTATTCAAAATCTTAAAATCCCATTTACTGCCTTCATACTGAAAATATAAAACCCATCTAAAAACATCATTTTCATCTGGATGTTCCCAGGAAATTCGTAGCGTATTTGCATCAAGATTAGTTAAAATTTCAGGTGATTTTGGAGCTTTATTATCCATCCATGGGCTTGGTGGCACCAAAGCCGGTTTTCTAAAATAATTTTCAGCTAAAGCTTTTTCAGCTTCTTTATTATCCATCAACGCTTTAAGATTCCACAATACCGCTCCCGGATCCTTAGCTAACATTCCGCGAGTGATCAGGATCTGATTGAACAACTCGTTCTCGTAACCTTCTTCTTCGATCAAACCGGCATTAATTCCTGGCCAAACATGTCGGTTTTTAGTATTTTCTTCTTCCCACCAGTTTAATAAAACCGGAAAACTCTGCGGAATTTGATCGGTCTTCCAATACAACTGTGGCGTTAGATAATCTACCCAGCCTTCGTTTAGCCATTTTTTGGCATCGGCATACAACTTTTCGTATTGATCGTAACCGGCGATAGATTGTGGATATCCGGGCCGCCAGATCCCAAACGGACTAATCCCAAATTTTACAAAACTCTTCTCTTTTTTAACCAATTTCGCCACACGTTCGATAAAATCATCTACGTTTTTACGACGCCAATCTCCCCTACTCAATTTTCCGCCTTCAGTTTTGTAGGCATTCCAGCTTTGATCGTCTGGGAAATCTTTCCCACCATTATAAGAATCGTAAGGATAAAAATAATCGTCAAAATGAATTCCGTCTACATCATAACGTTTCACCAAATCTTCTACAACCGCTGCCGTACGATCCTGAACATCTTTACGAGCAGGATCCATCCAGTACATTCCGTTTTGTAGCTTCACCACCATCTCTGGATTTTTTTTCACTACGGAAGCTTCGCTAATTTCGCCACCGGTAGTATGATACGCCCGATACGGATTTAACCAAACATGCAATTCCATACCGCGTTTATGTGCTTCGTTAATCCAAAAAGTTAGCGGATCGTAAAAAGGTTGTGGCGCTTTTCCCTGCTGTCCGGCGATGTAATAAGACCAGGATTCGATATCACTTTGATACAAGGCATCGGCTTGCGGACGCACCTGAAAGATCAGCGCATTATAGTTATGATTCGCTAAAAAATCTAACAATTTTATAGCTTCACTTTGTTGCTGGGCGGTTGGCAAACCAGAACGTGACGGCCAGTTAATATTGGCTACAGTTGCAATCCATGCAGCACGAAATTCAGCTACATCGATTGGTGGTTTACTTTTTATGATTTCTTCTTCTACCTCAACTTCCTTGGGTAATTCTTCCAGGCTAACCTTGGTTGGTGTTGTGGTATCAATTTCAGCTTCTTTATCTTCTTTAGGAATTTGCGTTTCTACAACTTCCGGCTGATTTTCTGGCTTAGAAGTTTGCACCGTTTGCTGTGTTTTACAGGAAAAAAGGAGCAAAACACTCCAAATAAATAAACTACTTCTTAACAGGTAGGGTCTTTTCATTATTGAATGCTGACGCATAATTAGTGGTTAAGTTCAAATAGCCAATTCTAATTATAGAATAAAGCTTGCTCAAAATTAATTAATCTCGAACAAGCTTTATAAATCTAACCTGAAAAATTTATTCTTCGGTATCCCACCAAACTGGTGTCGTTAATCGTATTGCAGGATCATTATTTGGCATATTTTCATAATTACGATCTTCTTCATTGTACTCGTACATCATTGCTCTTAACCAATCATCTTCGCCAGGAAAGATACTAACGTTCACATTTTCCGGACGTTCTAAACCTGGATAAATTTCATCACTATAATCCACCCTTCTAAAATCTACCCAAGTTTCTGGGTTTAGCATATTTGCAATATATTTTTGAACAAAGATCTGAGATAAGTCAAAACTTTCCTGACCAATTTCTTCATCGATTGTAGACATATATGCTGAAATTTCTTCAGAAGAAATATTTAATTTTTCCAGATCTGCCTCTACACCCTCCAAATAAGCAGAATATGCACCTGCTACATCACCGCTTCGATATCTAGCTTCAGCTTCAATAAATTTTACTTCAGAAAAAGTCATCATAAAAGTAGGTGAATCTGGAGAGGTATAGAATCCGCCATATCCAATAGAATAGTTATCTGCTTCTTCTGCATCTACTCCTGCTCCCGTTGGCACACCCTGATAGCCTCCGTTAACAGCTTCTGGAACAATTACTGATAATCGTGGATCTTCGAAATCTTCTTCAATGTTCAATGGGTCCTGCAAAAGTTCTACAAAAAATTCAGAAAAGTAATCGAATCTGGTAGAGCCGTAACCACTAACACTAAATGGCTGATTATCGTTACTGGCTTCTCCTCCACCGTATTCAATAAGTGCATTATCTTCATTAGAAACAAATCCATTTTCTACAGCTGTAATAACGGCTTGTGGATCGTAAGCATGTTCTCCAGAAGATTTTTTAGTAAGATGATTCAAATATCTAGCTTTAATAGAGTTTGCAAAACGTCTCCATTGTGCTAAATCACCATGATATAAAATATCTCCACCTTCATCGTCCAAGCCTAATTCACTCTCCATATCTAGCTCCAATAAAGCCTCATCTAATAATTGAAAAATTCTTTCGTAAACTTCTTCCTGAGTAGAAAACTCTGGCTCTAGTTCTATCGTTTGTTCTGGATCATAGCTATCTTCCATAACTATAGAACCATATTGATCTGTGGCCATTCCAAAAAGATAAGCTCTAAGTATCTTTCCTACTGCAGTATAATGTGGTGAATTGTACTCTTCACCTAAATAAATTAGATCTGCCGTATTTGGCAATGCATAAACATATACATTTTGCCATAAAAAATAATTACCTGTAGTTAAGAAAGTATTCCAGGATTCTGAATAGTATGCTGCCGTATTTTGAGAACCATATTGCACGACTCCCAGTACTTCTCTAACTCCTCTATATTGCGCAGTTGCAACAGTGTTTTCTATAGCTCCTTCAATTCTATATTGTGGGGCCAACCCTGTATTGGTAGGTTGAGTTACTGAACTGTTCACATCAAAATAATCATCGCTACATGAAAACGATGTTACCAATGCAGAAACAGCAAATATATAGTTATAAATCTTTTTCATAATTCTTAAAATTTAAATCGTAATCCTACATCAAATCCTCTTGTGTTTGGTGTACCCAAATTATCAATACCCATAGATCCTGCTCCCTGTATACCGGCACCATACGTATTAACTTCTGGATCTACTCCAGAATAGTCTGTTATAGTAAAAAGGTTTCTTCCCGTTACAGAAAGCTGAGCTGAAACTACATTAAATTTATCCAGAAAATCTGAAGGTAAATCATATGAAAACGTTACATATCTTAATCTTGCATATGAAGCATCTTCTATAAAATTTTCTGCATTTTGAGAATAATATTGCTGAAAATATTGCTGATCTGTAACCTCTACCGTATTTGGATTTCCATTTGCAGTTACACCTTCAACTACTCTCGTTCCTCCTGTAGATCTCCCCAAAGTTTCTTCAGCTAAACCATAATAGGCTAGAGCAGATTTTGTAGCATTATAAGCCTCCTGTCCTTGTACAATATCCAGAAGGAATGTAAAATTAAAGTTTTTGTAAGACAGTGTATTTGTTATTCCCAAAGTCCAATCAGGTAATCTATTTACATCATCGTAGATTACTGTTTCTAATTCTGGTAATCCATCTGCACCAATTATAAATTCTCCTGCATCGTTTCTAACCGCCTGATAACCTCGAAGTCCAAATAGTGAACCTCCAAGTATAGCAGCACCAGCAGCAGTATTACCAAATGTCCATGAATCTGATAAATATACTTCGTCTAACTGCCCAGGCAATTCGATAACATCACTTTGGTTCACTCCCAAATTATAGGTCATATCCCATTGAAAATCACTTTCCCTAGGAAATAATTTAGCTGTTAATAATGCTTCTATACCTTTATTCTCAATAGAGCCCCCATTTAAAGTTGCATAGAAAGTTCCTGCCGATGGTGGAACCCTAATATCCTCCAAAATTTGATTTTCAGATTTACTATAATAAAAACTCATATCGAGTCCTAATCTATTTTCAAAAAATCGGGAGTCAAATCCAAATTCATAACTGTTCGTAAATTCAGGTTCTAACTCTGGATTACCAATATCGACCCCGTTATAAGTGTAGGCAGAACTTGCAAGTGAGTTAATATTTGTTCCAAGAAAGCTCTCTAAAGCACCAATTGGTGCATCTTTACCTACTTTTGCCCAAGTAGCTCTTAATTTTAAATAGGTTAATCCATTATCTGAAGTAATATCATTACCTCCCTGGCTCAATAAATCTGTTAGAACTGCAGATGAACCTATCGAAGGATAAAAGAATGAACGATCTTCTTGTGGTAAAGTTGAGCTCCAGTCGTTTCTACCGGTAAAGTTTAAAAATAAAGCATCTTTCCATCCAAATTTTACTTCTCCAAAAACCCCAACGGCCCTTCTTCTTCTAATAATTTCTGTTATTGATTGATTTTCCTGAGAAACATTACCAATACTATAAATTCCTGGTGCCTGAAAACCATCTCCATAAGTATACACTGTATGAACTTTTAAGTCTTCTACCATATTACCTACTAAAGCATCTACAGCAAAATCCTCTGTAATATCTTTATTATAGCTAATAATTAAATTCGACGTAGTTCTTCTATTTTCTCTTTCAAACTGACTTATATAACCTTCAGATCTGTTTTCGATTAGTGAACCAGTACCAATAACCTGTTTACTAAATTCTCTAAAATAATCTGTTCCCAGCTTATAGGAAATATTAAAATTATTGAGGAAATCATAGCTTACATTCACAATTCCTAGTAATCGATTTACTTTATTTTCGTTAGGACTATTTTCTAAACTCCAGTATGGATTATCAAAGGTCTGATCATTATAAAACATTCTTTGAGAGCCATCGTCATTATAGTAATCCTGAATATCAATATTTACAGGATAGGACAATAAACTACTATAACTACTACCACTGGCATTTCCTTGTCTGGTACTTCCTATTTCACTTACAATATAATTTGCAGATGCACCTACAGTTAGTTTATCATTTACTTGAGAACTGGTATTAATCTTGAAAGAAGTTTTATCATAACTTGTTCCGTCAATTACACCATCTTGAGAAAGATCACCAATAGATAAATACATTGTTCCTTTTTCTGAACCTCCAGAATAGCTCACATTATGATTTTGTGTAACCGCGGTTTGATAAAAATCGCTGATATGATCATAGGTTTGTGCCCCCGAAACTTCTGGTCCCCAACTAAACGGAGATTGAGTTTCATAACTAAATCCATCTGTACTCAATATTTGTGTTCCCTGTCCATAATTTTGCTGTACGTCTGGAGTGCCTAAAACTTCGTCTACAGAAAATGTTCCTGAGTAAGAAACCGTGCTACTACCGGCCTTTCCTTTTTTAGTTGTAATAATAACAGCTCCTTCTGCAGCCTGAATACCATAAAGAGCAGCCGCTGCAGGTCCTTTTAGAACAGATATATTTTCTATATCCTCAGGATTTAAATCGGCAGCGCGGTTAATGCTGGCTACAGTCAAACTAGATCCAGTAGAGTTATCAATAGGAATACCATCTACTACGAATAATGGCTGGTTGTCCCCGGTAATAGATGTACCTCCACGAATTAGGATCACTGAAGAAGAACCAGGAGCTCCACCAGAATTTCCTATAGTTACCCCAGAGACTTTACCTTGCAGACCACTTACCACGTTTTGCTGATTTCCTTCTAAAACTTCTTCTGAAGTTACTTCTTGCACAGAATAACCTAGAGCTTTTTTCTCTCGCTCTATACCAAAAGATGTAACAACAACCTCGTTTAAACTTTCTGTATCAACGGTCATGGTAATGTTAAAAGCAGACTGATCTTCTACTTGTACCTCCTGAGTAGTAAAACCTATGGAAGAAAATACTAGAATTGCACCTTCAGCATTTGGAATGCTTAAACTGAATTTACCGTCAAAGTCGGTTACCGTACCTATATTCGAATTTTTTACCCGAACATTCACTCCAGGAAGCGGAATTTGATCTTCATCCACAACAGTTCCTGAAATGTCTCTCTCCTGTGCCCAAATCTGTATTGAAAACAATAAGAATAGTAACAAGACTGGTCGCTTGAATTGTCTTTTCATAGTAGTTCGTTAACAATTAGTTATAAAACAAACTTATTATTTAAATTTTCTAAAAGCAATAAAAAGCAGCATTTATTAAAAAATAATGCAATATTTAAAGTTAAATAATATATTTATTGCGACAAAAAACAGCATTTTACCATGTTTCAATAAAAATTATATTTTAATAAAATATCTATATTTTAACATATTATATAGTTTTTATCGATATTTAGCCTTGATATAAACTATGCAAATATCAAATTGTAATCATTCCTACAATGAAAAAAAAAGAACGACACGAGATTATTTTAAACGAAGTTCATTTACATAACAGAGTACTGCTAAGCGACTTAACCAATATTCTTAATGTCTCTATGGATACCGTAAGAAGAGATCTTGTAGAACTGGATAAAGAAAAACAATTAAAAAAGGTTCACGGCGGCGCGGTATCTAATGGTTTCAACATACATTCCGATCAAAATCGAGAGATCTATGAGTATGAAAATAAGTCAGTCATCGCTAAAAAAGGCGTTTCCCTTTTAAATCATGGTGATGTTGTGCTTATAACGGGTGGGTCTACAAATTTAGAACTGGCAAAATTATTACCCAAAAAGATGAATCTTACCTTTTTTACGCCCAGCCTACCTATGGCGGTAGAATTGCTTAATAATTCATCTATGCTAAGCGAAGTACACTTAATTGGCGGAAAACTCTCTAAAGGATCTCAATTAGCTACCGGCGGAAGTTCTATTAATACCTTAGCTGAAATTACTGCAGATATTTGCTTTCTAGGAACCGGTTATATGGATTTAGAAAAAGGAATTACTGAAATTGACTGGGAAATTGCTCAGATGAAGAAAGCAATGGTCAATTCTTCAAAAAAGATCGTTTCCCTAAGTATTTCTAAAAAATTGAATACCATAAACCGCTATAAGATCTGTGATCTTACGCAAGTAGACACAATGGTAACCGAATTAGACCCTTCAGATAAAAGCCTTGAAAAATATCAAAAAGCAGGTCTAAAATTGCTCTAAACTATAAGCCGATATTCGATATTATTTGAGCTCTTTTTTATAATTGATTAAACTCCTTGAGGGAAAAACCAAGAGCGTTAATTTGAAGATTGTTCCTTATTTAAAGCAAGACAAGAAATTTTTAATCTCGACTATCGAGTAAGACATTTCTAACGCTACCATGTTTCAGTAAAAGCTCTTTAGCTTCAGCTTCTGGTACATTAAGTTCGTCCATGATCATTTGCGTACCGCGACCAACCAGCTTTTTGTTAGAAAGCTGCATATCTACCATGCGGTTGCCTTTAACTTTACCCAATTTGATCATAACACTGGTAGAAATCATATTTAAAACCATCTTTTGGGCACTTCCGGCTTTCATTCTTGTACTACCGGTCACAAATTCAGGGCCTGTTACCACTTCAATAGGAAATTCTGAAGCTTCGCCTAATGGGCTACCGCTACTACAGGCTACACATCCAGTTGATATTCCATGTTTTCTGGCTTCGTTTATTCCACCGATAACATAAGGAGTTGTTCCTGATGCTGCGATTCCTACAAGCGTATCATTTGCTGAAATTTGATATTTCTGAAGATCTTTCCAGGCTTGTAAAGTATCATCTTCAGCATTTTCAACCGCATTTCTAAGAGCGGTATCACCGCCTGCGATCAAACCAATAACCATATCTGAAGTTACGCCAAAAGTTGGTGGACATTCTGAAGCATCTAAAACTCCCAATCTACCACTTGTGCCGGCACCAATGTAAAATAACCGACCTCCTTTTTGCATATTTTCAACAATTACATCTACCAGTTTTTCTATAGCGGGTAGCTGCTTTTGTACATTTTCAGCAATTGTTTGATCTTCTTTATTGATGTTCGACAGCAATTCTGCCGTGCTCATCTTTTCAAGATCGTTATATTTTGACTGCTTTTCGGTATCGGGTTGTTTACTCTCCATCAGATAATATTAGCTCTCGCAATTTCCGATTATTTTTCTACTGTAGAAAATACTCCTTTAATTTTTGTTGCATTCCACTGCACATCTGGGGTTTTATAAAAGTTGATTCCCAGATAATCCAATCGTTTACCGTGCGTTCCCAAACGTTTTGTAAATTCAGAATAATCTTTCTTTTTTGGTGAAGACCAGCCAACTTCAGCAACAGCAATACTTCTTGGCCAAAGGCGATCGTCTGCAGTTGCATCGCTATGTACAAGCTCTGTCCAAACCGCACCTTCAACGCCTATAGCATTCTCATTTTCAGAAACAAAATCGTAAACGTTCTTTAAGGAAACCCCGTCTTTTTTACACCAGCTATAGGTATTTGGCTGATTTGGAATATTCCCATGATCTAAGTAAAAACTTTTACAAATAGATTCGATAATTCTGGTATCTACAACACTTTTGGTGGTTCCAGTCCAACGCTGACTAATAAACGAATCGTCTACTTTAGCCTGGGTAACTTCTTCCCAACCAATAGCAGTTTTGCCGTTTTCACGAACAATTTTTTCAGCCTTTACTACAAATTCTTTGTAATGCTCATCTTCAATTTCATCGCCTCCAATGTGTAAATAAGGGCCATCAGTAATTTCAGCAAGCTCGGCAATCACATCACTTACAAAATCGTAAACTACTGGTTTTTCCATACAAAACTTGCTCCACCCTACTTCTACACCGTGATAAGGTTCTGGTGGAGTTGCACGTTTAGGATCAAGATTCTCGAAATTATCACAGCTTAATTCTGGATATCCCTGCAAAGCAGCATAAGTGTGTCCCGGCATATCAACTTCAGGAATAATAATTACATTACGCTCTTTTGCATAGGCCTGTAATTCTTTAAATTCAGCCTGAGTTAAATAACCGGCACGACCATTTTTTACAGCAGACTGCCCTCCTATTTCGGTTAATTTTGGCCATTTTTTAATCTCAATTCTCCACCCCTGATCGTCGCTTAAATGAATATGAAAACGATTCAATTTATAAAGGGCCATACGATCTACATGCTTTTTTAGATAATCTAAATCAAAAAAGCTTCTGGCAACATCGATCATACTTCCTCGCCATTCGTAAAAAGGTTTATCGGTAATGCTAACCGCTGGAATACTAAATTCTGACGTAATTTTACCATTTTCCACTTCAGCTGGAAACAGTTGGCGAAGCGTTGTAATTCCGTAGAAAAGTCCGGCATTAGTAGCGGCTTCAATTTTAATTTTTTCTGAAGTTACCTTAAGCTGATAACCTTCATTTCCTAAAGAAGAAGAAAGATTTTTATCGATTTTCAATGAAACGATAGCTTCCTTTTCTGAAGCTTTTTCAAGCTCACTTCCTGTAGCATTCAATAGTGCTTTTAGCCATTTTAAACTTTTTTCAGCTTCAGCATCTGCATAAAAAGTTACGCTAGATGAAAACTGAAATTCGCTATTTTTCCATTCAATTTTGGAAGGCTTGGGAATTATAGCGGGTTTATCCTGGGCGTAAGCACCCAAAAAGATGAATACTGAAAAGAAAACAGAAAAGAAAGAACGTTTCATATTTATATTTTTAATCCCTCATTCAGGGTTTAATTCCCCGAGGTTTGATTCATTAAATCCAAGATGGGCTTATCTAATCTTATGTCCCTTAACGGCAAAGAAAAGAATGTATAAATAACATGGAATCACTACCCAATATGCCTGCTGAAGCCCAAAGCTATCTGCTAAAGAACCATAAGCCAAAGGAACGATCGCACCACCGGCAATAGCCATGATCAAAAATGAAGAAGCTATTTTGGTGAATCTTCCAAGACCATCTAAAGCCAAAGGCCAGATTGCAGGAAAAACAACCGCATTTGCTAAACCAAGCATCGATATACAAAGTACGGAAACAAAACCTTCAGTAAAAATAGCCGCTAAACCTAAGATAATACCTAAGATTCCTGAAATTTGTAATGCCTTTGCCTGACTAATATATTTTGGAATAGTAACTGTCCCGATCAAATAACCAACGATCATTGCCGCTAGTGTATAGGATGTAAATTGTAAAGCCGCTTCAGAAGCAATTCCCTGCCCATCTTTTGCATAGGTAATTACTGTATCACCGGCAATAACCTCTACACCAACGTAAAGAAACATCGCTAAAGTTCCTAAAAGTAAATTAGGAAATTGGAAAACACTGGTTTTATTTTTATTAGCTTCTGCTAAACTTTCATCTTCTTTGTCAGTTTCAATTTCTGGTAAAGAAGAAAAATAAATTAAAACCGCTAAACCTACAAGAACGATCGCCATTACGATATAAGGCATCTCAACTCGTGAAGAAAGCAAATCTAATTCGGCTTCACGCTCGGCTCCGGTTAAGGTGCTAAGTTTCGCTTCCACCTGATCCATATTTTTAAGTAATATGGCTCCAATCGTTAAAGGTGCTAAAATACCTGCAACCTTATTACAAATACCCATAATACTAATACGCTTCGCAGCACTTTCTATTGGGCCTAAAACGGTGATATATGGATTTGCAGCAGATTGTAATAAAGCTAAACCTGTTCCCTGAACAAACAATCCTGTTAAAAATAAAGCATAAGTTCTTGATGCTGCAGCCGGGATGAATATTAAAGCACCAACTGCCATCACAACTAATCCAAGCCCCATTCCTTTTTTGAAACCTGTTTTCTCTAAAACTTTTGCTGAAGGAATTGCCATTACAAAATAAGAGATGTAAGATGCAAACGCCACGAAGAACGATTGGAAGTTATTCAAATCGTTGGCTGTTTTTAAATAAGGAATTAAAACGGAGTTTAACCAGGTTACAAATCCAAAGATGAAAAATAAAACACCTATAATGATTATAGATTTACTGGTTCCTGAAGTTTTCGAGTTATCGCTCATAATATTTATTTACTCGTGTTTTAAATTAGCATTTTAAAAAAGCTTAAATTCAAATCATTAAAATTTTCTAAAAAGACTTTCTACAAAAAAAAGAAACTTTTTTATAAAACTTAAACACTTTATTAACTTTTTTTATAATTAAAAAGAACATAATCTAAATTTTTATTTAGAATTATCTATAATTTCGAGCTAATTCTTGAATTTTTAAAGAGCCATTTAAAGTTTACATCAGGTATTTGAAATAAACTATATTTGCAGCCCAAAAATTTTATAACTATACTGTCAAATATTATAATATTTTGATTGATTTTTGATCATAAAATTAGGGATCGCTTTAAAAATGATGGTTTAATTAAGATTGACCTATCCTATTTAAAACGAATTTTTTAAAAGAATAGAGGGAAAACCTCAGCTACATCCAAAGTTTGGATATAATTTAAAATGTTCACAATTGCATGAAACACATTCGTAACTTTTGTATCATCGCCCATATCGATCACGGTAAAAGTACGTTGGCAGACCGGCTTTTAGATTTTACAGGATCGGTAACAGAGAGAGAAAAGCAAGCACAGCTTTTGGATAGTATGGATTTGGAGCGGGAGCGTGGTATCACTATTAAAAGTCATGCAATCCAAATGGATTACATTCATGAAGGTGAGCAATACGTTTTAAATCTTATCGACACCCCGGGACACGTAGACTTTTCTTACGAAGTTTCTAGATCTATTGCTGCCTGTGAAGGCGCTTTATTGGTGGTAGATGCCGCACAAAGTATCCAGGCACAAACGATTTCTAACCTTTATCTGGCTTTAGAAAATGACCTGGAGATCATTCCGGTTTTAAATAAAGTTGATCTTCCCAGTGCCAATCCAGAAGAAGTTACAGACGATATTGTAGATCTTTTAGGTTGCGATCGTGAAGAGGTGATTCCTGCCAGTGCAAAAACAGGTATCGGGATCGAAGAAATATTACATGCTATTATTACCAGAATTCCTGCACCAAGTGGTAAAGTTGATGCTCCTTTAAGAGCCTTAATCTTTGATTCGGTTTACAATCCATTCCGCGGCGTAGAAACCTTCTTTAGAGTAATCAATGGTAGTATAAAAAAGAATCAGCATATCAAGTTCGTTGCTACAGGCAACGATTATTCGGCAGATGAGGTTGGTACTTTAAAACTAATTCAGCATCCAAAACAAGAGATCAAAACTGGTGATGTTGGATATCTAATTACCGGAATTAAAGATGCCCGTGAAGTAAAAGTTGGGGATACGATTACCGATGCAAAAAATCCTACGACAGAGGCTGTTGCCGGTTTCGAAGATGTAAAACCTATGGTATTTGCCGGAATTTATCCTGTAGATACTGAAGATTATGAAGAGCTTAGAGCATCGATGGAGAAACTTCAGCTTAATGATGCTTCTTTAGTATTCACTCCAGAGAGTTCTGCAGCATTAGGATTTGGTTTTAGATGTGGATTCTTAGGAATGCTTCACCTGGAGATCATTCAGGAACGATTAGAGCGTGAATTCGATATGACGGTAATTACTACCGTACCTAACGTTTCTTATTTTGCTTATACCAATAAAGAGCCAGATGAGATGATTTTGGTAAACAATCCATCAGATCTGCCAGAACCATCAACCTTAAATAGAGTAGAAGAACCGTTTATTAAGGCTACAATTATTACCAAAGCCGATTATGTTGGGCCAGTAATGTCGCTTTGTATTGAAAAACGAGGAGAAATTACGAATCAAACTTATTTAACTACAGAGCGTGTAGAACTTTCGTTCGATATGCCTTTAGCAGAAATTGTTTTCGATTTTTATGATCGCTTAAAAACAGTCTCTAGAGGTTATGCATCTTTCGATTATTCACCAATAGGAATGCGAGCTTCTAAGCTGGTAAAAGTAGATGTACTGCTTAACGCTAATAAAGTAGATGCGCTTTCAGCTTTATTACACCAGGACAATGCTTACGATATTGGTAAGAAAATGTGCGAAAAACTTAAAGAATTGATACCAAGACAGCAGTTTGATATTCCTATTCAGGCAGCGATAGGTGCTAAGATCATTTCCAGAGAAACTGTAAAAGCACTTAGGAAAGACGTTACCGCAAAATGTTATGGTGGAGATATCTCTCGTAAAAGAAAGCTGTTAGAGAAGCAGAAAAAAGGTAAAAAACGTATGCGCCAGGTAGGAAACGTAGAAATTCCTCAGGAAGCGTTTATGGCTGTTTTAAAACTAAACGATTAATAGCAATTAAAAGCTTTTATATAAAAACCCTCATAGTTTTTAAGCTATGAGGGTTTTTAGTTTTTACTTGTTTTATGCTTATTGCTTCTGAAGTGTGATCTCCATTACATCTACATTTGCAGTACCTTCCATTCCGCCGGTTAAGGCTGCACTTCCTGAAGCGTTAAGGATCATTCTATTAGAACTCAGTTCTATGATTTCAACCTCATGTTCTTCAGATTGTGTTTCCAAATATAGTTTGTCATCAACTATCGAGTAATTACCCGATACCGAAGAATATGGTACAGCTTCTTCACTAGTGTACTCCTGGCCGTTCATGATCATGGTGAACTCGACTGTATAAGCTCCAGAAGATGTAAATATACCGTCCTCTTTAAAATCGAAGATATAATCATCAAAACTCACGGACTGGCCTATAAATTGGTAATCCAAATTGCCATAATTCATATCACCTTCGTAATAAACGTTAGAAACTTCCCAGGTTCCATTTATTTCGTTAGAAATTTCAGAATCATTGTCGTCATCACTACCGCAAGAGCCCAATAGAAAACATGCCAATAGCATTGGTATTAAAAATAACTTCTTCATTTTTTGATTGATTAAGAGTGAATTTTCATCTACAATATATCCAATTATCCGCTTTAAAATTTACTTCAGAATAAAATAGGGTATAAATCCCTTTATTTCTTATTAATTCCTCAATTTCTTAAATTTGTGAAAATTGCTTCATTTTTGACCAAAATCGACTTAAATTGAAGCAAAACTGATTAAAAAAGGAGAATAAAATGGCCGGACATAGTAAATGGGCGAATATAAAACACCGCAAAGGAGCGCAGGATAAAAAACGTGCAAAGCAATTTACCCGAGCAATTAAAGAAATTAGTGTTGCTGTAAAAGAAGGTGGCGGTGCAGATCCTGAAGCTAACCCAAGTTTACGTAATGCTATAAGCAATGCTAAAGGGGTAAACATGCCCAAAGACACCATAGATCGTGCTATTAAAAAAGCAAGTGGGGCAGATGCCGACAATTACGAAACGGTAAGTTTTGAAGGTTATGGACCTAACGGAATCGCAATCTTTATTGAATGCACCACAGATAATACCAATAGAACCGTAGCTTCTGTGAGATCCATTTTCACTAAAAATGGCGGAAGTTTAGGTACCAATGGTTCGTTAGAATTTTTATTCGATAAAAAAGGAGTTTTTGTTCTTGAAAAAGAAAAAATTGAAATGAATCTTGAAGAATTTGAACTAGAACTTATAGAAGGTGGTGCCACCAAAATCGAAAAAGAAGATGATCTAATAACGGTTTATACCGATTTTAATGATTTTGGACTGATGTCTTCTAAGCTTGAAGAATTAGAGATTGAAACAAAATCTTCTGAAGTGCAACGAATCCCTTTAAACACCGTTGAACTACCGGTAGAGGACGCTAAAAAGATCTTAAACCTCATCGAAAAGTTTGAAGATGATGATGACGTTCAAAACGTATATCATAACCTTGAAATTACAGATGAACTTATCGAAGCTATGGATGAAGATTGAATACTATAAAAAAATATAAACCAAAAACGCCCAATTTCGATTGTTGAGATTGGGCGTTTTTTATACCTGTTTATTGCTTAATTTATCATCGTATTAATCGTCCTCGGTTTTGGTTTTCGTATCTTCTTCGTCGCCAGTATTCGAGTTATCTTCAATTTCCATCTGTTTTCCAAGATAAACAAGTTTAAAGCCTTCTTCGATTTCTACTTCTTTACTGTTAGACGGAATGATACTAAGATTTCCTTCATTATTTTTTACAAACAGCGGAATGATATCAGGATCGGTTTTAGAAATTTCAATTAAACCTTCATAATGCTCCTTAGAATTCAAAGTAACCTCGTGTACTTGTGAGTACTTGCGGGCAAGATTCGTAAGTTTTACGTAATCATCTGTTTGAGAGAACAATCCTTCTTTTGGGTTATTTTCAGGATCTTGCATTTCTTCAGGAGAAACCACTCTAAAAGATCCATTTTCACCAAAATGCTTTCTAAACTTTTCTATGGCATTTTTATTAATCTCACTGTTACTGGTCATAGCCATTAAATAACCTATATCATTAAGCTCGATATTATTAATAAGATCTTCAGAATATACATTTTCTTCGATAGCATCTAATCCCATGCTTTTAGCCTTTCTAACATTCATCCCATTGTTATCTACTAAAACAACATGACGACCATTTTCTTCCATGTATTTACCAATGATCCTTGAGAAAGATGAAGCTCCAATAATTAAAATCCCTTCAGAATCTTTCAAAAATACGCCCACAAGCTGAGCAAATAAACGTGCCGTCGTAGCATTTAATAGTACTGTCCCCAACACGATCATAAACACCAAAGGCGTGATATATTCGGCTCCTTCTACACCTTGATTTGCCAATTCTATACCAAATAGCGAAGCAATACCTGCAGCTACGATACCTCGAGGACCAACCCAGCTTATAAATAACTTTTCGTTGAATTTAAGCGAAGAATTAATACTACTTATAAAAACACCCAGCGGTCTTACTACGAAAACGATCACTGCGAATAACCAAATCGCTTTACTGGTAAATACCAGGTAAAGATCTTCCATATTAATATTTGCAGCCAGCAGAATAAATAAGATCGAAATTAAAAGAACACTTAAAGATTCCTTGAAATAAAGTAACTCTTTTAAATTTGGTAGATCGATATTTCCCATCACCATTCCCATCACAACCACGGCTAGAAGTCCACTTTCGTGTGCAAATTGATCAGACAATACAAAAACCCCAAGCACTGCGGCCAGTGTAAGTACGTTTAATAAATAATGCGGAATGATATTTTTCTTGATACTGTAGGCGAGGGCATGGGCAAAAGTAAATCCAAAAGTGAATCCAAAAAGCACGATCTTACCAAATTCTAACAATACGGTTGAAGTATATTCTTTTCCTTTCCCGGCACTTATAAACTCAAAAACCAGTACAGCAACCAAAGCACCAATAGGATCGATTAAGATTCCTTCCCATTTTAAGATCGTTGAAATATCCTTTTTAAGCGGAATATTTCTAAGAATAGGTGTAATTACCGTAGGCCCGGTAACAATGATTAGCGAGGCAAATAAAAACGAAATTTGCCAGCTGAGATCAAAAATATAATGTGCAGCAATACCGGCGCCAATAAAAGTGATAATTACAGCGACCGTAATAAGCTTCACAATAACGAAACCTACATTTAAGATCTCGCCTTTTTTAAGCGTTAAACCACCTTCAAAAAGAATGATCCCAATGGCGAGAGAGACAAAATAAAATAAACTTTCGCCCGGGAATAATCCAGATTCACCATTCCAGATAGGTTCTATAAGCTTACTTCCATCCTCTGTAAAGATGGTCGCAATTGGTCCCACAGAAAGACCAATCAAAATTAACGGAAGGATTGCAGGAATTTTAAACTTCCAAGCCACCCATTGCGCCAATATTCCTAAAATTACTATACCTGCTAATTCTAACATTAATCTTTCGGTTTGATTTAGAAGCTAAAAATATTAAAAATAGTTTAGTTTGCTCCCAAGCTCGTCTTAAACTCGATTTATTTCTAATCTCATGTTAAATCAGTCTAATAAACTGCTTTTGAGTATTTGATTTAATAATTTGCGATATATTGTGAAAATTTGATTTTTTATGAAATTATATCCTATCGAAGCAGGAAATTTTAAACTGGACGGCGGTGCCATGTTTGGCGTTGTTCCTAAAAGTATCTGGCAAAAGACCAATCCTGCAGATAGCAATAACATGATCGATATTGGCGCCAGAAGCCTTTTGATCGAAGATGGAAATAAACTAATTCTTATCGATACAGGACTAGGGGATAAGCAAAGCGACAAATTCTTTAGTTATTATTATCAGTGGGGCGATGATTCTCTAGATAGATCTTTACAAAAAAACGGATTTCATCGCGACGACATTACCGATGTTTTTACTACACATCTTCATTTTGATCACTGTGGTGGCTGCGTTCAATGGAATAAAGATCGCACTGGTTACGAAACCGTATTTAAAAACGCCAAATACTGGAGTAATAAAGATCACTGGGACTGGGCCACAAAACCTAATGCACGTGAAAAAGCATCATTTTTAAAAGAAAATATCTTACCAATAGAAGAAAGTGGGCAACTTCATTTTGTAGATCGAAAGGGCAAAGAAAGTTTTATTAATGTATCAGATCTTGGCTTTGGCGTGCTCTTTGTAGATGGACATACCGACAAACAAATGATACCACACCTGGAGTATAAAGGAAAAAAACTGGTTTTCATGGCAGATCTTCTGCCAACTACGGGACATATCCCTTTACCTTATGTGATGGGATACGACACCAGGCCTTTGCTTACTTTACCTGAGAAGAAAAGTTTTTTAGATAAAGCAGCAGACGAAGAAATCTATCTGTTTATGCAACATGATGCACACAACGAAGTTATAACCGTAAAACACACTGAAAAAGGTGTGAGACATGATCAAACATACACGTTTAATGAATTATTTAACTAAAATGAAAATTCCATTTTATAAACCATTACTGGCTGCTACCTCAGCAGCCATTCTTGCGTCTTGTGGGAGTAGTGCTCCTGCAATAGTTTCTACCCCAATCGCTAATATCGATACCATTCCGCTTAAGGTTACTGCACTTACAGATGCTCAGTTTAAAAACTGGCCAGAAGCAGATCTTACTTACGATACCATCCCTGGGATGAGTGTAGATAGAGCTTATTCAGAAATAATTAAAGATCAAAAAGGAAAAAAAGTTATTGTTGGAGTGATCGATAGCGGTACAGACATCGAACACGAAGATCTAAAAAACGTGCTTTGGACCAACGAAGACGAAATTCCCGGGAACGGAATTGATGATGATAACAATGGCTACATCGACGATGTTCACGGTTGGAACTTTTTAGGCGATGCTGTAGATGAAAACCTAGAATATGTTAGAATTTATAGAGAATTAAAACCAAAATACGAAGGCAAATCTGCAAGTACGGTAAGTGCCTCAAACCGGGAAGAATTCATTTTATATAAAGAAGCTGAAGAAGAATATCGTAAGGAACTGAATGAAACTCAGCAAAACGTTTCTCAATATGAGCAAATAAAATCGCAATTGGTAGCAGCGCATCAGGCCGTTTCTTCTCAATTAGGGAAAGAAGATTATACAATGGAAGAGTTAAGAGCCATGCAGGCTACTGCGCAACCTCTAAGCCAGTATAAAGCCATGTTGCTTCAGATTCAGCAAAATGTGAACGAAAATATTCCAAAAGCTATTGAAGAACTGGATGGAGCGATAGATTATTATAAAGAAATGCTCGAAATCAATTTGAACTTAGAGCTTGATGGAAGAGCCATCGTTGGTGATGATCCAGATGATCTTAGCGATCGTGATTACGGAAATAATAACGTAATGGGACCTGAAGCTGATAAGGAAAATATTAAACATGGTACGCACGTATCTGGGATTATCGCTGCACAACGAAATAACGGTATTGGAATGGACGGTGTTGCCCAAAATGTAGAGATCATGACCGTTAGAGCTGTCCCTAATGGCGATGAGTACGATAAAGACATTGCTCTTGCTATTAGATATGCCGTAGATAATGGTGCTAAAGTAATAAATACCAGTTTTGGAAAATATTTCTCTACGCATCCAGAATGGGTAAGAGAAGCCGTTAAATATGCAGCAGAGAATGATGTTTTGATCGTAAATGCAGCAGGTAACGAAAGTTTGAATCTAGACGAAAAAATGGTGTATCCTAACGATCAAACACCAGAAAATTCTGTAGAAATTAGCGATAACTTCTTAACGGTTGGTGCTTTAAATTACGATTACGGTTCTAAACTGGTAGCCGATTTTTCTAACTACGGAAAGAAAAATGTTGATGTTTTTGCTCCCGGAAATAAAATTTGGTCTACCACACCAAATAACGAATACGAATATTTACAGGGAACATCTATGGCTTCACCAGCGGTTGCGGGTGTAGCTGCTATGATTAGATCTTATTTTCCTAAATTAACCGCCCCACAGGTTAAAAAGATCATTATGGATAGTGGTTTACCGGTTCAGGCGAACGTAATTGTTGGCGGTGATCGTTTAAACACACAGGAATTTAGTGAACTTTCTACCTCTGGAAAGATCGTTAATTTATATAATGCATTAATTTTAGCCTCAAAAGTTTCTAAATAATAACCCACATTTATGAAAAAACTAATTTTTAGTCTGGCCATTTTGGCCACTGCCTTTACACAGGCTCAAAATAATACCAGCTACTGGCAACAGCATGTAGACTACGATATGGACGTAGATATGAATGTTGAAAATTACCAATATACCGGTACACAGGAGTTGATTTATACCAATAATTCTCCAGATACTTTAACCAAAGTTTACTACCATATGTTCTTTAACGCTTTCCAACCAGGAAGCGAAATGGATTCTCGTTTACAGGACATCCAGGATCCAGATGGAAGAATGGTGAACAACAAAGGAGATCGTCAAAATCCAGATTACGAAAGTAGAATTGCCAAACTTAATGAAGACGAAATTGGTTATTTAAGAGCCACTTCTTTAACTCAGGATGGTAAGAAAGTAGAGATGGAAGACGAAGAAACAATTCTTATCGTTCATCTTGCTGAACCAATTTTACCTGGAAAATCTACTACTTTTAAAATGGAATTTGAAGGCCAGGTGCCTGTTCAGATTAGAAGATCTGGTAGAAATAACGCCGATGGTGTTGCACTTTCTATGACACAATGGTATCCTAAATTAGCCGAATATGATTTTGAAGGCTGGCATGCAGATCCTTATATCGCCAGAGAGTTTCATGGCGTTTGGGGAGATTTTGATGTAACTATCAACATCGATAAAGATTATATTATTGGTGGTACAGGAGTTTTACAAAACCCAGAAGAAATTGGTTATGGTTACGAAGAAGAAGGAACAAAAGTTAAACGTAAAGGCAAAAAACTAGCCTGGAACTTTAAAGCTGAAAAAGTTCACGATTTTGCCTGGGCTGCAGATCCAGAATTTATCCACGACAAATTGGAAACTGAAAGCGGAGTAATACTTCACTTTTTATACAAAGACGATCCAAAAGTAACTGATGCATGGCAAAAAATTCAGCCAGAAACTGCAAAATTACTAGCTTTCTTTAATGAGCATATTGGTCCTTATCCATGGCCACAATACTCAATTATTCAAGGTGGTGACGGTGGTATGGAGTATGCGATGTGTACCTTAATTACCGGTGGCGAAAGCTACAATAGTTTATTAGGAACTACCGCACATGAGTTTGCACATTCTTGGTTTCAGCAATTATTAGGAACAAACGAATCTCAGCATCCTTGGATGGACGAAGGTTTTACTACTTATATTTCTGGATTAGCACAAAAAACGATCAAGGGAACTTCAGGAAATCCAACCGCAGGATCGTATAGAGGTTACAACTATATTGCAACTTCTGGTATGGAGCAACCACAAACTACGCATGGTGATCGTTACGATATCAATACTGCATATTCTATTGCTGCATACAGTAAAGGGGCGGTTTTCCTATCGCAACTTGGTTATATTATTGGTCAGGATAATTTAGCTGAAACTTTAAATCGTTATTATGATGAATGGAAATTTAAACATCCAACACCAAACGATTTTATAAGAATTGCTGAAAAAGTTTCTGGAGCCGAATTACACTGGTATTTAACAGATTGGACCGAAACTACCAATCAAATTGATTATGCAATCAATAGCGTTGAAGATGCAGAAAACGGAACCAAAATTACTTTAGAAAGAAAAGCTTTAATGCCAATGCCTGTTGAAGTTACTGTGACTTTAAACGATGGTAGTAAAAAATTATACTATATGCCATTGCGCATGATGCGTTGGGAAAAACCAGCTGAAGGAGATGTAGAGCGTATTTTAAAAGAAGACTGGCCGTGGGCATTTCCTACTTACGAGTTGGAAATCGATGCTGCAAAAGCAGATATAAAATCGATCGAAATTGACGAATCTCAGCTTATGGCAGATGTAAACCGTAACAATAATACTTACGGCGAGGTAGATTCAGAATAAGAATATTATTTTTTCTAAAACAAAAAAGTCCGGCAAATGCCGGACTTTTTTGTTTTAGAAAGCTTACATAATTAAGAACTACAGGAAATTAAGCCTTTAATGATAGATTAAATTTTATTTAGTCGATCTATTTTATATTTTTAGAATACCAATCCAACCTCAAGAATATGAAATTAGCGTTTTTTAGCACCAAATCTTACGACAAAGAATTCTTTGATCCTTATCACAAAAAGGAAATAGATCTTAAATATTTTGAAGTTAGATTATACAAAGACACTGCAGATCTTACCAAAGGTTACGATGGTGTTTGCGTTTTTGTCCACGATGATCTGGATGAAGAAACTTTAGCGATCTTAGCTGAAAACAAAGTTAAATTTGTGGTACTGCGCTGCGCCGGTTTTAATAATGTAAATCTGGCTGCAGCGGCAAAATATGGTATAAAAGTGTATCGGGTACCGGCATATTCTCCAGAAGCCGTAGCAGAACATGCCGTTGCGCTTATTCTTACTTTAAATAGAAAAACCCATAAAGCATATAACCGAATTAGAGAAGGAAATTTTTCGTTAGAAAGATTACGCGGATTCAATCTTCATGGGAAAACTGTGGGTGTGATTGGGACCGGTAAAATAGGAAGCATTTTTGCAAAAAATATGACAGGTTTTGGCTGTAAGATTATCGCTTATGACAAGTTTGAAAATAAAGAGATCATAGAGCAGGGCGGTACTTATGTTTCTTTCGAAAAATTACTGGAACAATCTGATATTATTTCTTTACACTGCCCGCTAAATCCAGAAACCAAGCATATTATCAGCAAAGAAAGCTTTAAATTAATGAAAGATGGTATGATGTTAATTAACACCAGCCGTGGCCCATTAATTAACACCGTAGATACGATCGAAGCACTTAAATCTGGTAAATTAGGTTATTTAGGTATCGATGTTTACGAGCAGGAAGAACAATTGTTTTTTAAAGACCTTTCTGAAAGTGTGATCAAAGACGATATTATCGCTCGGTTAATTTCTTTCCCAAACGTTCTTATTACTGCACACCAAGGATTTTTAACAAAAGAAGCATTGCAGCAAATTGCTGAGGTCACCATACAGAACATCAAAGATTTTAAAGCCGAAAAAGAAACCAATAATCAGCTTAAGGTTTAGTTTGTAATTATCCATTTACAATACCTATTTTTGGGGCATGGAAGAAGGCTTCAAAAAACATGAAAAATTAAAGAGTAAAATTCTTATCGATAAGCTTTTTGCTGAAGGTATTTCGATAAAGAATTATCCGCTTAGATTGGTCTATATTCCTATCACTTCCCAGGATTCTGTGACAGTTTCAGCTAAAAATCGCTATTTTAAGACTGGATTTTCTGTTCCGAAGAAATTTATAAAAACCGCTGTACAACGCAATCGCATCAAAAGACTGATGCGAGAATCTTTCAGAAAAAATAAGTATATTGTTATGACCGGGGCAAAACAACAATATGCGATGATGTTTATCTATCTTTCCCGCGAAGACATTTCTCAAATAAAGATGGAGCAATTAATGCTTAACTTACTGGAACGCTTAAAACAAAAGGAAAAAATAAGCGTTTTAAAATAATAAACTACCTGAGGGCAAAACCTTAAGGCTTTTTTTCGAAAATCGTCTTTATATCGAGGTTAGCCTCGGAGTATTTATTCTCGATTATCGAGTAAGATGAAGTTGGTATTCATCCTTAAATTATTAATGAAGATGAAAAAAAATCTCTATAAAAAAACACTAATCTTAGCTGCAAGCGGAGTGGTGTTATTCACAAGTTTTGGTTTTAAATCTGATTTCTTTGAGATCGCTAAACAAATTGAAATTTTTACCACGCTTTTTAAGGAAATCAACATGAATTATGTTGATGAAACCAGCCCGGCAGATCTTATGGATACCGCGATAAAATCAATGTTAACAGATCTGGATCCTTATACTAATTTTTGGAGCGAGCAGGATGTACAAAGCTCCAGAATTAATATGGAAGGAGAATATACTGGCATTGGTGCAGCTTTAAAACCAGATGATGATATCTTGTTAATAACTGAAGTTTATAAAGATTACCCTGCAGATAAAGCCGGATTAAAACCTGGCGATAAGATCACTAAAATTGGGGATACTAAGGTTTCAGATTTTACTGAAGGTGCACAAACTTTATTAAACGGTTCTTTAAATTCAGAAGTTAATATCACTTACCAAAGACAGGGAAAAACACAACAAACCAGCATTAAAAGAAGTTCGGTTGAATTAAAAGCGGTGCCATTTTATAGTCTTTTAGAAGATAATAGCGGCTATGTGGTTTTAAGTAGATTTAACCAAAAAGCTTACGAAGAAACCAGTAGAGCGGTTAAAGATCTTAAAAGTCAGGGCGCAGATAAGATCATTCTTGATCTTAGAGGAAATCCTGGTGGTTTATTAAGCGAAGCGATAAATGTGAGTAATATTTTTCTTGATAAAGGAGAACTTATTACCAGTACCAAATCTGTAATCGAGAAATATAATAAAGAATATTATACACAAAAAGAACCTATAGATACTAAAATTCCGTTAGTGGTTTTAGTGAATGGGCAAAGTGCTTCGGCTAGTGAGATCGTATCAGGAGCTATTCAGGATCTGGATAGAGGAGTAGTGGTTGGTGCACGTACTTTTGGAAAAGGATTGGTACAACGCCCAAAAGAGATCGCTTACGGTACGCAACTTAAAATTACCATATCTCGCTATTATACACCAAGCGGACGCTGCATACAGGCTTTAGATTACCGCAAACGAGATGAAAATGGCGAAGCTGTTCGTACAAAGGTGGAAGATTATAATGCTTTTAAAACCAAAAACGGAAGAACAGTTTACGATGGCGGTGGAATTTTACCAGATGTTCGCTTAGAATCTTCAGAATATAGTAGTATTACCAGAGCGCTTTTGGAGAAAAATGCGATTTTTAATTATGCCACCAATTACTATTATCAACATAATGTTGAAGATCCCGTAACTTACGAGTTTAGCGATGCAGATTTTAATGATTTTAAAGCCTATTTAAAAACATCAGATTTCAACTATAAAACCGATACTGAACAGGAGTTAGAGGAATTGTTGATAACTGCACAATCTGAAGGTTTTCAGCAAGATATCCTAGATAGTTATAAACAAATAACTGCTGAGATCGATAAAAGTAAGGCTGAAGATCTAGATAATAAGAAAGAAGAAATTAAATCGGTTTTACAAGACCAGATCATTAAACATTATTTTTACCAGGAAGGTTTATATCAAAATCATGTAGCTAATGGCGAAGAAATAAAAAAAGCCAAGGAAGTTTTAAAAAACCCTGGCCAGTATGCTAAGATTCTACAAAATTAAGCACTATTTTACCATAGCAATGTGTGGGATACCATCTTCAAGATATCCTTCACCAATACTGGTAAAGCCATGACTTTCATAGAATTTAATTAAATATTGTTGTGCGGAAAGTTTAATATTTTCAGTACCAAAATGATCTTTAATCGCTTTTATTGAAGCCTTCATAATCTGGTGACCATAACCATATTTTCGTTGGTTGTCTTTAACCACAACACGACCAATAGCGGCTTCTTCAAAATAAAATCCTTTATCAAAACAACGTGTGTAGGCTACAATTTTACCATTTACTTCACCAATTACATGTAATGCTTTATCGTCTTTTTCATCGATATCCTGATATACACAATCCTGTTCTACCACAAAAACTTCAGATCGCAATTGTAATATTTGATATAACTCATTTAAGCTAAGCTCGTTGAATTTTTTAATACTAATGTTCATTATTAGGCTTTAAAAAATGAATCCCGATTTTATATAAAATCGGGATATATTATTTTGCTTGATCGTTAATTACTGGCAAGGAATCTTATCAATCCTTGTTTGGTGTCTACCACCTTCAAATTCAGTATTTAAAAAGATCTTAACCATATCTACTGCCTGTTGTGTAGAAACAAAACGTGCAGGGATACTTAAAATGTTAGCATCATTATGCTCTCTTGATAATTTTGTGATCTCTCCCGTCCAACATAGTGCACAACGTATTTTTTGATGCTTATTGGCCGTCATACTCGCGCCATTACCACTACCGCAAATGATAATTCCAAAATCTGCTTCTCCGTTTTCAACATCTTCTGCAACGGGATGAACAAAATCGGCATAATCTACACTATCATCTGTATTTGTACCATAATTTTTTACTTCGATACCGGCTTCTTTTTCTAGATACAGTTGTATAAGGTTCTTATACTGCGTCCCGGCGTGGTCATTACCAATGGAGATTTTCATAATTCTGGTTTTATTAACTACTTACAAAGGTATAAAAAGTGCTTATTAACCTAAGAATATTGCATTGTTAATTACTTTTAAAATATCCTTTATAATCAGGTATTTAGAATTGACAATAACATGTGAATAACCTTTGATGAGAAAATAAAAACCTAATTTGCTTTATTCAGAAAAAATTACAAAGCCAGCTATAGGAGCATATATCCAAATTATAAGTCGGTTATTTTTCTTCAAGTTTTCAGCAACTAACAACAGGTTATAAACAGCCTGTGAATTTTAAAATTTCAAGAATTTATATGTTAATTTAAAATTTCAGAATTGTTAAGTAAAGCTTAAAAATATAAGAGCATCAAGTACTTAAGAATATAAACACCTGTTGATAAGTTGTTATCAATTAATCACAAGTCAAATTCCAAATAAATCAACAAAATTTTATTGCACAAATTAACACGCAATCATATATCATCATTTAAGTTTTAAAAAAAAGAAAAGAAAAATAATAGATATATATAATGTGAATAACTACTGAAGATTAAACGATACGAAGATGGCTATTGTTTCTAAAAGTTTGATCTAAGATTTTTTTTGCTTTAGTTAGATGTGATGGATGAATGTAAAGTTTAATGCCGCCAAGGCCAAAGGAAGATAAAGGGATAAGATCTATAACTGTTTCGTTCTTAAAGTGATAGAAAATATCTTCGTTGTCTAAAAGATGTTTAACAACGTGACATTCGTGAGAATACGTAAAGCTTTGAAGGTAAATATAATCTTTCATGCACCTGATTGATAGGTACTTAAAGATACACTTTATTTATTAATTATGATGAGAGATTTTATGCTGAACGGAAGTATGTCTTGGATCAAGCTCAGATCTTTGATTTAAAGAGCGGTTGATATAGGTCACAAAGCCAATCACCCCAACTAAAAAAATGAGGAAAAATAAAAGAAAGAATCTTCTAGATTTGGAGGCTAACAACTTCATTACTCTAAAATTAGCTAAATAACTTTATAAAATCGTTTTGCAAAATTAAGAAATTATTAAGATAACTATAACATTTTTAACGTACGTAATTCATTTTTATTTTATCCCAAAACGTAGAATTCGAAAAATTGAATGCCAGATTTTACGAAGTGACTTAACAAAACTTTACATTCATTTTCATCTAAAATCAGTTATATACACTAATTTTACCTGTATATGGGAATGAAACGAAAGAAGAAAAAGAATAAATCTGGCGGAAAGCTGGGAAATCTTGATAAAAAGATCACCGATATTCTAAGAAAGGATGCCGGTAAAGCTTATAATTATAAACAAATTGCGGCAAAATTAGGCGTAGACGATCCTAGTAGCCGAAATCAAATTACCAAGAAATTAGCGCAGTTAGCGGCTAAAAAAGAGATCAACCAGGTAGATCGCGGAAAATTTATGGTAGAAAAAGGTGCGAATTACCACACCGGTATTTTAGATATGTCTACCAAAGGCTATGGTTTTGTAATTGTGGATGAGTTTGAAGATGATATTATGATTCCGCAGCAAAACTTAAACGCTGCTTTTCATGGCGATGAGGTAGAGATCTATGTTTATAAACACCGAAGAAGAAAGAAATCTGAAGGTGAAATCACCAAAATCATCAAACGTAAACGAAGCAGTTTTGTTGGTGTTTTGCAGTTGAAGAAAGATTTTGGATTTGTAGTGATTGATGATCCAAAAATGTATACCGACTTTTTTGTTCAGAAAAACAAACTAGGAGAAGCACAGGATGGTGATAAGGTGTTGGTGGAGTTTGATGATTGGCCAAAACGTGCCGATTCGCCCTTCGGAATTATTACGAGGGTCTTAGGAACTCCTGGACATCATAATACTGAAATTCATTCGATTTTAGCACAATACGGCTTGCCAGCAGATTTTCCAGAAGAAGTAGAAGAATTTGCAAATAAGATCGATCTTTCGATTACTAAAGATGAAATTAAAAAGCGTCGTGATATGCGCGATGTTTTAACCTTCACGATCGATCCAAAGGATGCCAAGGATTTTGATGATGCCTTAAGTTTTAGAAAACTAGAAAACGGAAATATAGAACTTGGTGTTCATATCGCCGATGTTTCACATTACCTGCAACCCGATTCGATTTTAGATGAAGAAGCTTACGAACGTGCAACTTCGGTTTATTTAGTAGATCGGGTAGTACCAATGCTACCAGAAATTTTATCGAATGGGGCTTGTTCTTTACGACCAAATGAAGAGAAATATACTTTTTCTGCAGTATTCGAATTAGATAAAAATGCAAAAGTAAAAGACCAGTGGTTTGGTAGAACGGTAACCTATTCTGATGCTAGATTCGCATACGAAGAAGCGCAGCATATTATAGAAACCAAAGAGAATACCATCCCTGAAGATATTTCGATTCGCGAAGAAGGTGCTTATCAAGTTAATGATGATATCGTTGAAGCTGTTTTAGAATTAGATCGCTTAGCTAAGAAAATGCGTTCGGTAAGAATGCGGGAAGGAGCGATCTCTTTCGATAAAGTAGAAGTGAAATTTCATTTAGACGAAGAAAACGAACCAGTAGGAGTGTTCTTCAAAACCTCTAAAGACGCCAATAAGCTTATCGAAGAATTTATGCTGCTCGCCAATAAAAAAGTAGCCGAATTCATAGGAAAACAAAAACCTAAGAAGACTTTTGTGTATCGTTGTCATGACGAGCCAAATGAAGAAAAATTAGCATCCTTACAAACGGTTGTTGGTCGTTTTGGACATTCGCTTAATCTAACCGATAGAAAAAGCGTAACAAGCTCTTTAAATAGTCTTTTAAAAGATGTGCAGGGTAAAAAAGAACAAAACCTTGTAGATACGCTTGCGATTAGAACGATGAGTAAAGCGTATTACGGTACAGAGAATATTGGCCATTACGGTTTAGCTTTCGATTATTACACGCATTTTACCTCGCCAATTCGGCGTTATCCAGATGTTATGGTACATCGTTTGTTACAACATTATTTGGATGGGGCAGATTCGGCCAGTGAAGACGTTTATGATGAAAAATGTCACCACAGTAGTGAAATGGAAAATCTGGCGTCTAATGCCGAGCGGGATTCGATAAAATACATGCAGGTTAAATTTATGCAGGATCACCAGGACGAAGAGTTTTTAGGTGTGATCTCTGGAGTAACCGATTGGGGAATTTTTGTAGAGATTGAACAAAATAAATGTGAAGGCATGATTCGTTTACGTGATCTAACAGACGATCATTACGAATTTAACGAAGAGCATTATGCCGTTATTGGTAGAAAAACTAATAAAACTTATCAGTTAGGTGACGAGGTTTATGTAAAAGTAAAAAATGCTGATCTGGTAAAACGTCATCTTGACTTTACTATGTTGGGACTAAAAGAAGATTTTGAAGGATAGATTAATTTAAAAAGCATGAAAAAGATAATGATTATTGCATTTATGGTTTTAGGATTAAACCTTAGTGCACAGGAAACCAAACATGATCTTGCAGATTTTCAGAAGATATTTGTTTACGATGGTTTACCGGTAAAACTCGTTAGAGGGAATGAAAATAAAGCCGTGGTAACCGGAGAGAGTAGAGAAGATGTAGAATTTGATATCGAAAATGCTACTTTAAAAATAAAGTTAGGTATCGATAATATTTTTGATGACGATGATGATACGCAGGTGCTACTTTACTACAAAAGTATCGACGAAGTTAGAGCCAAACAAAATGCTTCGATAATCATAGCCGATAAAATTAATGCTGAATTTTTTACGCTGGAAGCTCAGGAAGGTGGCGATATTACGGGTGAGTTTGAAGTTGATAATTTAATAGCGCTAATTAGAAGTGGTGGTGAATTAACACCTTCAGGAAAAGTAAACCACCAGGAAGTAAATATTAATACCGGCGGAAAATATTATGCTAAAAACCTGCAATCTGAGTATCTAAATGTAGATATTAAAGCAGGCGGCGTGGCTGATGTTACAGTGTCTGGAAAAGTAACTGCTAAGGTTAGAGCAGGAGGTACCGTAAACGTGTATGGTGATCCAGAAGAGATCGATAAAAGCACATTGTTTGGTGGTAAAGTAGTTAGAAAAAACTAATCTTTTATTTTTGCATTCTAAATACAGCTTATGCTACATGATATTTTAGCAGCCATGCCATTAGGCTTATTTCTGGCTTTTATGTTGGGACCAGTTTTCTTCGTATTACTGGAGACCGCAGCAATAAAAGGCTTTAGGGCGGCTATATCTTTCGATCTGGGCGTAATTATAGCAGATACGGTATTCTTGTTTATTGCATATTTAAGTACTACGAAGCTTTTAGAACGTATAAAAGATGATCCTGCATTGTTCATTTTTGGAGGTGTGATTCTTACCACTTACGGTGTAATGACCTTTATTCAAACCAAAAAGGCATTACCACAGGAAGAAGAAAGTCCAGATATTAGAAAGCTTGGTAAAAGCGATTATTTAGGCCTGGCTTTAAAAGGTTTTTTACTGAATTTTATAAACGTTGGTGTGCTTGGTTTCTGGTTGGGATTAATTATTGTTTTTGGACCCAGGCTAGAAATGCAAAGCGATCGTATTTTAGTGTTTTTTAGTACAGTTTTAGTAACTTATCTAATTGTTGATGTATTTAAGATCTTACTGGCTAAAAAACTTAATAGAAAACTTACGCCTAAGCGAATTTACGTGATGAAGAAGGGGATTAGCGTGATGTTAGTGGTTTTTGGGATTGTTTTGATTTCACAGGGTGCTTTCCCTGGTGAAGTGAATGAGATTCGCGAACAGATCGATAATATTACTCCCGGTGACGGGATAGGATTATTCGAAAATAAATCCTGATCATTTTATATACTTCGGAAGAAAATAATTAATGCTGAAATTCGATAATTTCAGCATTTGTTTTTCTGAAATGATCTGGAATCGCAATTGGAGATTAGTTGACCTGAAGAAAAAGTTTTTCAATAGCAATTATCAAAAAGAGGAATAAAAAAAGGCTTTCCAAAAATCTGGAAAGCCTTTTGTTTGAAGAGGCATCGAGCGGATTCGAACCGCTGTACATGGTTTTGCAGACCACTGCCTAGCCACTCGGCCACGATGCCCTTTTAATTGGGAACGCAAATGTAATAAAAATTTTAAGTTCTAAAACTAAAAATCTATCTGGATTTACTTCGGGTTACACTAACCATAGCCACATTACCTCCAATTGGCGGATTAATTTTTGATACTGAAACCTTTACCTTTTGCACCATAAGGATTTCTTGTAGTACACGATTATTAATCCGCTCGGCCACACTTTCTAAAAGTTTAGATCGTATAGCCATTTCTTCTTTTACGATCTTATTTAAATGTACATAGTCGATCGTATCTTTTAACTCATCTGATGTAGCCGAATTAGACAGATCTCCTTTAACTTTAAGATCTACGCGATAATCGCTTCCTATTTTTCCTTCCTCAACAAGGCAGCCATGATAAGCAAATACCCTAATATTTTTCAGTTTTATACTTCCCACAAATATGTTTTTAGCAAAGATAGGACTGTTTTAATTCTTTAATATTATTTATGCTGAATTGTTTTCCTCCGTAGTAATTTTCATTTAAAGATTCGATATATAATTCTGCTTAAGATAACTTTATGCGATGCATTAATTTTTGATAACTTTGTAACTTATTTTATGGGCAACGCCAAAGGGTATAATACCTTAAGGTTTGCCTGGAAATTAAAAGTTTATTTCCAACAAATACCTTGTAGGCTTGCTTCTAGGTAATTTATTTGGTATTCGAGATTTGATCTGGTAGTTGATTTTATCAGGATTTAGATCGAAAACTGAAGGAAAGAGCGATAAATTTTATCCTTAAAATTGGATGAAATTTTATAGAATTTGAACTAATATTTATTCATATCCTGTAATTGGGATGCTGATTTAACGTATGGCTGAAGAAAAAAAATCACTCAATTTTATTGAGCAAATCATAGAAGAAGATTTAAAGGCAGATTATAAAAAGGAAAATCTAATGTTCCGTTTTCCGCCAGAACCTAATGGTTATCTGCATATTGGACATGCTTCTTCAATTTGTTTAAATTTTGGTTTGGGAGAGAAGTATAATGCTCCTGTTAATCTAAGATTTGATGATACCAATCCTATTAAGGAAGAAAGGGAGTTTGTTGATGCAATTAAAAGAGATGTGGCATGGCTTGGTTACCAATGGGCTAAGGAATGTTATGCATCAGATTATTTTCAGCAATTATACGATTGGGCAGTAGAATTAATTAAGAACGGAGATGCTTATGTAGATAGCCAAACTTCTGAAGCTATTGCAGAGCAAAAAGGAACGCCAACCCAACCGGGAACAGAAAGTCCGTATCGAAGCAGAAGCACTGAGGAAAACCTTGATCTTTTCGAGCAAATGAAGAATGGAGAAACCACAGAAGGTGCTCATGTACTTCGGGCAAAAATAGATATGGCCAGCGGTAATATGCTTATGCGAGATCCAATTATGTATCGTTGTGTACATAAACCGCATCACCGTACAGAGGGGGAATGGAAAATCTATCCTATGTACGATTGGGCGCATGGTGAAAGTGATTTTATCGAGCAGGTTTCACATTCGTTTTGTACGCTAGAGTTTTTACCACATAGAGAATTATATAACTGGTTTATTGCAAAAGTGAGCAAGCCGGGAGAATTTATCCCAAAACAGCGAGAATTTGCGCGTAGAAACCTTAGTCATACCGTTGTAAGTAAGCGTAAACTTGCGCAACTGGTAGAGAAAGAAATAGTAGAGTCATGGGACGATCCTAGAATGCCAACCATTTCTGGACTAAGAAGAAGAGGGTACACACCAGAATCTATTAAGAATTTTGCTGAATCTATTGGGGTAGGAAAACGTGAGAATATGATCGATGTTTCTCACTTAGAATTTTGTGTTCGTGAAGATCTAAATAAAAAAGCACCACGAGTTATGGGTGTTTTAGATCCTGTAAAATTGGTGATCACTAATTATTCTGAAGGGGAAGAAGAATGGCTGGAAGCCGAAAATAATCCTGAAGATGAAGCTGCAGGATCTAGACGGGTTCCTTTTAGCCGTGAATTATATATCGAAAGAGAAGACTTTAAAGAAAGCGCTAATCGTAAATTCTTTAGATTAACACTTGGTAAAGAAGTTCGTCTTAAAAATGCCTATATCATCAAAGGAGAAGATGTAGTTAAAGATGAAGAAGGTAATATTCTAGAAATACATTGTACTTACGATCCTAAAAGTAAAAGTGGAAGTGGTACAGAAGAATCACTTAGAAAAGTAAAAGGAACACTACATTGGGTCTCTATAAAACATGCGATAAAAGCTGAGGTTCGTCTTTACGATCGCTTATTTACAGAAGAAGCTCCAGATGGCGTAAAAGATAGAGATTTCATTGAATTTGTAAATCCAGATTCATTAAATGTAATTACCGGTTATGTAGAACCAAGCTTAAGTTCTGCAGAAGAATTAGACAAATTTCAATTTCAAAGAATTGGATATTTCTGTATCGATAAAGAAAGCACAAAAGATCATTTAGTGTTCAATAGAACAGTAACCCTAAGAGATAGTTGGGCTAAAAAACAGAAGTAATCCTTGTATAAGTACTTGTTTAAGAATATTTTAGTATTGCCAAAATACATATTAACCGGTTATTAACAAGGGGTAACCGGTTGATACTGTATATTTGAGAGAAAGTATTAATCAAAAACTTTATTTTATTATGGCAAATACAGGAAGCACATTGTTAGCATTAGTAACCGGAGCAGCTATTGGAGCTGGAGTTGGTTTATTATATGCTCCCGATAAAGGTGAAAAAACAAGAAAGAAATTAAGAGAAGATGCATTAGATGCTCAGGATCGTTTCAACAAAAAGTACAACGAAACAGCATCAAATCTTACCGAAAAAGCTAAAAAAGCGAAATTAGATTTCGAAGAAAGATTAGAAGAAACATTATCTAGCGCAAGTTATAAAGCTGATGATATCTTATCTGCAATGGAATCTAAACTTGAAGAGTTAAGAAAGCAAAATGCCAAACTGCAAAAAGAAGCCAAGAAAGAAGAAGCTGAAACGAAAGCTAATAAAGTAGTGGTCTAATATTTATGGCGTTTGAAAAACTAACTAATAGTATTGACGAACTTAACGATAATGTAAAGGCATTTGCGCATTCTAATGCCGAATATTACAAACTTTTAATATTTAAGCAATCATCAAAGTCTGCCATTTCACTGGTAACTTTTTTGATTGTTGCTTTTGCGCTAAGTACAGCAGTGGCATTTGTATCTATGGGTATTGCTTTTGCAATTAGCGCAGCTTTAGAGCAACCATCCTCTGGATTTTTTATTGTAGGTGGTTTTTATCTGGTAATGATAGTTGTGTTCGTGATCTTTGGCAAAAAACCTTTAACAAAGTTTATGCTTAAGAAGTTTTCGCGTGAAATCTTTAATGAAGACGATTAATGAAACAGTATACCAGTTTTGAAGAAATAGATAGAGATCTAAAGATCCTAAAACTACAAACACAGATCGATAAAGAGGAAATTAAACTAACTGTAGAAGAAGTTAAAGATTCTCTTTCTCCTGTTCGTGTCTTTGGAAATGCCATTGGAGCAATTGCTCAAAAAGCGATCGTTTTAAAGGCTGTAGCGAAGATATTTGGAGTAAAACGAGTAGTAACTTCATCTAAATAGAGAAATAGGCTTAAAAGTATTAAAAAAGGCTTCTAATTTTAGAAGCCTTTTGTTTTTTATAAAATAATCGAATTTTAGCTCAAAGTTTTTGTTGCCGTTCTAATTCGGTTTATAGTTTCCTGTTTTCCTATAGCTTCAGAAATTTCAAAAATATCTACACCTTGTAGAGATCCTACTAAAGAAATTCTATAAGGTTGCATTACTTTTCCAAAACCTACTTCTTTAGATTGTATCCAGGATTTTACTTTTTCAGAAATTATCGCTACTTTAAAATCTTCAACACTTTCCAGAACTTCAATAAGTTCGTTCATAAGTTCGTTAGTTCCTTCTTTCCATGCTTTTTTAGCATTTTTGGGATCGTAAGAAGTAGGGGAGATGAAGAAATAAAATCCCTGTTCCCAAATATCTTCAATAAAAACAGCTCGTTCTTTTACTAGTTCAACTACATGTTTTGTGTAGTCTTTGCTAGCTTCAATTTCTTTTTCTTTTAAAATTTCTAAAAATTCTTCAGCAATAAAATCATTATCGGCTTCTTGTAAATAATGTTGTTGAAACCATTTTGTCTTTTCAGGATCAAATTTTGCTCCGCCTTTATGAACTCTTTTAAGATCAAAAGCTTCAGCTAATTCTTCTAAAGAAAAGAATTCCTGTTCAGTTCCCGGGTTCCATCCTAAGAAAGCTAACATATTGGTTACCGCTTCTGGAAAATAACCATCTTCACGATATCCGGCTGAAACTTCTTCACTTTTTGGATCTTTCCATTCTAAAGGGAATACCGGGAAACCTAATTTATCACCATCACGTTTACTTAATTTACCTTTTCCCTGTGGTTTTAGAATAAGTGGTAAGTGTGCAAATTTAGGAGCATCCCATCCAAAAGCGCGATACAAAATAAAGTGTAATGCTAAAGAAGGTAACCATTCTTCACCACGAATTACATGAGAGATCTTCATTAAATGATCATCTACGATATTTGCTAAGTGATAGGTTGGCATACCGTCACTTTTATACAAAACTTTATCATCTAATATATTCGTGTCGATCTCCATATTTCCTCTAATTTCATCAGAAATTTTTAGAATTTCGCCTTGTGGAGATTTGAAACGTACTACATAGTTTTCGCCATTTTCAATTCTTTTTTTAACCTCTTCTGCTGGTAAGGCTAAAGAATTGTCTAATTTTTCACGATTATGCCAGTTGTAAATAAAAGTTTTACCTTCAGCTTCGTGTGATTTTCTATGCTTGTCTAAATCTTCTGCACTATCAAAAGCGTAATAAGCATTACCACTTTCTATTAATTTATCGGCATAAGCTTTATAAAGGTTTTTGCGTTCGCTTTGGCGGTATGGTCCGCAATCTTTTTCTTTTCCTGGTCCTTCATCATAAGGAATATTACACCAGTTTAAAGAATCGATAATATATTGCTCAGCTCCTTCAACATATCTGTTTTGGTCGGTATCTTCAATTCTTAAAATAAAGTCACCGCCATGTTTTTTAGCAAACAAATAATTGTACAAAGCTGTTCTTACTCCGCCAATGTGTAAAGGCCCCGTTGGGCTTGGTGCAAATCTTACGCGTACGTTAGAAGACATAAATGGTTTTATTTTTGTGGCAAAGATACAACCTAAATGATGCAATCCTAAAAATTGTGATGTTGGGATTTTGGTAATTTTTCAAATTTTAACCGACTGTTATTTATGCTGAATATTACTTACATTTAGGCAAATCAATCAGATAGGAGTATCGTTGTAATTTTTAATTTCAACAACGCGAACTTTTATCAATTGAATTTTATCCCAATACACAGGAAATGAAGACAGAATCTTATGGCAGAATTTGAAGCAGTTAAAGATCAATTACAATCCTTTATAAGAAAGTATCAATTAAACCTTCTTATAAAAGGAAGTGCTTTGTTTGTTTTGACTGGGCTGTTATTTTTTTTGCTTGTATTGAGTTTAGAGAATTTTATTTGGTTTGCTACCAGTTTTAGATTTGTGCTGTTCGTATCATTTTTGGTGGTTGAATTATTCCTGTTGATCTTCTTTATTGGTTTACCTTTACTAAAAGTTTTAGATCTTAAGCGTGCAATTTCAGATAAGGAAGCCGCCATGCTTATTGGTAGCTATTTTCCTGAAATCGATGATCGATTGCTGAATTTAATTGAGTTGAAATCTCAACGAAATTCAGAATTCCTTGAAGCCGCAATCCGGCAAAGAGCCTCCGAGCTTAAATTTTATAATTTTAGAAAGGCTGTGAATTTTGGCCAATATCGAGATTATATGTTGGCAGCTTCGATTCCTGTTTTGCTAATTCTAGCTTTTGTAATTAGTGGAGAAGGGGAGTGGTTATACAATTCCTTTGATCGTATTAAAAATTATGACCAGGTATATACAAAACCAGCTCCTTTTAGTTTTATCCTTAATAACGATGATCTTAAAGTTATTGAAGGTGAAGATTATTTATTGGAAGTTAATGTAGTAGGTGAGGAAGTTCCTAGTCAGGTGAAAGTAAATGTTGGTGATGCCGAATACTTTATGAAGCAACTAGAACCTGGACGCTTTACTCATATATTTAGGAATGTTACTGAAAATCAGGAATTTAAACTTAAAACTAATAATATAAGTTCTGAAACTTATAATTTAGCAATTATTCCGGTTCCTGAGTTGGTTAATTTTAATATTCAAATTCAATATCCTGAATATTTAGATCTAGAAAATGAAGAAATCAACGGCGAAGGAAGTTTAACTATTCCTGAAGGGACAGAATTGGAATGGAACTTTCAGCATCGTAATACAAAAACTGTAAATCTTCAATTTCCTGACACTTTAATAGAAGTAGAAAATAATTTTAAAGATCATTTTAGCCAATCTTTAAATTATACTTTATCTACTTCGAATGCAGTTCTAAAAAATTACCAGCCACTATCATTTCAGTTAGAAATTGTAAAAGATCGTTCCCCAAAAATTACGGTTGAAGAGAAAGTAGATTCTATAAATCGTTCTTCAAAATTTTACGGTGGAAAGATCAGTGACGATCATGGTATTTCTAATTTAAGATTGAAATATAGAAAAGTAGGGGAGGAAGAATTTCAATCTAAATCAATCAGTTTTAATAGAGGAAATGTAAGTCAGTTTTACTCTTCTTTTCCTGGAGATTTAGAAGTTGAACAAGGTAGTAATTATGAATACTATTTTCAGGTTTTCGATAATGATGAGGTGAATGGAAGTAAATCGGCTTCTTCAGAAGTCTTTACTTTTTATAATAAAACATCAGAAGAAATTAGTGATCAAAATTTACAAGATCAAGAAGAAAATATCGATAATTTATCTAAGGAATTTGAAAAATTTAAAGAGGAAGATGAGCTAAATAATTTGCTTAATGATCAATTAGAAAATAAAGAATTTGATTATGAGCAAAAGCAAAAGTTAGAGTCATTTATAAAATCTCAGGAAAGAGAAAATGAGTTAATGAAGAAATTTTCTAAGAACTTAGAAAAAAAACTTTCTGACGCTGATCCTGAAAATAGTGATGCTAAGAACTTAAAGGATCGACTAGAAAATAGCCAGAATAATCTTGAAGATAATCAAAAACTGTTAGAGGAGTTAAAGCAATATTCAGATAAAATTCAAGATGAAAATCTTCAAAAAAAGCTTCAAAAATTATCAAAAAACAAGAAGTCTTCAAAAAGAAGTTTAGAGCAACTGGTAGAATTAACTAAACAATATTATGTTGAGCAAAAGTATAATCAGTTAGTTGATAAATTAGATAGGTTAGGGCAGGAGCAAGAAAATTTAGAGAAGTCTGAAAGCTCTCAGGAAGATATAAATGCTAAATTCAAACAAATACAAAAGGAGTTGGATGAACTTCAGAATAAAAATCAGGATTTAAAACGTCCAAAATCCCTTGAAAGAAATAAAGAATCTGAACAGGATATTAATAAGGAATTAGAAGATTTAAAGTCCAACGAGAATAATTCTATCGAGGAGCAAAAAAAGAAAGGCCAGCAAAATGCCGGAGAAAAAATGAAAGAGCTTGCAAAGGAAATGAGACAAAGTTCTTCGAGTATGGAAATGGAAATGCTTAAGGCAGATACAGAAGCCTTGCGTAAAGTTTTGGATAATCTTATTATATTTTCTTTTGAGCAGGAGAACCTAATGGATCGTTTTGGAGAAATTAATTCTAGTAGCCCTGAGTTTTCTTCAGAATTAAAGAATCAATACGTGTTAAAAGAAAACTTTGAACATATAGACGATAGTTTATTTGCTTTAGGTTTGAACAATGATTTTATAGCTGAGAAAGTATTTGAATATTTAGAAGATGTTTCCTTTAATCTCGATAATTCCTTAGATGAGCTTGCAGATGTTCGTTTGTCTAAAGCGCTATCTTCTCAGCAGTACACAACTACTGGAGCCAATGATCTTGCTGTGCTTTTAAATGAGATTTTGGATAATATGAATGATCAAATGAATTCTGGCTCTGGAAGTGGTTCCGATGCTTCCGGAAGTGGAGGGGAAGGTGGTGGTCCACAACTACCTGATGTTATAAAGAAACAGCAACAGCTTGGGGAGGATATTCAGGAGCAAATGCAAAAGAGTCAAGAGGGTTCTCAACAGCAGGAAGGAGAGGGAGCGCAATCTGAACTTTTTGAAATTTATAAAAGGCAGGAAGATATCCGCAATGAGCTTAATGAAATCCTGCAACAGAATGGTATGGATTTAGAGGATTTGAAGCAGGAGTATGATTCTTTGGAAAAGGATATTCTCAACAATAATCTCAATCAAAATTCTCTTGAATCTTTAGATAGAATAAACCAAAAAATGTTAGACCTTAAACAGTCTATTAATCAGAAAGGGGAATTGGAAGAAAGGGAAAGTAAATCTAATCTGCGTAATTTTGATAATCAGTCCAATGAGCCAGTTATCGATATTAAAGATTATTTTAATAGCATTGAAATATTAGATAGACAAACATTACCTTTGCGCCCGAATTTAAAGAAACGTATCAATACTTATTTCAATGAATAGCGAAGACGGTATAATCAATTTTTATTCTGAAAACGACTTTAATTTAGAGAATACTGATTTATACAAAAATTGGTTACAACGTGTAATTTCTTCGGAAGATAAACGACTTGGAGAAATAAGTTATATTTTTTGTGACGATGAATATCTTTTGGATATCAATCAGCGTTTTTTAGATCATGATACCTATACCGATATTATTAGTTTTGATGATTCGACGGGTAATCTTTTGAACGGAGATATTTATATTAGTACAGAACGTGTGAAAGAAAATGCTGCTGAATTCAATGAAGACTTTTACACAGAGTTAAAAAGAGTCATCGTTCATGGTATTTTGCATTACTGTGGTTACAAGGATAAGTCTAAAGAAGATGCTGCTTTAATGCGTAGAAAAGAGAGTGAAAAAATTAAATTGTTCCACGTGGAACAATCTTAAATATTATTAGATTTTATGTTCAATACGGAGTATGATGTTATTGTTGTAGGAGCTGGACATGCCGGTAGTGAAGCTGCTGCCGCAGCCGCGAATATGGGCTGTAGTACTTTGCTAATTACGATGAATTTGCAGAATATCGCGCAAATGAGTTGTAATCCTGCTATGGGTGGAATTGCCAAAGGACAGATTGTTCGGGAAATTGACGCTATGGGAGGATATAGTGGTTTGGTCAGTGATACTAGCGCTATTCAGTTTAAAATGCTGAATAAATCTAAAGGGCCAGCGATGTGGAGTCCGCGTGTACAGAGCGACCGTATGCGTTTTGCTGAAGATTGGAGACTTCGATTAGAACAAACGCCTAATCTTGATTTTTATCAGGAAATGGTACATGGTTTAATTATCGAAAATCATAAGATTACGGGTGTTCGTACTTCTCTGGGAATTGAGATAAAAGCTAAATCTGTAGTATGTACCAATGGTACTTTTTTAAATGGATTAATTCATATTGGAGATAAGCAACGTGGTGGCGGTAGAGCAGGGGAAGCTGCTGCAACCGGAATTACAAAAGATCTTATCGATGCAGGTTTTGAAGCCGGAAGAATGAAAACCGGAACGCCGCCCAGAGTTGATGGTAGATCTTTAGATTATTCTAAGATGATTGAACAGCCTGGAGACGAAATTCCTTGTAAGTTTTCGTATTCAGATGAAACAAAACCTTTAAGTAAACAGCGTTCTTGTTATATGACGTATACCTCAAACGAGGTGCACGATATTTTGCGGTCTGGCTTTGATCGTTCTCCAATGTTTAATGGCAGAATTAAAAGTTTAGGTCCGCGTTATTGTCCTTCAATTGAAGATAAAATTAATCGCTTTGCAGATAAGGATCGTCACCAGCTTTTCGTAGAGCCAGAAGGTTGGAATACGGTTGAAGTTTATGTGAACGGGTTTTCAACTTCGCTTCCAGAAGATGTTCAATTTGATGCTTTACGATCTGTTGCCGGTTTCGAAAATGTGAAATTCTTTAGACCTGGTTACGCAATAGAATATGATTATTTTCCACCAACGCAATTGCAACATACTTTAGAAACTAAATTGGTTGACGGATTATATTTTGCCGGTCAAATTAATGGAACTACCGGTTATGAAGAAGCAGCTTGCCAGGGAATGATGGCAGGAATTAATGCAGCTTTAAAAGTTCAGGAAAAAGATCCCTTTATTCTGCAAAGAAACGAAGCTTATATTGGTGTACTTATCGACGATTTAATTACGAAAGGAACAGAAGAGCCTTATCGTATGTTTACCTCTAGAGCTGAATATCGAACTTTACTTAGACAAGATAATGCCGATTTTAGATTAACAGAACGTTCTTATAATTTAGGTCTAGCTTCTGCAGGTCGAATGCGAAAAATGGAAGAGAAGAAGAAGAAATCGCTTTCTTTTGTTTCTTTCTTAAAGGATACTTCTGTAGTTCCTGAAGATGCAAATCCTGTGTTAGCTGATTATAATTCTTCCCCAATGAAACAATCTGATAAGATTTTCAAGATCTTTTCAAGGCCGAAAATTGCGATGGAAGATGTTCGAAAATTTCCAGGAGTAGAAGAGTTTATTCAGAAAAATGCTTTGGATACTGAAATGTTAGAGCAAACAGAAATAGAGGTAAAGTATTCTGGATACATTGAAAAGGAAAAGAATAATGCCGATAAATTGAATCGTTTGGAAGATGTAAAGATTCCTAAGAATTTTGATTATTCCAAGATTAAATCTATGTCGTTTGAAGCTCGAGAAAAACTAAATAAAGTTCAACCGGCAAATGTATCACAGGCATCAAGAATTAGTGGTGTTAGTCCTAATGATATTTCGGTATTGTTGGTTTATATGGGACGTTAATTTCTGAACGTTCCACGTGGAACATCTAATTTTCCATGGAGCGATATTGGATATTTTTGGGACTTATTTTCTGTTTATCGGGATGCCGAATTACAACACATTCGGTTCCTAATATTGAAGGTTCTAGAATTGTACAGACAGAAAATGGGCAGAATTATTATCTATTTCAAACAAAACTTCAACGGCCAATCGCCAAAAGCTGGTTTAAAAATTATTTAGATTTAAATAGGGAAGATGATTTAGTTCGATCTGAAATTATTCTTTTTCCTGAATTAGATAAGGAATTTTTAGTAACGATTAGGATTAAAGATGATCGAGAAGTTTACACTGATATTCCTGTTGCCGAAAAAATATTAGATAGCTTATTGGGAAATGATGATGACGAAAATACTTATGAGGAATCAGAGTTTAATAAAAAGGATCGGGACGATAATACAGGCCCGATTAAATTCTTTGTGAATATTTCAATTTCAGATAACGAAGGGATCGATCATATTTCAACTTCGTCCTTATATTCAAGCAGAGTTAGAGATTTTCTTCAGCAATTAGAAAACGACTTTTTCGAATATCAGAAAAATTATAAAGCATTACCTTAAGTGGAAGACTCAACAATTTATTGCAAAGATCATTTAGTAAGTGGGGAAGAGTATCGATTAGAAAAATGGAAACATTACGATATTCTAAAAACTCAACCCGTTCCAGAAAATCTTTCGGCTTATTATAAAAGTGAAGATTATATTTCTCATACGGATGCTTCAAAATCTTTTATCGATAAATTATACAATATCGTAAAAGCCTATATGCTTCAGAAAAAAGTAGGCTGGATATTAAAAGATAAATCCAAAGGCAAACTTTTAGATATTGGAGCGGGAACGGGAGATTTTTTAATTGCAGCTTCTCGTTACTATGAAGTAAATGGAATAGAGCCCAGTGAAATTGCCAGAAAGAATGCCCAAAATAAAAATCTTGAATTAAAATCTAGTCTATCAGAAATTTCTGATACTTATGATGTAATTAGTATGTGGCATGTTTTAGAACACGTACCAAACCTTAATCATCAAATTGAAGAATTTCATCGTTTATTAAAAGATGACGGAATTTTAGTTATTGCCGTTCCTAATTTTAAAAGTAAGGATGCTGACATTTATAAAGAGCATTGGGCGGCTTTTGATGTTCCTCGACATTTATGGCATTTCTCAAAAATTGGGATTCAGACATTATTTTTGGAAAATGGTTTTAAACTTTACAATGCTACCGGATTAAAATTTGATTCTTTTTATGTAAGTATGCTTTCAGAAAAACATCGTTCGGGAAAGCAAAAATTATTATCTGCATTTAGAAATGGGCTAAAATCAAATTTAGCTGCTGCTAATACCGGTGAGTACAGCTCGATGGTCTATTTCTTTAAAAAATCATCGAAGTAATCGAAATAAGCCGATTTAAGCACTATTTAGCCTTTGAAACAGTAAATTCTATATTTAAATTTTAAAACGCTCTGAAATCAGCTTGTAATAGGTTGATTATAATAAAGTATTCTTATTGTATTTTTATTTTGAATAATTATACTTTATAATTTTTAATTTTAGTGAAATCGCGTGTTTTAACCAAGAATTTGAACTTTTAGCCTAAAAGATTTTTTGGATTTACTTTCTCTTATTGTACTAAGCATTTCACTTAAAATACTTTTTTTACATTTGCTGCCGACTAAAAAATTTTTAAGATGAAAAAATTAATCGCAATAGGAGCAGTAGCAATTTCATTAATTTCTTGTAACCAGGAAAAAACGGCTTATGTAGATACTACAAAAGTGATTCAGGATTATAAAGAAATGAAAGATGTGGAAGCTGAGTTTGAATCCCGAAGAGATTCATTAACACAATTAATAACTGGTCCGCAGCAACAATTTCAGCAGGAAGTTCAGGAATATCAGCAAAGCATGAATTCGATGTCTGCTTCACAAAGACAGGCGAAAGAGCAGGAGCTTCAGCAAAAAGGGCAGCGTTTACAACAGCAAAGCCAAATGATTGGTCAGCAATTAAGAAACGATAGTGATACAGCTATCGACGAAGTTGTAGAGAAAGTGAAAGATTTTGTGGCAGAATACGGGGAAGAAAATGGATATACTTATATCTTCGGAAGCAACGAATCTGCAAACATCATGTATGCTAAAGAAGGTTTAGATATCACAGATGAAATTTTAAAAGAATTGAACGAGAGCTACGGTGGTGAGCCAACGATAGAAGCTCCGGCTGAAGAAACTGAAGCCGATACAACTTCAGCAGAATAATAGATCTTGAAATTATAGGTTTTGAAGCCCGGTTTTTAGCCGGGCTTTTTTATTGTCGATAATCACGTAATTTTTTGAATTATTAGCCTAAAGCGAAGAATCCCAGGATTACAAGGATAAAATAAATGGTAATTCCGGCAGAACTTTGGTAATCTTTGGCTACGCGCTGCCCAAAAAGAAGCATCATTAGGCTTATCGCACAGCTTATAAGTGAAAACTGACTAAAATTGAAGTTACTGAAGCTAAATATTCGGTTTATAATCGCTAAAATGAGCAAAATAACCGCGATCAATTCTACAAAGACCAAAATAGGTAAAAGAAAGACTATTTTTTTGGCCAAAAAGCTGTTTTTAAAATGAGATTCCATAAACGATCTCGTGCCTTTATAATCACTTACTTTTTCAAAAAACGACATAAAAAAAGTGATGAACAAAAAGACCAATATTAGCAACAAAGCGATATTAAAATCGATTTTAGCCATTTTTTAAGCTGCTTTTATATGTAAAAATCTGGTTAGCCTAATAGAAAGATCGGTTAATACAATTTTCGCATTTCCGTTTCTCTCAATATGATAGATAGCATCTTCAATAGCTTTTGTGATGGGTAGAATGTTATTTCCATGTACAAAAGGAGCGAATTTTTTAAGCTGAAATCCCTTGGTTTTAGGCGATAAAAACACCAAATCTTCGGCTTTATAATTCAGCATTAAGGCCTGCCTGAAAAAATCCAGGCAATACAGTAAAAAGCTTTTCTGTTTTTCACGGCCCATCGTAGCAATCTCTTCACTCCAGCTTATCAATTCTAGCACGGTTGCTTTATTTCCTTTGGCTTTAAATGCCGTTCGTACCCAATCGATAAACCATTGTTCATATTGATCATCTGCCGTATCATTTTGCAAAAGATGCAATGCTCTTGTGTAGCTTCCGTTAGATTGATGCGCAATTAAACTGGCTTCCTGAGTTTCTAAATTTTGTGAAGCTATTAGTTTTTCAGCAATATCGCTTTCAGCAAGAGGAGGGAAGCTTAAGGTTTGGCATCTCGATTTAATCGTTTGTATAATTTGCTCTTCGTCTTCAGCAATAAGAATAAAAATGGTTTTATTTGGTGGTTCTTCGATTAGCTTTAAAAGTTTGTTCGCTGCAGCCGTGTTCATACGATCTGCCATCCAGATAATCATTACTTTTAAGCCGCCTTCGTACGCTTTTAAGGATAAAGATTTAACGATATCCTGGGCTTCATCTACCCCAATTTGTCCCTGTTTGTTTTCCATACCAATATGCTCGTACCAATCGGTTAAACTTCCGTAGGGATTATGCTGAATAAAGCTACGCCAGTCTTCCATAAAATTCGCTGAAACCGGATGACTTTTTACGGTTTGATTAGTAGCCACCGGAAAAGCAAAATGAAGATCTGGATGCGAAATATTGGTAAACTTTAAATTACAGGAAGCATTCCCGTTTTGGTTCTCGCCGTCCTGGTTTTTACAAAGTAAGTATTGTGCGTAAGCGACTGCCATTGGCAAGGTGCCACTACCACTATTACCAACAAATAACTGGGCATGAGGTATGCGATTATTATCTGCCGTAGTGGTAAGATGATTTTTAATATGTGGTAATCCTACAATTTCTGAAAAAAGCATGAGCAAATATAAAAGTTATATGCGGTTTTATATCTTCGGAAAAAATTATATTTGTAATAAACCGAAATTATGAAAACAGTAGATGATTTTAATTTTAAAGATAAACAAGCTTTAATTCGTGTGGACTTTAACGTACCACTTAATGATGATCTTAAAGTAACCGATGCTAACCGTATTGAAGCTGCTAAACCAACTATTTTAAAAATCTTAGAAGACGGCGGAAGTGTTGTATTGATGTCTCACCTTGGTCGCCCTAGCGGTAAAGAAGCAAAATTCTCTTTAAAAAATATCGTTAGTAAAGTTTCTGAAGTTGTTGGTGTAGAACCAAAATTTGTAGAAGACTGCGTAGGTGCAGATGTGAAAAAAGCTGCAGATGAGCTAGAATCTGGAGAAATTCTTTTACTTGAAAATTTACGTTTTCATAGTGAAGAAAAAGCAGGTGACGAAGATTTTGCAAAACAACTTTCAGAACTTGGTGATATCTATGTAAACGATGCTTTTGGTACGGCGCATAGAGCTCATGCCTCAACTACAATTGTAGCGCAATTTTTTGAAGATAAATGCTTTGGTTATTTATTAGCTAAAGAAATAAAAAGTTTAGATAAAGTATTAAATAGTAAGGAAAAGCCGGTAACTGCCGTGTTAGGAGGAGCTAAAGTATCTTCTAAAATAACAGTAATCGAAAATATTCTTGATGCTGTAGATCACCTGATTATTGGTGGTGGTATGACATATACTTTTATCAAAGCGCAGGGAGGATCTATTGGTAATTCACTTGTGGAAGAGGATAAGCAGGAATTAGCTTTAGATATTCTTAAAAAAGCAAAAGAAAAAGGAGTACAGGTACATCTTCCTGTAGATTCTATCATTGCAGATAGTTTTTCTGAACAGGCAAGCACTCAGGTAGAATCTGTAGATAATATTCCTGATGGATGGATGGGATTAGATGTTGGGCCAGAAACCTTAAAACATTTCTCTAATGTTATCGCAGAATCTAAAATAATTCTTTGGAATGGTCCGTTAGGAGTATTCGAAATGGAAACTTTCGCAAAAGGAACAATCGAACTTGGTAAAGCGATTGCTGAAGCTACTAAAAACGGTGCTTTCTCTCTAGTTGGAGGAGGAGACTCTGTAGCTGCGGTAAAACAATTTGGCTTTGCAGATAAAGTTAGTTATGTTTCTACCGGAGGTGGTGCAATGCTAGAAATGCTAGAAGGTAAATCTTTACCAGGTATTGAAGCTATTAGCAAATAAACCTTTATCGAAATACCGATTTTCGATAAAACAAGGTATACTTTTTGATCAAAATTTTAACCAATTTTAAGAACCTCGAAATAAGCTTTCGAGGTTCTTAGTTAGAAATCGAGATTAAAAGTTTGTAAACATTAAATTTAAATCCTTAAACATAGGAAAAATAGGTTCTAAACGAGATATGAAGAAGCAAGTGTGTTTGTTACTGGGATTATTTGCAGCCTTCGCTGTGAGTGCTCAGGAAAAAGAAAAATCTAAAAAACAGGTAGAAAAAGCCAATTTCCGAGTTCAGATTTTTCAAAAAGTAGATAGTACAGAGATCATACTTGCAGATCCAGATCCAGAATTTCAGAAAAAATTACCAATTTCTGCAGTGATCAGAGATTCTTCCAAAGTTTCGCTAAGTGATATGCCTCATGCCGCAAAAATAGATTCTGTTTGGCGAGCAGAGCTTACTAATTCAGATCTATATGAAACTATTCAAAAATCCATAGCAGAACAGGATTACGAAGAAGTTGTTTTTGATGATTTGCCTACCGATACTTTAAAAGTTCGATTAGCAAAATTAAACGCCAGAACGCCTTTTAATATTGAATATAACCGAAGTCTGGAAAGTGTTATAAAAATGTATTTAAAGCGCAATAAACAGGCTATGGAGCGCTTAATGGCATTAAGTGATTACTACTTCCCAATGTTCGAGCAGGAATTAGATAAATACGATATTCCGCTAGAAATAAAATATCTTGCTATTGTAGAATCTGCTTTAAATCCAAGAGCAAAATCCCGAGTGGGCGCTACCGGTTTATGGCAGTTTATGTTTACTACGGGTAAAATGCACGATCTTAACGTGAGTAGTTATGTTGATGAGCGTATGGATCCTGTAAAAGCTACCGAGGCTGCTGCACAATATTTATCTCGACTTTATAAGGTTTTTGGAGATTGGGATCTGGTTTTAGCTTCTTATAATTCTGGTCCAGGTAATGTTTCAAAAGCAATAAGAAGAAGTGGTGGATCTACAGATTATTGGTCGATAAGACGCTATCTGCCTAGAGAAACTGCTGGTTACGTACCTGCATTTTTAGCCACCCTGTATATTTTTGAATATGCAGATGAGCATAATTTTCAGCCAAAAAGACCAGAAATCCCTTATTTTCAAACCGATACTATTCAGGTAAAAGAACTACTAACCTTCGATCATATTGCTAAGATCACCGGAACTAATAAGGAGTTACTTCAATTTTTAAACCCAAGTTATAAGCTGGATATTATTCCTTTTGTAGAAGATAAAAATTATGTGGTAAGGTTGCCAAGAACAAAAACAGGCGCTTTTGTAAATAACGAATCTGCTATTTATCAATATGCTGAACAGGAAATAGCAAACAGGGAAGAGCCTTTGCCTAAATACGTTGAAACAGAAGATCGTATTAGATACCGAGTAAGAAGCGGAGATTATTTAGGAAGAATTGCAGAAAAATATGGAGTAGGAGTAAGTAGCTTAAAGCGCTGGAATAATTTACGAGGTAATAATATTAGAATAGGCCAATATTTAACTATATATCCCAGAAAACCAGTAGCTACCACACAAAAGGCTACAGCATCCAGTAGCGCGAAAACCACCAAAAAGGGAAATACAAAATTATATACAGTACAGCGGGGAGATTCGTTATGGAGCATTTCTAAGAAGTTCCCAGGCGTTACGGTACAGAATTTGAGGACATGGAATGATATGAGCAGTACACGCCTTAAACCAGGGATGAAAATTAAGGTGTCTAAAGGCTAATAACCAAACTTAAATTCAAAACTAATATCATGAAAAAATTAGTATTTCTTGCGCTTTCTCTTCTAACGATCATATCCTGTAAAGAAAAATCTGATGAGCCCGCAAAACGTATTTTAGCAGATTCTTCGGGTAATATCAATCAGCTTTCTGTTGTAATGGATAATAGCCTTTGGGAAGGGCAGGTAGGTGATGCCTTAAGAGATAATCTTGCAGCACCGGTAGAAGGTTTACCACAGGATGAGCCTTTATTCAGTTTAAGTCAGATTCCTCCAAATACATTTACCGGTTTTGTACGTCGTAGCCGTATATATTTAAAGGTTGAAAAAGGTAACGACAGCTTGGCTATTGTTAAGGATCAATATGCTACGCCGCAAACAGGAATCATAATTACCGGCCAGAGTCAGGAGCAGATCATTGAGCGTATTAATGCATCTTCAGATAGTATTATAGATGTTTTAAAAGCTACCGAAATTAAAGAAAAGCAGCGTAGAATTGGTAAGTCGCCAGAATCTGATGAAGAGCTGGAAGAAGCCTTTGGCGTTTCTATGAAGTTTCCAACAGCTTATCGATATGCAGCACAGGAAGACGATTTTATCTGGATAAGAAAGGAAATACCAAAAGGCTTGATGGAGATCTTAGTTTACGAAGTTCCGTTAAGCACTATCGATAAAGATTCTAGTGTAATCGCTAATATTGTAAAAATGCGTGATAGCATTGGTGAAAAATATATTCCGGGACCTGTAGAAGGAAGTTATATGATCACGGAAGAAGCTTTTGCGCCATATTTATTTGAAACTAAGATCGATGGACATTTTGCTTATGAAACTCGTGGTACCTGGGAAGTGAACAACGCTTATATGGCTGGGCCTTTTGTTAATTATGCGATTAGAGACGAAGAAAACGATCGTTATTTAATTGCTGAAGGATTTATTTTTAGACCAGCAAGCAGTAAAAGAGATCATGTATTTGAGCTGGATGCGATCCTAAAAACATTAAAATTCAATAAGTCTTAAAGGGAAACTTTAGGATTGGTTATCAAAATAAAAAAGCCCGTTCGATAAGAACGGGCTTTTTAAGTATTATTTTTTTTAGGACTACTTGGTGTCTTCAACCTTTTTGGCATCAGAAGCAGAACTTGTAGTGGTATCATCATCATCCTTAGATGCATCTTTAAACTCCTTAATTCCACTTCCTAATCCTCTCATCAATTCAGGAATTTTTCGACCTCCAAATATTAGTAAAACCACGATCACTATTAATACGATCTGTGGCGCTCCTATAGCTAATGGTAACATAAATGCATTCATAACTCGATATTTATAATTACAAACTTAACAAGAATAAACTAATATATACGTTAATATGAACAAAATATATGCAATTTATTAATTATAATGCGTATAGCTCTTGTAAATGTTAATTGGGTAACCGACTTTTAATTACTGGAATTTAAACTATTATTCATTTTCAAATAAGCTGCAATTAGATAGAAATCTGCAATTTTGGATTATCGATCAAAACTGTTAGATAGCATAAATTTTACAGTATCTTTGTCTAAGGTTTTTATGTATGTCGAAAAAGAAAAAAAATAAGAAGAAATTTACCAGAAAACTACTTCATAAATACCGAATGGTAATTTTAAACGAGGATACTTTTGAAGAAAGATATTCTTTAAAATTAACCCGTTTAAATGTTTTTGTTCTGGTAACAACAAGCGCTATTTTATTAGTAGCAGCAACCACTTTTATTATTGCCTTTACACCTTTAAGAGAATATATTCCAGGATATTCTTCGCCACAATTAAAAGAACAGGCAGCAGAATTAGCATACCAAACAGATTCTCTTCAAAATGTTTTGAAACTGAACAATCAGTTCTTAGGATCGATAAAAGGAGTTTTGTCTGGAGATTTACAAACTTCAGATCTTAACCGCGATTCTATTGCTAAATTCTCTCAGGACAATCTCGAAGTTGAGGTTATCCCGCCATCCAGAGCAGATAGTTTATTAAGAGAAGAAGTGGCTTTAGAGGATAAATACAATATTTTGCCGGGCGCTACAGATAATATCGATTTTTCTTTATTTCCGCCGGTAAAAGGAACGATTACTGAGGGATATGATGCTGAAGAAAAGCATTATGCGATAGATGTGGTAATTCCTAAGAATTCACCCGTAAAATCTGTTGCAGATGGACGTGTTATTTTTGCTGAATGGACCACAGAAACCGGCTATGTAATTATCGTAAAACATGATTATGGATTAATTTCTGTATATAAACACAACGCCTCATTAACCAAAGAACAGGGAGATTTTGTAAAATCTGGCGAAGTAGTGGCAACCGCGGGAAATACTGGAGAATACACCACCGGCCCACATTTGCATTTTGAATTATGGAACGAAGGAAACCCTGTAAACCCAACCGATTATATTGATTTTGAATAGTCTATGTCATTAAAATCTTTTGCAGCTAAAATATTCGCTAAAACTATCAGAAAGAAAATTGATGTCTGGGCTTCAAATCCTCTTGAAGCGCAGCAGAAAATCTTTGATGAATTAATTTCTAAGGCTAAAAACACCAATTTTGGAAAAGATCATAAGTTTGATACTATAAAAACGCATGCCGATTTTGTTCAAAATGTACCTGTAAGAGATTACGAAGCACTTCGTAATTATGTGGATAAAATGGTTGTCGGTGAAGAAGATATCTTATGGCCGGGAAAACCTTTGTATTATGCAAAAACATCGGGAACGACCAGCGGCGCAAAATATATCCCAATTACCAAAGAAAGTATGCCTACGCATATTGAAGCAGCACGAAATGCTATTCTTTGTTATATTGCTGAAACCGGAAATGCAAAGTTCGTAGACGGTAAAATGATCTTTTTACAGGGAAGTCCAGAGCTTACCGAGAAAAACGGAGTGAAATTGGGACGATTATCGGGTATTGTGGCACATTATGTACCTGGTTATCTTCAAAAGAACAGAATGCCAAGTTGGGAAACTAATTGTATCGAAGATTGGGAGACCAAAGTTGATGCAATTGTAGAGGAAACCCAAGATTTGAATATGACCGTAATAAGCGGAATACCAAGTTGGGTGCAAATGTATTTTGAAAAATTACAACGTAAAACCGGTAAAAAAGTAGGCGATATTTTCACGAATTTCGACCTGTTTATTTACGGCGGAGTAAACTATGAACCTTATCGCTCTAAATTTGAAAATCTTATTGGTCGTAAAGTAGATAGTATCGAATTATATCCCGCTTCAGAAGGTTTTTTCGCTTTTCAGGATAGCCAAAAAGCAAAGGGAATGTTACTTCAGCTAGATAGCGGTATTTTTTACGAGTTTATTAAAGCTGAATCTTTTTTTGATGAAGATCCAAAGCGACTAACGATTGCTGAGGTAGAGCTTGGCGTAAACTATGTAATGATTATTAGTACTACCGCCGGACTTTGGGCGTATAATGTTGGCGATACCATTCAGTTTACCAGTTTAAAACCGTATCGAGTGATGGTTTCGGGAAGGATTAAGCATTATATTTCAGCTTTTGGGGAGCATGTTATTGCCAAAGAAGTAGAGGAAGCCATGCAGGTTGCTTCTGAAAAAACAGGAGCTAGAATTAACGAATTTACAGTTGCACCACAGGTAAATCCTTCCGCAGAAGAATTACCATATCACGAGTGGTTTATTGAGTTTGAAAAAGAACCTGTAGATTTATCGAATTTCAGGAATATTCTGGATAAATCGCTTCAGCAGCAAAACTCTTATTATTTTGATCTTATTGAAGGAAATATTTTGCAGCCGGTAAAAATCTCTAAAGTCCCAACAAACGGATTTCAGGCGTATATGAAATCGATTGGCAAATTAGGTGGGCAAAACAAGTTACCAAGGCTTTCTAACGATCGTAAAATTGCCGAGGTTTTAGAAAAGATAATTAAGAAATAAAAAGTATAAAATTTGAAATTAGAAGGAAGAACGAGAGCGCAGGAAAGTACTAATGCGATAGAACGTATGTATATTACCATGAGACACCTTTTTAACAGGGGCTTTTACAAACCAATGGGTGTTTCTGGAGAAACTTTAAGAGAAGGATTATTGGCATTAAGACCAGAAATTTATGGTTCTGTTGCTGAAGATAAAGCCGAGCTTAGCGGGTTATTGTATGTTTTAGAGCGTCTTCCTATTGGGATAGAACAATGTCGATATATCAATCTAACCAGTGACGAAGGCTATGGTGATTCGCATTTTCAGCCAATTGTGCCACCAAAACGTCGTAGAAACTGTTATCGAATAGATGAGGAGCAAATGAATATCGAGATTACCAGAGGACGATCTGAAATCTATGATATTCTTACGCATTTAACCTTCCTTTTTATTGAATCTCATAAGATTATGAGACGAGTAGTGATCGACGAGGATGGAAGTGTAAACAGGGACTGGAAAAAACTGGAAGCTGTAGTACTTTCTGATAAAGAAATCGATAAATCTGAGCGTGAAGTTGCGTTAACCCACACTGCCAATATTTTAGGCCGAACTTTTTTCGAGGTTTCTACCATTTATCCTAAGTTTTCTACTCCGGGTAATCCAGAGCAGTTTTTACATATTATTTACTGGATGGGAAAACTGGCGATAGAAGAAACAGTAAATAATGATAAAAGGATCATCACATTTAGTCCGATTCTTAGAGAACGTTTAGGACATCATATTCATGGAGAAGTTTGGGCAGATAAGATTAAAAAATATCTGGTAGAAGAAGAGTTATTAAAACGTCCTATTCATATTATCAGTGCCAATATGCATAGTGTGATGAACACGCTGTATGCGCCGTTAGCACTAAAAGCTGAAATTAAAAAGAAAGATATTCTTCAGATTTATGAAATGCTAAGTGACTCTTCAAATGGGCAGGTTCGCCAGAAGGTTTCAAAATTAGCGCTTTCTGGAGGGATGAAGTTTATAGAAGATTCCAGCGGAACCAATATCGATGTTCAGGTTTTTGATACAGCTAAGTTAGAAGAAGGCTTCAGAAATAAAGAATTCAAATCCCTTAAGGAAGAAGAAAAGCCAGTAATTATCGTGATGGATTATGCTTTTGGAGAGCAGGCTTATGAAACAATGGACGAGCTTCTAAAACCATATATTATTGACGAGGAAGAGATTAAAATGAATGTGAAATCGGTTTCTATTATGGGGAAAGCCGGTATTTTAGAAGGAGGAAAAGGAGATATTATGATCCCTTCTGCGCATATTTTTGAAGGAACAGCAGATAATTATCCTTTTAAAAATGAACTTACTAAAGATGATCTTGAAGGGCACGGTATAAAAGTAGTTGATGGTAGTATGATCACCGTTTTGGGAACTTCCTTACAAAACCGCGATATTCTTAAGTTTTTCCATGATTCTACGTGGAATGTAAGTGGTTTAGAAATGGAAGGAGCGCACTATCAAAAAGCAATTCAGGCCGCTAGTAAACTTAGAAAAAGCATTGCTGAAGATGTGCAGGTACGATATGCATATTATGCCTCAGATAATCCATTAGAAACCGGAAGTACTTTAGCTTCAGGAGGTTTGGGAACTACGGGTGTAAAACCAACTTATTTAATTACTGAAAAAATACTGGAGCAAATCTTTAATTCTTAAAGTTCTTGTAGTAAATTTAAGATTAGATGTTTTCTAAATGATTTTTTTAAAATCGATTAATAATATTTAAATGGGCAAAACTGTATTAATTACAGGAGCAGCGGGATTTCTAGGTTCGCATTTGTGTGATAGATTTATCAAAGAAGGCTTTAGGGTGATAGGAATGGATAATCTTATTACAGGCGATATTCGTAATATAGAGCACCTTTTTAAAAATAAAGACTTTGAATTTTATAATCACGATGTAACCAAGTTTATTCATGTTCCCGGAAAGTTGGATTATATACTTCATTTTGCATCGCCTGCCAGCCCAATAGATTATTTAAAAATCCCTATTCAAACTTTAAAAGTAGGATCTTTAGGAACACATCATTGTTTAGGTTTAGCAAAAGAAAAAGGAGCCAGAATTCTTATCGCTTCAACTTCAGAAATTTATGGAGATCCTTTAGTACATCCGCAATCTGAAGATTATTATGGGAATGTAAGTACTATCGGGCCACGTGGAGTTTATGATGAAGCAAAGCGATTTCAGGAATCATTGACAATGGCCTATCATAGGTTTCACGGTTTAGAAACCAGAATTGTGAGAATCTTTAATACTTACGGGCCAAGAATGCGATTAAATGATGGTAGAGTAATACCTGCATTTATTGGTCAGGCATTAAGAGGTGAAGATTTAACCGTTTTTGGAGATGGTTTGCAAACTCGTTCTTTTTGTTATGTAGACGATCAGGTAGAAGGGATATACAGGTTACTTTTTAGTGATTATGTAGAGCCTATAAATATTGGTAATCCAGATGAATTAACGATTAAAGACTTTGCTGAAGAAGTTATTAAGCTAACCGGCACAAGGCAAAAAATCGTTTATAAAGATTTACCAAAAGACGATCCTTTACAGCGCCAACCAGATATTACCAGAGCTAAAGAAATTTTGGGATGGGAGCCAAAAGTATCTAGGGAAGAAGGGATGAAAATCACTTATAACTACTTCAAAAATCTATCTAAAGAAGATTTATTGAAGAAAGAGCATAAAGATTTTACTAAGCATAATAGAAAGTAAATAATGCAAAATCCTTTGGTTTCTGTGATTATGCCTGCCTATAATTCGAATGAATTTATTTCGCAGGCAATCGAATCTGTGATTGCTCAGCACTATAAGAACTGGGAACTTATTATCGTAGATGATGCTTCAAAAGATGCTACGGTAAATACGGTTCGTAATTATGTAAATAAAGATGCTCGCATCAAAATCTTTAGAAATGAAATTAATTATGGTGCGGGTTATACCAGAAATAAGGCGGTTAAAGAAGCCACAGGAGAGTTTATAGCTTTTTTAGATGCAGATGATTTATGGAAACCAGAAAAGCTCTCTCAGCAGCTTAAATTTTGCCTGGAGAATAAAGCTAAGATTGTTTTTAGTAGCTATGATCGGATTAGTGAGAATGGAGAATCTTTAAACGAAATTATCGAAGCTTTACCTTTTATAAATTATTCAAAACTGATTAAAAGCAATTATATAGGTAATCTTACCGGGATGTATAATGCAGCTAAAATTGGTAAAGTTTACCACCCTGAAATTCGAAAAAGACAGGATTGGGCAATGTGGCTTGAAGTTATCAAAAAAGGAGGTACCGCCCACGGAATGGAGGAATCGCTTGCTTTATACCGAATAAGAAAAGGTTCTGTTTCTGAAAATAAATTAGAAATGCTTTCCTATAATTATAAGATCTACAATAAAGTTCTAGGCTTTGGAAAACTAAAAAGCATGTATTGGATTTTGGTCTTTTTGGGAGAACATTTTTTTGTGAAATCCAGGCAGGTAAAATCAGTCGATTAATGAAGTAAATTGCTTTAGTTTTCCGCTTTTACTTCGGGTAAGGCTTTGTTTTCTTTTAAAATTAACTTTCAGGTTTTTACCAACATATTTTTCAACTGCTTCAGCGATTTTGGTTGTTTCTTCAGTATTAAATTCGGTATCCCGTACGTATTCAATCTCAAAAGAATCCATTTTAGTTTGAGTAACTACAAATTCTTTGGTGTTACCGGTATCGTCGATAATCGTTTTAGTTACATAGTAAAATGTAAGTCCGGGAACTATTTTTCCATCAGCAAGTTTTGCGACATCGCTGGTTCGCCCGATCAAAGATTCTAATATTGGCTTTTTTGGCGTACTTTTTTTAGACATAAAACCAATGTCTCCAATGGCATAACGAATAATAGGGTGCGCTTTATTAAAAAGAGAAGTGATCACCACTCTGCCTTCTTCACCGGGAGGTAAAGTTTTATTGTTTTTATCTACAATTTCGATAAAAAGATCTCTGGAGTTTAGGCACCACTCTGCTTGCGGATTTTCGAAGGCAATAAGTCCTACTTCGCTGGCACCATATTCATTTACCACGGGGACACCAATAGCTTCTTCGATTAACTTTTTATCCTTATCAAATAAACGCTCAGAAGTAACAATGCAAAGTTTTAAACTGGGACAAATGTCTTTAAGCACAATCTCTTTTTTCTTTAAAAATTTAGAAAAAAGCAGGATGGCACTGGTGTATCCATTTAAATAATCGAATCTACTTTTCTTAAAACGATCGAGAAAATTCTGCAATTTCACCTCGCTAAGATCAAATATACTAAAGCGTCTTCTAAGACTTATTCGGTCCTTAATACGTTCCTGTAAATTACCATAAAAATCTAACGGAATACCATAAAATCTGGCTTGTAGCGATTTATTGAGATCTATACCATGCCAGTTATAATGATCGTTAAAACCTTCCCAGGCCATTGCGTGGCAAAGTTTATCTTTAGCAAAACTAAAGGGATGGCCACTACTGCCAGAAGTTTTACCTATGTAGCTATTTTTTAAGTTAAAGCCATCGCTTAAACGCTGCTTTAAAGGTTGTTGCAGATCGGTTTTCGACATTATAGGAATATCTTCCCATTTTTCGATCGATCGATCACCAATAAAGCCTTTGTAGAAATTGTTATTAGTTAGATGATAATCAACAATTTCCTTTTTCTTTGTTTCAATAAAATTTTGGTATTGGTTAACCGGAATCTGGTCGATTTCGTCCAACATTTTTCGAGCCCTGTTTACAGGGAATTTATTAAGCTGAAGCGAAAGTTTAAACCAATCCAAAACTTATTAATGCTTTTTTATTCAAATTTATTGGTGCTTCAATTTACAAACAATTATTTTTGAAGCCCAAAATAAATATTTCTTAAAAATGAAAATCTTAATACTAGGTTCGGGCGGTCGAGAGCATACTTTTGCTTACAAAATTGCACAAAGTCCAAAATGTGAAAAACTGTATATAGCTCCCGGGAATGCCGGAACTTTAAATGTAGGGAAAAATGTGAGCCTAAATGTAGGAGATTTTTCTGGTATTAAAGATTTTATTATTGAAAAAAATATAGACATGCTGGTCGTAGGACCAGAAGATCCTCTTGTAAAGGGAATTACAGATTTTTGTAAAAACGAGCCAGGTTTAAAGGAACTTTTAATCGTAGGACCATCAAAACAAGGAGCATTACTTGAAGGTAGTAAAGAGCGCGCAAAAGAGTTTATGGCGATGCATAATATTCCAACTGCTGCTTACGAGAGTTTTACAGCAGAAAGCCTGGAAGCAGGTAAAGTATTTTTAGAAACTTTAAAAGCTCCTTACGTTCTTAAAGCAGATGGTCTTGCAGCTGGTAAAGGCGTTTTAATTTTAAATGATCTTGCTGAAGCTAAAGCCGAATTAGAAAATATGCTGAAAAATCAAAAATTTGGAGAAGCCAGTGCAAAGGTGGTGATCGAAGAATTTTTAGATGGTATAGAACTAAGTGTTTTTGTATTAACCGATGGTAAAAACTACAAGATCTTACCAACAGCCAAAGATTACAAGCGAATTGGTGAAGGAGATACTGGATTAAATACAGGTGGAATGGGCGCTATTTCTCCGGTTCCTTTTGCCGATGCCGAGTTTATGCAGAAGATCGAAGAGCGTATCGTAAAACCTACCGTAGATGGTCTTGCTGAAGAAAATATCGATTATAAAGGTTTCGTTTTTATTGGATTGATAAAAGTAGGAGAGGAGCCTTATGTGATCGAATATAATGTAAGGATGGGAGATCCTGAAACCGAAGTTGTTTTACCTAGAGTAAAATCTGATCTGGTTGAAGTACTAGCCAAAGCAGCGCAGGGAAAACTTGATGAGGTAGATCTAGAAATCGATGAAAGAACGGCTACAACCGTAATGATGGTTTCTGGTGGTTATCCAGAAGCTTACGAAAAAGGTAAAGAAATAACCGGAATAGAAAATGTTGAAGATGCATTAGTATTTCATGCCGGTACGACTACAAAAGATGATAAAGTTGTGACCAATGGGGGTCGTGTAATCGCAGTAACTGCTTTTGGAGAAGATTACAAAAAGGCACTAAAAAAATCTTATCAAAATGTAGAAAAACTACAATTTGATAAGATGTATTTTAGAAAAGATCTAGGATTCGACCTTGCTTAGGATTATCCTAAGTAAGGTTTAGATCTCGTGTTTTCGTCATCAGCGTCTTGGAAAATCTTAAGTTGTTTACACCAGTAAGCAAAAGCGATCATTCCAATGATAATAAATACAAAGTTGATGGCGTTAGCACCCCACCAAGAGTCAAGTTCTAGGGAACGTAACCAATCAAGAGGCTTAAGAAGAACCTCTTCGAACAGCCAAGATATCCCTTCAAATATTTCAGTCATCGTTTAACATTGTTAGTTTAACACTACAAAAATAGAAAAAAGAGCAATGCTAACAAGCTTTTTTGCCAAATCAAAGCCAATTAATATTACGCTTGTCCTCGTATTGCTTTCTGGATTTTTTATTGCAGCTAATTTTCAGAATTGGTTTTTAGATTTTGAAATACTGAAATTCTTTAAAATCCTGGGTGTTTTTTTAGCACTAATGTTAGCACTTTTTTTACTGAATTTTATTGCTAAAAAGAACGATCTTACTCAGCGTAGCGCCTATAAAATCCTGCTATTTTCAGTGTTTTGCGCCTCTTTTTTTCCGTTGCTGCAAGATTATAATGTGATCATTTCAGCAACACTTATTCTATTGGCTTTACGCCGAATTATAAGCTTAAAATCACAAATTACGGTTGAAAAAAAGATTTTTGATGCTGCTTTTTGGATCTGTATTGCTTCCTTATTTTATTTTTGGTCGATCTTGTTCTTATTGATTGTTTTAGGAGGAATTATTATTTATTCGCCACGGCCTAAAAACTGGTTAATACCTATAACTTCAGCGGTATGTGTGTATTTGATCTATTGCTCGATCCATCTATTAATTTATGACCAATTTTATCTAATTTCAGATTGGTATCAGCCGTATAATTTCGATTTTTCAAATTATCAGTCTTTTAAATTTCTTACGCCAATAAGTATAATTTTGGCACTTACGCTATGGTCTTTGGTGTATTATTTTTCCATTATTCAAAAGGCAGGAGTGAGTCTAAGACCTTCTTTACATCTTATTTTATTTACATTAATTATTGGTGTTTCGGTAGGCATTTTCGCTCCAAGTAAGAATGGGAGCGAGCTTATTTTCTTTTTTATTCCACTTAGTATTATCGTTTCAAATTATTTTGATACCGGCCGGGATAAGATCTTCAGGGAAATACTTTTATTAATATTGATTTTGATGCCTTTTGGGGTACTTTTTATTCAGAATAAATAATTTCATTCAAAAAGACATTCGGCAATTGTTAACTATAGAAGAACCCAAGACCATGTTTAGCAGTTCTAGATTTTGTAATACCTTTGCAGTTCAATTTAAAATATTCAATAAAAACGTCGAATCTTGAAATTTTCAGATTTTAGAGGCGTTTAAACTATTCAGTTTTAAAAAATCGATATAATGTTTACAGATAAAGCAAATAAGATCTTTCAGGAAGTGATCAAAAAATATCACGAAATTGATAGCGTAGATCAGCCTTTTACAAATCCTTACAATAGCGAATCACAGCTTATCGAACATCTTTTGTATAGAAAATGTTGGATAGATACGGTACAATGGCATTATGAGGATATTGTAAGAGATCCTAATATCGATCCTATTGCTGGTTTAAAACTGAAACGTCTAATCGATGCCTCTAACCAGGATCGTACAGATACTGTTGAATATATCGATAGTTATTTTCTTGAAAAATATAAGGCGGTTGAGCCTAAAGAAAATGCAACGATCAATACAGAGAGTCCTGCGTGGGGAGTAGATCGATTATCGATTTTAGCGCTTAAAATTTATCATATGCATGAAGAAGCGACTCGTGAAGATGCTTCAGCAGATCATAAAGAAAAATGCCAGGCAAAACTTGATATTTTGTTAGAGCAGCGAGTAGATCTTTCTTCGGCCATAGATCAGCTTTTAAAAGATATTGAGAACGGGGATAAATACATGAAGGTCTATAAGCAGATGAAAATGTATAACGACGACGAACTTAACCCGGTTCTTAGAAATAAATAAGAATACTATGAGCACTTCACATCAACATATTCCAGATGAGAATAGAGAGAAAAGTGCTCATATTCTAGCCATTCGCTTATCGGCGATGGGCGATGTCGCGATGACGGTTCCTGTGATTAGAACTTTTATGGCGATGTATCCTAATTGTAGGATCACCTTTCTTACCCGTCCTTTTTTTGCCCCTATGTTTAAGGGAATTCCTAATGTAGAGATTTACGAAGCCGACATTAATGGCGAGCATAATGGCGTAATGGGGTTAGGCAGGCTGGCTCGAGAATTGAGGAATCACGAGATCGAAATGGTGGCCGATCTTCACAATGTGCTTCGCAGTAATGTACTGAAATCTGTTTTTTATCTCTTCGGAATTCCAGTAAAACAAATTGATAAGGGAAGGGCAGAGAAGAAGAAACTTACCCGGGAAGATCATAAAGTTTTTAAAGAATTAAAAAGTACACACCAGCGCTATGCAGATGTGTTTGCAGACTTAGGTTTTCCTATAGATTTTAACTACCATATTTTTCCTGAAAAGCAGCAAATTCCGACTAAAATACATGAAATTGTAGCCCATTCTTCTAAAAAGTGGTTAGGAATTGCTCCTTTTGCACAGCATGCTTCTAAAGCTTATCCGGCAGATCTAATGGAAGAGGTTTTAAAAAAACTGAATAAGCAGAACGATATCCAGGTCTTTCTTTTTGGCGGCGGAAATGCAGAAACCAAAAAGCTACAATCCTGGGAGAAACAATTTGAGAACTGTTTAAGTGTTGCCGGGCTTTTATCTTTTGAAGAAGAACTGGCTTTAATCTCCAATCTTGATACAATGCTATCTATGGATAGCGGGAACGGGCACATGGCAGCAATGTATGGAATTCCGGTGGTGAGTATTTGGGGAGTAACACATCCTTATGCTGGTTTTAGACCTTTTCTACAGCCTTTTGAAAATTCATTGATCCCAGATTTAGAAAAGTTTCCAAAAATACCAACTTCGGTTTATGGAAATAAATACCCTGAAGGTTACGAATTTGCCATAAGAACCGTAACACCGGATAAAGTGGTAGAGAAAATAAACTCAGTGATAAACTAAAAAATAAAAGGCTTTCTGAAATACTGAAAGCCTTTTTTAAATAAAATAATATCCTGTTTTTAGATCCTAAACGTCGTCGTAATCTACTTTTATGGTAGGTGTAAGTGGATGCGCCTGGCAGGTTAAGATCAAACCTTCTTCGATCTCATCGTCTGTAAGGATTTGATTTTTACGCATTTCAGCTCTACCTTCAGTGATTCTGGCGATACAACTGCTACAAATTCCGCCCTGGCAAGAATAAGGAACATCAAGATCGTTTTCTAAAGCCGCATCTAAAATTACATCGGTTTGATCCATCACAAAGCTGGTTTCTTCATCATCAACCATAATGGTAATTTGCGTTTGGCCTTCAAGATCGGCTTCAACTTCACCGGTATCATCGCTGGTAAACAATTCGTAATAGATATTTTCTTCAGCAATACCGTTGTTACTAAGCACTTCGCTTACGTGATTGATCATTTCTTCTGGACCGCATAAATAAACCGCATCAAAAGAATGATCTTTAAATTTATTTTTCATCACAAAATTAACCGTGCTGGTTTCAATTCGGCCAAAATGTGCATTATCTTCCCTGGATCTACTAAATACAAACTCGACAAAAAGTCGATCTGGATAACTTGCCTGTAGTTCTAAAAGCTCTTTAAAAAAGATCGTATTTTCTGGAGATTTGTTTCCGTAGGTAAGAATAAATCTACTGTGATTTTCTTCAGAAAGTACTGTTTTTATTATCGATAGCACAGGAGTGATCCCACTACCGGCAGCAAAAGCAGCATAAGTTTTAGCTGTAGAAGAAGGCTCTAAAACAAATTTACCTTCAGGAGTATGAACATCTAAAATATCACCCGCCTGAAGTTTATTGTTGGCAACTACAGAAAATTTACCGCCTTCTACCTCCTTAACCGTTACTTTAAATTCTCCGGAATTTGGAGCTGAACACAGTGAGTATGCTCTACGTAGTTCTTTACCATCAACATCTGCTTTAATGGTAATATATTGCCCGGCCGTAAATTTGTATTCCTGCTGAAGATCTGAAGGAATCTCGAATGAAATACTCACAGCCTGAGGCGTTTCCCTAATTATTTCTTTTATTTTTAGTTTATGAAATGTTCCCATCAAAAATAATTTGTGGGCAAAAATACAAAGTATCAGCTTTTAGAGTGTAACAAAATACTAAATTTAGCTACAAGTAAGTAAAGCATTTTTTATGGTAGGGAAATTACTCAGTTTAGAGTGGAAATCTTTTACGCGTAGCGCAAGCTTTGGTAAAAGTCTTGGTTTGAAGATTTTCATGATCTTTTTAGCCGTGTATTTTGCTGTCGTGTTTCTTTTTATGGGAATAGGACTTTACCCAATCTTGAAAAAGATATATCCAGATAATGTTCCACTTTTAAAATTGAACGAATTTATTTTAGGCTGGCTGGCTTTTGAGTTAATCTTTCGATTTTTTATGCAAAGTCTTCCGATGGTACAAATAAAACCTTTACTGCTTCAGAATATAAGAAAGGCTAAGGTTATTAATTTTGTGTTGCTAAAATCGCTATTCTCGTTCTACAATATTTTACCACTTTTAATTTACGTACCGTTTGCCGTAGTGGTTGCAGTAAAAACAGATTATACCGCAGTTTCTATGATTGGCTGGGCGATTAGTGTGTTATTCTTAAGTTTTTCGATTAATTTTTTCAATTTTCTGATCAAGAAGAAGTTTGCTGAAGATCTTAAATCTTTTCTACCTGCAATTATTGTGATTTTAGCCTTAGCGGGGTTAGAGTATTTTAATATTGTTCCGGTAAGTGAGAAGTTTGGGATTTTCTTAAATTATGTGTTAGAAATGCCATATTTGGCAATTTTGCCTATAATTCTTTGCTTGTTGTTATTTGTTTGGGTTAAGAATACCCTGAAAAAGAAATTTTACTTAGACGCTGGTCTAAAAACTAAGCAAAAAGAAGTAAAATCTCAGGATTTTGAGTGGTTAAAACGATTTGGAGAGGTATCAACTTTCCTTCAGTTAGATATGAAGTTAATTTGGCGAAATAAACGTCCAAAATCAACGGTTTTTCTTTCATTTTTCTTTCTCTTATATGGCTTGTTATTTTTCACCAATTCGGTTTACGAGGGAATGCCGGTAATGTTTGTTTTTGCAGGTATTTTTATATCAGGAATATTTATGATCAATTTTGGCCAATTTGTGCCTAGCTGGGATGCTGCCTATTACCAAATGATCATGTCGCAAAATATACCAATGCGTAAGTATTTGGCTTCTAAAGCTGCGCTGATAAGTTTTAGTATCATTATTTTAACCATTTTAAGTACGCCTTATGTTTACTTTGGCTGGAATATACTACTCATTATTTTTACCTGTGCCTTATATAATCTTGGTGTAAATGTGCCTTTATTAATGTTTACAGGCTCGTTTAATAAAAAGCGAATCGATCTGGAGAAGAGTCCGTTTATGAACTACCAGGGAACTGGTGCTGCGCAATGGTTGGTGGCGATTCCGTTATTGGCCGTTCCGTTAGGGATCTTTTATCTGTTCTATAAACTCTTCAGTTTTAATATTGGTCTTTTGGTGATAGGAATTTTAGGAGTAATTGGTATTCTTCTAAGAAACTATTTAATGGATAGAATTACTATTCAGTATAAAAAGAACAAATACGCCATGATTCATGGATACAAACAAACCGGAGACTAAGCGATCTTTTTAAACAAAAAGTAGGACTTAAAAATTAACCTTAACTATACAAATCTCGTAAACCGAGAAAACAAAATACTATGATCACAGCAACTAATCTTTCTAAAGTATATAACGGAACCAAGGTTTTAGATATCGACCATTTAGAAATCCCAGAGGGACAAAATTTAGGTCTTGTAGGGAATAACGGAGCGGGAAAAACGACATTTTTCAGCATGCTCTTAGATTTAATACGGCCTACTTCTGGAAATATCTTTAATCAGGATATTACGGTGAACGAAAGTGAAGACTGGAAGACTTTTACGGCTTCGTTTATCGACGAAAGCTTTTTGATAGGATATCTTACTGCGGAAGAATACTTTTATTTTGTGGGTGAGCTACGCAGTCAAAACCGAGCCGATATTGATAGCTTTTTGGCACAATTTGAAGAATTCTTTAATGGAGAAATCATAGGCCGAAAAAAATACCTTCGAGATTTATCGAAAGGGAATCAGAAAAAAGTGGGAATCGTTGCCGCGTTAATTGGTGATCCTAAAGTAGTGATCTTAGACGAGCCTTTTGCTAATTTGGATCCTACCACTCAAATTAGGCTAAAAAAAATTATCAAGGATCTTTCTGAAATTTCTGGAACTACGGTTTTGGTTTCCAGTCATGATCTTATTCATGTGACAGAAGTTTGTGAGCGTATCGTAGTTTTAGATAAAGGTGTTATCGTTAGGGATCTTAAAACTTCTGAAGCTACGCTAAAAGAACTGGAAACTTATTTTTCTGGAGAACAAATTCCTGAAGAATTTAAAGAAACCACAGAAGCTCCAACCGAAGAAGCCGCAGCTGATAAGCCCGAGTAATCAACGCCCGATTTTTCTTATTTAAAGCGCAAATCTTTGTATTTGTAAAAAGAAACTTATTTTTACATACTAAATCCTGCGTAACAGAGTTATGATGCTAATAAGAAAGGCTTGGTTTTGAGGAGATTTTCACATGTTGTTTTTGCTTTTTTTCTAATTGGGGCTATACTTTCCTGCTCCCGAAAGAAGGATACTTTTATTAGTCGAAGCTGGCATTCGGTTACTGCGGAATATAATACACTTTATAACGGTAATCTTGCTCTTGAAGCCGGGCGAGAAGAATTAAACCAGAATTACAGAGACAATTACTGGGATTTACTACCTATAGAACGTATGCAGATCGATGAAGAGATCCTGCTTCCCGATAGCGTTCGAAATCAAAATTTTGGTGTTGCCGAGCAAAAAGCGGTAAAAGCGATTCAGCGTCATTCGATGTTAATTGCCGGGGACGAAGAAAATCCACAGATCGATGAAGCTTATATGTTGTTGGGAAAAGCACGATATTTTGATCAACGTTTTATTCCCGCATTAGAAGCATTCAACTATATTTTGCAAAGATATCCGGCCAGTAATAGCATTAGAAATGCGCAAATTTGGCGAGAGAAAACCAATATTAGGTTAGAGAATAACAGGATCGCGATTAGAAATTTAAAAAGGATCATCGAAAATGCCCAATTTGAGGATCAGGAATATGCAGATGCGAAAGCAGCCATGGCGCAGGCCTATATAAATCTTCAGTATCCCGATAGTGCATTGGCTCCTTTAACTACTGCCGCCAATTTCACGAAGAAAAACGAAGAAAAAGGGCGTTATTTTTTCATTATAGGTCAGTTATATAATCTACTGAATCAACCAGAAAATGCAAATTTTGCTTTTGATGAGGTTATCGAGCTTAATCGAAAGTCACCTCGAATTTACATGATCAATGCCTATATCCAGAAAGCAAGAAATTTTGACCCTGAAGAAAATAACGATCAGCAACTAAAAGAATTGCTTATAAGTCTTGAAGAAGATCGCGAAAATCGTCCATTTTTAGATAAAATTTATTTTCAATTTGGCGAATATTATAATCAACGAGATTCTTTAGATACTGCTATTGTTTTTTACAATAAGTCACTTAGAAGTCGTGCAAACAGCGATCCCTATTTAAGATCTATAAACTACGAGATTCTGGCGAATATCAATTTTGATCGATCAAATTATCAGAGAGCCGCCAAATATTTTGATAGTACGCTTTTCGAAATGAATTCTAGTTTAAGGGAGTACAGAACTATAGAAAAGAAGCGTAAGAACCTGGACGATGTGATCTTTTACCAGTCGATTGCAGATAAAAACGATAGTATATTAGATCTCACAAAGTTATCACGCGAAGAGCAAATTGCTTTTTATACAGAATATACTGATAAGCTAAAAGAAGATTATCAAAATCAAATTGAAGAAGGCGAAACAGAAGAAGCTTTAGCTTTAAACACTGCAGGCCCGGGAGTTCCAAATACGGGAATTCCAAACATTCGAGTTCCTGGCGAAGAGAATACGAATAAATTCTATTTCTATAACGACAATCTTATTAGTAGAGGAGAGCGCGAGTTTTTAAGAGTTTGGGGAAACCGTCAACTTGCAGATAACTGGCGTTGGATGGCTACAGGAAATACGACTGCAATGGCAACTTCTGAAGATGGTGCCGATTTCGATTTTACAAGCGATCCAAGATTTAATCCAGTAACTTATGTTGATAAACTTCCAACAGATAATAAAGTTATCGATAGTTTGTATAAAGAGAGAAATTACGCTTACTATCAACTTGGTTTAATTTATAATGAAAAATTTGCTGAGTATCGACTTTCTGCAAATCGGTTAGAAGAAGTTTTAGCTAGTGATCCAGAAGATCGATTGGTATTACCTTCTAAATATAATCTTTATAAGGCCTACGGAAATTTAAATATGCTGGCCAAACAAGATGAGATGAAGAGAGATATCATCACTAATTATCCAGATTCTCAATACGCGATATTTATTCAGAATCCACAAAGCCTTGCTAACGGCGAGAGCTTACCAAAAATGAGTTATGAAAATACCTTCGAATTATTCGAAAATAAAGAATTTACAGAGGTGATTTCAGAAAGTAATAAATTTATCACTCGATATTCTGGTGAAGAGATCGTTCCTAAATTCGAATTGTTAAAAGCGATGTCCATAGGACGATTAAAAGGTTTGTCTGAATATCGCACGGCATTGAGCCATGTTTCGCTAACCTATCCGCAATCGCCAGAGGGACAAAAGGCAAAACAAATGATAAGCGAATCGCTACCAAGATTAAGCCGACTTCAACTTCAGCAAGATAGTTTGGCCAAAAATTACAAACTGGTGTACGAGTTTGATGCTAATAAGAAAGAAGAAGCGCTGGAATTTCAGCAAAAATTAGATTCGGCTATGGTAGATCTAGACTATTCCAATCTTTCCACGTCCTTAGATCCTTATACGATCGATCGCTTGTTTGTGGTGGTACATGGTCTAGAAGATCGCGCCAGAGCTTTAGGTTTTGGTGAATTATTACGAGAAAATGATGATTATAAGCTTGAAAATGATTTTATTGCGATCTCAACTAATAATTACAGGGTAATTCTTCTAAGAAAGAACCTCGACACTTATAAAACAGATTATTAACTCTCACTCTTAATACGATGTTTTCAGAAAAAAAGAAAAGTTCTGGTGCTAAAGAATTTTCTAATGAGCAAAATAAAATTGCAGCAGGAACTAAAATTACCGGAGATATAACGGCGAAAGGAGCTTTTAGGATCGAAGGTTTTTTAAAAGGCACTTTAGTTACCACCGGGAAAGTGGTTATAAGCAAAAATGGAAATATAGAAGGAACTTTGGAATGTGAAAATGCTGATATTGAGGGTTCTTTTAAGGGAAAATTGAAAGTTAGCGGTATTTTAAGTTTAAAATCAACAGCTACGGTAGATGGAGAGGTTATGGCGGGAAAACTTGCCGTAGAGCCTGGTGCTAATTTTAATGCTACTTGCCAGATGCGCGGCGCAATGAAGTCGGTTAAAAATGAAAAACAATCAGCGTAACAAGTACCTGGTATTTGTAAATGTAGGTTTTCAGATGGCCATTATTATTGCCGGAGGTGTTTTTCTTGGTATTTGGTTAGATGAAAAATTTCCGAATAAATTTTCTGCGTACACGATATCATTATCACTTTTAGGCGTTTTTATTGCTTTATTTCAGGTAATACGAAGCGTAAAGAATATAAGTAAAGACGACGATTAGATGGGACGACCATTTTTAAACTTCCTTAAGGTATTTTTGCCTTTTGCATTAATCTTATTTGCGATTCAATTTTATACTGTTTCAAATTTTGTAGAGGCGACCCTACACTACAGTACAGTTTCTAATTACGCTTTTCATATTTTAGCGACAATATTAATTTACGCGATATTATTATATATAAATCTCAATTTTGAGGATAAAACAGGCTTTGCCTTTATGGGGATGGGCTTGTTAAAAATGCTGGCAGCAGTATTATTTTTGTTGCCTGCATTGCTTAATGATGAGGTATCGATTTTTGCCCAGGTGATCGCTTTTTTTGTCCCATATTTTATATTTTTAATTTTTGAAACCACCTTTGCTGTGAAATTAATTAATCATAATAAATGATTGAATATCAATAATCTTTAAGATTAATTGAAATCTAAATAAAAAATTAAAACCGGGACTTTCACATAAAAAATAAAAGTATACCTTTGCACCGAAATTTAGAGCCCATAATTTTATAAGTAGACCAGGTATTATGATAGCACAAAAATCGTTAAAGATTATAGTGACATTTGCACTAGCCTTACTTCCGGTTTTTTCTTTTGCATCAAAAGAGGACTCTTTAGCAGAAGCTGAAAAAGAATTTAATGCTACAGATATGATTCTTCATCACATTGGTGATGCGCATGGATGGCATTTTTATGGAGAAGGCGAAAATTCTTTCACAATACCACTTCCGGTAATACTTTATACCGATAATGGTCTTGTAACATTTATGTCTAGTGAATTTCACCATGATACCGAAGGGCATCATGTGGTAGAAAAAAACGGAATGCACTTCGTTAATCTTCACGAGAAAATTTATCAGTTAGAAGAAGGAGCTCATGGGGTTGAGTTCGATGAAGATCACCACCCTTTAAACGCAGAGCGTCCTATCGATCTATCGATCACTAAAAATGTAGCGGCTATGTTTATAACCGTTATCATTATGTTGATTATTTTTAATCGATTAGCTTCTTTCCACAAGAAAAATAAACATGCTCCAAAAGGCTTCAATAACGTGCTAGAAACTTTTGTTCTATTTGTTAGAGACGAAATTGCTAGACCACAAATTGGAGAGAAAAAATATATGAAGTTCATGCCATTTTTATTAACGGTATTTTTCTTCATCTGGATTACGAATATGATTGGGTTATTACCAGGTGCGGCTAACGTAACAGGTAATATTGCAGTGACTATTTCTTTAGGTTTATTCACTCTAGTTTTAATTCTAATTAACGGTAGTAAAGATTACTGGAAACACACACTTTGGATGCCAGGCATTCCAACATTTGTGAAGCCACTTCTTGCCGTAGTAGAATTAATGGGTGTTTTCATTAAGCCAATTGCACTTATGATTCGTTTATTTGCGAACATTACCGCAGGTCACATTATCATATTAAGTTTAATAGGGTTAATATTTATTCTTGAAAGCGTAGGAGTAGCTGGTGTTTCGGTTCCTTTTGCTCTTTTTATATCGATATTAGAATTGCTTGTTGCATTTTTACAGGCATTTATTTTTACCATGCTGTCTGCCCTGTTTATCGGGATGGCAGTAGAAGAACACGAACATCATTAACTTTTAATTTTAAATCTTTCAATTATGGAATTATTGTATGTAGGTCTTGCAGCTTTAGGTGCCGGTTTAGCAGTTATCGGTGCGGCTATGGGAGTTGGTAAAATCGGTGGATCTGCCATGGATGCTATCGCTCGCCAGCCAGAAGCTTCTGGAAAAATCCAGACAGCTATGATTATCGCTGCGGCTCTTGTTGAAGGTGTTGCTCTTTTTGGAGTAGTAGCAGCTTTACTTGGAGTTCTTAAGTAATTGAATTCTTATTTATCCATTCGTAACGGTTGGTTACGAATGGATTTACTTTAAATTAAAAAAGCATTATGGAATTAATCACTCCTGAAATTGGTCTTATTTTTTGGCAAACGATAGTTTTCCTTGTACTTATTTTGATATTAGCGAAATTTGCATGGAAACCTATTCTTGGTGCTGTTAAGCAAAGAGAAGATTCTATCAACGACGCTTTGTCTTCGGCTGAAACAGCTAGAAAAGAATTGCAAAATCTTAAGGCAGATAACGAGCAGTTAATGAAAGAGACACGTGCTGAAAGAGATGCTATTCTTAAAGAAGCTCGTGAATTAAAAGAAAAAGTTTTGGCAGATGCTACAGAAGAAGCACAAACCAAAGCAGATAAAATTGTAGCACAGGCTAAAGAAAGTATTGAGCTAGAGAAAAAAGCTGCTATGGCAGAACTTAAATCTCAGGTTGCAAACTTATCTATAGAGATTGCTGAAAAAGTAGTTCGTAAAGAATTATCAAGTAAAGAAAAACAACACCAAATGATCGATGATATGCTTGGTGATGTTACTTTAAACTAATACTTTGTGATGAAAGGAACCAGAGCAGCACAACGTTACGCAAAAGCCATCCTAAATTTAGCTAATGAGAAAAATGTAGCTAAAGATGTAAAGGATGATATGCTAAGTATTTCTAAGACAATTGCAGGCAGCGAAGATCTAAGAAATATGTTAGCAAGTCCAGTAATTAAACCAACACTTAAAAACCAGGCTTTAAAGGCTGTTTTTAAGGATGTGAACGGTTTAACTACTGGCGTTTTCAATTTACTTGTAGAGAATAACCGTATCGATATTTTAGGTATTGTAGCAGATCAATATTTAAGATTGTTTGATGGTTCTATACAGGTGCAAACTGCTGTTGTTACTACTGTAGTTCCTTTAACAAAAGAGCTTGAAGCTAAAATTCAGGCTAAAATAAAAGAGCTTACCGGTAGGGAAGCAATAATCAAGAATAAGATCGATGAAAGTATTCTTGGTGGTTTTGTTTTAAGAGTTGGTGACTTGCAGTACAATGCTAGTGTTGCTAATAACTTAAGCAAATTAAAAACAGAATTTAAAACAGGCAACGCATACGTTTCTAAAATTTAATAAAAACCGCCCGTAAGTTAACGTGGCATTTTATCTTAAATAATTATGGCAGAAGTAAATCCTGCTGAAGTATCAGCAATATTAAAGCAACAACTTTCTGGATTCGAGGCAAAGGCTTCTTTAGACGAGGTTGGTACCGTACTTACAGTTGGTGACGGTATTGCGAACGTCTATGGACTTTCTAATGCTCAATACGGAGAATTAGTACAATTTGAAAGTGGTCTAGAAGGAATGGTACTTAACCTTGAAGAAGATAATGTTGGGGTAGTACTTTTAGGACCTTCGAAAGAAATTAAAGAAGGTTCTACAGTAAAAAGAACACAAAGAATTGCTTCTATCAAAGTTGGTGAAGGTATTGTTGGAAGAGTAGTAAATACTCTAGGTGAGCCTATAGACGGTAAAGGACCAATCGAAGGTGAAACTTTCGAAATGCCTTTAGAGCGTAAGGCGCCTGGTGTTGTTTTCCGTGAGCCTGTAACAGAGCCTATGCAAACAGGTATTAAGTCTATCGATGCGATGGTACCTGTAGGAAGAGGGCAGCGTGAGCTTGTGATTGGTGACCGTCAAACTGGTAAAACTACTGTTTGTATCGATACCATCCTTAACCAAAAAGAATTTTATGATGCCGGTGAGCCGGTATATTGTATATATGTAGCTGTAGGACAAAAAGCGTCTACTGTTGCAGGTATTGCTAAGGTTTTAGAAGATAAAGGAGCTTTAGCATATACAACTATCGTTGCTGCAAATGCATCAGATCCTGCACCTATGCAGGTTTATGCTCCATTTGCTGGTGCTGCGATTGGTGAATATTTTAGAGATACAGGACGTCCTGCATTGATCGTTTATGATGATCTTTCTAAGCAGGCTGTTGCTTATCGTGAGGTTTCTCTTTTATTACGTCGTCCACCAGGACGTGAGGCGTATCCAGGGGATGTTTTCTTCCTTCACTCAAGATTATTAGAGCGTGCTGCAAAAGTGATCAATGATGATGGAATTGCAAAAACAATGAACGATCTTCCTGAATCTCTTAAAGATAAAGTAAAAGGTGGTGGATCTTTAACCGCACTTCCTATTATCGAAACTCAGGCTGGTGACGTTTCTGCGTATATTCCAACTAACGTTATTTCGATTACAGATGGACAGATCTTCTTAACTTCAGATTTATTTAACTCTGGTGTTCGTCCTGCAATTAACGTAGGTATTTCGGTATCGCGTGTGGGTGGTTCAGCTCAGATCAAATCAATGAAGAAAGTTGCTGGTACACTTAAGTTAGACCAGGCACAGTTCCGTGAGCTTGAAGCTTTTGCTAAGTTTGGTTCAGACCTTGATGCTGCTACAATGAGTGTGATCGAAAAAGGTAAACGTAACGTAGAGATTCTTAAACAAGGACAAAACGATCCTTATCCAGTAGAAGATCAAATCGCAATTATCTTTGCAGGTTCTAAGAACTTGCTTAGAGAAGTTCCTGTAGAAAAAGTAAGAGAATTCGAAAGAGATTATATCGAATTCTTAAACGCTAAGCATAGAGACGTAATGGATACGCTTAAGGCCGGTAAACTTACCGATGAAGTTACAGATACTTTAGCATCTGTAGCAAAAGAGCTATCTGAAAAATATAAAGGATAAAAGTTTATAAGCAAAGAGTGCAAAATAGCATTGCACTCTTTGCTCTATTAGTATTTAGGCTAGTCCAATTTTAAAAATATGGCAAACTTAAAAGAATTACGTAGCAGAATTACCTCGGTTTCTTCAACGATGCAGATTACCAGTGCCATGAAAATGGTTTCTGCGGCAAAGTTGAGTAAAGCTCAGGATGCTATCGAATCTATGCGCCCTTATTCCCAAAAGCTATCTCAGCTTTTACAGGATCTTAGCGCAACTTTAGATGATGATACTAGCAGTAAGTATGCAGAGCAGCGTGAGGTAGAAAAAGTACTTGTAGTTGCTATTTCTTCTAACAGAGGTTTGGCAGGTGCTTTTAACGCAAACATTATTAAAGGTGTAAAAAATGCTGTCGCTAAAGAATATTCAGATAAGGATGTTCATTTATACAGTATTGGTAAAAAAGCCAACGATATTTTAAAACGAAGCTTTACAGTATATAAAACGAATACCGAGATCTTTGATGATCTTAGTTTTGAAAATGTATCTGTTATTGCTGAAGATTTAATGGAACAATTCTTAGAAGGAAATTACGATAAGATCGTACTGGTGTATAACCACTTTAAGAATGCTGCTACACAAGCTGTTTTAACTGAGCAATTCTTGCCTATTCCTAAGTTTGATACTGAAGAAGAAAAGCAACTTGATTATATTTTTGAGCCTTCTAAATTAGAGATCGTAAAAGATCTTATTCCAAAGTCTCTCAAAATGCAATTGTACAAGGCTTTAAGAGATTCTTTTGCCTCAGAGCATGGAGCACGTATGACGGCGATGCATAAAGCAACAGAGAACGCTACAGAACTTAGAGATTCGCTTAAATTGTCTTACAACAAAGCAAGACAGGCTTCGATTACTAACGAAATTCTTGAAATTGTTGGTGGTGCTGAAGCACTTAATAACTAATAATCTCATTTTAGATATTTTAAAGCCCGGTTTTTTCCGGGCTTTTTTGTTTCAAAAGACCTGCTTATTTCAACTAATATTAGCTGTTTCTGAAGCTTATTTTTCTTTGGCACTTGTTTTGATTTCTTTTAGCGAACAATCAAACAAATAGAGTTATGAAACATACTTATTTTATCTTCAGCATATTTTTCTTTTCGCTTTTTACCAACTGCGGAACAAATAAAAACCTGCAGGAAGAAGCTCCTGCACAATTTGCACAGGCTTTTTATACCAAAACCGATGGAGAGATGATGTTTTATCTTCCGGTAACGGCAATTCAGAAAAACAGAGTTGAATTAAAGAATATCTACTTTAAAGGTTTAAAATCCCCAATTGTTCACAATCAAGATGGGCAAAATAGCTACACTGCGAGCTTTGGAATTCGCCAGTCTGATTATGTGATGAGTTCAGACCCAAGAGAAGAATACGGGAATAAAATGCCACAGAAACCCGAGAAAAGTCCGGTGAGTATCGAAAAAGATCAGGCCTTATTAGAATATCAGGAGAATGGTGAGACCAAATATTATGTAATTAGCAATATCGAAGAACGTAAATAGGTGGTGTTTTCTTAATTATTAGGATATTTGCAGGAAACCCAGAGCCTGTTGAGTACTTTAAAGCGATTTTTTCAGGATACCATTATTTATGGCGTTGCTACTGTAGTACCGCGGTTGCTAAATTTTATTTTAGTGCCGTTACATACCGATGCGCTGGGAACAAAAGACTATTCAGTAAACACGACATTCTACATTTGGGCGGCATTTTTTAATGTACTGCTTACTTATGGGATGGAAACTTCGTTCTTTAGGTTTTTTAGCAGAGCAGAGGATAAGAAGAAGGTTTTTTCTACTTCTTTTATAGCTTTAACTACCACGACTTTGCTGTTTTTTGGTTTGGGAATGATTTTTCAGGATGCTTTTATAAGATTAGTAGATCTGGATCCGTTTTTTTTTAATATCCTTTTTTCGGTTTTAATATTGGATACGCTGGTGGTTGTGCCATTTGCCTACTTAAGAGCAACCAATAGGCCCGTACGCTTTGCATCAGTTAAGCTTTTAAATGTTTTTGTCGTTTTTGCCATTAATATCTACTTTATTTGGTTGGTGCCAAAATTTCCTGAAATCGCACCACAATATGTATTAGATCACTATACTCAAAAGGACATTTTAAGCTATATCTTTCTGGCTAATTTGGCTGCTAGCGGAATTACATTTTTGATCTTACTGCCATACTTTTTTAAGACTAAAATTCAATTTAGTTTTTCGCTTTTAAAGCAAATGTGGAAATACGGCTGGCCTATCATGCTGGCGGGATTGTCTTTCATTATCAATGAAAATCTAGATAAGCTGTTATTAAAGGATATTCTTTCCGAAGAAATTATGGGGGCTTATTCTGGCTGCTATAAACTGGCAGTTTTTATGATGATTTTTATCCAGGCTTTTAAAATGGGAGCAGAACCATTTTTCTTTAATCACGCTAAAGAGAAAAATGCTAAAGATACTTACGCAAGGATATTAGATTACTTTGTGATTTCAGGAGGATTGATTTTGCTTGTTTTGGTTTGTTTTATCGATATTTTTAAAAGGTATCTAATTCCTAACGAGGATTACTGGATAGCGATGTCCATAGTTCCTGTGATTTTGCTGGCCAACTTGTTTTTAGGAATCTATCACAATCTTTCTGTTTGGTATAAGCTAACCGATAGAACCAGAATGGGAATGTATATTTCACTTTTTGGAGCTTTGGTTACCATAGTTTTAAATATCACGCTAATTAGCAAATTTGGATTTATGGTGGCCGCATGGGCAACATTGGCCGCATATGGTAGTATGATGCTAATCTCTTATTTCTTCGGAAGGAAATACTACGCTGTACCTTATAACGTTAAGAGAATAGGATTTTATTTACTGCTTTCGGTTGCACTTTCGGCCGTAAGTTTTATATACTTCAGACAAAATTATATAGTTGCCGCATTATTTGTTCTCATATTTGTGGGAATTACGTATTTTAAAGAACAAGAAGACATAAAGAAAATTTTAAAACGATCATGACGATTAAAATTATCAACAAAAGTTCACACGATTTACCAAGTTATGCTACAGAAGCTTCCGCAGGAATGGATCTTAGAGCTGAACTGGCCGAGCCAATTACTCTAAAACCTTTAGAAAGAGCGATCGTAAAAACAGGATTGTTTATAGAACTTCCCGTAGTTTACGAAGCACAGGTGCGACCAAGAAGTGGCCTGGCAGCAAAAAAAGGAATTACCGTTTTAAATGCACCGGGAACCATTGATGCCGATTATCGTGGTGAGATTGGTGTAATTTTGGTGAATCTTTCGAACGAAGATTTTACGATCGAAAATGGCGAACGTGTTGCGCAACTTGTGATCGCAAAACATGAGCATATTAATTGGGAAGAAGTTGAAGTGCTTGCAGAAAGCGTACGCGGAGCTGGCGGGTTTGGCAGTACGGGAACAAAGTAATTTCAGGTTTTCCTAAAATTTATTCTAGAATCAAACAAACAAAGAGATGAAGATTATTGTACCCATGGCGGGAAGAGGTTCACGCCTTAGGCCACATACCCTTACAACACCAAAACCTTTAATTCCTATCGCTGGTAAACCAATTGTACATCGATTGGTACAGGATATTGCCAAGGTTTTAAATGAAAAGATCGACGAGGTAGCTTTTGTGATCGGTGAAGATTTTGGAGAAAAAGTGGAAACCGATCTAAAGAATATTGCTGAAAGTTTAGGAGCTAAAGGAAGTATCTATTACCAGGATAAGCCTTTGGGAACTGGTCATGCAATTATGTGTGCCAAGGATTCTTTACAAGGTCCAGCCGTGATCGCCTATGCCGATACTTTGTTTAAAGCCGATTTTACTTTAGATAAAGATGCTGATAGTGTTATTTGGGTGAAGCAGGTAGAAAACCCGTCTGCTTACGGTGTGGTAAAGCTTAACGAGAATAGAGAGATAACCGAGCTTGTTGAAAAACCTACTGAGTTTGTTTCAGATCTTGCCGTAATCGGGATCTATTATTTTAAAGATGTTGCCATCCTAAAAGACGAACTTCAGAAAGTTTTGGATAACAATATAGTTCATGGTGGCGAATATCAGATTAATGACGGAATTAAAGCCATGCAGGCAAGCGGACTCAAATTTGTGCCGGGAAAAGTGGACGAATGGATGGACTGCGGAAATAAAAATGTAACTGTAGAAACTAATGGTCGTATGCTTAAATTCTTACATCGGGATGGTGAAAAGCTAATCGCTGATAATGTAAAAATAAAAGATTCTGAAATTACCGAACCTTGTTTTATTGGTGAAAATGTAGAGTTGATTAATGCTAAGATTGGTCCTAATGTTTCTATTGGAGCCGGTACAAAAATTGAAAATGCTACGATAAAAAATAGTCTAATTCAAACTTTTGCTGAAGTGAAAAATGCAAAACTGAATAACGCAATGATCGGTAATTTTGCTAAATTCAATGGTGAGTTTACCGAGATTAGTATCGGTGATTATTCAGTATTGGAATAGTTATTGAACCCCAAACCCCAAAAACTTTGCTGAAACATAACTTAATATTGGCCTTTTTTGGATACCTTTTTTTGGTGCCGGGAAAGGCCTTTGCTATAATTCAGCAACCCGAGGATAAAAATGCCACCGTAAATAGCGACCTTGGTGAAGTAAATGATGCATTTCAGGAGTATTTTTTTGAAGCTTTAAAGCAGCGTGGGATAGAAAACTACAGGAAATCCAACGAAGCACTTCAAAAATGCCTTTCTATAGATGATAGTAAAGCCGTAATTTATTACGAAATGGCTAAAAACTTTTATTCTCTGGAAGAATTTGAAAAAGCTCAGCCAAATTTTCAAAAAGCTCTCGATCGTAAACCCAAAGACGAAAATATTCTAAGAGATTTTTATGAGAACGAAATTGCTTCAATAGATTACGAAAGCGCCATAAAACTCCTTCAGAAATTAATAAAGATCGACAGTAAATACCGCGAAGATCTTGCAGATCTTTATATTCTAAGCGATCGTTATGATAATGCTTTATCACTAATTGATAGCCTGGATAACCAATATGGTAAAAACGAGTATCGCACGCGATTAAGACGCCAGATCTATGCTCGTACAAACAATACAGATGCCCAAATTGCAAGTTTAGAAACAGCTATCGAAGATAATCCTGAAGAAGAGCAAAACTATTTAAACCTTATCTATGTATATAGCGACGAGGGTAGGGAAGAGGAAGCTTTTGAAACTGCGCAGGAACTTTTAGAATATAGCCCGGGGTCTAGTTTAGCCCATTTGGCATTGTACAAATTCTATTTAAATAAAGATCAGCCAGAGCAGGCGATGCAATCTATGCAAATGGTCTTTAAGAGCGAAGAGATCGATGCAGCCTCAAAATATAAGGTTTTGAACGATTTTTTATTATTTGTGAACCAAAATCCAGAGTGGGAAGGCGAGCTTATGGAGGTAAGTCAAATGCTTTCTAATCTTGAAAACGAGCCGTCATTATATCGAAAATTAGGCGAATATTATCTAAAATCAGATAATAAAGCAGATGCGCTTCGTTATTTTGAAATGGGACTAAAGGAAGATCCTGCCAATTTCGAAATGATAAAGAATACATTGATCCTAAGAATCGATATGGAGCGTTTTGAAGGCGCAAGTGAATTAGCTGCTGAAGCTAAAGATATCTTCCCGGCGCAACCCATTTTTTATCTTTTGAATGGCGTTGCCTTAAATAAACTTAAAAATTATTCTGAAGCGGTCGAAATTCTTACTTTTGGATTAGATTTTCTAATAGAGAATCCGCGAATGGAAGCCGATTTTTATCAGCAGATCGCTGTGTCTTACGCAGGGATGGAGGATAAAGAACGCGCGAATGAATATAAGGCGAAAGCCATAAAAATTTTAAAAGAAGCTACTAAATGATAAAAAGAATAATAGCGGTTGTTTTACTAACCTTAAGTATTGTCGCCTGCGGAACCAAAAAAGCAGCGACCGGTTTCGAAGAAAGTAACGCTAAGGCAGCCGGTGTGATTAAAAATCATTACGATAACGCCACGCAGTTTAATACATTATCGGGAAAATTGAGAGCAACCTATCAGGATGCCGATAGAACGCAATCTGTAAATCTTAGCTTTAGAATGGAAAAAGATAAAGCTATTTGGATGAGTGCGAGTATTCTTGGTTTTTCGATGGCTAAAGCCTATATCACTCCGCAAAAAGTGAGCTATTATGAAAAAGTAGGAAAAACTTATTTTGACGGTGATTTTAGTTTAGTGAGTGAATGGTTAGGCACACCTCTAGATTTCGAAAAACTTCAGAATTTATTACTAGGCCAGGCAATTTATGATCTTAGAACAGATGCGTACACATTAAGTGAATCTGCCAGAGGCTTTCAGTTACTTCCGAAGAAAAATTCAGACGTAAAAAAAATGTTTATGCTGGATGCTGAAACTTACAAGGCAAAAGCACAGCAACTGGCACAAGAATCTGAAAATCGAAGTGTAACGGTAACTTACGAGGATTATCAAAATATTTCAGGTAAACTAATCCCAGAAACAATTACGATCATCGCCAACGAGGGTGGTGAAAGTACCAATATCACTTTGCAGTATAGAAATATAGAGTTTGAAGAAGAGGTAAGTTTTCCATTTAGTATTCCTTCTGGTTACGACGAAATTTCTGTAGAATGAAATTAGGCTTTTTTAAATACCTTTTTTTGATCGCTACTTTTTTTGTGGTGACTAATTCATTTGCTCAAAACACGCGTGAGGCTTTAGAGAAAAGGCGAATTGAACTTCGCAATGAAATTCGGCGAATTTCAGAATTAAGAAGCAGCAACAAAAAGAAAGAAAAGTCGATTTTAAATGAAGTTCAAGATTTAAATCAACAAATAAAAAGTACAGAGAATTTAATAAAAGTTACAAACAGACAGGCGAATCTTCTTACCAAAGAGATGAACGAAAATGAGGCGAAGATCGCCAGGTTTAGAAAAGAATTGGAAGAGCTTAAAGAAGATTATGCGGTAATGATCAAAAAATCATATCGTAGTAAATCACAACAAAGTCGAATTATGTTCTTACTTTCTTCAGAAAGCTTTTTACAAGCCTATAAACGGCTTCAATATTTAAAACAATATACAGATTACCGTAAAGAGCAGGGCGAGCAAATAAAGAAGCGTACGATAGATCTACAGCGTTTAAATAAGCGACTTGCCAATCAAAAAGAAGAAAAAGATAAATTAATTGCTGAAAATAGAGCGACTAGAGCCAGACTGGAAGAAAATAAGAAGTCGCAGCAGGAATTAATGAAAACAATTACGGCAAAAGAAGGACAATTTGCTTCTCAAATTAGAAAAACACAACAGGAAATTGATGAAATAGAGCGTAAAATTGATGCAATGATCAAAGCATCGATCGCTGAAGCCAATAAAGAATCGGGTTCTACCAAGCGCGATGTTTTCGAACTTACGCCAGAAGCTAAAGCCTTAGCCAAAGATTTTGCCAGTAATAAGGGCAAATTGCCCTGGCCGGTAGCAACGGGAACAATAAGCATGAAATTTGGTAAGCAACCACACCCGATTGTACGAAATATCACGATAAACAACAGCGGTGTAAATATCGATACCGATAAAGGAGGTAAAGCCAGAGCAGTTTTTGAGGGAACCGTTAGTGAAGTTCAGATCTTAAAAGGAGCAAATAAAGCGGTGATGTTAAGACATGGAGATTATATCACGATTTACGATAACCTGGAAGAGGTCTATGTACGTAAAGGTGATTATGTAAGTACAGGGCAGGATCTGGGCGTTATCGCTACAAGTAAGAGTTCAGGCAAGACGACATTACATTTTCTAATCTTTCAAAACACTAAAAAATATAATCCAGAAAGTTGGATCTTAAGACGTTAGATAATTCTTAACGCAACCTTTTTTGTATTTTGCATCTAGTAGATGTAACTAATCAATATGAAAGTAATATACTTTGCGACTATTGTCGTGCTATTTCTGTGTTTTTCTGCTTGCCACAAAGACGATGTTCTGGTCACCGAAGATAAAAGAATGGCTGTTTTTGCCACGCTTTTAGATTCTAATAATGTCGCTTTGCAAGATCTTCCCGTAAATGTAACCACTAAGGTTGGAGAAGAAAATAATGTTTTAGGAGCTTCTCATAGTAAAGCGCTTGGTAAGGTAGACTTTGTATCTTTAGTGGCTTATAACCGTGGGATAGTTGTTAATTTTAATCCGCTTTCTTCAGGTGATCATAATCCAAATTTTATGTCTCTAAGTTATGTGGATCCAAGAGAGTTTATGGATAGGGAAGAAAGTGTAAACCTGGATCTGGTGAAGCTTAATCCCATTCAGGATGTAGATATTAGCATAGATAGATTGCCTGAAACCGATAGTGTAGAATTCCGAATACAGTATTACAATACCACACAGTTTATAAGTTTGGATGAAGAAAACAATCCTATAGGAAAATATCAAAATACATCAAATACTTACGAAAGATTGGATGAAGAAACAGCCTCTTTTCAAAATTCATATCGTTTGCCTGTTGGATCACCTATTAAGATCTTATATACGGTAAATGATGAAGCTGAAAAAGACACGACGATTACGGTAACTTCAGCGATCAGTACTATTGATTTAGATTTTTAAATTGAAAATTATATCCCGATTTTATCGATTTTCAGCATAAATTTTTCAAATGAAGAAATTATTACTTTTAGGCTTTATATTGAGTGTTTCTTTAGGAAATGCGCAAACTGAAGTTCTGCCAACACCACATAAAAACTGGTACGAACCTGAAGATCCAGAAACTGTGTTTTTTGGCTTATCAACATATTTCCCTAATGCTTTAAGTGATTCAAGTTTAGGAAATGATTATTCATTTGATGCGGGAATTCAGTTTGAAGTAAATGTTTTTCTTACTCCGCAATTTGTTGCCGGCGTTTATGGAAAATGGCATGAAGGCGAAGTGACCAATATTGAAAAAATTGGAAATATAAGTGATAGCAATTTTAGCGAGTATGGGCTTAGTCTAGGTTATTATCAGGCAATTAATCGACAATTTAATTACATGATCACTGCGGGTATTGGTGCTGTTACTTTAAATAATACTGTTCCTTTTTCTCCAGATTCTTTTCGAGAGAATGGTACCAGTTATAAAATTACGGGAGAATTAGGTTATCGCTTTAATCAAACCATAGCGCTTTTTGCTAAAGTCTCTCCATATTATTTAGTTCTTGATATCGAAAATAGGGCTTATAACGACTATTTAAATAAGCATTTTCTAATAGACCTTGGTTTTGGATTACGCGTACATTTACACAATCCAAATGGATAAGATTAGTCTTTAAACAATGCCTTTAATTCTGTAGCATCATTTGGTTTTAGTTTTCCTGCAAGTACCAGGCTAAGTTGCTTTCTTCTTAAGGCTGCGGCAAAACGATCTTTTTCCAGATCTGTTTCTGGTTCTAGTGGAGGAACAGGAACTGGCGCCCCGGTTTCGTCTACAGCTACAAAGGTGTAAATCGCTTCGTTTGCTTTACTTCTAAGACCACTTTCGCGATCTTCTACCCAAACATCTATAAAGATCTCCATAGACGATTTAAACGCGCGAGAAACAGCTGCTTCAACCGTTACAACACTTCCTAGCGGAATTGCTTTATTAAAGGCAACATGATTTACAGAGGCAGTTACTACAATACGGCGACTATGTCTTCTGGCAGCAATACTGGCAGCACGATCCATACGAGCTAACAATTCGCCTCCAAATAAATTATTTAGCGGATTGGTCTCACTTGGTAAAACAAGATCGGTTAATGTAGTTCTAGAATCTTTTGGGTACTTAGAATTCATATATGCCAATTTTTGGCAATAATAGTGAGCTTTTAGCTAAATATCACTAAAAAAAGATTAAAGTTCCTGTACCAGTAACCAGGCAGCCTGATTTTCCCTTTTCAGTTTATTTAATGCGTTTACCGCATCTCGTCTGGTTTTATGGCTAGAAAAAACAACCTGATGAAGGCCATATTTGTTAGCACCTATTAGTCGGGCTTTGTAACCTTCCTTCTTAAGTTCTTCTACTTTTTTCTCGGCATTTTCTTCAACTCTAAATGCTCCTGCAACAAGGTGAAAATTACCAGGTTGCTTTTCTACGTTAAAAGTAATGGCCGGTAGTGGATTGTCGATCACAAAAGTAGCTTCCTGAATTTGTTGTTGTAACTGGTTTTCAGCTTCCTGTTGTTCAGCAATATTATGTTCAGCCACCTGGTTACTATAAATATTTAAACCGGCAACACCAGATAAACCAAGAGCAAGAATCCCTACCGCGGCATATTTAAGGAATGCGCCTTTGCGGCTTCTACGCTCGGGAGTGAAATGAATTGGCGCTTTTTCTTCGATTTTCTGAACCTGAGATTTGTAAACTTCACGCTGAATTTTTGCTGAATGAACCACATCAAGTCCAAAAGAATCAGCCAGGTAATTCACTTTATTAAAAGGCTCGAATTGAAGCGTATAATCTTCAGAAACAGTAAATTCACCAACATTAGCGATTTCAGCTTTATCATTTTCTTTTAAAGAATTTTCCAGCTGATGTACAAAATCGGCGATCTTATTTAATGCAGTAGTGTAATTAATACTTTCAGCATCTGCGATGTAATTGGCTAACAATCCGTCGTTTTTAACTAATTGACGGTTAAAGGATACAGTCTTTTTTGGCGGGTAAAGATTATTGGTTTCTGCATCGATAAAAGCAGATTCTCTTTGAGATAGAAATGCACCAAATCCCGGTACGATAACGCATTCGTAGCGGTAAAGTAAATCCTGTATGTAGTTAGCTATTTTCATAATTGCAAAAATAAGACGAATGTGAAGTATATAAAAATAGCGAAACAATTTTTATTAACAAATCTTTTTTTGCGTAATTTTAGTCGAAAGCGGTGGAATGAATAGTAGTGATCTAAGATATGTGCTGGCTTTGCAAAAAGCTTCTAATCTGGGCGATAGAACAGCGAAGAAACTAATAGCAAGATTAGGCAGTACGGAAGCAATTTTTAAAGAAAAGCGACAAAATTTATTAAAAATCGAAGGTATAGGCGAGCTTAAACTAAAAGGCTTACTGGATCCTTCGAACTTTGAAGCGGCAGAAAAAGAGCTCGAATTTATCAAAAATGAGCAATTAGAAACTCATTATTTTTTAGATGAAAACTATCCTGAAAAATTAAAACATTGCCATGATTCGCCCATTTTGCTGTTTTCTAAAGGAACTATTAAACTTCAAAATCGCCGAATTATAAGTATTGTAGGTACCCGAAAGATCACAAGCGCCGGGAAAGCTTTTGTAGAAGAGTTTATTGAAGAATTGAGTCCGCTAGATCCTGTAATTGTTTCTGGTTTCGCGTACGGAGTAGATATCGCGGCCCATCGGGCTGCTATAACTCATAATCTGCAAACGATTGGATGTTTGGCGCATGGTTTAGATCAAATCTATCCAAAAGTGCATGCAAAATATGTTGATGAGGTTTTAAAAAATGGTGGCTTTTTTAGCGATTTTTGGAGTAGCGATAAGTTTGATCGCAATAACTTTTTAAAACGAAACCGAATTATCGCCGGTTTAAGCGAAGCTACCGTAGTGATTGAAAGTGCAGAGAAGGGCGGGAGTTTAGTAACCGCAGATATTGCAAATTCTTATAATCGTGAAGTTTTTGCTGTGCCGGGAAGACCGGGCGATAAATACAGCAAAGGTTGTAACGCACTTATTAAATCGAACAATGCCCATTTATTAAGCAGTGCTGCAGATTTGGTGTATATGTTGGGTTGGAAGCTAGATGAAGAAATTAAACCTGTGCAGCAACAGTTGTTTATCGATCTGGATGAAGAAGAGCAACTTATTTACGACCAGCTAAAAGAAAAAGGGAAATCACAATTAGACACGATAGCGCTTTATTGCAATTTCCCAACTTTTAAAACCGCTTCAATTTTATTGAATATGGAACTTAAAGGCGTAATTAGGCCTTTGCCCGGTAAATTATTTGAAGCAATTTAGATCGTAATTAATATCCTAATTTTTCACGAACACGCTTTAAAACATCATTCGCTACAGCAGTTGCTTTTTCTTTCCCAACCGCTAAAGCTTTATCTACTTCTTCAAGATTGTTGATGTAGTATTCGTATTTCTCACGTGGCTCGGCAAAAATTTCTTTTACTAATTCAAAAAGTGCCTGTTTTGCGTGCCCGTAACCAAATCCGCCAGCTTCGTATTTTTGGCGCAGATCTGCTGTTTGAGCCTCAGATCCTAATAATTTATAAATATTGAAAACATTACAGGTATCTGGGTTTTTAGGTTCTTCAAGCGGAGTGCTATCGGTTTGGATACCCATAATTTGTTTTCTCAGTTTTTTATCGGTCTGAAAAATATTAATGGTGTTTTCTTTCGATTTACTCATTTTAGAACCATCTGTCCCGGGAACATACATGGTGTTTTCTTCCACTTTAGATTCAGGAATTACGAAGGTTTCTCCCATTTTTGCATGAAAACGAGAAGCGACATCTCTGGTAATTTCTAAATGTTGTAACTGGTCTTTCCCAACAGGAACAATTTCAGCATCATATAAAAGAATATCTGCTGCCATAAGCATTGGATACGTAAAAAGGCCGGCATTTACATCTTCTAAACGATCTGCTTTATCTTTAAACGAATGTGCTAACGTAAGTCTTTGATACGGGAAAAAGCAGCTTAAGTACCAGGTAAGTTCACTGGTTTGTGGGATATCACTTTGTCTGTAAAAAACGGTTTTTTCGATATCAAGACCGCAGGCAAGCCAGGTTGCCGCAACAGAGTAGGTGTTATTTCTTAAAGTTTCTGCATCTTTAATTTGGGTTAAAGAGTGCATATCTGCTATAAAAATAAAAGAATCATTCTCTGGGCTATTCGCCATTTTAATAGCAGGCATAATTGCCCCCAGTAAATTTCCTAAATGAGGAGTTCCTGTGCTTTGTACTCCCGTTAGTATTCTAGACATGTAGTTATTAAATTTTTATACAAAGGTACTTTTTTTGTGGAATTCACTTGATTGTATTTACTACTTTTGGAATCTATGCGATTTTTTAAAAATATTTCTATTGCGGTATGGAGAATATGGTTCTACGTTTTGCTCGTAGTGCCAATAATTCTCATGCTACCTATCCTTATCGTTTTTACTTCGGCAGAACGGTTTTATCCGCAGTTTTTCTTTTGTGCCAGGATGTGGGGGAAATTCATCATTTTTGGAATGGGTTTTTACCGTCGCACACAAGGCAGCCATAAGCTGGATAAAGATGGTAGTTATATGTTTGTGGCCAATCATTATTCGATGCTGGACATCATGTTAATGTTGGCAACCGTTAACCATCCTTTTGTGTTTGTGGGAAAAAAAGAATTGGCTAAAATTCCCATTTTCGGGTTTTTCTATCGTAAAACCTGTATTTTGGTAGATCGTAAAAGTCAGCAAAGTCGCCAGGCAGTTTTTAATGAAGCTGAGAGACGATTAAAACAGGGAAATAGTATTTGTATTTTTCCTGAAGGAGGTGTTCCCGATGACGAAAACATCATTTTAGACGAATTTAAAGAAGGTGCTTTTAAATTGGCCATAGATCACCAAATTCCAATTGCACCATTAACTTTTCACGATACCAAAAAGCGTTTTTCATATACTTTTTTATCAGGTAGTCCCGGGAAATTACGTGTTACCATTCATGATTTTATTCCAACCAAAGGTAAAACGCAGGACGATCGTAAAGAGATTAAAGAAAAGACCAGGGAAATTATCTTTAATGAGCTAAAAAATCCTAGTCTGTAATAGCCAATTTCAGCATTTAGTTCGCTTGAATTTTTCGAATATCAAATTAAAATTCGAAACTAAAACCTGTATAAATTCCGAAGAAATAAGGGTTAACGCCGCTAGTGTTGCTAAAGCTATTTAGTTGATATTTAAAGGTAGGTTCTAAATTAAGTTTAAACTTATCGTTTAACTGGTAATCTACACCCATCCCGATATTCGTAGTAAAACTTAGGCTTTCCAGATTATTGGATTCACCAAGTTCGATGCTGCCGTTTTGGCCATTTACGCTAACCGAATTTTCGTCTAAAAACAAGCTACTTGCCCCGCCAATTACTTTCAACCCAACTTTTTTGTCGATCAAACTGTATTCAATTTCTACCGGAACTTCGATATATCCAAAATTCTGACTCAAAGAACCATTTTCTCTGGGCATATTAATCATAGATGAAAAACCATTTTCCAAATTATCATAATATTCATCGGCTGGAGAGTTAGCAGCGTTATTATTTGCGATTCTAATATTTTCGCCTCCGGTATCGTAATTGATACTAGACAAATTATTGGAAGCGACCGCATAATTGTATGCAATATCCTGAGTTTGATAGTTCATGCTCACTTTGTTTATACCAGAGCGAATTTTTATTTTTTCTGAAACTGCATAAGCCACTTTAACTCCGTATGCCATAGTCACTTCACTATTGGTTTGATTACCGGCAAACGAAGGATCTAAAGGGTTACCGCTACCCAGATTGTCATAGTAAACCGGTGCTGCAAAAGGTGCTATACTCACCTTTCCTGCTTTACCGGAAGCAATTTTTACGTCTTCTGAAGCGTTTTCCTTGTTCTTGTCTGCTTCTAAAATAGCTACTGCATTTTCGTAATCTTTGTCGGCTTGTGATTGCGTAGAATCTACTGCAGCAATTTGTGATTCCTCTGTTGTTTTAACTGAAGTTTTTTCTGAAGAGATTCCTTTGGTGGTATCCTGATCTTCGATGATTTCAGCATCGTTTTTTTGATCGATACCTGCCAATTCATGTTCGTTGTTTGATTGATTAGATGCAATATTCGATGAATTGCTGTTCGTTTTTTCTAAAGTTGATTTTTCTGAAGATGTATTTGTCTCTGAGGCACCCGTGGTATTCTGACTAGCCAAAGTGCCAGAATTAGTTGAAACGTCCTCATTTGTATTGGCTTCTTCGGCTTTTTCGCCAGTATTCTTAGAGGATTCTGTGATTTCTTCTAATGTTTTATTAGCGTTATTTAAAGGAGAATCCGCAGGCATTTCTATTGTAGGCAGTTGAGATTCTTCAATATCGAATGTGATTTGGGGTTCAGTAAAATTTGCCGGGCTGTTTTGTAAAAAATATACACTGGCTAAGATTATAGCCAAAACAGCTGCAACACCACCCAGTTTGTACCAAAGTGGTAAGATTACAGGTTTTTTGTTTTGTTTTTCCTGTAATTTCTCTGCGATATTTTTCCAGACGTCCTCATTTGGAGTTTGCTCAAAATCTTTGAACTTCTCCTGAAAAAGTCGATCTATATTCTTTTTCTCTTTCATAGGGTTTTTGCAGAAGAATTATAGTGTTTACTTTCTATATTTTCTTTCAATAAATTGCGCGCTCTCGATAAATTAGATTTTGAAGTTCCTTCTGATATTTTTAGAATATCCGCTATTTCTTTATGAGAATAGCCATCTAAAACATACAAATTGAAAACTTCGCGATAGCGTTGTGGCAATTGTTGTACGATCTTAAGAAGAAAATCCAGCGGTAATGAAGATTCTTCATATTCTACTGTTGTTTCTTCTATTTGATCTTCGTTCGTTATACTATATAATTTTTCTTTTCTGTATTTCTGTAATGTGGTATTTATCATTATTCGCTTCATCCAACCTTCAAAAGACCCCTGATGTTTGTACTGCCCAATTTTGTCGAAAATGGTCAAAAAGCCATCTTGCAGGTTATCTTCGGCCTGCGCATAGCTATCAGAATATTTAAGGCAAAGGCCAAACATTTTACCGGCATACAAGCGGTAAAGTTCTTCCTGTGCTTTTATGTCATTCTGTTTACATCTTTTTATGAGCTTCTCTAGCGTCAAAAGATCATGTTTGGTTTAGTTGGTCTTACTCGATAATCGTAATGGAGTTATTGTTTTTTGATCCAACAGGTCCCGAAGTATATCGGGACATCATTGGATACTTGCTAACAATAAAAACAATTTTCTAATATTTACCTCTCGGTATCAATCTTTAAGAGATTTACTCTTGTGTTGGTTCTTCGGTTTCATCTGGTTCGCCAACCGGGATAGTAATATCTATATATTGAGCTTCGTTATTTTCTTCGCCAGTCCAAAAATGAAAAACATATTCGGTATTTTCATCCCCGGTAATTACAATATCTCTTAGGTCTCTTTCCTGTTCTGTTGCATCATCACAGTTCGTTCTATCCAGATATTTTGCAGTTACAGCAAACACGTAGACGTGGCGTACATTACCATTAATTTCCCGGTCAATATCAAAACCATAAAATTGTTCACATCCATCATCTGGTATGTAACTTATAGGAAAACTATAAACTTCGCCGGTCTCAAAATATTCGGGCATTTGGGCATCTGTAATTTCAGCAAGACTAAACGATAGAGACGCACCGTCATCGTCTAAAGAGCATCCGGTTAGGGTACAGATACATGCTAAAATTAATAATATTCTTTTCATTAGGCTATAAAATATTTTAGTGTTTTGTATTCTCTAGATACACTAAATACCAAAAGGTTGCGTGCCCGAAATAAAAAAGGCTGAAATTTTAAAATTTCAGCCTTTTTAGAAAAAACTACTGTATTTCCATTAGCTTATTCTGTAGGTTCTTAGTTTTCATCTGGTTCGCCCACTAAAACATCTATAGTTAAATATTCTGCGGTACCATCTTCATTTCTTCCGCTTAGAAAATTAAACCGGATAGTATCATATTGATCTGAGTTTATTGCAAAATCTTCGGCCCAATTCTCTGTTTCGGTTATACCGTCGTCGGTACAATTTGCGGTGTTGCTTGGATCAAAAGAGACGATAGCATTGACATAAAATTCTAATATCGAATCATCTTCTGGATCTTGTCTTGAACTATATTCGAAATTATGGAAGCTATTACAATCACTTCCAAGATCGTAAGTGATATCAATTTCGTATTCCTGGTCTATAACAAAATATTCTGGCAAGGTAGCATCTAAAATTCCTACTGGGCTATAAGAAACGTTTGGTTCATCATTTTCTATACTACAGGAAAACAGAGCAAATGTTAAGATTAGAATTAGGGTAATTTTCTTCATTTTATAAATGGTTTATTTGTGATTAGATGGGCAACTTTATAAAAGGTTGCGTTTTTAAAATTAAAAAAGCTGAAATTTTAAAATTTCAGCTTTTGGGCTAGGTTGTTTCAAATTTACTTGAAAATTGTTAAAAACACTTACTGGGTTTTATTGGCACCGCCAAAGGGTATAATATCCAGAGGCATGCCTCGAAATTAAAAATTTGTTTCCAACGAATGCCTTGAGGGCTTGCCCCGAGTTAGTTTACTTATTCAGCCGGAGTTTCTTCTTCTGGTGCGCCAACCGGTACATCCACAATTAAATATTCTGCTTCGTTATTTTCGCTTGCACCAGTTAAAAAACGAAAACGTATTGTGTCGTACTGAAAGTCTGAAGGTATTCCGAAATCCTCAAAAAGTGCTTTTGTTTCAGTTAAATCGCCTTCTTCTGTACATTCAATTACGTTAGGGTCGTAAGAGGTTAAAACCTGAATATCATAAACCAAAACGCTTTCATCATCTTCATCTTCATGAGTGCCTCCGTTGAAAGAATAGAATTCATTACAGGCGTCCGGTAATTCATAGGTTACTGTAATATCGTACTCTTCTTCAGGTTCAAAAAAATCTGGTAAGGTTTCTCCGGTTACTTCTGCATATTGATATGCGATACTTGGCCCATCATCATCATTACAACTTACAAAGCTAAAAAGTGTTAGGGCTAAGATTAAAATAAAACTGATTTTTTTCATTTTGCTTTTGGGTTTTGTTTTAATCTAGATGAATTTAATCTGCAAAGGTTGCGTAGAAAATTCATAAAAAAATCCCCAAAATGGGGATTTTTAATTATTATTCTGATTAGAAATGACTTAAGCCTCTTCTTTTGCTAATTTAATAGCATCTTTGATCTTAATTTCTAATTCGTCCATTAGATCTGGATTATCTTTTAAGATGGTTTTTACGGCGTCACGACCCTGGCCAAGTTTGGTATCTTCGTAACTAAACCACGAACCACTTTTCTTAATGATCTCGTAGTCTACACCTATATCGATAATCTCTCCAATTTTAGAAACCCCTTCACCGTACATAATATCAAATTCGGCTGTTTTAAATGGCGGAGCTACTTTGTTCTTCACGATCTTTACTCGGGTTTTATTACCCATCACTTCACTACTACTGTTTTTAATTTGTGTAGATCTTCTAATATCTAAACGTACAGAAGCATAGAATTTAAGCGCGTTACCACCGGTAGTTGTTTCTGGGTTTCCAAACATTACCCCAATCTTTTCACGAAGCTGGTTAATGAAGATTACCGTACAGTTAGTTTTGCTAATTGTTGAGGTTAATTTTCTAAGTGCCTGAGACATTAAACGAGCATGAAGCCCCATTTTAGAGTCTCCCATTTCTCCTTCGATCTCACTTTTTGGCGTTAAAGCCGCAACCGAGTCGATCACAATAATGTCTATCGCTCCAGATCTAATTAGGTTATCGGCAATTTCTAAAGCCTGCTCACCATTATCTGGCTGAGAAATGATAAGGTTCTCGATATCGATCCCAAGTTTTTCAGCGTAAAAACGATCAAAAGCATGTTCAGCATCAATAAAAGCGGCAATACCACCATCTTTTTGAGCTTCAGCAATAGCATGAAGCGTCAAGGTTGTTTTACCAGAAGATTCTGGTCCATAGATCTCAACAATTCTTCCTCTTGGATAACCACCTACGCCTAAAGCAAGGTCTAAACCTAAAGAGCCGGTAGAAATAGAAGGGATGTTTTCAACAGCCTGATCTCCCATTTTCATTACCGTTCCCTTTCCATAGGTTTTATCCATTTTGTCAAGGGTAAGCTTAAGAGCTTTTAGTTTTGCGTCTTTTTCTTTATCGTTACTCATTTTTGTTCTCCTGTTTTTGCAAGTTGCTAAATTACTATAAGTTTTACTAGGTCACAATTTAAAATCCTCAGGTTTATTCACAGTGACATTTTTATAGCAAAGAACCGGCCAGATTTTATCGATTTTGAATTTTAATTTCTGAAATTTTGGATTCGCTTAAATGTAACCAATAATTGAAAGAATATGTATCTTTGCAGCCCTTAATTTTATTAAAAATGACGACCACTGGAAAGATAGAACTTATGGCTCCGGCAGGGAATTTTGAGTCTTTGCAGGCAGCATTGGATAATGGCGCCGATTCAGTTTATTTTGGCGTAGAACAACTAAACATGCGCGCCAGAGCGAGCATTAATTTCACGATAGACGATCTGCCAGAAATCGCCAGTCGTTGCGAAGCTAAGAACATACGTACTTATCTTACGCTAAACACGATTATTTACGATCACGATCTTTCTATCGTGAAAACATTGTTGGATAAGGCAAAGGCTGCAAATTTAACGGCGGTAATTGCTATGGATCAGGCGGTAATTGCTTATGCAAGACAGATAGGGATGGAAATTCATATTTCTACGCAAATTAATATTACAAATATCGAAACCGTTAAGTTTTATGCGCTGTTTGCAGATACAATGGTGTTAAGTAGGGAACTTAGTTTAAGACAGGTAAAAAAGATTTGCGACCAGATCGAAAAAGAACAAATTAAAGGGCCTTCCGGAAATTTGGTTGAAATAGAAATTTTTGGGCATGGTGCTTTGTGTATGGCAGTTTCAGGAAAATGTTACTTAAGCTTACATTCTCATAATTCCTCGGCTAATCGCGGTGCCTGCAAACAAAATTGCCGAAAGAAATATACGGTGATCGATCAGGAAAGTGGTTTTGAAGTAGAGCTGGATAACGAGTATATGATGTCTCCTAAAGATCTTTGTACTTTAGATTTTCTAGACCAGGTGATCGATGCCGGTGCAAAGGTTTTAAAGATTGAAGGTCGTGGTCGCGCACCAGAATATGTAGCAAAAGTGATAAAAACCTATCGTGAAGCGATCGATGCTTATTATGCTGAAGAATACTCTGAAGAAAAGGTGGAAGCCTGGATGGGAGAGCTTAAAAAAGTCTACAATCGCGGATTTTGGAGTGGTTACTATTTAGGCCAAAAACTAGGGGAGTGGAGCGAAGGTTCAGGATCTCATGCCACGCAAAAGAAAGTTTATGTAGGTAAGGGAATGCATTATTTTCCTAAAGCCAATATTGGTGAATTTAAGATCGAAGCTTACGATATTAAATTAGGCGATACACTATTAATTACCGGTCCAACTACAGGAGCACAAGAAGTAGAACTTTCTGAAATGATGGTTAACGACGAGCAATTAGAAATGGCATCGAAAGGAGATTCTTGTACGATAAAATTACCTTTCAGAATAAGAAATTCAGATAAACTCTATAAAATCGTTAAGGCCTAATGGTAGTAGTAACATTGCAGCGAGAAAAATGTATTGGCTGTAACTATTGTGTAGAGATGGCACCTTCAGAATTTCAAATGTCTAAGAAAGACGGGAAGAGTGTTTTACTACATTCTAAAGAAAAAAAAGGCTTTTATACACTTAAATCACACGATGATAGTATATTTGCCGAATGTTTGCAGGCTCAAAATGCCTGTCCGGTAAAAATAATTACCACTAAAAAACTGTAATATTTCTTTAATTCTTAAAATTAGTATAGCATGCAACTGTACAATAAACTAAGCGCTAAAGAAAGAGAAGCATTAATCGAGGAAGCCGGTGAAGATAGGCTTACGCTCTCTTTTTATGCCTACGCTAAAATAGGCAATCCTAAACTTTTTAGAGATCATCTTTTTGTTGCCTGGAATTCTATGGATGTTCTGGGAAGAATCTACGTGGCACACGAAGGTATCAATGCCCAGCTTTCTGTTCCTGCAAAAAAATTCAACGAGTTTAAAGAATTTATCGACGGAATTTACTTCTTAGAAGGTTGTCGCCTAAACATCGCGATCGAGCATGATTCTAAATCTTTCCTTAAGCTTAAAGTGAAAGTTCGGGATAAAATCGTGGCCGATGGTTTAAATGATGCCAGCTTCGATGTGACCAATAAAGGTATTCATGTAGATGCGGCTACTTTTAACCAGTTATTAGACGATCCAAAAACGGTTTGTGTAGATATGAGAAACCACTACGAAAGTGAAATTGGTCATTTTCGTGGCGCAGTAACTCCAGATGTAGACACTTTTAGAGATTCTTTGCCTATTATCGAAAAGGATCTTGAAGAACATAAAGAGGATAAAAACCTGTTAATGTATTGTACTGGGGGTATTCGTTGTGAAAAAGCAAGTGCTTATTACAAGCATCGTGGTTTTCAGAATGTATATCAATTAGAAGGCGGAATTATAGAATATGCTCGCCAGGTTAAAAATCAACAATTAGAGAATAAATTTATTGGAAAAAACTTCGTTTTTGATCATCGTCGATCTGAACGAATTAGTGAAGATGTGATTGCGCATTGTCACCAGTGTGGTAAACCATGTGATACCCACGTGAACTGTGCAAACGAGGCTTGTCACCTTCTTTTTATCCAATGTGAAGAATGCGCTATGGAAATGAATAATTGCTGTAGCGAAGATTGTATGAAAGTAAATTCCCTTCCCTTTGAAGAGCAAAAAGAGCTTAGAAGAGGAAAAGGAAATAGCAATAAAATTTTTAAGAAAGGCCGCTCTGAAGTTTTAAAATATAAGAGTTAAGCTTTCGTTCTAAATGGTGATGCCAATTAATATTGGTATCTTTACTGTTTAAGAACTTATTTATGAACCTAAAGGAGTGTAATTAGAAAGCTGAATTTTTGAAATAGACCTTTGAGGTCCCGGGATTTAGAAGTGAGATTGATGGTCGGGATATCGGGTTATTTTTAAAAAAGAGATTCGGCTTTTTGGTACTCCTTATCAAGATATATAACATTTATGGCGTGTAGCAGTTGCTCTACCGGTAAAGACGGTAAGCCTAAAGGATGTAAAAGTAACGGAACCTGCGGAACAGATAGTTGTAATAAACTTACGGTTTTTGACTGGCTCTCTAATATGTCCCTTCCAAACGGAGTAGAACCTTTTAATTGTGTTGAAGTACGTTTTAAGAACGGAAGAAAACATTTCTATAAAAATACCGAAAATCTTAGCCTAAGTATGGGTGATGTGGTGGCTACAGAAGCTTCACCGGGTCACGATGTAGGTATGGTTAGCCTTACCGGGGAACTGGTAAGAATACAGATGAAAAAGAAAAAAGTTGCCCAGGATAGCGATGAGGTGTTAAAGATATACCGCAAGGCAACCCAAAAAGATATCGACGTTTGGGAAGAAGCACGTTCGAAAGAAGAGAAGATTAAAACCAGAGCGCGAGAAATCGCAATTCGATTGAATCTTAGTATGAAGATTAGCGATATCGAATTTCAGGGTGATGCTTCAAAAGCAACTTTTTATTATACGGCAGATGATCGTGTAGATTTCCGGCAGTTAATTAAAGAATTTGCGCGTGAGTTTAATACCCGTATCGAAATGCGCCAAATTGGTCTAAGACAGGAAGCTGCAAGACTTGGTGGTATTGGTTCTTGTGGTCGTGAACTTTGCTGTTCTACCTGGTTAACAGATTTTAGATCTGTAAGCACGAGTGCGGCAAGATATCAGCAATTATCGCTAAATCCACAAAAACTGGCCGGGCAATGTGGAAAGTTAAAATGCTGTCTTAATTACGAATTAGACACCTATCTGGAATCCCTAAAAACTTTTCCGAAGTCTGATATCAAACTTCACACAAAGAAAGGAACTGCAGTTTGCCAGAAAATCGATATTTTTAAAGGCTTTTTATGGTATGCTTACGAAGGTGAGTGGATGACGTGGCATAAGTTAACCGTAGAACAGGCTAATAAAATTATCGAAAGCAACAAAAAAAGAGAAAGTATTGGTAGTCTTGAAGAGTTTGAAGTGATCCTTCAAATGGAAGAAGAGCAACCAGACTTTAATAATGTTGTTGGACAGGATAGCTTAACCAGATTCGATAAACCACATTCCAAAAAGAAACGCAGAAATAAGAAAAGAAGAAAGAAAACTAAACCATCTTCCTCAAAAAATGCGAAATAACATTATTCCGATTTTGGCCATTTTTAGCCTGATTTTTTGGAGTTGTGATTCCAAGCGGGTTTATGATGAATACAAATCTGTGAATCAATGGAATAAAGATTCGATTATTTCGTTTAATATTGGAGAATTAGATTCTTTAAAGGCTTATAACTTATTTATTAATGTTAGAAATAACAGCGATTACAAGTATAGCAACCTGCATTTAATTACCGAAATTCAGTTTCCAAAAGGAAAAGTAATTAGTGATACTTTAGAGTACGAAATGGCGTTACCTAATGGTGAATGGCTTGGTACAGGTTTTGGTGATGTAAAAGAAAGTAAACTTTGGTATAAAGAAGGTGTGAAATTTACAGAGCCGGGAGAATATCAGGTAAATATTAGGCAGGCCATGAGAAAAAATGGCAATGTAAGCGGAATAGAAAATTTAGAGGGAATCACAGATGTTGGTTTCAGAATAGAAAAAACTACACAGAATAATTAGAGCAAATGGCTGAATCTCGTAAAAAGCAAACTAAACCTAAGCAGAGCAACCGTAAATATATTATTGGTTTTTGGGCACTTTTTGGTGTCGGAGTGCTTGCGGTTATCCTTTTCTTTCTAATGGCAGGATGGGGCGTATTTGGTAAAATGCCTACTTTTGAAGAATTAGAAAATCCTGAAACCAATCTTGCAACCGAGTTAATTTCTTCAGATGGGGAAACTCTTGGGAAATATTATCGTGAAAACCGTACACCAATTAAATACGAAGATCTTCCGCAGCATTTAGTACAGGCACTGGTAGCTACAGAGGACGAACGTTTTTACAAACATGCCGGTATCGATGCTCGTGGTACTGTTCGTGCCGCAGTTTATTTAGGGGCTAAAGGTGGAGCCAGTACCATTACTCAGCAGTTGTCAAAACAGTTATTTACAGAAGACTTTTCTACAGATAACACTTTTGAGCGTGTGCTTCAGAAAATGAAAGAATGGGTTATTGCAACTCGTTTAGAAAGACAGTACACCAAGGAAGAGATTATTACGATGTATTTAAATAAATACGACTTTCTTTATCAGGCAGTAGGAGTACGTTCAGCATCCCGAATTTATTTCGATAAAGAGCCTAAAGATCTTAAGCTGGAAGAATCTGCCGTTTTAGTGGCTATGCTTAAAAATTCTGCTTTGTATAATCCTGTGCGTCGCCCAGATTTGGTTGAAAACCGAAGAAATCAGGTTTTTGTACAGATGTATAAAAATGGTTTTCTAACCGAGCAGCAAAAAGATTCGTTGCAGCAAACAGAAATGAAGATCACTTTCTCTCCTGAAGGACATGACGATGGTATTGCGACTTATTTTAGAGAATATACAAGACAATTTTTATCAGATTGGATCGACGAGAATCCTAAACCAGATGGTGAAAAATATAATTTATATCGCGACGGTTTAAAGGTTTACACCAGTATCGATTCTAAAATGCAGGAATATGCTGAGGATGCTGTTACAAAACATTTAACGCATATTCAGCAGGAATTCGATCGCCAAAATAAAAATAACAGAACAGCGCCATTTAGGGATATCGATCAAAGTATGATCAATAATATCATCGATGGTTCTATAAAAAGATCGGCCAGGTATAAGAAAATGAAGCAGGAAGGAAAATCTGAAGAAGAAATTTTAGCTTCTTTTGATGAGCCTCGCGAAATGCGTATTTTCTCCTGGAAAGGTGATATCGATACCACGATGACACCAAGAGATTCGATTAGATATTATAAATCTTTCTTGCAATCTGGATTAATGTCTATGGATCCAACAACCGGCGAAGTAAAAGCCTGGGTTGGGGGAACCAATTTTAAACATTTTAAATACGATCATGTTAAGCAGGGAAAACGCCAGGTAGGTTCTACCTTTAAACCTTTTGTGTATGCAACTGCGATCGATCAGCTTAAAATGTCCCCTTGTGATACACTGCCTTTAAATAAATTTACTATTCCGAAAGGAAAATATGGTAATATCGACGACTGGACGCCAAGAAACTCTGGTAGTGGTGACGATGTGTATAAAGGTATGATGAGCTTAAAAGAAGCTTTGGCAAATTCAGTAAACACGGTTACAGCTCGAGTAATCGATAAAACAACTCCGGGCAACGTAATTAGCTTAATTTCAAAATTAGGAATAGATACTGAAGGTTTTCCTACCGGGCCTGCAATCGCTTTAGGAACGGCAGATATTAGCCTTTATGATATGGTTTCAGCTTACAGTACGTTTGCAAATAAAGGTGTTCGCGTAAAACCGGTATTAATCACTCGTATCGAAGATAAGAACGGAACTGTTTTATTCCAAAATGTACCAGAAACTTACGATGTGATGAGCGAGGAAGCTGCTTATGTTACTGTAAATCTTATGGAAGGAGTAACACGTTATGGATCTGGTGCTCGTTTAAGAGGAACGGGTAGAGAAGTGCGATTAGATTATCAAAGAGCGGTTACAGGATATCCTTACGATTTTAAAAATCCGATTGCAGGAAAAACAGGAACTACGCAAAACCAAAGTGATGGTTGGTTTATGGGAATGGTACCAAATCTTGTAACAGGAGTTTGGGTAGGAGCAGAAGATCGTTCTGTTCATTTCCCTGGGATTACTTATGGGCAAGGAGCTACAATGGCCTTACCAATCTGGGGAATGTATATGAAAAGCGTTTATGCTAACGAAGATTTAAATATTTCTCAGGAAGAGTTCGAACGACCAGAAAATCTATCCATTTCGGTAGATTGCGATACTTACGGAAGATCAAATAATCCAGATAGCGGAGTAGTAGAAGAACTGGATTTCTAAAAAGATATCTAAAGGGTTTTTCCTTTAGATTGTTTACGACAACTAAAAGCTCAAATAGTGTAATCTATTTGGGCTTTTTTTATGTTTTCTTCGGAATTAAATTATATTCTCTAAATATCCAAAATCGATAATTTATTAAGGACTTTTTAAAATATTGCAATTATCTTGAAATTTCTCTATTTTTAAGCTAAAATAGTAATCGATGATTAGTAAAACGGTAAATAATGTTGCGGAAGCCTTAGAAGGTGTTCACTACGGAATGACGTTCATGCTTGGAGGTTTTGGATTAAGCGGAATTCCAGAGAATGCAATTTCAGAATTGGTACGTCTTAATATCAAAAACTTAACCTGTATTTCAAATAATGCCGGAGTTGATGATTTTGGACTCGGATTGTTACTTCAGAAAAAACAGATCGATAAAATGGTGTCCTCATACGTAGGCGAAAATGCTGAATTTGAGCGCCAAATGCTGAGTGAAGAGCTGGAAGTTGAATTAATTCCGCAGGGAACATTAGCGGCCAGATGCCAGGCAGCGCAACAGGGTTTTCCGGCAATTTATACTCCTGCCGGTTATGGGACCGAGGTTGCCATGGGAAAAGAAACACGAGAGTTCGATGGCAAAATGTACGTTTTAGAAGAAGCTTTTAAAGCCGATTTTGCTTTTATCAAAGCCTGGAAAGGAGACAAAGCCGGGAATTTGATCTTTAAAGGAACCGCAAGAAATTTTAATCCAGTAATGTGTGGCGCCGCAAAAGTAACCGTTGTTGAGGTGGAAGAATTGGTAGAACCCGGCGAATTAGATCCCAATTTTATACATATTCCGGGGATATTTGTACAACGAATTTTTGAAGGGAAAGATTACGAAAAACGAATTGAAAAAAGGACGGTGAGAACGGTGACTTGATAATACGACAATGTGGTAATTTGATAATTTACGAATGAATCAATTTGAAAATGAGGAATGATAAACCAAATATAATTGTAGATAAAACTTTCAATTTCTCATTGATTATCATAGAGTATTCAGAGTTATTACTGAAGGAAATAGAGGAAATCATTAAAATTTTGTCGAAGATTATTGCTTCGAGTAAGAAGGTCTAATTATCAAATTAGTCAATTTTAAAATTTTCAAATTATAAGAAAATGTTAGATAAAAACGGAATAGCACAGCGTATCGCTAAAGAGGTGAAAGATGGGTTTTATGTAAACCTAGGGATTGGAATTCCTACTTTGGTGGCCAATTTTGTGCGTGATGATATAGAAGTAGAATTTCAGAGTGAAAATGGGATCTTAGGTATGGGGCCATTTCCGATAGAGGGCAAAGAAGATGCCGATTTGATCAATGCCGGGAAACAAACAATTACAGCATTACCGGGAGCAAGTTTTTTTGATTCGGCCTTAAGTTTTGGGATGATTCGCGGGAAGCACGTAGACCTTACGATCTTAGGCGCGATGGAAGTTGCCGAAAATGGAGATATCGCCAACTGGAAAATTCCGGGGAAAATGGTAAAAGGAATGGGGGGCGCGATGGATTTGGTAGCTTCCGCAGAAAATATCATCGTCGCCATGATGCATACCAATAAGGCGGGTCAGTCGAAATTGCTTAAAAAATGTACACTTCCTTTAACGGGTGTGGGTTGTGTGACCAAAATTGTAACCAATCTTGCCGTAATCGAAGTGACCGAAGACGGATTTAAGCTTCTAGAGCGGGCACCAGGTGTTAGTGTAGACGAAATAATAGCCGCTACGGAAGGAAAACTAATTGTTGAGGGAGAAATCCCAGAGATGAGTTTATAAAGAAACAGAGCTAATTTCTGAATCTTTTAAAAGTGTTTCCTGTTTTAGTCGCAATACAATCTGAGCGATCGCAACAACATCACGTTCACAATATTCGATAATTCTGGATACATTTTTTTCAGTATAAAAAACCTCGTAAACCTGCGAGCCATCGATGTCGTTCTTCGGCGAAGGAATTCCCAGTACGTTGGTAAGCAGTTTTAGGGAGGTAAAATGCTTGTAGTCGCCAAAACGCCAAAGCTCCATAGTGTCCAGATGCGGAATTTCCCACGGGCGCTTGCCAATACTATTTAATTTCCCCGGAAGTTTAAGATGGTGGACGATCATTCGGCGAGCGATAAACGGAAAATCAAATTCTTTACCATTGTGTGCGCAAAGAAGATGATAAGCCTTGCTGAAATGTTCGTTTAAAAGTGAGCTGAAATTAACCAAAACCGACTTTTCATCGCCCGAAAAACTTTTAAGCCGAAAATCACGAATTCCGTCTTTTAAGCTTAAAAATCCTACTGAAATACATACAATCTTACCGAATTCGGCCCAAATGCCTGCTCTTGGATAAAATTCAGACGGAGAATATTCCTCTTTCCTGATGTATTTTGTTTTTTCGGCCCAAAGTTCCTGTTTTATTTCATCCAATTCCTCAAAAGAAGCATATTCTGGAACGGTTTCAATGTCCAAAAATAAAATATGCTCTAAATTGAGTTTTTGAAGTTGCATAAAGGCTGATTTTCAATATTCTGAATATACAACTTTTATTTATTAATCACTTCGATTGCTTTTTCCAGAAGTTCGTCTTTACCATTTCTAATTCCTTCAACACTCGGTTTTATTTCAATATCAGGAACAATTCCTATTCGCTGTGTTGGAGAACCGTCTGGGTAGAAAACTCCAATTCCAGAAATTCCGGTAGCTAATCCGCCCGGTAAAATAATTCTGGAATAATTACCATCGGCACCGGCAGTAGTACTTCCAATTACAGTGGTGTTAGGTGAAGCCTGAAAGCCCATCGCGGTAAATTCAGCCTGACTTTGAGTCCGTTCATCTACCAATAAAACAACTTTTCCCTGGTAAGCAGACTTTTTATTAGAACCTAATTTTTTGCTTCTGTCAAAATTAAACTCGCCTGGATTGTTTAGATTCATAGTCGTGAATTTTACGAAGCTATTTCTTTTTGGAACTAAAAATCGACCAAGGGAATAGACAACAAAATCGTTAGGATAATTTCTAATATCCACAACAATTCCTTTTGTATTGATCAATTCTTTTTTAATATCACTAATTTCCTTTTGCTTAATAATTCCAAGATCGATATATCCAATATTATCTTCCAGGATTTTATATGATTTAGTTTCTGAACTTTCCCTGAATAAAAGGTAAAAATCCAGATCGTTATATTTAAAAAGGGGTAATTCGACTTCTTTTAGTCCGTTTGCATTTTTAATTTGAATGTTACTGGAAGGTTCTGTATTTCTAAGAATTAGATAACTTATATTTCTTAATCGAGTAGCCTGATTAGATGCCGGGCTGTACGGAATCTTTTCTTCAACAATAGCAGATACTTTCTTACCGTTTATTTTCGTGATCACATCTCCAACTTTAACGGGAAGCTGATTTATTTTCTCAGATTCATAAATGTCATCTATAACCAGTTGATCATTAATAAATCGAAGATGAACTGGAGGAAAATAAGTGCCCAGTTCTTTGCTAATTTCATTTGTTTCTCCGGCTAAATTGGCATGAGTATCTTTAACTTCTGCGATTAGTTTTAAAAATACTTTCTCATATTCTAATTCGCTTTTGGTTTCCACAAATTGCGGAATGTATTCAGCTAAAATAATATTCCAGTTTTTGTCAATAATATCTTTATAGGGATAGAAATAATGAATAATATTCCAATACCTAAAGAGTCCCACTAATCTGATTCCTGTGTCAGGATAGGGGATATTCTCGTAAGCTTCTTCGTTTAGAAATGCTGGATTTTTTACGCTTTTGCTCGCATAATCTACGTAGTGCATTTTTGATGAAGAGATTCTGTTTTCGTAGATTTCTAATAGTTTATTTTGTAATTCTGCTGAATTTATTTCGGTTGTAATCCATTTATGATCTGGCTTTAGATATGCGTCATCTGCAGTATCCTTTGTCTTGTTCTTCTTGATTTCTCCGAAGGAATTTATCCAATCTAGCAAAATTTGATCACGTTCTTTATTAGTTGAAGCGCTTTTTGTTTCTTCAAGTATCTTGAAAGGTTCTTTGTCCCAATTGTAATTTCCACTGGCTATTTCAGGATGGTGGTATTTTAAAAAGCCCCAAACTTTACCTAACAGCGCTAAGTTTTTAACTTCCTGCTTATTGATTTTAGAAAATGTAATACCAGATCCAGTTATAGAATCTTTTTTGTACGATTTTGCGGAAAATTTTATCGTCTCTTGTTTGCCGGCAAGGCAAAATGATGAGTTAAGTAACGCTATGATCATAGCGAACTTTAGTATTCTTAAATTCATAAATTTTTGATGGTTGCTTGAAGATATAAACGTAATGCTTATTTAGAAAATTATATAATATGCTTATTTTTCTTCCAACATTTTATAAACTTCATCGATATACCTGTAAAAATCTGGGCTATGTTTCTCTTCGCCTTTACGTTTCAAAAGCCCCTGGCCTAAGCGTACGATGATCAAATCATCCTCAGGAATTACTATAACGTATTGCCCTAAAATTCCGCGCATATAAAAGATTTCTTTGTCTTTGTAGTCACTAAGCCAAAGCCCGTATCCGTAATATGGAGCATCTTTAAATGCCGGATTTTTCATTTTGCGAACAAAAGAAGGATTAATAAGTCGCTGCCCGTTCCATTGCCCATTTTGTTTAAAAAGCTTGCCAAATTTTGCAAAATCTCGTGCGTTGCTAGCGATACAACAATAAGCTTTTTCCATCCCGCTTTCTTCACTATCGAGTTGCCAAAGTGCGTTGCTTTGCATTCCCAAAGGTTGCCAAAAACTTTCGCTTAAATATTCAGAAAGTGTTTTTTCAGTCGCTTCTTCTAAAACCATTGCTAAAAGCTCTGTGTTTCCGCTAAGATATTTGAACTTTTTACCGGGTGTTCCAGTTACTTCAAGATCTAAAATCACGTTTCGAATATTATCTTCAAAATAAGCTTTTGCGGTTTGTCCAAAAGGATTGTAATAGCTCTCGTTCCAATTTAATCCGGATGACATCGATGCTAAATCACCCACAGTTAATCGAATGTCGAACTGCGGAAAAAAATGACTCACCGGCTCATCAATACTTGTGATATAACCGTCACGAATAGCTTTTCCTAAAAGCGCAACAACCACGCTTTTTGCCATCGAAAACGAATTGGTTTTACTTTTAGCCGAATAATGATCATAATATTTTTCAAACCAAATACTGTCGTTTTTAATGATCAAAAAAGCAGCGGTATTTAGTTCTTTGTTTAGTTTTTCTAAAGAATCGGTCGCTTTAACCGAGTTGTAATTTGTGCTTTCTGGCCAGGGCTGTGGATTTAGACTATCTGCTTCAATTATGCGATTATCAAATTCAGGATAATCATCGATATACGCAGTTTTGTGTCCATTTAGATACGTGACTTTAATTCCTTTTAAGATATAATCGTAATCGAAAATATAAAGTAGGGCAACAATCAGGATCAAAATGCCCAAAAAGTACTTTAGAAAGCCTAAAAATTTCTTCATAGCCTAAAATTAAGGATTCTGAAGAAATAATCACTGGCTTTATTAAATACTATCGAAATTCGACTAAAATAAGCTTTGCTGTGGCGAAGGGCTTTCTAATTCCAACAAGTATTTTTTACGATGTAATCCTCCGGCATAACCGGTAAGCGAACCATCACTACCAATTACACGATGGCAGGGAACAACGATCCAAAGCGGATTTTTACCATTTGCTGAAGCTACTGCTCTTATCGCTTTTGGATCACCAAGTTTTTTAGAAAGCTCCATATAAGAACTGGTCTTCCCAAACGGAATTTCCAATAAGATTTCCCATACTTTTTGCTGAAATTGCGTGCCCTTTGGATTCATTTTAAAATCGAAGCTTTTTCGATCTTTTTCAAAATATTGCAGCAACTGAGATTTTGCCTGGATCACACAATCTGGAAGATCTTTATCCTCCTGAAATTCGATATTTTGATCTTCAATTTTTATTTCGGCAACACCTTCAGTATCCCCCGTTATTTTTACGATCCCCAGCGGTGTCTTCAGATAGGTGCTCTTCATCTTTAAGTTCTTCAGGTTGTGCATCGTCTCTTCTCTGGATCAAACCAATACGTTTGGCGCGGCGCTCCCAGTTTTTACGAGCAAGCTTTTGCATATCTTCGATACTATCACTCTCGTCCATGATCTCCAAACCTAAGAGTGTTTCGATAATATCTTCCATCGTAACCAGTCCAACTACGTTTCCAAATTCGTCAGTTACGATAGAAATATGCGTACGTTTTCTAATAAAAATATCAAAAAGATCTGGGATTGGCACTTCAGAAGTAGTAACAAATATCTCACGTTTTAGAGTATCTAGCTTTAATTGCCCATTCTGTTTGATCATTTCCTCCAGTACATCATCCTTCAGAATAAAACCTGAAATATTATTCGATTTTTCTTTATAAACCGGAATTCTAGAAAATTTTAAATTTTTATGAGAATGGTGAAAATCTTCAATGCTCATCGATTCATCTTCTGTGATTGCTACAGAAAATGGCGTCATAATATCTTTTGCTTCCACAGATTTAAAAACAAGCATGTTTTTGATCACCGTACTTTCGTTTTCTTCAAAAACGCCTTCTTCTTCAGCAGCTTCAGTAATTGCGGCAAATTCTTCCCGGCTCATGGTATTTACTTTAGCCGATTTACCGATCAATCTTGTGGTAAGCATTAATAGCCATAAAAGTCCGGTATATTTTAAAGGAGCGATCATAATTCTTAGCGTATTTGCAGTAAATGCGCCCATTCGATCCCAATAGGTTGCTCCCAGGGTTTTTGGAATAATTTCAGAAAGAATTAAAATTCCCAGTGTTAATATACCAGAAACTATTCCTACTGCATTACTGCCATCTCCAAAAGTTTTTTCGGCCTGTACACCTACCAGAATAGATCCTACGGTATGCGCCACGGTGTTAATGGTTAAAATAGCAATTAAAGGTTTATCGATATCTTTTTTGAAATTCCCTAAAACTTCAGCATACTTTTTACCTTCCTGTCTTTTAATTTTTATGTAAGACGGAGTGAAACTAAGAAGCGCAGCCTCTAAAATAGAGCACATAAAAGAAAAAAATATCGAAAATGCGGCAAATAGCAGGAGTAATCCCATTAGAGTTCTTTGGTTTTTAAGAGATCTAAATTAGGGATTAAATATGTATTTTATTTGAAAGAAATTATAAAATAAGAAAGCTGCTCTAAATTTTAAAGAACAGCTTTCTTTCAACAACTCAACCAATTAAAGACTTGCCTGGATTAGGTTGTTCCAGCGTGAGGCTGTAAATAACTGAGTTTCCATATCACTATTATCGGCGCCATCTTCATCATAAAACAAAATTTCAGAAATTCGTTTATGATTCGATTTAGAAAGTAATTCGATACTTATTTGTATGATTTTGGTGTTTTTTTTATCATTTTCAGTAAAAGTAACACTGCGTTTAATCACACTGGTTTTATTGACCTCAGATAGATCTATAAGTTGATGTTGATTGGCATTTGCCGGTTCCAGGATCAAGAGTTTATGCTGCGCTTTATCTAATCCTAAAACTAAAGCATTAGAAATTTCAATATGATCAAGATTCATATTGTTTGATTTTGCGAGGTTTTGTAAGGCTTTTTTGTTTCTTTTTTCCTTTAAACCTTGACGATATAATGCGTAAAATATTGGGCCCATAAACAGTACAAACAGGCTTAGACCAATAATGGTGGAAGATGTTTCCATTTTTAAATTGAATTTTAATAATTACAATTAGGCGTACAAGTCCTATAGATTAGGATGCACGTTAATTTTGCTGAAGATCAGCACTAAATAATTATTAAATCAATCAGGAGAAAAAGTGAAAAGGAAAAATTTGAGCTTCGAGCGTACTTTTTTGATCTCGAAGAAAACTCCACTTAGATTTTAATATTTTCTGCGGAAGTTGACTTGTTTTTAGCTCATAATTATTACTGAAGAATAGGGGAGAAATCCCGGGTTCTTCTTGATCTTTTTGTAGATCGTAGTTTCCTGATTCTTCAAAAACAAAAGATTTAGTAATATCAGATTGGTGAAAACTAGAAGTATTTTTTTCTGAATCCTGATATACGTAAGCTGAAGTTTGTGGTTGTGAAATTCCCGCGGCGCTTAATAAAGCAATAAGCACCAGCGAAAAAGAGATATGTATTTTGTTGAATTTCACACTGTAAATTTACTCGATAATCGAGATTAAATGTATCGAGACTTGCCTCGATACAAAGACAATTTTCAAAAAAATGCCATACGGGCTTACACTAAGTTAATTTACTAATAAACCGAATATAAAAAATTAAAATATTGGTAAATAATATTAGCTGATAGCTTTTAGCTTTCAGCAATAAACCTTATTTATTTATCTTATTGCCGGAGCGTTAGTTGTCGAAAAAAGTAAAGTCGATTCCAATAACTAATTTTAAATAACAAAAAACCTCACAGATTTGTAAAATCTGTGAGGTTTAAGTCTATTTTCTAGTATCTAAAAGCGAAGCGTTCTAAGCTCTATAAACTATCTCTGAAGTAATTTCGCCGCGTACTTAGCAAAGTAAGTCGAGATAAAATCGGCTCCCGCTCTTTTAATCGCTGTTAGTTGTTCCATCACCACGGCATCGTGATCCAACCATCCTTTTTCAGCAGCAGCTTTTATCATAGCATATTCACCGCTTACCTGGTATACCGAAATTGGAACATTTACAGTATTTTTTAAATCTCTAACGATATCCAGATAGCATAATCCCGGTTTTACCATAACGATATCTGCCCCTTCTTCGATATCCATCAAAGTTTCTCTAATTGCTTCATCACGGTTAGAAGGATCCATTTGGTAAGTTTTTTTATCCTTAGGAATATCCTGCGCATCTACCGGAGCAGAATCTAACGCATCTCTAAATGGGCCATAAAATGCTGAAGCATATTTAGCACTATAACTCATAATTCCAGTATTGAAAAAGCTGTTTTCTTCAAGAATATTGCGCATAGCTAAGATTCGGCCATCCATCATATCACTTGGTGCGACAAAATCGGCACCGGCTTCAGCATGAGATAATGCCATTTTTGCTAAAACTTCTACAGACGGATCATTTAAAACTTTTCCGTTTTCGATAATTCCGTCGTGACCAAATTCGCTGTAAGGATCCAGCGCAACATCGGTCATCACGATCATTTCAGGATTGGTTTCTTTAACCGTTTTGATAGCACGTTGCATCAAGCCGTTTGGATTTACAGCTTCAGTACCACGATTATCTTTTAAATTTTCTTCAACCTTTACAAAAAGTAAAACCGATTTAATACCCAAACTCCATAATTCTTCAATTTCCTTCTTCAGTAAATCAAGGCTATATCGATAATATCCCGGCATCGAAGCGATTTCCTGTTTAATGCCGTTTCCTTCTACCACAAATAATGGCGCCTGAAAATCATCTGGAGTCACAAGGCTTTCTCTCACTAAGCTACGAATAGCTTCATTTGTACGTAATCTTCGGTTTCTTCTAAGCATAATAATTTTTTTAGCTGTAAGCTTTCAGCGATTAGCCTTTAGCTTGCATTTAAAGTTTTTATAAGAGCGCTAAGCATTTTCTTAATTTCTTCAGTTTGAAGTTGAATTTTTTCATAGTCTTCAGCACTAATAAAATCAAGGTCTTTGCTTAGCAACATTTGATATTCTAATTCATTTGCAGAGCCAAAGGAAATATATAGAAACCTGGAAAAATCTTTATCAGATTTTCTTCAACATCCTTCAGCAATATTTGTAGCTATCGAACTCGATGATCTTTTAATTTGACTTACCAGATTGAAAGTTTCTTCTCTTGGATATTTTGCAAAGAGTTTATAGACATACAATGTTAATTGATGCGATTTCTGCCAAACCAGGTATTTCTTATAATCTTTCATCTTTTAAGCTGATTGCTGAAAGCTAAAAGCTGTCAGCTATTTTCTGTCCACCGTAAACTGTCCACCGTAAACTATTTACACCCACTCTCTCGGTTTTTCCAGAACTTCAATAAGCTTGGCTTCTTCGCTTCCGGATTCGGGATGGTGATCGTATACCCATTGCACATGCGGCGGTAAACTCATTAAAATACTTTCGATTCGGCCATTGGTTTTTAATCCGAATAATGTTCCTTTATCGTGAACCAAATTGAATTCTACATATCTACCGCGACGAACTTCCTGCCAGTCACGCTGATCTTGGTTAAATTCAAGGTCTTTTCTTTTTTCAACGATCGGTACATAAGCTTCCAAAAAGCTGTTTCCAACTTCGGTTACAAAATTATACCAATCGGTTATACTATGTTCTTCACTATCTTTCAGGTAGTCAAAAAACAATCCGCCAATTCCTCTGGCTTCATCACGATGTGCATTCCAAAAATACTCATCACATTTTTTCTTGTATTCATGATAAAATTTAGGATCGTGCTTATCGCAGGCATTTTTCGAAATTTGATGAAAATGAATCGCATCTTCTTCGAAAAGATAATAAGGTGTAAGATCCTGCCCGCCGCCAAACCACTGGTCTAGCGTGTTTCCTTCTTTATCGTACATTTCAAAATAACGCCAATTGGCATGAACGGTAGGAACCATAGGATTTTTAGGATGAATCACTAAACTTAATCCGCAGGCAAAAAAGTTAACATCTCCAACATTAAAATATTTTTGCATCGCAGGATTTAGCGGCCCATGAACTGCTGAAATATTAACGCCTCCTTTTTCAAAAACATTTCCGTTTTCGATCACTCGCGTGCGGCCACCCCCACCTTCTTTACGTTTCCAAAGATCTTCTTTAAACTTTGCTTTTCCGTCGAATTGCTCCAGTTTCGAAGTTATGCTATCCTGGAGATCCTGTATATATTGATAAAATTGGTCTTTCATGCTAATCATTTATCCAACTTCTGGCTTCATTAATTTTTTGTGTGAGACTAAACGAAAAAGTGCGACTTACCTCTTGTGCGGTTTTATAAATTAGAAGCGTTTTTTGTGCAAGATCGCCTTGTTTTTCTTCAGCTTCTAACTCGATACTTTTAAGAAGAATATCACCAAGCGCTACGTAATGCGAAAACTCTAAGTCAAGATTCGCTAAAATTTCCATTAATTTTTCTTCAGGAAGATTTTCGATTTCATTTAAGCCAATACTAAGTGCTTCTTTAAGTTTACGATCTAAATTAAGCCGAATTTCCTCCCATTCTTCAGGGATATGGCCCATTTCCATGATTGATCGCAGCTGCTCGTCGATGCGTTCTTTTTCTTCGTCCCGGTAATTTTTGTTCAGCATAATCTTAGGTTATTCTTCTATAAAAACAAGTTGATTTTTATCGAATTTCGATAGCTCTGGTTCTGTAATTTTTACTGCGGAATTCATTAAATCCTGAAGTCTTTCAACGGCACTTTCTTCAGGATTATTGCTGAAGAGATTTCGTCCTACTTCATTATTATGAAGATCCATTGCTCGCGCTAAAGCTTTATTAGGAGCCATTCGCTCATGCAGATCAGTGATTTTTTTTGCCCAGATTATCGATTCTTCAACCGAATTATTTTTCTGAAAAACTTTTTCAGCAATTAAGAAATTCCAGTAAGCGTGCCTAAAAGCGTTTTCCCGATTATCCTGATAATGTTTTTTCCCAAAAAGCCTGTCGCAAAGCTTTAATGTTACTCTTGTAGCGCGATAGGTTGGGAAAATATAAAATGGTTGGGGCAGGAATAACTTCAGCAGAATAAAGATCTCTTTAAAATTAAGCTGCCGTATTCTTGCCCCAATTGCCATTATCTGGGTTTGTATTCTTTAACCGCGTCTACAAATGCCTGCGCATTTCTAACCGGAATATCTGGTAAAATCCCATGTCCCAAATTGGCGATATAACGATCTTTACCAAATTCGTCGATCATTTGGGTGGTCATTTTCTTGATTTCCTGTGGGGTAGAATATAATCTTGAAGGATCAAAATTTCCCTGAAGCGTTATTTGCCCACCACTTAAGTACCTTGCATTAATTGCAGAGCACGTCCAGTCTACACCCAAAGCAGCAGCGCCAGATTGTGACATTTCCTTTAGCGCAAACCAACAACCTTTACCATAAGCAATTACAGGAATCTCATCTTTTAGAGCATCGATGATCTGCTGAATATATTTCCAGGAATAGGTTTGATAATCTGTTGGAGAAAGTAAACCTCCCCAAGAATCAAAGATCTGTATCGCATCGACACCAGCTTTTACTTTTCCTTTTAGGTAAGCAATTGTGGTATCGGTAATTTTTTGAAGTAACACCTGTGCCGCATCTGGGCGTTTAAAACAAAATTCTTTGGCTTTATCAAAATTCTTAGAACCCTGTCCCTGCACCAGGTAACATAAGATCGTCCATGGTGAACCTGCAAATCCAATTAACGGGACTTCATCGTTAAGACGTTCTTTGGTTAATTTTATAGCGTCATAGACATAGCCCAATTCTTCGTAAACATCTGGAACGATAATGTCGTTAACATCAAGCGGACTGCGAACCGGGTTTGGTAAAAAAGGACCTACACCGGGTTTCATCTCAATTTCTACATTCATTGCCTGTGGCACCACCAAAATATCACTAAATAAAATGGCAGCATCTGTACCAACTTGCTCTATCGGCATCGTCGTAATTTCTGCAGCAAGTTCTGGCGTGCGACAACGTGTAAAGAAATCGTATTTTTCCTTTAGCTTCATAAAATCTGGTAAGTAGCGACCTGCCTGGCGCATCATCCAAACTGGTGGGCGCTCTACCGTTTCTCCTTTTAAAGCTCTTAAGAAAAGATCGTTTTTAATCATGTTTTTGTTGTTTATCTTCAATGTATTCCCCACTAAAAAGAGGGGAAGATTTTTATAAAATAAAAATCAGGGTGTGTGTATTAATTATTTGCTTCAAAATTAATGATATAATTTTCAATGCTACGAATTACATTGGATATATCATTCATTATCATGTCATCACTAAATCGAAGTACAGTAACCCCTAACTCATTTAATCTTTGTTCTTTTTTTACATCTTTTTCCCACACTTCTGGTAATTGATGAGAATATCCATCACACTCGATGGCTAATTTTAATTTATTACAGAAAAAATCTACGATGTAATTATCAATTGGTTTCTGCCTATGAAAATCGTAACCATACATCTTTTTACCTTTCAACTGTTGCCAAAGTTTTATTTCTGATTTTGTAGCATTATTTCGCAATTGACGGGCTAACTCTTTAAGTTTTGGATTGTAATAAATTTTCATGTTATAATTTTTACACACCCCTCAATCCCCTCTTTTTAGAGGGGAGGTCAATTAATACTTATTATATTTCTTCACTACCTGAACGATTACATTTTCAATGCTTGGTTGGGTAGCTGTTATTATGTTTTTGGTATATTTTTTTACTGAATTTTCCGTGGTTGTTCCAATGCATAATGCCGTAGCTTCTCCTATTTTATTTTTGCTGAAGTAACTTTCTACACCACTTGGGCTAAAGAATAAAACACCATCAAATTCCTGCTTAAATTCGGCAAAATTGAGGCTTGTTTTATACACTTCAACTTCTTCAAAAGATACTTGTTTTTGCTTTAGCTGAAGTGGTAGCTCGTCTCTACGTTTATTTCCGCAGAAAAAAGTAAAATGCTTATTTTGATGATTTTCGATAATTTTTTCAGCTAATACTGTAGCATTATCGGCAACTTCAGCAATTTCAATATCATTTTCCTTTAGCAAGGCTGCAGTTTTAGATCCCACCACAAATGCTTTCTCGATCTTTACTTTATCCTGAATAGCTTTAAACGCATTTTTACTCGTGATAATGGCATTTTCCGCCAGGTCGATATTCGATGAAAATGGGATAAATTCTATATTTATGGCGTTGTATTCCACTAATCCAATTTTGGCGCCAAGCAGTAATTGCTTTTGCGAAACGCTAAGTTTTTTTGTGGAAAGTACAGTGGCCATAAGCCTTAGTTTAAAACTTCCTTGATTTGTTTCATCAGTTCCGCGCCACCTTTGGCAAGAATTTCTTCAGCACAAAATTTTCCAAATCCGGGAACATTATCGGCAGCGATTCTTTTTTCTACTTCGATCTTTTGCGAACCATCCAAGCTAAAAAGAGCACCCTTAAAATGTAGAATATCGTCATTATCGATCTTTGCTAAAGCCCCGATAGGTGCGGTACAACCACCTTCTAAAGTCCGTAAAAATTCACGTTCTACATGAACCTCAAGATCTGTTTGATAATGATTTAAAGCGCCAAGAGCTGTTCTGGTAAATTCATCTTTCTCTAAAGCCACAACCAGCATTGCGCCCTGTGCAGGTGCAGGAATCATCCAGTCGAGATCGATAAAATTTTCAGGTTTTATTTCGATTCTTTCTAATCCGGCAGCGGCAAAAATGGCTCCGTTCCAATCATTATCTTCCAGCTTTTGCATTCGCGTATTTACATTTCCGCGAAGATCAACCACATTATGATTTGGATAGCGATTAAGCCATTGCGATTTTCTACGTAAACTTCCGGTAGCGATCGTCCCTTCAGCGTTTAAAAAGTCGGTACCTTTATGAATAAGAATATCCTGCGTATTTGCACGTTTTAGAACGGCCGCTTCTACAATTCCTTTGGGTAAAGCCGTTGGGACATCTTTCATAGAATGAACCGCGATATCTACTTTGCCGGTAAGCATGGCAACATCGAGCGTTTTGGTGAAAATCCCGGTGATGCCCATTTCGTAAAGCGGAACGTCCAAATTTAGATCTCCGGTAGATTTTACGGGAACAAGTTCGGTTTGATGCCCTAATTTTTCAAGTGCAGATTGTACAGTTTTTGCCTGCCACAAGGCCAGTTCGCTGTCTCGTGTTCCTATGCGTATCACTTTATTCATCGTACTTGTTCTTCTAACTGAAAGACTTTTTGGATAAGTTCTAAGCTTTCGTCTGTAGTGTTGCTGTCTTCTTTAAGATGATTGGCGAAATGCTTCATGATCTTTTGAATAATCCTGTTGCCTACAATTTCGGCCTGCTCATCATTAAAATCAGCTATTTTTTTACGCTGAAAATCAAGTTCAGCGTCTTTCATCATTCGTAGTTTTTTCTTCAGCGCTTTAATGGTTGGCGCAAATTTGCGAGTTTCCAGCCATTTGTTGAATTCACTTTCTACTTCAACAATAATCGCTTCAGCTTCAGGAATAAATTTTCTACGGCGTTGAAGGGTTTCATCGGTAATCTGAGAAAGATGATCTAAATGAACCAATCTTACGTTATCCAGTTCTTCAACATCTTCAGCAACATTTTTAGGGATAGAAAGATCTAGGATCAATAAATCCTTTTTGCAATAAATAAGTTCTTTACTAATCGTTGGGTTTTGCGCTCCTGTTGCCACGATAAGAACATCTGTATTTCTAATTTCAGCCTGTAGATCGGCGTAATCTTTAACTGTTAAACTAAATTTTCCGGCAATTTTTTCAGCCTTATCTTTAGTTCGGTTAATTAGAGTGATGTGCTTATTTTGAGTGTGTTTAATAAGATTTTCGCAGGTATTTCGGCCAATTTTACCGGTCCCGAAGAGTAAGATATTCTTATTAGAAATATCTTCTACATTTTTTAATATATACTGAACGGAAGCAAAAGAAACAGAAGTTGCTCCTGAAGAAATTTCGGTTTCATTCTTAATACGTTTACTGGCCTGGATCACGGCATTTACCAAACGCTCTGTAAAGGCATTTGATAATCCTATTTTTTTAGACTGGGCAAAAGCAATTCGTAACTGACTTATAATTTCGAAGTCACCAAGAATCTGGCTATCTAAGCCAGTTCCTACTCTAAACATATGAGATATCGCCTGTTTGTTTTTGTAAACATAGGCTACTTTCTCAAATTCTTCTACCGTACCGTGGGTGTGCTCACATAATAGTTTTATGAGCTGAAATGGATGTGCAGCAAAGCCATAAACCTCTGTACGATTACACGTTGAGGTTGCCAAAACTCCGTCTATACCTTCTTTCTTCGCCTGCTCTAACAACCTGGTTTTAGCTTCTTCATTTAGACTAAAATGTCCTCTAATTTCAGCATCTGCTTTTTTATAGCTAAGACCAATGATGTAAAAATGTCTTCCTTTAGAAATCGAACTTTCCATGAACTTTTAGGGATTGCGAAGCAAAATTAAAATATTGTTAACGTAAAAAATAACGCTCAAAGTACTATTTGTGTCGCTAACAGGGATTTTAGTATATTTATGGTCGTAAATGCTTGAAATAGCATAGTTTTGTAGTAATAATGAACGCTAAGAACGTATTAGTTTAGATTGTTTCTAAATAAATAATAGTATTTTTAAACGATGGAAGAGGAAAAAAATATCGCTGTAAGTCTAACGGAAGAGACTAAAGTAGAAGAAGGTTTTCATATTTTAAAGTTTCAGAACGAAACTTCTGATAAACAGGTTGTTGAACGTGAAGTAGATACTAGTTTTATACAATTTCATTTTAATGTAAAGGGAGAAAGTAAATTCTTATTTAACGAAGGTCGATACGAACTTCCGTTGGCTGAAGAGAAATCACTTATTTTATATAATCCGCAGCGAAATTTACCGCTAAATCTGGTTTTAGGACCTAAGTCCTGGTTAATTTCATTGGTTATTTCGATAAAGAAATTCCATGCTTTATTTTCTGAAGAAGCTAATTATATCTCCTTTTTAAGCACAGAGAACAAGGATAAAAAATACTATAAAGATTCACCAATATCACCATCTATGGCAATCGTTTTAAATCAGGTGATGAATTCTAATCTTACACCAACCATAAAAAGCCTGTATTTTAAAGCCAAAGCTTACGAATTACTCAGTCTTTATTTTAACAGGGCAGAAGATGCAAATGTAGAGCAATGCCCATTTTTAAGTGATGAAGAAAATATCCTAAAAATTAGGAGAGCAAAAGACATCGTCATCGCCAGAATGGCCGAGCCACCATCTTTACAAGAACTTTCAGACGAAATAAACCTAAGTTTAAAGAAATTAAAAGAAGGTTTTAAGCAGATCTATGGCGATTCGGTTTACAGTTTTCTATTTGATTACAAAATGGAATATGCTCGCAAATTATTGGATACTGGCGAATACAATGTTAATGAAGTCGGTTTAAAAGTAGGTTACAGCACCGCTAGTCATTTTATTGCAGCCTTTAAAAAGAAATTTGGCACCACGCCTAAAAAGTATTTAATGTCTTTACCGGCAACGCATTGATTAAGAAAGTAGACTTTTTTCAATTTGAAAATGCGGTGATGTGTCGATTTGATAATTGAGAGTCAAGATATAAAAATCAGGATGAAAAATTAAATTTTGAATTTTAGCTGACAGCTGTTCGCTTAAAGCTTTTATAATCCGTCAACTTCAATACAAAATGAAACTTCAAAAACTCTCTTTTCTGCTCTTAGTTTTCAGTGTTACGCTGGTAAATGCACAGGAAAAATTATCGATTTTCTATAAAACAGCTGGCTTTAAGCATGAATCTATTCCAACGGGAATTGTCGCTTTAAAAGAAATTGCAGAAGAAAATAATTGGACGATCAGTGCGACAGACGATGCAGAAAAATTTGTTTCAGAATTATCGAATATCGATGCAGTGATTTTTCTAAGTACAACTGGAGATGTTTTTACTGAAGATCAGCAGGAAAAATTCAGAAAATATATCGAAAATGGTGGTAATTTCTTCGGAATTCATGCCGCGTCTGATACCGAATATGATTGGCCGTGGTACGGAAAGTTTATTGGCGCTTATTTTGAAAGTCATCCGCATATCCAGGAAGCTGAAGTTATGGTTGAAATGCCAGATCATTCTACAGTTGCTCATTTACCCAAAAAATGGAAGCGTAGAGACGAGTGGTATAACTTCAAAAATATAAATCCGCATCTCCAGGTGTTGCTTCAGCTAAATGAAACTTCGTACGAAGGCGGTAAAAATGGTGAATTTCATCCACATGCCTGGTTTCAAGAACTTCAAAGTGGCGGAAAAATGATCTATACCGGTGGTGGGCACACTGCAGCATCTTATAACGAGCCGCTTTTTAGAGAACATTTAGTGAAATGTATTCAGTTCCTATTAAAATAAATCCTTCAAAAACATCGAATATCAAGCTTGCGTGAGATTTCATCTAAATTTTTAGAACTGAATAGTTTTAAGTCTTCATCTAAGAAGCAAAATTTTAGCTATTGTTTAATAAAAAAGTATAATACTAATTTATAGTTGAACAAATTTATAGGCTTAACTTTGTAATGCAAAAAAGAGAAAGACATGAGCAAAGGCGTACTTTTAGTTAATCTGGGATCCCCCGATAGCACAGATCCAAAGGACGTAAAAAAATATCTTGGTGAATTTTTAATGGACGAGCGGGTAATCGACGTGCCTTACGTATTTCGTTCGCTGTTGGTAAAAGGAATTATCCTGAATACCCGACCAAAAAAATCTGCCGAGGCTTACCAAAAGATCTGGTGGGAAGAAGGTTCGCCATTAATTGTTCTTTCTGAAAGGTTGCAGGAAAAAGTAGACGAGATGACCTCGGTGCCAATTGCTCTGGCCATGCGCTACGGAACGCCAAGTATTTACGATGGTTTAAAAGAACTTAAAGAAAAAGGAGTAGACGAAGTGTTGCTTTTTCCGTTGTATCCACAATTTGCAATGGCAACAACCGAAACTATTTTGGTACTGGCTGAACAGTTGCGCCAAAAGCATTTCCCTGAGATGAAATTTACTTCGGTTCCGGCATTTTATAATCATCCAGATTATATTCGTGTTTTAGGAAATAGCATTCAGGAGCGATTACAAAATCTCGATTTTGAGCATTTGTTATTCTCTTATCACGGAGTTCCGGAGCGCCATATCAGAAAAAGTGATATCACAAATTCGCATTGTAAGATCGACGGTAGTTGTTGCCAAACAGCTTCTTCTGCACACCAATTTTGTTACCGTCATCAATGCTACGAAACCACAAGACTGGTAGCTGAATATTTAAATCTGAAAGAAGGAACTTATAGCGTAAGTTTTCAGTCCAGATTAGGATTCGATCCATGGTTAAAACCGTATACCGATAGAACGATAGAGCGTTTTGGAAAACAAGGCATCAAAAAAATGGCCATTGTTACCCCTGCTTTTGTTTCAGACTGTTTAGAAACTTTGGAAGAAATTGCGATGGAAGGAGAAGAAATTTTCCATGAAGTTGGTGGAAAAGAATTTACCGTGGTTCCTTGCTTAAATGATCGTGAAGACTGGGTTAAAATGCTGTCTCGCTGGGTAGACGAGTGGGCGCATCAAAAACCCGTTGAAGCATAATGGCAAAAGTAAGCTCTGAAGCGCTTGGAAATGAATCCATAGGTAAACTTTTAATTCGGCAGGCATTACCCGCATCTGTTGGGATTCTGGTGATGTCGCTAAATATCCTGGTAGATACCATTTTTGTAGGAAACTGGATTGGCTCTACTGCGATAGCCGCAATTAATGTGGTTTTGCCTATTTCATTTTTTATTGCTGCTTTAGGGATGAGTATCGGGATTGGAGGTTCTTCAATCATCTCCCGTGCACTTGGTGCAGATAACGATAAAAAAGCACGTAAAACCTTCGGAAATCAAATTACACTAACGCTTTTATTATGTGTTAGTTTGGTGGTTTTGGGCCTTGTTTTTATCAACGAGCTTATTCCTGCTTTTGGTGGGAAAGGTGATATTTTTGAACCTGCAAAGATCTATTACCGCATTGTCCTTTACGGAGTGCCAATTTTGGCGCTTAACATGATGGGGAATAATGTGATTAGAGCTGAAGGAAAACCAAATTTCGCCATGATCTCGATGATTATTCCTTCCGTAGGAAATATTATAGGCGATTATCTTTTTATAAATGTTATGGATCTTGGAATGTATGGCGCTGCCTGGGCAACTACAGGATCTTATATGGTTTGTTTTCTATATATTTTCTGGTTTTTTGTCTTCTCTGGTAAATCTGAATTAAAGATTGATATTAGTCATTTTATGCTAGATTTTCCTATTCTTCGTGAGATTGGGTCTTTGGGATTTGTAACGTTGGCACGCCAGGCGGTGGTGAGCATTATTTATTTATTAATGAATAATATTCTTTTTGATCTGGCTGGTGAAGACGGAGTTGCTGTTTATGCGATCATTGGTAGAATGCTGATGTTTGCTTTATTTCCGGTTTTGGGAATTACACAAGGATTTTTACCAATTGCCGGCTATAATTACGGTGCTCAAAAGTATGGCAGAGTCCGCAGTTCTATCAATAAAGCGATCCTATATGCTTGTTTAATGGGGTGCGTGGTTTTTGGTTTAATCATGGGATTTTCGAAAGAAATTGCAATGATCTTTACCCAAAATGAAGCTATTATCGAGCGTACACCTGGTGCTATGCGTTGGGTTTTTGCAGCAACGCCAATTATCGCCTTACAACTTATTGGTGCGGCATATTTTCAGGCGATAGGAAAAGCAGTTCCGGCTTTATTACTAACACTTTCCAGGCAGGGATTTTTCTTTATTCCTCTTATTTTAATTTTACCGAATTACTACGGAGAATTAGGCGTTTGGATAAGTTTCCCAATTGCCGATGTACTTTCAACCATTGTAACGGGTTATTTTGTAAATCGTGAAATCAGGCATAATTTAAAACACGATTAATAGAAAAGCTTTTAATTTGTATCCTAAATAGCAGCCTTTGGAATATTATAATTACATAAAATCGCTTCATCTTATTTTTGTGATCACCTGGTTTGCCGGGCTTTTTTATATTCCGCGGTTGTTTGTATACCAAATTGAAGCTTTTGATAAACCCGAACCCAATAAGTCGATTTTAGGAACACAGCTAAAACTTATGGCTAAGCGTTTATGGTTTATTATTACCTGGCCATCGGCAATCCTAGCAACTTTATTCGCAATAATCTTATTAATCATGCAGCCCGTTTGGTTGCAACAGGGATGGATGCACGTAAAGCTTGGTTTTGTGATTTTGCTAATTGCATATCATTTAAAAACGCATCATATTTTTAAACAACTTCAGGTTGATAAAGTAAAATATACTTCAGGACAAATGCGTCTTTGGAACGAAGGTTCTACCGTTATCCTGTTTTCAGTAATATTCCTGGTAATTGTTAGAAATGCGCTGAATTGGATCTACGGAGTAATAGGAATTTTTGCATTGGGAATTCTACTAATGCTCGGAATCAAATTATATAAAAAGATACGCTCTAAAAATCCAGATGCGTAATTGGTGTGATAATTGATTCGTTTCTGAAAAAATAATTTAGTCTTAAATCATCGAATATCAACCCAATGATTTTGATTAATTTGTGGTAACTGGCAATTTATGAAGCTTTTAAAATTATCCTTACGTACGCGTATTTTTATTTCCATGATCCTTTTGGTATTGGGAGCTTCTATTTTGATCGCCGGTGTCACCGTTTACCAATATAAAGAAGAAGCGGAAGCTTATCACCGTGAGCGCCTGGAACGAAAAGAAACAGCGATACGTGAAAATATAAACTTTGTTTTGGCTAGTACCACCTACATGGTGAATACTGAAAATATTCCTTCCATTTTTAAACAAAATCAAAAGATCTACGAGATGTCTCAGGTGCATGAGATGCAGATCAATATTTATGATCTTGAAGGAAGATTATTGATAAGTTCTAAAGAGAATTTTTTTAAAGACACTACAGATTACCAGATCGATAAACCGATTTTAGCCAAATTAGATGCTTCTTCTAATCGGCGATATTTACTGAAAGGAGAAACGAACGGAGAGAAATTTCAGTCGTCGTACACTTATATTACAGATCAGCGTTTTAAACCTTTAGCGATCTTGTATTTGCCCTATCTTCAGGATGATAGTGTATTAAATCGAGACCTTAACGATTTCCTGATGCGTCTTGGTGAAGTGTATCTTTTTATGCTGGCTTTGGCGATTATTCTGTCTTATTTCCTTTCAAAATATATCACGAAATCTTTAAAGATAATTTCAGAAAAAATTAATCAAACCCGGCTTGATAAGCGAAACCAGAAGATCGAACTCAGTAACGCTTCCGAAGAGATCTATGCATTAATTTCAGCATATAATTCGATGATCGACGAGCTGGAAGAAAGTGCGGTAAAACTGGCGACCAGCGAACGAGAACAGGCCTGGCGCGAAATGGCAAAGCAGGTAGCACACGAAATTAAAAATCCGCTTACGCCAATGCGATTAAGTGTGCAGAGTTTTGAGCGTAGATTCGATCGTCATGATCCCGAAATTGAACAAAAAGTCAATGAATTTTGTGACACCTTGATCAACCAGATCGATACGATGAGTTCGATTGCTTCAGCATTTTCAAACTTTGCAAAAATGCCGGCGCAGCAAAACGAAACCTTAAATGTGCCTAAGATCACCAAACTGGCGCTTGATATTTTCAACGAAAATTATATTGTCTTTAATTCAGAAAAAGAAGAAATTTTAGCCAAATTCGATCGTACGCAACTCATCCGCGTAGTGACCAATCTGGTGAAAAATGCTATCCAGGCGATGGATGAAACCGAAGATCCAAAGATCGTGGTGAGCATCGACGAAGAGCCGGATAATGTATGTATTAGTGTTTGTGATAACGGGCAGGGAATTACAGAAGAAAATCGCGAAAAGATCTTTGAACCCAAATTTACCACTAAAAGCAGCGGAATGGGATTAGGGCTTGCCATGGTTAAAAACATCGTAGAAACTTATAAAGGAAGTATAAATTTCACTTCAAAACCAGGCAAAGGAACTATCTTTAAAGTCCGTTTTCCTAAATAACCTGATTGCTGGTGTTTGGGAAGACAGGTTCAAAATGCTACCTTTAATAAAAAATTGAATAGATCATAATTAGGTGTGGTCACCCTGAACTTGATTCAGGGTCTCATCACAATAGTTCGGTTTTCAATACAGTATGAGATTCCGGATCAAGTCCGGAATGACGAACACAACCAATTATTACAAATTACGGACAATCAAAAATAAAAAACCAACACGATGAGTTACCAAAATATTTTAGTTGAAGAAGAGAACGAGATCCTTTACATTACTATCGATCGTCCTTCTAAACTTAATGCTTTAAATAAAGACACGATACAAGAGCTTCACGAAGCTTTTTCTGAAGCTAAAGATGATGAAGATGTAAAATTGATTATTTTAACCGGAAGTGGTGAAAAGGCTTTTGTTGCCGGTGCCGATATTAGCGAGTTTGCCGACTTTTCTCCGGAAGAAGGAAAGCAGTTAGCAGCGGAAGGTCAGGCGAAATTGTTTGATTTTGTGGCAAATTTTCCAAAACCGGTAATTGCAGCGGTGAATGGATTTGCATTAGGCGGCGGATTGGAATTAGCGATGGCAGCACATTTTAGAGTAGCTTCTGAAAATGCTAAAATGGGATTGCCTGAAGTTTCTTTGGGCGTAATTCCTGGTTATGGCGGTACACAGCGGTTGACGCAAATCGTAGGTAAAGGTCGCGCTATGGAAATGATCATGACGGCCGGAATGATCGATGCTAATCAGGCTTTGCAATATAATTTAGTAAACCATGTAACCACCCAGGAAGAGCTTTTAGAATTTACTGAAAAGCTAGCCGGGAAGATCCTTAAAAATTCTTTGGTTGCTATTGAAGGAGCGATAAAAGCGATTAATGCGAGCTATGAAAAAGGCGTTAATGGATTTGAGGTTGAAATCAACGAATTTGGAAATGCTTTTGGAACCGAAGATTTTAAAGAAGGAACTTCAGCTTTCTTGAATAAACGAAAAGCAGAATTTCCCGGAAAATAGAAACTGACCCTTATCGACAAATTTGGATTTACGCGATAATAGAGATTGAATAATTCGAGCCTTGCCTCGATATAAAATACATCATCAAAAAGTGCCTCATGGATTTATCTTGAGGTATTTTTTTGGAAATAAATTAGGATAATTTCCTCATAAGTGGAAAAATTCCATAATTTTGTGAAATGTCCAAATCTCAAGAGTATATAAAAGGTAGAGGAGCACAGAGCAATGTTCCTAATCGATTTGATGCAAATAGCCACGAGTTTAGAGATGATTTTCTGAATTATTGCGCTACAGAAGGTGATGATTTTCAAGAAAGCAAAACCACAATTATCGATACGTTCCCAAAAACTATCGTGAATAAAGTAGAAAGTCCCGATGTTGGGATGAGCTATTCTTTAAATCCGTATCAGGGTTGTGAGCATGGTTGCATTTATTGTTACGCCCGGAATTCTCACGAATATTGGGGTTTTAGTCCAGGGTTGGATTTCGAACAGAAAATTTTGGTAAAGCAAAATGCGGTCGAGTTATTAGAAAAGAAACTCCGCAGTAAAAAATGGCAGGCAGCGCCGATCGTTTTATCGGGAAATACAGACTGCTATCAGCCGGTAGAAAAGCGATTGGAAATTACCCGAAAATTGCTTCAAACCTTTTTAAAATATCGGCATCCGGTGGGTATTATTACCAAAAATGCCTTGGTGCTAAGGGATCTTGATATTTTAGAAGAGCTGCATAAAGACCGATTAGTTCACGTAAATATTTCGATCACCAGTTTACAGGAAGAAACGCGAAGAATTTTAGAACCTCGTACAGCAAGTATCAAAAAACGATTGGAAACTGTCGAGAAACTTTCAGCAAAAGGAATTCCGGTTAATGTGATGATGGCACCAATAATTCCATCAGTCAACAGCCATGAAATTATGCCCCTGGTTAAAGAAATTGCGAATAGAGGAGCGCTTAGTGTTGGATATACGATCGTAAGATTGAACGGTGCTATTGGTACGATCTTTACCGATTGGATCAATAAAACCATGCCCGATAGAGCTAGTAAAGTGCTTCATCAAATTGAAAGTGTTCACGGCGGAAGTTTAAACGATAGCCGATTTGGAACCCGGATGAAAGGAGAAGGAGAATTCGCAGACCAGGTAAAGCAACAGTTTAAAATTGCTAGAAATTTATACCTGAAAGATCGTGAGCGGCCGACATTGAACTGTGGTTTACACGAGATTTACAAAGACGAGCAGATGAAGTTGTTTTAATAATGCGCTGAAAATATTTTAATTAGAGTTTCGTTATTTATTGGAAAGCCTTTTCATTCAGACTTAAACCATCAATCAAAAATTATGAAACTCAATTCCTTTGGCGAAGAATTGCTGAAATATGTAATTCTGTTTTTCTTTATTTATTCGGTTCTTTATATTTTTCCTTTTCCGCTAAACTCATTTACTCCTCTGTATTTTTTTGAAAGGATATTCCATCAAAATACTTGGCATGTTATAGTTCCGTGGTTCGCTGAGACTTTTCTTAATAACCCAGATGCTTATCATGTTCAAAATACAGGAAGTGGAGACACCTTGTACGACTTTGTGAGATGTTTATTGATCGGGATTCTAAGTTTTATACTTTGTACAGTGATTTTCTTACTCTTCCGAAGAAAAATAAATTCGAATAAACTCATTTATATAGGAGGACAATACATACGTTATTACCTAATATTTGTATTGTTAACTTACGGAATCATTAAAGTCTTTAAACTTCAGTTTGGAGAGCCATATTTAATAAGGCTTGTAACTCCTTTTGGCGAAATGTCACCAATGGGACTGGCCTGGAATTATATGGGGTTTTCTAAAACCTACACCGTATTTGCAGGCTGGTCTGAAACTATTGCTGCTATTCTGCTTATATTCAAACGAACCAGAACATTAGGTGCCGTTTTGAGTTTTGGGGTGATGTTAAATGTTTTTATGATGAATATTTCTTATGATATTCCTGTAAAACAATTTTCATTGCATTTATGTGTTTTTTCAGCCTTTTTGATTTTAATCGACGGCAAAAGATTACTGAATGTTTTTATCCTTAATCGTGATGTTTCTAAAATCGAATATGTAAAACCATTTTCGAAAAAATGGAAAAATTATACGCTTCAAATTGCTAAGTTTTTATTCATCATTGTGTTTGTTGTTTTAAAACTGATTTCTACAATACGTAGACAAGATATGTATGGTGACCTTGGTCCTAAACATGAGTTATACGGAATTTATGAACTAAATGAATTTCAGCTGAATCATAAGAAAAGACCGGCTCGATTAGATGATAGTTTGCAATTTAAGCGACTTATTTTTGATCGGCCACAGCTGATGTATCTTCAAAAAATGAATGATGAAGGTGTTTATTACGTGGCAGAAACAGATACCGTTGCCCAAAAGATCTATTTAAAGGAACGTGATTCTAGTAAAGTTGGGTTTTTTGATTACAAAATGAAACCGGAATCGAATGTTTATGAGTTTGAAGGTATTTTTAAAGGCGATAGTATCTATTTTAAAACCGAAAGAAAAGGGCGTGAAGATTTCTTGCTGAACAACAGAGGTTTTCATTGGATCTCTAAATATCCTTTTAATCGATAAGTCTATTTTTCTCGAAATTGTAGTTTTTTTAGATAGATTTTTTAGTGTTTTTGATATGTTGAAGTTTAAACTTTAGCAGGAATTTAGCGAATTCTGGTTTCAGGAGTTTTAATTTTAGAGACAAGATAATTTGAAGATTTGCTAAATTATTTTGAATTCTAAATGCTGAATTTTGAATAAGCCGATAGCTGATAGCTTAAGGCTGAAAGCTCAACCGAAAACTGTAAACTGTAAAAAGACCATGCCCGAACTTCCTGAAGTTGCTTACCAGCAAAAATATGCAGATGCTACGATTCTACACAAAAAGATAATTGCTGTTGAAACCGGAGATAAAAAGATCTATCAATCGCCGAAATCTGACTTTGAAAAGCATCTTAAAAACAACGAATTTGAGTCTACAACTCGGTTGGGAAAATATTTATTTCTGAAACTAAAGAAAAACGGAGTGCTGGTGATGCATTTTGGAATGACCGGAAAACTAGATTTTTATCAGCATGATGAAACACCAAAATACACGAAATTAAAACTGATTTTTGAAGATGATTCTAAGCTTGCGTTTACTTGTCCGCGTAAATTCGCAAAACTATATCTAGCTGAAAGTGTTGAAGCATTTCAGGAATCTCACAATCTTGGCGTAGATGCTTTAGCAATTTCTGAAAAACAGTTTTTAGACATCTGTGATGGTAGAAGCGGTACGATTAAAGGCTTGTTGATGAATCAAAGTTTAATTGCCGGGATAGGAAATATGTATGCCGATGAGGTTTTATTTCAAACTAAAATTCATCCTAAAAATAAGGTAAATAATTTAAGCCAAAAACAACTAAAATCGATTTTCGATAAAATAGGGGATGTTTTAGAAGTGGTAAAAGAAGCCAGAATCGAAGGAAAACGAGTTCCTGAATCTTACTTAACCCGATTAAGAAAAGAAGGTGAAGACGCCGATTGCCCACGAAATAACGGTAAGATCGAACAAACAAAAGTTTCTGGAAGAACCACTTATTTCTGTCCGGTTTGCCAGGGGGAATTCTAATTCAGCTTAGCTTTTTCCCTAAAAATATAATTAATTAAGATCACGGGTATAAAGTTTAAACTGATCCTTATTTGCTCAGTATTTGAACTAAAACTCATTTGCCAGATATTCAAATTAACGGAAGCACCAATTATAGTATCTGAAGTAAGATCAATATAAAAACCAAGACAAATTCCGGCGACAAATTTGAAGGTAAATCCTAATAGACTTATCCCAATAATTTGTAGGAACTGATTGATAATAGATAAATTAAGTCCTTTTTTAAAGTCTTTTTTCAGAAGGAGGTAACCACTATAAATAGATAAGCCATTTAATGTCACGTTTAAAAGATCAATTGTGTGAAGGAAGAACAAGAAAGTCAAAATGCCCAAAGCACCTGCTATTAATTGATACAATCCCAAAATTTTGATGAATTTTAAATTCATTTTTTGTCTTTTTTGTTGTATTCTAAAAATTCACTGCCAACTGCTTCCTAAAACTATCTACTTCAACCCATTCCATTCTGCGTAAAACTGATCTAAAAACTGCTCCATAAATTCATGGCGTTTTTGTGCAATTTCGGTACCTGTTTTAGTGTTCATGCGATCTTTTAGCAATAATAATTTTTCGTAAAAGTGATTAATGGTTGGTGCGTTCGAAGCTTTATATTCCTCTTTGGTCATATTCAGTTTTGGCTCGATTTCGGGATCGTAAATCGCTCGGTTTTTAAATCCGCCATAATTAAATGTCCTCGCAATTCCTATCGCACCAATGGCGTCCAAACGATCGGCATCCTGAACAATATCAAGTTCGGCGGAATGAAATTTCTGTTCAATATTTCCGCCTTTAAAAGAGATATTCTGAATAATCTTTACCACATGATCACTAACTTCCGTAGAAACCTGCTGAGATTCTAAAAATTCGGCTGCTATTTTTGGCCCAATGCTTTCATCTCCATTATGAAATTTCGAGTCGGCGATATCATGCAACAAAGCGCCCAGTTGCACAATAAAATCATCTGCATCTTCAGTTTTGGCGATTAGCTTAGTATTGTTTAAAACCCGCTCGATATGAAACCAGTCGTGACCACCTTCAGCATTTTCCAAAGTTTCTTTTACAAACTGAATCGTGTTTTCGATGATCAATTCATTTTGAGTCATATTTTATCGAATATCAGTTATAATAGTACGTTCAACTAGTGCTACCAGGCTTTCTGGATGTGTAGAGTCGATTTCAATAGGTTCGTGTACTTTCATTCGCATGGTAACGCCGATATCTAAAGGGAAATTACCGTAGCGAAAAAGCTTCCAACTGTTGTTAATGGTGATAGGCACCACCAGGGCGTGTGGCATTTGTTTAAAAAGCATTTGCATACCGCTGGCAGCAAACTTTTTAGGTTTTCCGGTGCGACTTCTGGTTCCCTCAGGGAATATTACAGCAGATCGATTGGTTTTCTTTAAATATTTGGCAAATTTGGCCATTTTAAGCAGACTTTCCCTTCGGTTTTTACGATCGATAAGTACAGAGCCGCCATGTCTTAAATTGAAAGAAATACTTGGTATTCCTTTTCCCAGTTCTTTTTTACTTACAAATTTTGGATGATGCTTTCGCATGTACCAAACAATAGGAGGGATATCGTACATTCCCTGGTGGTTTGCCACAAAAATACAGGGACGCTCAACCGGAATTTGATGTTCGTTTTCTACTACAAATCGCGTTCCCAGTAAATTAAGGCAACGTAGCAGAAAGAAATTGAAAATGTCGACACTCTTTTTATGTGTCTGGTAACCGCCTAATTTTAATGAGATCCATTGGATAGGATGAAAAATTAGTAGGGTTAGAAAGAAGAAAAAATAAAATATGACCGTTAACGGATATGATAAAACTTTTTTCATTGCTTAAATTAAAGCTACAAAAATAAGTTTTTAAAGGAAATAGCCGCGTAATTCTTATTCGATCATTTCGGCGCACTTAGAATCTACACATCCAATCGTTGGGAAATCTTCGATGGAGCAGTCTGAAAATATATTGAATTTATTATTATACTCGTCTTCCAGCTTTGTATAATCTTCGATCATTTCTTTCAGCAGATCTACATCTATAGCAGTTGAAAAAACTACATATCCCTGTGGGCCGCCGCAAGCTTTACTTCCGTAGGCTAAATAATCGCAATCTGTATCTTCATTGCAATTTCCAGAACTCGCAAAATTAGTTATAGCTTCTAGTTGTTCCTGAAGTTGCATTTCATAAGCTGCTTTACTTTCAGCCGTATCATCATTGGCGCAGGAAACGAGGTTGAAAATCGATAATATGAGCAAGATTTTTTTCTTCATAATAATAAGATACAAATAATCTAAATAGGTTGCTTTTGGAGCATAAAAAAAACCGACAAGCAATTTGTCGGTTTTTGATATTTTAAATGGAATGCTGCTTAGCAGAATTCGTCGTAAGCACCGGTAAGGTTTTCAGCGATCATTTCAGCAGGACGCCCTTCGATGTGGTGACGCTCTAACATGTGCACTAACTCACCATCTTTAAATAATGCCATAGAAGGAGAAGATGGAGGGAACGGTACCATAAAACCACGAGCAACATCGGTAGCTTCGCGATCTACACCTGCAAAAACGGTATAAAGATTATCTGGAGTTTTTGCGTTTTGTAAAGACATTCTAGCACCTGGACGAGCATTTGCTGCAGCACATCCACAAACAGAATTTACTACAACAAGCGTAGTTCCTTCTTTTTTCATTGCCGCTTCTACATCTTCTACGGTATGTAATTCTTCAAAACCTATGCTTGTAAGATCTTCACGCATTGGCTTTACTAAATCTGCTGGATACATATATTGTAATTTATTAGTATTAGACTTTATTAGTTTACAAAGATATTAAATTAAGTTCAGCTTAATGAAAATCAGCCCTTAAACCTAATTTCTTCTAAAGTTGTCGTGCTTAAATCCCTTGCCTTACAATAAAAGCGGTTAGTTTTGTAAATGTTATCTTTGCTAAAAATTTGCGATTTATGATAAAGTGGCTTCTAGCTGTTTTAGGTTTTATGTACATGCGATATCCCGGGGCCATTATTGGTTTTATTATTGGGACACTTTTAGATAATTGGAATCGTAGTAGCGGTGGTTTTCTAAAATCGATGATGGGAGGAAAGCAGTCTTCTACGGTAAGTCCGGGAGATTTCGAGCTTCATTTGTTGTCGCTTTGCGCGTTGGTGATCAAGGCAGATGGTAAAGTTTCACAAACCGAACTCGATTATGTACGTTCTTATTTTGTGCGTGCCTACGGGAAAGAACGTGCCAATGCAACTTTTAGAACCTTTAACGATGTTATTAAAAATCGTGAATTATCGGCCTCCCGAATTTCGCAGTATTTAGCCAGCCGAACGCAATATCCAACCCGTTTACAGATCACGCACTTTTTATTTGGGATCGCCCAGGCCGATGGATCGGTAAGTGCTTCAGAAGCGAATATGATCCAAAAGATCGCTAGTTATCTTAGGATTGGTGCTAAAGATTTTGAAAGTATCAAGGCGATGTTCTTTAAACAAACGCCAGATAATGCCTATAAAATACTTGAGATCGAGAAATCTGCTTCAGATAGCGATGTGAAAAAAGCCTACCGAAAAATGGTAAAGAAGTACCATCCCGATAAGTTAGAACATATGGACGAAGCTTATAAAAAAGGTGCTCGCGAGAAATTCGATAAAGTGCAGGAAGCTTACGAAACCATCCAAAAAGAACGCGGCTTCTAATTGTAATTGATGCAGCAAATGTTAGAGGCTTAATTTGGGCGTTGCCTGCGGCCGGGCTTTACGCTACAATCTTTTGCTCGTGCCTCGCAAAAGGATTTTCGCTGCAATCCCTAACGCAAAAAAATCTTTTTCACGCAACCATTTACTTTTTTAGGTATCTATTTTAAAATTTAGAATATGAAATCTATTTCAAGATGAATACTTGTTATTGGGCTATTTATTAGTTGTTCAGATGATGATGAGGAAAATATAGATTGTGCCCTTTACGACCCAGCCTTTTCACAATTATTTCTAAGATTAGAAGATACTTCTGGAGAAAACTTACTCGAAAACGGAACGATAGACCCTGAAAATATTAATGTGAACGCAGATTTCGAAAACGCTTCTTTTAGATATATACCCGCAAATGATTATGCGCAACCTGATAGTGGAATTAGATTATTAGATCATTCGTTAGCCTTATCGATTGCTTATGCAGAGTCTTTCAAATATCAAATACAGGCCGAAGGTTTTAATCCTATTGAAATTGACTTTTCCACAATCCGAAAAAATTTACCTTGTAACGTAAGCTTATATCTGCCAAATCAAGCTTCATCAAATGGCGAAGTTTTAAACATTATAGAAATCCCACCAATTCAGTTTTTAGTAGTTGTTGCTTTAAATAAATAGCTAATAAGCCCCACCATTTTTTAGTTTCTACGCAACCATTCTATATTTTCTGTATCTTATTGATAAATATGTCATTATGAAATATACTTTAGGGTTATTATTTGTTTTTTTACTTTTCGCTGGTTGTGCGGGAGATGAAGAGGATATTAATTGTGCTGCATATTCTCCTATAATTCCAGGTTTAAATTTAAGATTTGTAGATGCCTCAGGCAATAATCTTATTGAGAACGGATCAATTGATCCTGAAAATATAAGGGTAGAATCAAATTCCGAAACTCTCGACTTTGAGTTAATTAAAGAAGATAGATTTGGGGAACAAGATGCTGATTTTAGAATATTCAGTAATTCAATATTTTTTAAAGTCGTACCAAGGAGATCTAGTTTTCAGTTTACAATAACAGCTGAAAACTACAACAGCGTGACTGTAGATTTTTTGGCAGAAAGACATGATTTGCGATGTGGTATTTCTTATTATGAGGTTATTGAAGCATCGTCTAATGAAACAAGTTTAGAATATTTAGAGTTGAATTCAGCTCTATTGCTTTATGTTATTAATTTGGAGGAAGAGAACTAAGTCAACAGATAAAACCAGATTTAAATACAGGCTAATCAGCAAAAAGCTCCAACATATTTTTAGTGGTTAAATACTCAAATTCGCGATTTTCAACATTAAATTTTTCATCTAAAATTAAAATTGCCGGTAAGCTAAATTCCTTGTTTTCCCTACTTGCCAATAATATCGGAATCTGATGAATGCCATTTCGTATATTTTCTCCCTGCTGATTATAGAATTTCTGACCTTCAAAAGTGATCGTATCGGTACTTTCAGCATTCATTTTTACGGCGTAATAATCGGAGTTTAATTTTTTGATAATTTCAGGATCTTTAAATGCATTTCGATCCATTTTTTTGCAATACACGCACCAGTCGGCATAAAAATAAATAAAGGTTTTCTTTGGTTTTAGCGCCAAAGAGTCTTCTAATTGTTCAAAATCGATCCAGCTTATCGAATCACCTTTTTGAGCATAACCGAATACTGGAAATACTAAAAATATAATCAATATTTGAAGATTTTTGATCATGTTTTGTTGTGTTGAGCTGTCAGCTTTCAGCAAAAATTGTTTTTAAATTTTACAATCTTATCGCCTGATTCTTGTGTCTATTTTCTATGCTTTAACATCTAACAGCCTAAGCGATCTTAATTCTAACTTCAATTCACTTCTCGATACAATTTTAGCTCCGCTATCACTTCATGAAAATCACTCGAAGTGAGATTATATATAATTCAACATTTCTAGTCTAAATTCTAGACTCTCATATCTAACAGCGAAGCGGTCTAAAATCTAACTCCTAAAGATCATGCAAATTCCCAAATTTAATTCCGAAGAAAAAAGTACGGGGTTGTGACGGGCCATAAACATAATCTGAATCTCTTGTCGCGCCGGTATCAAAATCGTCCTGATAAGCGTTAAAAAAATTCTGAATTCCGCCATAAATATTCATCTGAAAATTTTCTGTAATATCGATATGCTGATTTAGTTTTAGATTAAAATCGTAGAAAGAATCACTTTCATTTAGTTGTAAAAATCCATTATCGCTAATTACCAAAGGAACAGTCATCGGGCCGGTGTAGGTTCCAGTAAGATCGAGACTGGTTTCTTCAAAGATCGAGATGTTGGCATTCAGGTAGCCATAAACGTTTGGATTACGAACAAATTCAGAAATAATAATATTGCTTTCATTGGGATTACTGCCATCCGCTTCAAACAAAACTTGCCCTTCTTTATATTTTGAATTCTGAAGGGTTCCACCCATTTGGAAACTAAATTTTGAAGAAGGAGAAATGCCAATTTCAAAATTCATCCCGCTAACATAAGCGCCGCTTCCATTTCTTACTTCTTCTAATATCGATCCATTGGGTAAACTCGCGCCGGTACTCACCGTAGTAAAAGGGTTCTGAAGTTCGGTATAAAACCCTTCTAACAAAAAATTGGTTTGTAATTTGTTGAAATTCTTCGAGTAATTTACAGACGCAGTATAGGCATTAGAGTATTCGGTTTCTAAATCGTTCGATAAGATCACAAATTGCGGTTCACCGCCCACCGAAGAAATATGCATATCTTCATTAAACGCCTGCGGAGCTCTAAATCCGCGTGCATAACCGCCTCTAAACTGCCAGTCGTCGGAAACTTTATATCTTAAAGTTAAACGCGGACTCACAACCGTTTGTTCAATATCTGATTTTCTTTGGATCTCCTGAATTGTATAATCTCCATTAATCACCACATGGTCTAAACGCCCACCGATAAGCGCCGTAAATTTTTCTGAAGGTTTCCATTCATATTGTGCAAAAGCGCCGATAGAATTTACTGTTTGATCGATCGTACGCTGGTAGCCGGGAATTTGATCTTCAGTATTACTCAAATTATATTCGGTTCCCACGGTTAAAATATCATTGCTATTTTTAAAATTTCGGGTGAATTGCCCACCAACTAAAAGAAAAAGATCATCGGTATTTCCGTAGGCATTTGCCGCAGTGATCGAATCCTGCTTTGTTCGGCCTCGACCCAATCCACCATAAAAACTTTTACGATCGGTATGCTGGCCAGAGCTGTAGATCGAAAAATTATTGCTTCGGTCTTTATTGTGAAATTCGTAAGTAATTCCACCAATTATTGTGTTGTGATCTAATTCTTCAGTGATATCGGTAAGATGAGGAGCGAGATCTAATCTGTCGCCACCACGTCGATATTCTTCCAAAGCGGTAAGATCTAAAGTAATTTTACTATTTTCATTCGGTTTTAAAAAAGCTTTTGCGCCAAGGCTGGTGTTGCTGAGTTCGGTAAGTTCAGAAAATCCGTCTTTATTCGCATCGTAACTATTGCGATCGCGTTTCATCCCAAAAACGGTGATTCCGCTAGTCAATTCTTCATTCACTACAGAGGCATTAATATTTAAAGTGCGATCTGGAATTTCACCATCTATAAAGCCAAGATTCGATGAAATTTGCCATGAATTTAAAACAGGATCTTTGGTGATAATATTTATCGTTCCGGCAATCGCATTCGATCCATATAAAGCAGAGCCGCCACTTCTCACAACCTCGATACGGTCTAGAATAGAAGTAGGGATTTGTTCTAAACCGTACACACTGTTTAAGGCGGAAAATACGGCCCTGCTATTGATCAAAATCTGCGTGTAACTACCGTCTAGCCCATTTAAACGGACTTGCGTGAAGCCACAGTTTTGGCAATTGGTTTCTACCCGAACTCCGGGTTGATAGTTTAAACTTTCTGCTACTGAAATTGATTGTGTGGCGTTAAATAACTTTGGGCTAAGCACATTTACAACCACCGGGGCTTCTTTCACATTAACCCGATTTCTGGTCGCACTAATCACTACCTGATCTAATCCTAACTGATCTTCTTCAAGCTGAATAATTAATTGCTGATTTTGGATAATTTCAGAAGTAATTTTTATGATTTTGGTTTTGTAACCAATCGCCTGAATTTTTAAAGTAGTTTCTGCGGAAATTTTTATGCTGAAATTTCCTTCTCGATCTGCTGAAGTTCCTAGTGATTCCCCAATAACTGAAATATTTGCGAAAGCCACTGCTCCAGAAGTACTGCTTATTTTACCATTGATTTCTACCGCTTCCTGTACGGTAGCGATAGTGGAAAAAAAGAAAAATAGGAGCGTAAAGAACTTCATTTCAATAAATTTCAGGTGTTTAAATATTATTTTTAGACAAAACTAAAAATTTGTTTTTAAATAAAAAAATGTATTTTTGTGTGTAATTAAAATTGAAATGACGCTTTCCGAAGAAAATTATTTAAAATCGATCTTTCATTTAGAGAAGAAATATGTTCGCGGTGTAAGCACCAATGCGCTTGCCGAGGAAATGGAAACTAAAGCTTCATCGGTCACCGATATGATCAAAAAGCTTTCAGAAAAAAATCTGGTAAACTATAAAAAGTATCAGGGCGTAAAACTGAGTGAAAAAGGAAATTCGATTGCGGTGCAAATCATCAGAAAACATCGCTTGTGGGAATATTTTCTGGTAGAAAAACTCGATTTTAACTGGGATGAGGTTCATGATATCGCCGAGCAGTTAGAGCACATAAAATCTGATGAATTAATAGCGAAACTCGATAAATTTCTAGAGTATCCTAAGCGCGATCCTCATGGTGATCCTATACCAGATGCCGAGGGTAATTTTGCGAATCTCGAAAAAAAGATTTTAGCCGAATTTGATGAAGGTGACCAGGGAATTTGCGTGGGAGTTAAAGATTCTTCTGCAGCATTTTTGCAGTATTTAGATCGAAATAAGATCAAATTAGGGAAATCGATCACCATTTTAGAAAAAGAACAATTCGATGGTTCGATGATCTTAAAAATGAATAATAAAGAGCTTACCATCTCTAAAGTGGCTGCTAATAATATTTACTTAAAGCCTATATCTTTAGAATAATAAACTGAACTATGTTAGATACAATTGTTGCCTATTTTGAAACTTTAGATCCTGTACTAGCTGCGTTTTACGCAACGCTTTTTACCTGGGGATTAACGGCACTTGGTGCTGCTTTGGTTTTTTTCTTCAAGAAAATGAACCGAATGCTTTTTGACGGAATGTTAGGTTTTACAGGCGGAGTAATGGTGGCTGCCAGTTTTTGGAGTTTACTAGCTCCAGGGATAGAAATGAGTCCCGGCGAAGGTTTCGAAAAAACTATTCCAGCAGTTGTTGGGTTTGGTTTGGGTGCACTTTTTATTTTTGGATTAGATAAGATCCTACCACATTTACACGTAAACTTTAATACTGAAGAAAAAGAGGGAATAAAAACTCCCTGGCATAAGTCGGTTTTGTTGGTTTTAGCGATCACTTTACACAATATTCCTGAAGGTCTAGCCGTAGGAGTTTTGTTTGGCGGTGCAGCAGCCGGTTTTGAAGGTGCAAGTATTGCCGGGGCGGTTGCTCTAGCGATAGGAATTGGTTTACAAAACTTCCCTGAAGGTTTTGCAGTAGCGATGCCTTTAAGAGGACAGGGCTTTAGCCGATTAAAAAGTTTTAATTATGGGCAGCTTTCTGCAATAGTAGAACCTATGGCTGCCGTTCTTGGTGCCTGGGCGGTAATGACATTTCAGCCAATTTTACCTTATGCTTTAGCTTTTGCAGCAGGAGCCATGATATTTGTAGTCGTCGAAGAAGTAGTGCCAGAATCTCAACAAAGTAAATATACAGATGTAAGTACTTTAGGATTTATTGGTGGTTTTATGGTGATGATGACACTGGATGTGGGTCTTGGATAGAAAATTGATTAGTTGATAATGCAACATTGTCTTTAAGTTGTCGTCCTTTAAAAAAAGGCGATCATGAAAAGAATATTACTTGTTTTAATTTTTATAGTTAATGGAGTAAGCCTGTCTGCCCAAACCGAGGTAGTCAGGCTTCAATCTTTTTTAGAAGTAGGGGAAAAGCTGGATTGTGGAAAATATAGCATTATTTTCAAAGAAGTGCTTGTAGATTCCCGTTGCCCTAAAAATGTAACCTGTATAAGGGCTGGCAACGCCAGACTTCTTTTTGAAATTAAAGATGAGAAGGAAAGATCGTTGGGAGAAGTTGAGATTTATATAAGTGATAAAATAAACCTCTATTTTAAACAATATCAGCCGTTAAAAAATGTAGATCTAAAAGTCACAGGATTAGCTCCTTATCCTGAAAATCCTTTCAAAATTGAACAATCTGAGTATAAGGTATTTATTCAATTAGATGAACTTTTAAACTAGTGGTTGCAACCACAGTCGCTCATTCCGCAGGCCTTTTCTTTATCTACCTTTTTCTTAAGAAATGCCGGTTTCCAAATAAATTTGGTGATCAAATATCCTACAGCCGTTAGAAAGGTTATAAAGACTAAAATGTTTTGTATAAGTTCCATAGTATTTAAGTCGAAATTCTATAAAATTCTTACAGGTTTATTTTAAAAACTGAAATGCAATTAGGGCGACGAGATATGCAAAAACACTCATAATCACTAATTGCAATATTGGCCATTTCCAGCTATTGGTTTCTTTTTGTACAATTGCCAACGTGCTCATACACTGCATGGCAAAAGCGTAGAAAAGCAACAAACTTACTCCGCTTGCCAAAGTAAATAATGGTCCGCCAAGAATAGGATTGGTTTCAGCTGCCATTCGGTTTTTAATCGTTTCTTCTTCGTCGCTTCCAACACTATAGATCGTCGCTAGAGTTCCTACAAAAACTTCACGTGCAGCAAAAGAACTAATGATCGCAATACCAATCTTCCAATCGTAACCCAAAGGCGCTACAACAGGTTCGATACCACGTCCCATAATGCCAATATACGAATGCTTCAGTTTATAACTGGCGATTTCCTGCTCGATTTCTTCAGTAGGAATACTTTCCTCGGTATAATTTCCGCGAACAATTTCTTCAGCATTATTAAAATTATCACCAGGCCCGTAACTCGCTAAAACCCATAAAATAATAGAGATCGCAAGAATTATTTTACCGGCACCAAATACAAAAGATTTTGTTTTTTCTACTACATTAATACCAATATTCTTAAGCAAAGGAACTTTGTAGTTTGGCATCTCAATCACAAAATAACTTTTGTTTTTGATCTTAAGGATTCCGTTTAAGATCCATGCCGATAGAATGGCTGTTCCAAAACCAAGTAGGTAAAGAAACATAAGCATTAAGCCCTGTAGGTTAAAACCTAGAAAAGTCTCATCTGGGATCACTAACGCGATAATGATAAGGTACACTGGTAATCTGGCAGAACAGGTAGTAAATGGTACTACCAGGATCGTGATTAAACGTTCTTTCCAGTTTTCGATATTTCTGGTTGCCATTACTGCTGGGATCGCACAGGCCGTTCCAGAAACTAAAGGTACCACACTTTTTCCGCTAAGTCCAAAGCGCCGCATAATTCTGTCCATTAAAAATACCACACGACTCATATACCCGGTTTCTTCGAGAATCGAGATGAAAAGGAATAAAAATGCGATCTGCGGAATAAAAATTACGATTCCGCCTAATCCTGGTATAATTCCTTCAGCAATTAAACTGGTAAAGACGCCTTCTGGTAAATTTGCTTTGGTAAGCTCACTTAAAGAAGCAAAAGTGCTATCGATAAGATCCATAGGATAGCTGGACCAATCGTAAATCGCCTGGAATATGAGCAGCAGGATTGCAAAGAAAATAACGTAACCCCAAACTTTATGAGTTAAAACACGGTCTAACCGAGATCGTAGATCTTTGGCCGCATTTTTATCTACGCTAAGAGCTTCTTTTAATGCACCGTTGATAAACTGGTAACGGTGTATAGTTTCTTTTTGCTGAAGTCTTTTGAGCTCTGAATTCGATTTTGTATTAAATCCTGAAGTTTTATCGATCTCATTTCTATTGATGTTCCCAAAATTTACATCCTGGGTAATCACCAGCCAAAGTTTATAAATTGATTGCTTAGGAAAAGCCTTTCTTAGATTGCCAAAGTAATCTGGATCGATAACCGAAGCATTTACACATGGCTCGCTAGAAATATTTCTATGGTTAATGATAAGTTCTTTAAGCTTATCGATACCCGTACGTTTTCTCGCACTAACCAGGGCTATTTTTGTGTTTAATCGTTCTTCAAGAATATCAACGTCTAAAGAAATCCCTTTACGTTCCATACGATCGGCCATGTTGATCACCAATATTGTAGGAATTCCCAGATCTTTTATTTGGGTAAAAAGTAAAAGGTTTCTTTTTAAATTTTCAACATCACTTACAACAACCGCAACATCTGGATAATCTTTATCGTTTTTATTAAGCAATAATTCGATTACCACATTCTCATCTAAAGAAGATGCGTTAAGGCTGTAAGTTCCCGGAAGATCTAAAATATGCGCTTTTAAACCACGAGGAAGTTTACAAACTCCTTCTTTTTTTTCTACGGTGATCCCAGGATAATTACCAACTTTTTGGTTTAATCCTGTAAGCTGATTAAATACTGAAGTTTTACCGGTATTGGGGTTTCCAATTAGCGCTACGTTAATCTGTTTGCCGGTCATTTGATAAGCTCGATTTCGATTTGTAAAGCGGTTTCTTTTCTGATGGCTAAATGGCTTCCGTTGATGTTAAGGTACATAGGATCTTTAAAGGGAGCGGTTTGTACCAATTCTACTTCGTTACCGGGGAGACATCCCATTTCCAGAAGTTTTAGTGGTACATGATCTGCAGAAAATTCCTTGATGATTCCGCGTTCGCCTCGCTTTAAATGAGCTACTGTAACCTTCAAATTTATTTAGATTGAATTTAAACAACGCAAAAATAGTGGAATTTGCCCAAGTACAAAAGTTTAGGCGTTAAAATGTAGGCTTTTACTCCTCGTACTCGCGCTTCAGAATCTTAATATCTTCCATTAATTCTTCGATAGCTTCAGCATTAGTGCCGTCATAAAAGCCGCGTATTTGCCTGTCTTTATCTACAAGCACAAAATTTTCGGTATGAACCATATCATACTTTCCGCCGTCGCCTTCACTTTTGGCTGCGAGATAAGATTTTCTGGCTAAATCGTAGATCTGTTTTTTGTTTCCGGTAACAAGATTCCATTTGCTGGCAATAACCCCTTTTTCTTCAGCATAACGCTTTAATTGGGCTACCGTATCTATTCGTGGCATCACGGTGTGAGAAAGAAGAAAAACATCTGGATCGTTTTTGATCCTTTCCTGGATCTTCACCATATGATCGGTCATTATGGGACAAATCGTCATGCAGGTGGTAAAAAAGAAATCGGCAACGTAAATTTTATCCTCGTAGTTCGCGTTGGTAATGGTGTCACCATTTTGATTTACCAGCTTAAAATCTGCAATTTTGTGATACTTTCTTACATATTGCATGGTGGTATCTACCAATTCGTTATTTACCATATCCGGCTGGTAAATGGCTAACTTTTTATCTGGTTTAAGTAAGGTGTAAATAGACCACATGATCACTACACAAAGCGTCCCAAAGGTGATAAGAAAGATCTTGTATCTGGAAAGAAATTTACGCATAGCAAATTTTTATGCAAAATTACAGCCTCCCAGTTAATTTGCCACATGAAAAGCCTTAAAATTTTGGCAGGATAAATGCTTACTAGTTTACAAACTTTTCTAGGTCTTATTAAAAGACTACTTTTGTGCGATTTAAAAATTGAATATTAGCGAATGGATCCATTTATAGTAAAAGCAATTCAACTTCTTCTTAGTTTGTCATTGCTTATTGTGTTGCATGAGTTTGGACATTTTATACCTGCAAAATTATTTAAAACCCGCGTTGAAAAATTCTTTCTCTTCTTTGATGTAAAGTTTGCGCTTTTTAAGAAAAAGATCGGAGATACCGTTTACGGAATTGGATGGCTTCCTTTAGGAGGTTATGTAAAGATCTCTGGAATGATCGACGAAAGCATGGATAAAGAGCAGATGGCCCAGCCACCACAAGAATGGGAGTTTAGAAGTAAACCGGCCTGGCAGCGTTTAATTATTATGTTAGGTGGTGTAACAGTAAATCTGGTTTTAGGCTTTCTACTTTTTATGATGATCCTTTTTGTTTGGGGAACTAATTATGTTGGTCCTGATGAAATGCCAGAAGGTTTTGCGATCGTAGACGAATTTAAAGAGTTTGGATTTGAAGATGGAGACCGCGTTTTACAAATTAATGGAGAAGATCTACAAAATAGTTTAGATATTAATCGTAAGCTATTTATGCGAGACGTAAATACGGTTACTGTTTTACATCAAAATGGAGCTGAAGAAACGATAAGTATTCCTGAAAATATCGGCGAGCAGATGTTCGAAGAAGGTATTATGCAGCCGTTTATACCTATCCAGCGCCCAATTTTAGATAGTATTGCACCTGAAACTGCGGCGAGTCTAGCCGGTTTACAAAAAGGAGACAGCATTATTTCGATTAACGATCAGGAGATTGGCTACTGGCATGAAATGACTAAAAACACCAGAGCTAGTAAGAATACTGAAATGGAGATCGTTTTTGAGCGTGATGGTGAAATTAAAAGCGTAATGGCCACTCCAGATGAAGACGGTATTTTAGGTGTTACACCAAGAAGAGACTTCGAGGTAAAAACACAAGAATATGGCTTTGCTGAAAGTATTACTGAAGGTTTTAAAGACGGTTACTGGACGCTTAGAGATTACGTGTATCAATTTAAGTATGTATTCACCAAAAAAGGAGCAACCCAGGTTGGTGGTTTTGGAGCGATAGGAGGGATGTTCCCAGATGCGTGGAACTGGCAGGCGTTTTGGCATACAACAGCGCTAATTTCTATCATTTTAGCTTTTATGAACATCTTACCAATACCAGCTTTAGATGGTGGGCATGTAATGTTCTTGCTTTACGAAATAATTACCGGAAGAAAACCAAACGAGAAATTTATGGAATACGCACAAATGGTTGGATTCTTTATCTTAATTGCTTTGGTACTTTACGCAAATGGAAACGATATTTATCGAGCGATATTCGATAAATAAGACCTGAAATATTTATAAAAACAAAGCCCGAAATTAGATAATTTCGGGCTTTGTTTTTTTGCTGAAAACTGAGAGCTTTTAGCTTAAAGCTTAATTATTCAATCGCACGTTCAGGATAATCGGTAATAATACCGTCTACATTCATCTTTTTAACTTTGTCGATATCGGCTTGTTCATTAACCGTCCAAGGAATAACCTTCATTCCGCTTTGCTGAATTTTAGCCACCTTCATAGAATTTAAAAGCTTGTAATGCGGACTATAAATTGCCGGTTTAAAACTAATCTTCTCCATATTTTCATCAAATTCCCCGTGACCTACCAGATACGCTAATGTTACTTCAGGATAAGAACGATGCATTTCTTCTAAAATATTCACGTCAAAAGATTGAATATTGATCTTAGAAACAATCTGTTTTTCTTCTAAGATCCTCATTACCGCTTTTACAAATTCGGCGGGCTTTGGCTGTGATTTTTCGTATTCAGCAACGTCAGATTTTATTTCGATATTATAACGTATAGGATCAATATTCTTCGATTTTACGTAGTTTTCTATGCTATCGATCGTTTCAGCAAGTAAAGGTTTGTAGGTTTTAAATTTTCGCTGTTCAGGAAAAGATGCGTTGCCTTTACTGCCAATATCAAACTTTTTAATGCTGTCGTAAGTCATCGTGAAAAGATTGTAGTTCTTTTCTTCCTGTTTTGGGATCGTATCACCTGTGGGAGAAAGCACATAGGCTGAAGACATAAATGCTTCGTGACTTACCACAATTTTCCTGTCCTTAGACATCACAACATCCATCTCTACCACATCAATGCCTTTATCAATTGCAGCAAGAAATCCCGGAATGCTATTTTCTGGGGAATGCCCACGTTCACCGCGATGTCCCTGTACTTCGATTTTCGATGTTTCCGCGGTAATTTTTTCTTCGGAAGTATTTTCTTCTTTCCTGTTTTCTTTACAACTGAAGCTTACGAGCGCAACAAAAAGCAGGCTTATTTTAACCAATTTCATATCTAAAAATTTATAGAGACCTAATAACGTAGATTTTAGAAACAAAAAAGTTAAGCTAACTAAAACTTATCTTCAAGTTTAGTCAGTTCTAAGCTCAAATTAATCGGCATCCGGAAACATAAAAGCTTCAATTACTTCTGAAGTGAATTCAGGATTAGCTCCTTCTTTTGAAGCGACTAATGCGCCAATCGCACAGGCATAATTCAATGCTTTTTGGGGTTCTTCTTTCCGCAGTAATTTAGAAATTAACGAACCTAAAAAACTGTCGCCGGCGCCCACAGTATCGGCAACTTTAATTTTGTAGCCGCTATTGTAAAACAATTTCCCTTCAGTAAAAAGAACTGCACCGTGACTGCCTTTAGTAACGCAAATCGTTTTGGCGTTGGTGATCTTGGTCATGTAGCTAAGATTCTGCTCTAAGGAATTAAAAGGGGAATCGAACATGGCAGCGATCTCGTAAAGCTCGTCATCATTAAATTTGATAAAATCAGCTTTTAAAATTAGATCTTCCAGGATCTCTTTTTCGTAATGCGGTGGTCTTAAATTAATGTCGAAAACAGCGAATTTAGCATGTTTAAGTAATTCAGTTAAAGTTGCCCTACTTTTTTGATCGCGACAAACTAAACTTCCGAAGAGAAAAGCATCGGTAGTTTTTACCTTGTCGATCATTTCTGCTGAAATTTCAATTTTATCCCATGCTGCAGGATGTTCGATCGTGTAAGAAGCAGATCCGCTATCGTCTAGTTCTACAGTCACCACGCCGGTTTGAAAATCTAAAGTTTCAGCAACCAGAGAATGATCTATATTTCTCGATTTTAGATATTCCAGCAGGTTTTTTCCTTTTTCATCCTTACCAACGCTACTGATCATACTTGTGTTAATCCCGTTGGCGCTAAGTCGAGAAGCCACATTTAATGGAGCTCCCCCAATTTTTTCTGAATTTGGAAAAATATCATATAAAACCTCTCCAAAACAAACGGCGTTTATGGCTTCAGACATAGTAGAATGCGTAATTTTAATTAAAATTAAATTCGTTGGCTTCAATATCGATCACAGGAACACCTTCGTTGATCTTTAAACTGGTATAAGGTTGCTTCGGAAAAAAGATCTCGGTCATCACTGTTTTTCCATCGTCATAAAAAATTTCGATGCTCATATTATCTAAAATCAGGTTCACTTTTAACGAATCTGAAGTAGCGATTCTTCTTCCGGTAGATACGGTTGATGCAAACTCTTTTCCGAAATCGGTGATCCCAGATTTAGATCGATCGATATAAAACTCATTTTCTTTCTTTTTAAAACCGAATTTAAATTGATCTCCGCTTTCATTATTCAGTGTCAAATGAACATCTTTAGTGATCTTCGGGATTAAAAATGAAACCTGTGCTTTGGTAAGATCCAGCTCATTTTTTTCGATTATAGCATGGTCATCATCGGTTAGTTTCCATTTGGTTATAATTTCCCCCACATATTTTTCAAGTTCTTTAACCGGAGTGGAGGTGATGATATACTTATCGTTTTCTTTTTTAAGTTGAAGTTTACGTGCGATCGTCATGGCGCTTCTCCAGGTTTCGCTAGGGACTTCCTGGGCATAGAGCCAGTTGGACATCCAGCCCATAAACAACGTTCTGCCATCTTCTTTTGGAACATTAGACCAGGTCACTCCGGCATAATTGTCTTTTCCAAAATCTAACCAGTAAGGATGGTCGATGTTTTTTCCGTAAAGGTCGGCTTCAGGAGTAAAGTTTTTCCCGTCCCAGTCGCCAACAAAATATTGCGTAGCCGAGCCCCCATTGAATCCGCCGGGATTAGTGCTTTGTATCAAAACCCATTTGGTTTCGTCGCTATTTTCAACTTTCATAGGAAAGAAATCCGGGCATTCCCAAACACCGTCTTGTGCAGCATAATTTTCGCCAAATTCAGATACCTTTTTCCAGTCTTTTAAGTTTGCTGAAGTATAAAAATAGGCTCTATCTCTGGCTGAAAGCACCATGATCCATTGTTTATTCTCTTTGTCCCAGATCATTTTAGGATCTCTAAAATCCTCCAATTCTGGATTCTCGATTACCGGGTTGGCTTCATATTTTGTCCAGGTTTTTCCTTCATCCAAACTGTAAGCAATAGCTTGCGATTGATAATCGATACGTCCTTCTTCAGCGCCTTTTGGGTCGTGATAAGTAAACATGGCGATTACAGGTGGCGTTGTGCCATCACCAAAACCAGAAGTATTATCATGATCTACCACCGCGCTTCCGCTAAAAATATATCCTTTTTCATCTGGGAAAAGAGCGATCTCCTGTTCTTCCCAGGTGATCATGTCTTTACTCGTAGCATGTCCCCAATGCATTGGGCCCCATTTATTACCATCTGGATAATACTGAAAGAACAAATGATAGATGCCGTTTAGATAAAACATTCCGTTAGGATCGTTCATCCAGTGCTCCTTTGGCGAAAAATGAAAAGAAGGTCTAAAATCTTCATCGGTTTGAATCGATACCGTTTCGGTTTCAGGAGTTTGTTGATCCTGATTTTTGTTTTTACAGGATGCGAATACTAAAAGTGCGATAAGAGCTGCAGGTCTCAAAATTTTCATAGAATCTCAAAATTAATATTAAAAGGCAGCTGGAGGTTAAGATTCTATAAAAATAGGGAAAATTTTAGCGATTTTCCTAAGGATATTTAAATGGTAGAGATTTATAGATCTAGGTTTATATTTTAATACATAAACAAAAAAGCCGCACTAAAAATAGTACGGCTTTTTGCTCCCCCTCTTGGGCTCGAACCAAGGACCCTCTGATTAACAGTCAGATGCTCTAACCAACTGAGCTAAGGAGGAATATATCAATATGTTTTCAGCATTCTCGGCAGCTGAATTTGCCCTAAAAATTTTTTGCTCCCCCTCTTGGGCTCGAACCAAGGACCCTCTGATTAACAGTCAGATGCTCTAACCAACTGAGCTAAGGAGGAATTTGCAATCAATTTTGCGGATGCAAATATAATGGAATTTTTATTTATCACTAAATATTATTAAAAAAAATGAAGCTGTATTTTAAATAAAATTGAAATGTAGAAATATCGGTACGCTATAAAGCTGAAAATCTACTCTTTATAAACTTAATAAATTAGATAAAAATTTCGATCTTGAATCCTAATTTGACCATAAAGGATTTTAAGATTAAACTTCAGATTAAATAGTAGACCAGATTTTTTCAGCTACTCAGAAGATGAATTGGTTGATGTACTTTTTAATACAATTTTCGTACAGGGAAAAGGCTTAAAACATTTGCAAAGCCTTAAATTTGTATTGTTCAGCAATAAAATTAGATAAAGTTTTGCTGAAATTAAATGAACTAATTCAGCTAGAAATTAGAAAATAGTTCAAATCTCGATAAGCGAGTTACAAAACCAAGATTTATGTTCGATTTTACGGCAACTTATACCGATCAATACCAGCTTGCGATGTCGCAGGTATATTTTAAAAACGGAAAGCACGATACCAAAGCAGTTTTCGATTACTATTTTAGAAAAATCCCTTACGGAAGTGGTTTTGCCGTTTTTGCCGGTCTGGAAGATTTACTCGAAATTATCACCAATCTTAGGTTTAGTAAGAAAGATATCGAGTTTTTAAAACAATATGATTTTGAAGATGATTTTCTAGAATATCTAGCGAATTTTAAATTTTCAGGAAATATTTATTCGGTACAGGAAGGAGATGTGGTTTTTCCAACGCGACCTGTTTTACAGGTAGAAGCGAATTTGATCGAAGCCCAGATCGTCGAAACGATATTGCTAAACTTACTGAATTTTCAGACTCTAATAGCCACAAAAGCTAGCCGAATGCGATTGGTTTCTGGCGAGCGGGTTTTATTAGATTTTGGATTGCGTAGAGCACAAGGACCGGGTGGTTATTATGCTTCAAGAGCTGCAATGATTGGTGGATTTAATGGTACCAGTAATGTAATTGCCGGGAGAGATCTTGATATTCCCGTTTCAGGAACTATGGCGCACTCTTTTATCCAGAGCTATGATGACGAGTTAACCGCATTTCGTGAATTTGCTAAAGGGCGTCCAAAAGGATGTGTACTTTTAGTAGATACCTACGATACTTTAAAAAGTGGTGTTCCAAACGCGATAATCGTGGCTAAAGAAATGGAAGAACGAGGTCAAAAATTAATGGCTATTCGTTTAGATAGTGGCGATTTGGCCTACTTGGGGAAAAAGGCAAGAAAGCAGTTAGATGATGCCGGTTTAGACTACGTTAAAATTGCTGCTTCTAATCAATTAGATGAATTTGTAATTAAAAGTTTGCAGGAACAGGATGCGCCAATCGATGTTTATGGAGTGGGAACAAACCTCGTGATCGGGAAACCAGATGCTGCTTTAGACGGAGTTTATAAACTTACATTTTCAGACGGGCAGCCAAGAATTAAAATTTCAGAGAGTTTAATCAAAACCACTTTGCCGCATCGTAAGCAGGTATACAGAATGAAAGATGAAAATGGCGAGTGTGCCGGTGTAGACGTCATCGCGATGGGAAATGAAAAAGATGCCGAGCTTTCTAAAGTTTTTCATCCTTCAGAACCGTATAAATTTTTAGATGTTTCGGCTTATCAAAAAGAAGCTTTATTGCAGCCGGTGATGGAAAATGGTGAAATGAAGATCAAGAAAAGAACACTTGCTGAAATTGCTGAATACAGTAAATCAAGATTGGCCGAATTACCGTATGAATATAAGCGATTCAACAATCCGCATATTTATAAAGTAAGTATTTCAGAAAAGCTGAAAGCAGAAAGAGACCGACTAATTAGTGAACATAAAATGTAATTACCATGAAATCTTTACTTCTTATAGACGTTCAGAACGATTTTATGCCCGGCGGCGCTTTAGCAGTTCCAGAAGGCAATCAAATTGTGCCGATAATCAATAAAATTCAGCATAAATTCGATTTAGTGCTTGCCACTCAGGATTGGCATCCGGCAGGGCACGCTAGTTTTGCCAGCACTCATAATAAAGATCTTTACGAACTTATCGATCTAAACGGAATCGACCAGGTAATGTGGCCAGATCATTGTGTGCAGGGAACTACAGGAGCAGATTTTCACGCTGAGCTAAAATTAGATAAAATTGAAGCTATTTTTAGAAAAGGAACAAATCCTGAAATAGATAGTTACAGCGGCTTTTATGATAATGCACATTTAAAATCTACCGGTTTAAGCGGATATCTAAAGGAAAAAGGCGTAACCGAGCTTTATTTTGCAGGTTTAGCAGGCGATTTTTGCGTTGCATTTAGTGTGAAAGATGCTTTAGCTGAAGGTTTTACTTCCTTTTTGATCGAAGATGCTACCCGCGCTATCGATGCTGAAGGTTTTGAAAAAGCAAAAGCTGAAATTGTAGAAAAAGGAGGAAAGATCTTAAACGCTGATGAGGTATAGAATACTTTTCATATTCATTATTTGTTTAGGATTTTTCAGTTGTAAAAAGGATGCTTCTGAAGAGGCAAATACTGAGATAATTCCTGAAGATCCTTACGTAGTTCCTTCAGATAGTATTCCAGAGCGAACTTCAGCTTCAGCATTAAACCTGGATGAATATCAATTGTTTATTGATACTACAAAAACATCTGTTTTTTATCGAAACTTAGATTCAGTAATCACTTCCGAAGAAAAGAAACATCAAAACGCAATTTTTAAACTGGTTGAACTTAAAAAGTACAAAGACCAGTTTTTATTTTATGAACCTTGCGACGGTACGATAAATCGGTATTATATTTCTAAGGAAGCAATCGATATTTATGGGAAGGATGAGAAGGTAAGTTTCGAGCTTAAGGATTTTATGATAAAGGCAGGAAACCAGGTTTTGTTTAGAGATAAGAGGGATCGAAGTTTAAAACTTAAAGAAGTAAATGAAGCTGTGCTGCAGTTAAATTATGGTGAAGATTCGGCACCAGTTTATGTTACTTCGGTTAAAAATATCGCTCAGTTTGAGATGATGGTAAATAATTGCCCTACTGAAAAAGTGAGGGAATATGATAAATTTCAGGAATAGATTTTAGAAATTCAGGTAGTGAATATATCCAAAGTTTATCCAGACGGTCCAATCGTTCGATTGATTTTGTGGCCCCTGTACATCTAAACCTTCAATATAATCGTTGCCGTAATACTGCCATTTAACCTCGGCGACCAGGTCACTGTTTCTCCCTAATCGATATCGTGTTCCGCCGCCAAAAAGAACATTGTATGTAAAGCCACTTTCCAGATTTAATCCATCCTGAAATGCGGGAAACAACACTCTTGGATTATCTACAGGACCAAGATCACTATAGGCATCTGGCATGTAGTAAACGGCATGCGCTCCTACGGTGATGTATGGAGAGAACCGTGTAGAAAAGATCAAATATTCACGAATTTGTGTAAAATGCCATTCTATTTGTGTACCGAATTCAAAGACATGAGTTTCGCCATGCATGGCCCTAAGCATTTCTCCACGCGGATTGTTTTGATAAGAAATTGGCCCGTAATGATCTAAAAATGTATGAAAATAATCGATCTCTGTACGTACTCTAAAAAAGTCCTTAAAGTAATTGGTACGATAATTATTCCCGGTGTACACAAAATTCATATAATGCTGCAATCCTACCCCAAAACCAAGGTTTTGATAGAAGTTTCTAAACTCTCCTCGCTGCCCGTAATCGGTCGTGATCGCAGCTAGACCTGCCGTAACCCCAATTTCATGCAATACCTGCCCATTACCTAATTGGGATAAAAGGCATATAAAACCGATTAAAAAAGATTTACAAAATCGCTTCAACACAGGTGTTTATAGGATATCGAGGCAAATATATAAAAAGAAGGTTAGCTTATTTTAAATTGATTTTTTCTTTTTTTTAATGAAATTCAACAAAAAGTTAATATTGTATGAAAAACTAAAATTTTATCGCTAATTTTTATATATCTCATATATTTGCACCTCGAAAAAACATTTTTTTTAAAACAAATTTAAGCGACGCCTTATGGAAAAAAATATACAGGATTTCTTGGATAAAGTGTCTCAAAGAAATCAAAATGAACCAGAATTTATTCAAGCGGTTCATGAAGTTGCTGAAACTATTATACCTTTTATAGAGAAGAATAAAAAGTACCAAAACGCGCAGTTACTGGAGCGTATGGTAGAGCCAGAGCGTGTGATCATGTTTAGAGTATCGTGGTTAGATGACGAAGGTAATATTCAGATAAACCGTGGATATCGTGTGCAAATGAATTCGGCTATCGGTCCTTATAAAGGAGGATTGCGTTTTCATCCATCTGTAAATCTAAGTATTCTTAAGTTTTTGGCTTTCGAGCAAACTTTTAAGAATAGTCTTACAACACTACCAATGGGTGGTGGTAAAGGAGGATCAGATTTTGATCCTAAAGGAAAATCTGATAACGAAGTTATGCGTTTTTGCCAGAGCTTTATGACAGAGCTTAGTAAACATATTGGTTATAATACCGATGTTCCTGCAGGTGATATTGGAGTAGGAGCCAGAGAAGTTGGATATATGTTTGGCCAGTACAAAAGATTGCAAAACGAATTTACGGGTATCTTAACCGGGAAAGGATTGTCTTACGGTGGTTCTTTAATTCGTCCAGAAGCGACGGGTTATGGAAATGTATATTTCACTCAGAATATGCTTAAAACTAAAGGCGAAACTTTAGAGGGTAAAACAGTAGTAATTTCTGGTTCTGGTAACGTAGCGCAATATGCGGCTCAAAAAGCGATCGAGCTTGGAGCAAAAGTAGTGACCATGTCAGATTCTGCCGGATACGTTCATGACGAAGATGGTATTGATGAAGAGAAACTACAATTCATCATGGAGCTTAAGAACGAAAAGCGTGGTAGAATTAAAGAGTATACAGAAAAATATACCAATGCGAAGTTCTATCCAGATACAACTCCGTGGGAAGTAAAATGTGATGTCGCATTACCTTGTGCTACCCAAAATGAGCTTAAAGAGGTTGATGCTAAGAAATTAGTAGATAATGGATGTATGTGTGTTGGTGAAGGTGCTAACATGCCTTGTACGCCAGAGTCTATAGAAATCTTCCGTGAGGCAAAGATCTTGTTCTCTCCTGGTAAAGCGTCTAACGCTGGTGGTGTAGCTACTTCAGGATTAGAGATGACGCAAAACTCTTTACGTTACAATTGGACTGCAGAAGAAGTAGACAACAAACTTCACGAGATCATGAACGATATTCATGATAAATGTGTAGAATATGGTAAAGACGAAGATGGATATGTAGATTATGTAAAAGGTGCGAATATTGCCGGCTTCGTAAAAGTTGCAGATGCAATGTTAGCTCAGGGTGTGGTATAATTATAAGCTCATATAAATATCAAAAAGCCGCTTTTAAAAGCGGCTTTTTTTATACCTTCCCGAGCCAGAATGATTACGGAATTCCAATGATAGTTACGACCAAAGCAATTGTTATAAGTGCGCTAAAATATGGGGAAGCAGATCTTATTGTAAATCTATATTCTTTAGAAAGTGGTTTGCGTACCTATATGCTACGCGGAATTCTAAAATCGAAAAAGGGAAAGTTTAAAGCCAGCCAATTTCAGTTGTTAACGCAACTCGATATCGTGGCTAGTCACAAAAACAAAGGCACCTTAGAATATCTAAAAGATGCCAAGGTAATTAACACTTATACTTCGCTACATACTAACATGATCAAAGCCAGTATGGTGATGTTTATTGCTGAAATTTTAAAAAGTGCGATCAGAGAAGAAGAATCTAATCCTGCCATGTATCATTTTTTAGAAACCGCTTTTAGCTGGATGGATTTGCATGATAAGATCGCTAATTTTCATATAATGTTTTTGCTGAAGTTATCTGGATTTTTAGGCTTTCAGCCAGACGATCTAAATACAGAGCAGCCGTTTTTCAATTTGCTGGAAGGGACTTTTGAGCCTGTTAAAACTAACGAATATTGCATAGAAGGCGAAAATCTTGATATTTTGCGTGCATTTTTAAATGTGAACTTTAACGACATGCAGCAGATAAAATTAACCGGTGAGCAACGATCTGATTTTTTAAAAATGTTGCTGCTGTATTACGAACTGCATATCGAAGGCTTTAGAAAACCAAAATCCCTAACTGTCCTCAACGAAATCTTTAATTAATGCGTTTTTTAGTCTTTTTCTTCTTTATTTTTTTAAGCGGAAACCTATTTTCTCAGCACATCATTGTTCTCGATAAAGCTACCGAAGAGCCTTTAAGCGATGTCATTATTTTTAATGCTGAAAAGACCAAAACCAGCCTAAGTAATTTTAAAGGACGTGCCGATATATCAAAATTCGATATTTCTGAAGTACTTTTTTTTCAGCATGTTTCGCATCAATTATTCGAGATTAGAAAATCTGAGATCACAGACCAACTCGTTTATCTTCAGGAAGACCAAAATAAGCTGGATCAGGTGGTGCTTTCCGTAGCAAAATTTCAACTTCAAAAAGATGAAATTCCGCAGAAAATTGTAAGTATAGATCGGGGAGATGTTATTCAAAATAGTCCGCAAACTTCTGCAGATCTTTTAGAAAGTACTGGGCAGGTGTTTGTACAAAAAAGTCAGTTAGGCGGCGGTAGCCCCATGATTCGTGGTTTTGCCACCAATCGCGTATTAATTTCTGTAGATGGCGTGCGAATGAATACCGCTATTTTTAGAAGCGGAAACCTGCAAAATGTTATTAATATCGATCCATTAGCGATCGAGCGATCTGAGGTTATTTTAGGTCCCGGCTCTGTAGTTTACGGGAGTGATGCGATTGGCGGCGTGATGAATTTTTATACCCTAAAACCTCGATTTTCGTTTGGTGCAGAAACTTCTGTAAGCGGTAATTTCTATGGGAGATATTCCTCTGCAAATAACGAGCAAACTTTACATGCCGATGTGAATTTAGGAAGGCGAAATTGGGCATTTCAGACCTCGGTTTCGTATTCAGATTTTGGTGATCTAAAAATGGGAGAACATGGGCCCGATTCTTATCTAAGGCCAGAATATGTGGTTAGAGAAAATGGTGAAGATGTGGTCGAGCAAAATGAAAGTCCGTTAATTCAAAAACCAACCCGATACACGCAGCTTAGCCTACTTGAAAAAGTAAAATATATGCCCAATGAAACATGGAATTTCAATTTTGGACTTATTTATAGCGAAACTTCAGACTATCCAAGATACGATCGTTTGTACCGAAGAAGAAATGGGCAACTGCGTGCAGCCGAATGGTACTATGGGCCGCAGCGATGGTTTTTAGGTGATTTTAAGATCAATAAAAAGGAGAATAGCGAGCTTTACGATAAAGCTCAATTTACGCTGGCTTACCAGTTTTTTGAAGAAAGTCGCCACGATCGCGATTTTGGTTCAGAAATTTTATTTAATACCGAAGAAAATGTGGGCGCTTATTCGGCGAATCTTGATTTCGAAAAAGCTTTTGAAGGCAGCAAATTGTTTTACGGACTAGAATATGTGAATAACCAGGTGAATTCTGAAGGTTTTCAGGAAAATATAAACTCGGGAGTACAGCAGCAAACCACTTCGCGATATCCAGATAATTCCAGCTGGCAATCTTTGGCAGCGTATGCAACCTATCAATGGCAAATTCAGGAAGATCTAAATTTCCAGTCGGGTTTGCGATATAATCACATTTTATTAGATGCGAAATTCGATGAAAATCTATATGATTTTCCGTTTAGCGATGCCGATATCAATACCGGTGCATTAACAGCAAGCGCAGGAATCAACTGGAAACAAAACCGGTTTTTACAATGGCGCGTAAATGTATCTACAGCTTTTAGAGCACCAAATATCGACGATGTAGGGAAAATTTTTGATTCAGAGCCAGGATCTGTTGTTGTCCCAAATCCTGATTTAAAACCAGAATATGCTTATAATGCTGAAATTGGTGTAAACTGGTCACCGGCTGAAAATATTCGCTTTGGTTTTGCAGGTTTTTATACCTGGTTAGAAGATGCGATGGTTCGTCGAGATTTTAATTTGAACGGACAAACAGAGATCGATTACCAGGGTGAAGCAAGCAACATCCAGGCGATTCAAAATGCATCGAATGCTCATGTCTATGGTCTTGAAGGAAATGTTGAGGTCGATTTTTCAGTCGCTTTACGTTTTGCTTCAAAAATTGCGATTACTGAAGGCGAAGAAGAATTAGATGATGGCTCTGTAGCGCCTTTACGACATGCGGCGCCACTTTTTGGAAACACTCATTTAATCTGGCATAAAAAGAAAGTGAAACTCGATCTTTTTGCTGAATATAACGGAGAGATAAGTTATAACGACCTGGCAACTTCAGAGCAGGGGAAGGCCTATTTGTATGCGATCGATGCAAAAGGAAACCCATATTCACCATCTTGGTACACTTTAAATCTAACCGGGCAATACGATTTAGACGAAAACTGGTTATTAACTGCTTCCGTAGAAAATATTACAGATCAGCGTTATCGCACCTACAGTTCTGGAATTGCCGCTGCAGGCCGAAATTTGATCATTTCAGCACGTTTTAAATTTTAGGGGGTTTATATCCGAAGTTATTCTCAAGAAATTGACTATATTGAAATGGCATTAAATGCTTTGTTCTGTTAACCACTTCAGCGCAATCAGGCGTTTGTTTGAAACTCAACTTTTGAAGCATTGCGATAGTAATTGGGACGAGCGCATTTAACCTCTATCATTAATTAAACCTTACTTTCCATGAAAAAACTACTTATTTTAATGATTTTCGTTTTAGGGAATTTTACGCTAAATGCCCAGGTAGCGCGTGTAAAATTGGCTAAGGATACTTCAGAAAATCCGGTGTTTGTGATCAACGATCAAATCATTGCGGGAAGCAGTATATTAAAAAGCATTCCTGAAGAATATTTTTCTGAAATGAAAGTTTTCGAAGATAAGACTATCGGTTCTAAAATGTTATTTGTAGATCAGCAAAACCCGGGAATTGTGACTTTAGAAATTCAGAAGGAGTTTGAAGCCAAGTCGCAATCTGAAATAAATAAATTCTTCGGTCTGGATAGTGAAACAGATCTTTATGTGAATGGATATTTAGTTGAAGACAAAGATCTAAGATTATATGCCAGCAGTATTGCTAAGGTTGAAGTTTTAAAAAAAGATTATTTAAGGCTGAAAACGGCGGTATTAAATATTTCACTAAACTGATTTTAATAGGATTTAATGCATACGAATATTAGGGGATTTTCACCTTATTTTTTATTTATTATCTGATTTTAAGTAAACTACATGTTGCCTTGGAATTATTAATCTTAAGATCATGAAAAATTTATTGCTAATATTTTCGATTTTTGGATTTTGCTTTAGTGCTTTTGCGCAAAATCTTGAAATAAATTATAAAGTTGATTATACCGAGAAGTACAAAGACCTTTCAAGAATAGAAAATCATCTTGCACGATCCTATTTGAGGGATGAAATTAATGCAATGCCTTTTGTGAACCTTAGTTTATTAATCAAAGAAAAGGCTTCATTATTTTATGCTGAAAAATCAATAAACTCAGATAATAAGAAAATGAGAGGCTATTCTGCGGCATTGAGGCATTCTGGAGGGAGGGATGTTTTTTATAAAGATGATTCTTTGAAGCTTGTATTGGATGAATTTGCAGGTAAAAAATGCATTGTCTTGGCAGATAAAAAGAAGTATAACTCTTGGGAAATCACTAAAGAACATAAAATGATCCTAGGCTATAAATGTTTTAAAGCTACAATGGAATATGAAAGTTACGATAAGTATATGGAGCCGTTATGGATACCTGTAGAAGCCTGGTTTACCCCAGAGATTTCTGTTTCTACAGGGCCATTAGATTTTGATGGGCTGCCAGGCTTAATTTTGGAAGTTACGAAAGATAATATGATTACATATTTCGCAACTAAAATAGAAAGTAGAGAAGATTTAACTCTAGAAATTCCATCAGGGAAAAACACGATTACTTATCAAGAGAAAGATAGTATTGTTAAAAAGAAACTTTTAGAAATTAAGAAGAGAAGTGAAGTGTATGGAACAGAATTTTAGTCTATACCGTTAATTCCTTTCTGTTTTAACTAATCGTTTAGTTTTATTTGTTATCTTGGTTGTTTATCTATCAAAAATCTATGTTTCGGCCACTATTTTATCTCTTTATTATATTCCTTTCATTGAGTTTCAATGCTCAAACTGGTACGATTTGTCATTACAAGATCGTAGAATTTAAGGAGTTTGAAATTAAAAAGCCAGATGATGAAGCCCATCGCAACGCCATTAAAAGACTTAATCAAGCTAGGAAAGCAACTTTAAAGTTTGATTTCGTCTTAGAGTTTAAGGATTCGGTTTCTTCGTTTCAGCTGGTAGATCGAATGGATAATGATGTCAACATGCCGGGATCTGCAAAGATTGGGCTTGCAATGATAGGCAGCAGCGGTGAGTTTTACCAAAACACAAAGAGTGGCTTTTGGCTAAAAACTTCGGAAGCTACCGGAAAAAAATATACGGTTCAGGATTCTATAGATTTCGATTGGGTAGTTACTAAAGAGACCAAAATCATAAACGGATTTACCTGTTTTAAAGCTGAACTTCCAGAAAATGGAACTATCAAGGAGGTTTGGTTCACGCCACAGATCCCTGCATCTTTTGGGCCTTTGGGGTTTGGTGGTTTGCCGGGTTTAATTGTTGAAGTGAAAAGAGGAACCTTTGTACTTTCTTTAGTCGAAATTAGCACAAACCAACCTGTAAATATTAAAAAACCAGATTTTGGCAAATTAATTTCCGCAGAAAAATATAACAAGATGATCGATGATATGCGCGGTACCTTTTTTAAACAAGATTAAGATGAAGTATGTTTTCAGTTTACTTTTTGGATTCAGTCTTTTAACTAGTTATGCTCAAGATTCTGGCATAGCTACTTATAAAAAAGAATGGATAAATTTGTATTCTGAATCAGCAGCAGGGCAACAGGATAAAATAAAGAATTCGCAGAAATATAGAGAATACCTGGAGTTGGAAAAACTTCAGGAAGAACTTACAAAGCAATTATCTTATAAACTGAAATTTGATAAAGATCGAAGCTTTTTTTATTTGGAAGATTTGCTGAGTATTGAGGATCAAGCCGACTTAGCCTTGGCTAAAGGGCCTTATCAGGGAGAATATTATTTTAACCGAAAGGCAGCTTCCGTGATTTGGGCGATTGAAGCAATGGGAGAAAAATTTCTTGTGAATGTAGATAAAATCGATTGGAAGCTGGAAAAAGAACGAAAAACAATTAGTGGCTATTCCTGCTTTAAAGCTTCAGCAAAAATAGCATTAGAGAAGGGTGAATTTCAAGATGTCATTGCCTGGTATACGCCAGATATTCCGCTTAGTTACGGTCCGCTACATTACAATGGTTTACCGGGATTGGTTGTGCAATTAGCAACTGGCAGTGAACTTTATAAACTTGTTCAAATTCAGCAAAAAGAGATAACAATTAATACGCCGCAAAAAGGATCTTCCATTAGCGAAGCTGACTTTTATAAGCAATTTGAAAATTTTAAATGATGAAAAAATACTACATCAGTTTTATCGTCCTCTGCTTTAGGTTTTCTGTAATAGCACAAAGTGGAATCGCTACCTATAAAAAAGAATGGACTTCTTTTGGATCTGAAGAAGGAATGAAGGAATTAAAAAAGACTAATCCGCAGCGATATCGAGAATATTCTAAAATGAAACTGGCCAGGAATCGACTCGCTAAACGACTAAAATATGAGTTGAAATTCGATAAAAATGAAGCAGAATTTAAACTTCCTGAATTGATGAGTGTCGATGATGATTCATACATGGCTTTAGCTACAGGCCCAAGAGATGGAATTTATTATACCAATTTAAAAACCGGAAATACTTTCTTCTTTACCGATTCTTTTTACAATAGCACCTATTTAATCGAGTATCCACCCTATAAATGGGAAATTACCAAGGAGCAAAAAATCATTAATGGATATTCCTGTTTTAAAGCTAAGGGAACTCTAAAAACCTGGGATCGAAGCTTAGAAGTTTGGTTTACACCACAGCTAAATATCCCGTTTGGTCCAAGAGGAGTTACAGGCTTGCCGGGCTTGGTAGTTCAGGTAGAATACGGAACGGAATTGTTCACTTTAGTCGACATAGATTTGGAAGAAAAGCTTGGTGATATTAAAAAACCTAAAGCAGCTCACGAAGTTACAATTGCTGAATGGAAGAAAATAAACGAAGCAAGAAACGAGAAAGTGAAAAGTTTAATGAAAAACGATAAGAGCCAATATTGAAAACGATGAGAGCGAAATTAACTGTTTTATTATGTGTTTTAGGCTTTTCAATGGGCGTGAGTGCACAATCTTCGATAGAAAATAACAAGGTTTTTTATCTGAATGTGTTTATAAATGCGAATAAAACTATTTATGTAGAGGATGAGAAAACTTCGTTTCAAAATGTACAAAATCAGGTTACAGAGATACTGCGTAAGCAGCCTTTTAAAGTAGATCAACAAATTATATTCAGAATTTTTGGCGATAAAGATCTTGATATGGGCTATATCATCGATGTTAATGCTGAAATGAGAAAAGCAATTCATGAAAATATAAAAACCGAACGTTACCTTTTAGAAACCAAAAAGTTAAATATCGATGGGCAAAACTGGTTTCAGAAAATCGATCTAAAAGCGCTAAAAAAAAGAGAACTTTAGATCGCTTCACTTTTAGATGTTAGAGAATAGAAAATAGTCATTATTAATACCGAATTTCGAACTGGAAAGAAATAAGAAAACCTATACCGCAGTAAGCACTGAAGATAGAAAGAGTGTTGAGATAGAAAAACCAAGTAAAGGTAAGCGTATCACGCAGGCAGATTTTGAAGAGATTGGCGCTAAAGTGATGAAGAATTTTGGGAGTAATTAAAGATGGGTATTATAAATTTTTTAGGGTATTTTCCCCCTATTTTAGACCAGGACGTTAAATTTAACAATATTAATTTGCCCCCCCATAAAAAGGTGTAGGTTTACGTTATTCAACGATTTATTACGCAATTTATCGAATAATTCATGATTAATCTTTAAATTTTTAAATCATGAAAAAAGTTTTAACAATAACTTCTGTCTTTCTATTTATTGGAACTTCTATCCAGGCAAACGCTATAGAGGAATATATAAGAGAGGATCCAAGTTATGAATTTGCCACAGATGCGGCAAACGCTGAATGGGGTGACACTGTAAATTCTAATGGTGAATATTATGATGCTTGGAATGAATGGTACCAAATGTGTGATTCTCTTTAGAGGTAGTATAAAATAATACTAATTAAGCAGGGATTGTTCCCTGCTTTAAAAGTTTATTATAATGAAATATTTAATTTTCATATTAGCCCTAATTTCGGGTTCTTTTTCATTTGGTCAAAATGTAGGGGGAGAGGTTACCTATAAAAAAGCTTTTTCTGAACATGGAAAAAGCGAAAATCCGAATGTTGCCGCACGTATGGCTCAAGCTGCCAAAATAATGAAAGGCTTGGATTATAAATTAATGTTTAACAGTAAAGAATCGCATTTTTCGTTAGAAGAAACCATGGAAAATGATGGTAGTGGGGGATATGCAATGGCGGTAAGGGTAGGTGGAGGTAAAGGCGGATATTTTAAAAATAACAGCGAGGCTTTTACGATTCATTCTCAAGAACTATTCGGGAACGATTATCTGGTTAAAATTCCTACGGGAAAATATGAGTGGAAATTAACAAAAGAAAGTAAAACAATTTTAGGTTATAATTGTTTTAAAGCAGTTTGTACGATTAAAATGGATCATCCTATGGGAAAAAATCAGGGTAAAAGTATAGATGTTTCATTTGAAGCCTATTACGCTCCTTCTTTGTCATTTTCTTTTGGACCAGCAGCGTTTAACGGCTTGCCGGGTTTAATTCTGGAAGCTTCAGAAGGAAGTGTAACCTATAAAGCTGTTTCTATAGATTTAACCCATCATTTAGATACGCTGCCAAATATAAGTATACCTTCTAAAGGTAAGGTGATTACTGAGGAACAACTTAATAAAGAGGTAAGAGAAATGATGGTTAAAATGAGGAATAATAAAATTTAAATCAAACTAATTAATTAGTTTGATTTAAATTTTATTATATTGTTATTCTAAAATATTTTCTTTGCTAAGACTACTATTTTTAATAGGCATTATTACCGCTATTAGTTCACTTAAAATCGATGCCCAAACATACACCGGTACCGTTAAAGACTCCGCCAATGCGCCACTTCATGGCGCCAACCTTATTGCTATTCCAGATAGTGATGATCTTAATATGGCCTTTTCCATTTCAGATGAAAAAGGAAGGTATCGCCTTAACCTGGAAAAAGACAGTAGCTATGTTATCGAAATTAGTTATTTGGGTTATCAAAAAATTATCGATTCGATTATTGCTAGCCGTGATATTCAGAAAGATTATACCATGCAGGCCAGTAACGAAAGCCTGGAAGAAGTCCTTATCAAAAAGAAAATGGCGGTGGTCGTAAAAGAGGATACCACAATTTACCGTACCGATGTCTTTAAAACCGGGGAAGAGCGTAAGCTACGTGAAGTTTTAAATAAGTTACCGGGCGTAGAAGTCGACCGTGAAGGGACCATTACCGTAAATGGCAAAAAGGTGGATAAATTAATGGTCGATGGTAAAACATTTTTTACCGGAGACTCCAAACTTGCCGTAGAAAATATTCCTGCCGATGCTGTAGATGAAGTCGAGGTGCTGGATAATTACAGCGAAATTCCGTTTTTAAAAGGCCTGGAAGACAGTGATAAAATGGCGATGAACATTAAACTCTCTGAAGGTAAAAAGAAATTTGCGTTTGGTGATATCGAAGTCGGCGGTGGTTTAGAAGATCGCTATTCCCTGCATCCTACTTTATTTTATTATAGCCCGAAAACCTCAGTAAATGTTATAGGAGATTTTAATAATACCGGGCAAAAGTCGTTTTCCATGCAGGATTATGTCAATTTTGAAGGCGGTTATTTATCGCTTATGGATCGGCCGAATGCAAGTAATATTTATAATGATGATTTTGCACAATTTCTACGGAATGAAGATTTTACCTATAACAAAAATGAATTTGGCGCTTTCAACATCGCCCAGCAAATTACCAGCGATCTCGATCTAAACGCTTACAGCATTATTTCTAATAATAAATTGGAAACGCTTGAAGAATATAATATTACCTATATCGATGAAAAGCGTGGGTTAGATGAATTTCGCGAAACCCGCCAAAATAACGATCTGTTTTTTACACTGAATAAATTGCAATTGCGATATCGCCCAAACCCTGATGAAGATCTTACGTACGATGCCTATGTAAAAACATCTTCGGCTACAGCAAACGGAATTTTAAATTCGTTTACTCCGGTAGATTCTACGTTTATCAATACGATGGCAAATCCCGATGGGATCGATTTTACACAACATGTAAACTACAGTAAACAGTTTTCCTTCGAGCATACCTCTACACTAAATGTCGATTATAAATATTCGAAGAACGAAAATGACAAGGATTGGTTATTTAATGAGCCAATTTTTAATACGATTATTCCGTTTGTAGAAGAAGACAGTCTGCATTTATTTCAGCAGGTAAATACCACGCTCAACCAGGCCAGTTTAGATCTCAAGCATTATTGGGTGCTCAACAATACCAATCATATTTATCCGGCATTGGGGATTAGTTTTTCAGATCAGCGTTTTAGCACTCTCGACGAACAACAATTGGATTCCGGAGAAATTAATGGTTTTACTGAAGCTGATTTTAATAATGATGTGCATTACCGGTTGGTCGATCAATATGTAGGTTTTCAGTATAAAACCATGTTTGGCGATCTTATTTTAAAACCAGGTATTTTTTATCATTATTACCTGTGGCAGGTGACCCAGTTTTCTGATGAAATTACCAATGAAACAAAACCGGTTTTGTTACCTGAATTTCAAAGCGAATATAAACTTGGCGGTTCAGAAAAAATACGATTAAATTACAGCATGCGTTCCGGTTTTGCTAATGCATCAAGTTATGCCAATCGCTATCGCTTAAGTAGTTTTAACAGGATATACCGCGGAAATGAAGATTTAGAGAATCAATTATATCATCGACTTTCGCTGAGCTATTATAAGTTTAGTCTTTTTAAAGGCATTAATTATAATTTCTTTTTTAATTATTCGAACAGGGTACGTTCCATTTTAAATACAACGATTTTAGAAGGAATTAACCAGATATCGAGTCCCGTCTATACCGATTTGCCCAATGAAACCTACAGCTTGCGAGGTTCTTTTACCAAGCGAATTAATGATTTTCGATTTACGGTAGATGGTGATGCTGCGCTGTCCAGTTATAGCCGAATCGTAAACGAGAATACCATAGCTTATGATTCTGAACATTATGGTTACGGCCTGCGAATTCGAACTACTTTTGATGATCTCCCAAATTTAGATGTGGGTTACGAACATGATTTTAGTGCTTTTGGATCTGATAATTTTCAGAATCGATTTGTGCAATTTCAACCTTTTGCTCGCTTAGAATATGACTTTTTAGACGGATTTATTCTGAAAGCCGATTACGAATATAATTATTACAAAAATCAGGAAAACGACCAGGTGAACCGTTTTCAGATAGGAAATGCCTCTCTGTTTTATAATAAATTAGATAGCGCCTGGAGTTTTGAGGTTGAAGTCAATAATATGCTGGATGCCAACTTCCGAAGGGAAAATTCATTTTCAGAATTCATCGTTACCGATAGTCGTGTTTACCTACAACCAAGAACTGTTCTTTTGAAAATTGCTTATAAGTTGTAGAACGCTGCGCTGTTAGATTTTAGACATGAGATCGCGTCGCTTTTAGATTTTAGAAAATAGACTAGAATAGATCTTTTTATGTTGAATTTGGAATGCTGAATTTTGAATGTAAAAACTTGTCACTTCGAGTGATTGCGAGTTTATGAGCAATTGTATCGAGAAGTGGATGTTAGTCAGAATTTTGAATTCCAAAAAGCATGATTCAAGATTCGATAATTCCAAGCCTAAATTTCAGCAATTCAGCTTGATAAGCTACATCTAAAAAAGTAATTTTATTGTCATTTCGACTGAAGCGCAGCGGAATGGAGAAATCTATTTTGGAAACCATATCGTAGTTAAGAGCTCTCCACTCCTCCTGCCTGCCGGCTGGCAAGATTGACATGACACTCTTTTTCAGACTGGATTCAGAATTAAACAAGTAACTACTATATATTTTAAAGTTGTATTAAGCTATTGGCTGATCGCTGAAAGCTATTTAATAATCTTCGCAACTGTCACTTCGAGTGATTGAGACTTTGTGAGCAATTGTATCGAAAAGTGGATGTTAGTCAGAATTTTGAATTCCAAAAAGCATGATTCAAGATTCGATAATTTCAAGCTTAAATTTCAGAAATTCAGTTTGATAAGCTGCATCTAAAAAAGTAATTGTGTTGTCATTTCGACTGAAGCGCAGCGGAATGGAGAAATCTATTTTGGAAACTAATTATAATCAAGATCTCCCCACTTTTCCCGCCTGCCGGCTGGCAAGATCGACATGACACTCTTTTTCAGGTTAAAATCAGGCTAACAGTTGATCGCTAAAAGCTAACAGCTAAAAACCGTCAACTGTTAACTCCAAACTATATTCAAAACAAAAGAAAAAACCGGTGTAAATATTACGTTTTCTTTAATTCGGTTTTACCATTAGATTAAAATTACTAAGAATGGGTAATTTAAGCAGATACCGACCGCTGTTTTAGCAAAATTCCTTATTTTCGCACATCATTAGAAATTTTGAGGAAATGAGCACAAAGTTCCCTGAATATAAAGGACTTGACTTGCCAAAAGTTGCAGAGGAGACATTAAAGTATTGGAAAGAAAACCAAATATTTGAAAAGAGCATAACTTCACGTGAAGGTGAAAAGCCATTCATATTTTTCGAAGGGCCACCATCGGCTAACGGATTGCCGGGGATTCACCATGTGATGGCAAGATCGATCAAAGATATTTTTTGTAGATATAAAACTCAAAAAGGATTTCAGGTAAAACGTAAAGCAGGATGGGATACTCATGGTCTTCCGGTAGAGCTTGGCGTAGAAAAAGAACTTGGGATCACCAAAGAAGATATTGGCACTAAAATTAGTGTAGAGCAATATAACGAGGCTTGTAAAAATGCGGTAATGCGTTATACAGATATCTGGAACGACCTTACCGAGAAGATGGGATATTGGGTAGATATGGACGATCCTTATATCACCTACAAGCCAAAATATATGGAAACGGTTTGGTATCTTTTAAAAGAGATCTACAACAAAGGTCTTATTTATAAAGGCTATACCATTCAGCCATATTCTCCAAAAGCGGGAACAGGTTTAAGTTCTCACGAGCTTAACCAGCCGGGGACGTATCAGGATGTTTCAGATACTACAGTTACCGCAATGTTTAAAACTAAAAAAGAAACATTGCCGGCTGGCCTAAAAGAGCATGCAGAAGATGTTTTCTTTATTGCCTGGACAACTACTCCGTGGACGCTTCCATCAAACACTGCACTTACTGTTGGGCCAAAGATCGAATATGTAACGGTTAAAACTTATAATCAATATACGTTTGAGCCTATTACGATTGTTGCAGCCAAGGAATTGGCACGTAAACAATTCGATAAGAAATTTAAAGAAGTTGAAAGCGAAGAAGAGCTGAAAGCTTATCAAGAAGGAGATAAACATATTCCATTCTTAATCGGCGAATCTTATATAGGGAAAGATCTTGTAGGTATCCAATATGAGCAATTATTGCCATATACCTTGCCTTTCGAGAATCCTGAAAATGCCTTTAGAGTAATTTCCGGAGACTTTGTAACTACAGAAGATGGTACCGGGATCGTACATACTTCGCCAACTTTTGGTGCAGATGATGCGCTTGTGGCAAAACAGGCAACACCGCCGGTTCCGCCAATGTTGGTAAAAGACGAGAACGATAATTTAGTGCCTTTAGTAGATCTTCAGGGGAAATTTAGACCAGAAATGGGCGAATTTGCCGGTAAATATGTGAAGAACGAATATTATGATGATGCTGAAGTTCCAGAGAAATCTGTAGATGTAGAGATCGCTATTAAGCTGAAGGAAGAAAACAGGGCTTTTAAAGTTGAAAAATACGTGCACAGTTATCCAAACTGCTGGCGTACCGATAAGCCAATTTTATATTACCCATTAGATTCTTGGTTCATTAAAGTGACCGATGTTAAAGATCGTATGCACGAGCTGAATACAGGAATCAACTGGAAACCAAAATCTACGGGAGAAGGGCGTTTTGGAAACTGGCTTGCCAACGCGAACGACTGGAATTTATCCCGAAGCCGATATTGGGGAATTCCGCTACCAATTTGGAGAACCGAAGATGGTAGGGAAGAAAAGATCATTGGATCTGTAGAAGAATTAAAAGTAGAGATCACCAAAGCTGTTGAAGCCGGAGTGATGGAAAAAGATATTTTTGCCGATTTCAAAATTGGTGATATGAGTGAAGAAAACTACGCAAATGTAGATCTTCACAAAAATGTGGTAGACACGATAACTTTGGTTTCTGATGCCGGGAAGCCAATGAAGCGTGAAGCAGATCTTATCGATGTTTGGTTCGATTCTGGTTCTATGCCGTATGCACAGTGGCACTACCCATTCGAGAATAAAGAAAAAGTAGAAAAAGACTGGCGTAAAGCCGATTTTATTGCTGAAGGTGTCGATCAAACTCGTGGATGGTTCTATACTCTTCACGCGATCGCGACCATGACCTTTGATGATGTTGCTTATAAAAATGTAGTTTCAAACGGACTGGTTTTAGACAAAAACGGGCAAAAAATGTCCAAACGTCTTGGAAACGCCGTAGATCCTTTTGAAACTTTATCGGTTTATGGTCCAGATGCTACGCGTTGGTATATGATTTCTAACGCGAATCCCTGGGATAACCTAAAATTCGATATTGAAGGAATTGGTGAGGTAAGCCGTAAATTTTTCGGTACACTTTACAATACCTATTCGTTCTTTACATTATATGCCAACATCGATAACTTCACCTATGCTGAAGCCGATGTTGCTTTAGAAGAACGTCCGGAAATCGATCGTTGGATTCTTTCAGAATTACATACGCTAATTCAGAAAGTAGATAAGTTTTATGCTGAATACGAACCAACAAGAGCCACAAGAGCAATTTCAGAATTTGTTCAGGAAAACTTAAGTAACTGGTTCGTTAGATTAAGCCGAAGAAGATTCTGGAAAGGCGATTACGAGCAGGATAAAATTTCAGCATATCAAACTTTATACACTTGTTTGGAAACTGTAGCTAAGCTTGGTGCTCCTGTTGCTCCATTTTTTATGGATGCCTTGTATAAAGATTTAAATAACACGACGAAGAAAGAGAATTACGAATCGGTTCACACCGCTTTATTCCCAGTTTTCGACGAAAAATTTGTAGATAAATCTTTAGAGCGTAAGATGGAAAAGGCGCAAACAATTTCAAGTTTGGTGCTTTCTTTACGTAAAAAAGAAATGATAAAAGTAAGACAGCCACTGCAACGAATTATGATCCCGGTTTTAGATAAGCAACAGGGAGAAGAAATCTTAGCAGTACAGGATCTTATAAAATCTGAAGTAAACGTAAAAGAAGTCGAGTTGATCGACGATGCTTCAGGAATTCTCGTGAAGCAGGTGAAGCCAAACTTTAGAGTGCTTGGTCCACGTTTTGGGAAAGAGATGAAACACGTGGTAAACAAGATCAATCAATTTGACGCTGGAGACATTGCGATCCTTGAAAAGGAGGGTAAAATAAATGTCGAAGTAAATGAAAAAATGATTATTTTGTCCATCGATGAAGTTGAAATTTCTTCTCAGGATATCGAAGGATGGCTAGTGGCAAGCAGTGGCAATATAACTGTAGCATTAGACGTTAGTATCTCGCCAGAACTCAAGAAAGAAGGAGTTGCGAGAGAACTAGTGAATAGAATCCAGAATATGAGAAAAGATAGCGGATTCGAAGTGACAGACACTATTAATGTGACCCTACAAAAAGACGGTATTGTCGAGGATGCCGTAAATGAAAATATAACCTATATCAAAACTGAAACTTTAACTGCAGCACTCGAACTTGCAGAGGTAGTAAACGAAGGAATAGAGGTCGAGTTTGATGATGTTACTACTAAATTATTAATCACAAAAAACTAAGCTTATGTCAACCGATGTAAAAGAGCGTTTTAGCGATGCAGAATTGGCCGAATTTAAGGAGTTGATCCAGGGTAAGATCGCTAAAGCCAAGGAACAACTGGAGATCTATCAAAATGCTTATAAAAACGACGGGAATAATGGTACAGACGATACTTCCCCAACGTTTAAGGCATTCGAAGAAGGTAGCGAAACCATGAGTAAAGAAGCGAACTCGCAATTAGCTATTCGCCAGGAGAAATTTATTCGTGATCTTAAAAATGCTTTAATGCGTATCGAGAACAAAACTTATGGTATTTGTCGCGTTACTGGAAAATTAATTAATAAAGAGCGTCTAAAGCTGGTACCTCATGCCACTTTAAGTATCGAAGCTAAAAATATGCAGCGATAAAAGCTTTACGCTAATCGAGAGTTTAAATGCTCTTATAATTGAAAAATTAACGCTCCCGTTTTAAGGAGCGTTTTTTGTTGTATAGATTATATGAAAGTAGTTAATCGATATTTGATATTTTTATGCTGTTTTTTTACAGGTACGCTTTTTATGCTTGCTCAAAAAGACACGCAAAATATCTTAACTTCAGATTTTACTGAAGTGATTATCGATGCAGATGAGGTTTTTAAGATTAATGTAATTAGCGAGAAGCGCGACAATTTACAATACAAAACTCATTCTGAAGGAGAGTATTTTAATGAAATAAGATTAAAAACCAGCCTTAAAAACGGCAGACTTTTAATCGAAACTCAGTATCCAGAGCAGTTAGTAGGAGGTTTTGATAAACTAAGCGCTCATAAAGTATTCTCGCTCGAATTAGACCTTTATCTTCCCGAAGATAAAATATTGATCATTAGTTCTAATTCGGCTTCTTTGATCGTGTCAGGGAAATTCGAGAGTTTTTCGGCCAATTTGCAACGTGGTTATTGTAATTTAAAAGCTTTTGAAGGAAATGCAACGATAAATACCTATAAAGGTGATATTGATGCCGAAGTTGTTTCCGGAGAAATAACTGCGAAAAGCAGGCATGGTGAAGTTTTGATCGGTATAGATCTCTACGGAATGCATCAAATTAAACTAACTTCAATTAATGGTGACATAAGCGTGCGAAAAACTAAATAATATTAGTATTTTTGGTGCGTTTTTAACAAAAAAAGAAATGTCTTTAAAGAAAGCAGGCTTAATTATATTTATAGTTCTTTTAATCGATCAGATTTCTAAAATTTACATCAAAACACATTTTAAACTTGGTGGCGAGGTTGAAGTTTTTGACTGGTTTAGAATCCTTTTTGTTGAAAACGAAGGTATGGCCTGGGGAACAAAGATTCCCGGACAATACGGTAAGCTGGCACTTACGCTTTTTAGATTGGTGGCCATCTTTGGTATTGGTTACTGGCTGGTAGATTCGGTTAAGAAAAATGGAAGCCGAATTTTAATTACTTCGATCGCGTTAATTTTTGCCGGTGCTTTTGGAAATATTATCGACTCTGTTTTCTACGGAATCACTTTTAGTGACAGTTATAATAAAATAGCCACTTTCTTACCTGAAGGTGGAGGCTACGGAACACTTTTCCACGGGAAAGTAGTAGATATGCTTTACTTCCCGTTATATGAAGGTTATCTGCCAGACTGGATTCCGTTTTGGGGTGGCAAATTCTTTACCTTTTTCGAACCTGTATTTAATATCGCTGATTCTTCAATAAGTGTTGGTGTTGTTTTACTACTATTATTCAATAAGAGAGCCTTTCCGAAAGAAGAGAAAGAGTAGTTTTTTAGTTAGTAGTGAACAGTTTAAGGGGGTACTAGTGTAAATAGCTGTAAGCTTTTAGCGATCAGCCTTATGAGATGGGGAATAAATCTTACATGCCAACTGCATGGCTTAAATGATAAGAATTTTTCATTAAAAATTTAGATTGATACTTCAATCCTGATTTCTTCTGCCGTATCCTATTTCCAAAAAAAATTAATACAGTATAATAGCAATTATCAAATCATCACATTAGCACATTTTCAAATTGAAGAATTCTATATTCTAAAAGCGAAGCGGTCTATATTCTATTTTCTGTTTTAAACTCTAAAATCTATAAACTTTTTTTGGAGTGACGCAATAATCAAGCGGAATGTCACTGGCGTAAACATCTTCAAAAGCCTCTTCAGCTTCAAAAAATGAGAGTCCAATTTTAATAATATCGGGTTTGCAGGAGCTTAAAAATTTATCGTAATAGCCTTTTCCGTAACCAATTCGATGACCATTTTTATCGAAAGCAAGTAAAGGCACAAAAACCACGTCTATTTTTTCTGAAGGAATTTCAATGCCATCTACCGGCTCTGGAATATTCCACCTGTTTTTTTTAATCTTGGTGGTTTCGGTAAGTAAATAATTGATCAGGTTATTGTGTTCAATATCAGTTCTGGGAATTACCACATTCTTATCTTTTCCCTGAAGAATATGTAAAATAAATTCGGTATCCACCTCTTTTTGTTCAGCAATACTTAAGAACAGGTGATAAAAATCGCCTTCCCAAACATCTAATTTCAGTAAATTATTGGCGATCTCTAAACTGAATTCTTCAATAGCTTCCGCAGAAAGATCGATACGCAAAGCTTTATATTTTTTACGCAGTTCAGTTTTATTCATCGGTCACTTTTGAAGCTGTTGAAATATGAAAAATAGCATCACCCTGATACACGATCGGAGCTTCGTTCACATTAATGATGTAGCCCTGATTTCTGGACTTTATCTTATGCCTAAATTTTCCATAAGGATCTGTAATGGTCCCTATATATTCGCCTTTTTCAACAAACTTTCCGCAGGGAACTTTAAGATGTAATAGTCCGCTGTATTTCGCACGCATCCAGGTCGTATTCTCGATAAGAATGGGTTCACCATGCGCATCGGGAAGTTCAAATCTAGACTTCAACATATCCAGGTGATTCAAGATTCTCATAGTACCTTCAACTCCTTGTCTTGCGATTTCTTTATTGCTATCCTGAGATTTTCCACCTTCAAAAAGTAGAATAGGAATACCCATTTTAGAACAGGTTTCACGATAAGATTTGGTAATCGTTGTAGAAACGATCGTAAATGGAGCTTTAAAGATATTTGCTAACTCGATGCTATGTTTATCGCCTTTTTTAACGCGAATCTGCGCCACATTAAAACGACTTGCACCGCCGGTATGAAAATCCAGACAAAAGTCGGCAATTGGTAAAATTTCCTGTACGAACTGAAAAGCAAATCTACCGGCTAGCGATCCGTTTTTTGTTCCCGGGAACATACGATTTAGGTCGCGCCCATCGGGAAATTCTCGAGCCATATTTAAAAAACCAAAAACGTTTACCACGGGAATACAGATCGTGGTACCGCATTTTGGTTTATTTATTTCTTTACTTATTATTTGCCTTACAATTTCTACTCCATTAAGCTCGTCACCATGAATGCCGGCGGTAATTAAAACTACAGGTCCCGGATTTTTGGAACGCTCTATAATCACAGGAACCTCTACCGATGTGGTCGTGTAGAGTTTCGCCATATTAAGGTTGATCGTAGCGCTTTTACCGGGTAGGATCTTTTTTCCCAGAATTTCCAGGACGTTGTCTTTGGTGATTTGAGGCATAAATTAAATTAGGCGTGTTTTTCGATGTATCGAATAATGGTTTTGGCGATATCTTTTCCGGTTGCTTTTTCGATACCTTCTAATCCTGGCGAAGAATTTACTTCTAGAATTAAAGGGCCGCGAGAACTTTGTAACATATCTACACCGGCAACACCAAGTCCCATTGCTTTTGTAGCTTTTACTGCTGCAATTTCTTCTTCGTCGCTAAGTTCGATAGATTCTGCACTACCACCACGATGTAGGTTAGAACGGAATTCCCCATCTTTTCCCTGTCGTTTCATGGCGCCAACTACATGGCCATCTACCACAAAAGCTCTAATATCTGCGCCTTTTGCTTCTTTGATAAACTCCTGCACGATCACACGAGCCTGTAAACCGTTAAAAGCTTCAATAACAGATTCGGCTGCATTTTTGGTTTCAGCAAGAACAACACCAACACCTTGTGTTCCTTCTAGCAATTTAATCACCAATGGCGGCCCACCAACCTGGCTAATTACGCCAGATACATCTCTGGAATAGTTGGTAAATACCGTTTTTGGTAGTCCGATTTTTGCGCGAGAAAGTACTTGAAGACTTCTTAATTTATCACGACTTCTCACTAAAGCTTCACTATCTGTAGTTGTAAAAGCACCCATCATTTCGAACTGGCGAACTACGGCAGTACCATAAAAAGTAACCGACGAACCAATTCTTGGGATAATAGCATCTACATCTTTTATATATTTTCCCTTAAAATAAATATTAGGGTTTCTCCTTTCAATCACAATATCACACTTTAAAGGATCTACAACCTCTACGGTGTGTTTGCGTTTCATGGCCGCTTCAACAAGTCGTTTTGTTGAGTAAAGTTGCGAATTTCTGGAAAGGATTTTAATGTTCATTTGTTTGGTGTTGATTATTAAATGATAGATCGATTAATTGCGGATCGACGATAAATTTATTGCTTAAGAATTTACGTCCTAAGAGAACGGGAAAACGCATTTCCTGGCGTGAGGACAAAGAAAGCGAAATTTTATAGACTTTATTAAAAAGCTTGATCTTAGATTCGATCTGGTAGCGCTTTTGTATCATGCCATTGCTACTACGAACGTAAATAATATCATAGTCTTTAAAAATGAATTCTTTACCATTATACTGGTCGTGCTCTTCGTCTAGAAATTTACAGTATAACACATCATCTTTTTCAACAATTTCGTCGCAATGAATTGAAGATGTATAAGCGCCGGTATCGATTTTTACAGATATACCTTCCAGGTTAAGCACAGGGAAATCTGCTTTATCAAATCGACCGATTATGGTTTTTTTGCTCTCGCTCATATGCTCAAGATAGCCAAAATAAATGTTTTACGGTTTTTAGGAATTATAAAATACCTTTAAAACTGCGAATTTCAGTAATACGATCGAGATTCAGAAATAAAATTTCAGAGAAAAATTGGTGTAAAAATTGCGCCAAATTTTATCTATTTTCTTCAAAATAGCCTAAAGATATTTTAAATTTGAAGTGATGGAAATACCTTCTTTGGATGTACAGTTAAAGACTTTGCCCGATAGTCCCGGCGTTTATCAATATTTCGATAAAAATGGGAAGATCCTTTATGTAGGTAAAGCTAAAAACCTTAAAAAACGGGTAACTTCTTATTTTACAAAGCGCCACGATAGCCATCGTATTGGTGTGATGGTAAAAAAGATTCACGAAATACGGCATATCGTTGTTTCTTCGGAAACTGATGCATTGTTGTTAGAGAATAACCTTATCAAGAAACTTCAGCCTCGTTTTAATGTAATGCTGAAGGATGATAAAACCTATCCCTGGATCTGTATTAAAAATGAGCGTTTTCCAAGAGTTTTTCCTACCCGAAGATTAGTAAGGGATGGGAGTGAATATTATGGCCCGTTTACCAGTTTTAAAACGGTAAACACTTTGCTCGATCTAATTAAAGGATTGTATAAACTGCGAACCTGTAATTATGATCTTGCTGAAGATAAAATTCGTGAAAACAAATTTAAGGTTTGCCTGGAATATCATTTAGGGAATTGCATGGGGCCTTGTGAAGGTTACCAGGGGGAAGCAGAGTATAACCGAAACATCGATCACATACGGCAGATCGTAAAAGGAAATTTTAAAGATTCGCTTAGCCAGTTTAGAGAACAAATGCAAGAGCATGCTGCGAATATGGAGTTTGAAGATGCGCAGCGAATAAAAAATAAGATCGAAGTTTTAGAAAATTACCAGTCGAGATCTACGGTTGTAAATCCTAAGATTAATAACGTAGATGTTTTTTCTGTAATTAGTGATGAGGGTTATGGCTATGTGAACTTTCTTCAATTAATGCATGGTTCGATCATTAGGTCGCATACCATTGAAATGAAAAAGAAATTAGATGAAAGCGATGAAGAATTACTGGAACTTGGTATTACTGAAATTAGGCAAAGATTCAATTCAAAATCACCTGAAATTTACGTTCCTTTTAAAGTAGATGCCGGTGATGAAGTAAAAGTTACCGTTCCTAAGCTTGGTGATAAACGTAAGATTGTAGAGTTATCTGAGCGTAATGCCAAATATTACCGCCAGGAGCGATTTAAGCAAATGAAGATCGTAGATCCAGATCGTCATGTAAACCGCGTGATGGCCCAAATGAAAGAAGATTTACGCTTAGGTGTAGAGCCACGCCATATCGAATGTTTTGATAACTCGAATATCCAGGGAACAAATCCGGTGGCTGCCTGCGTTGTTTTTAAAAATGGAAAACCAAGTAAAAAAGATTATCGTAAATTTAATATCAAAACTGTAGAAGGTCCTAACGATTTTGCTTCGATGGAAGAAGTGGTGTATCGACGGTATAAGCGTCTTTTAAATGAAGGTGAAGAATTACCGCAGCTTATTATTGTAGATGGAGGTAAAGGACAGTTAGGTAGTGGCGTAAAAGCCTTGGAAACTTTAGGCTTGCGAGGTAAGATTGCGATTGTAGGTATTGCTAAACGTCTTGAAGAACTGTTTTATCCAGGAGATCCAATCCCATTGTATTTGGATAAAAGATCGGAAACCTTAAAGATCATTCAGCAGTTAAGAGATGAAGCGCATAGATTTGGAATCACTTTTCACCGAAATAAACGTAGTAAATCTGCGTTAAATACAGAGCTGGAATCTATTAAAGGAATTGGTGAAAAAACGGTGGTGGAGTTACTAAAAAGTTTTAGATCATTAAAACGAGTAAAGGAAGCTTCAGAAAAATCGCTGGCAGATGTTGTGGGAAGTGCTAAGGCTAAAATTGTTTACGATTATTATCACTCAGAATCTTCAGATTAAATGAAAAAAATCTTTTGCATCCTATTCTTCTGTAGTTCACTTTTTAGTTTTTCTCAGGAAGAAAAATTAAAGGTGGGATTGGTGCTGAGTGGAGGAGGAGCAAAAGGTTTAGCACATATTGGTGCTATAAAAGCGATCGAAGAAGCCGGCGTGCATATCGATTATATTGCGGGCACCAGCATGGGAGCTATTGTTGGTGGATTATACGCTTCAGGTTATACTGCGACCGAATTAGATTCGATCGTGAATCATACCAATTTCAATATTCTTATTCAGGACGAAATTCCACGAAAATCCATGACTTTTTATGAAAAGGAAAATACCGAGCGGTATGCGCTTACCCTTCCTTTCGATCATTTTAAAGTAGGATTTCCGTCGGGATTAAGTAAAGGACAAAATATTTATAATTTCATGTCTGGTTTAACCGTGCATCTGGAAGATGAAACCGATTTTACGCAATTACCCATCCCGTTTTTTTGCGTGGCGGCAAATGTAGAAACCGGCGAAGAAATTATTTTAGATAAAGGTTCGCTGGCAAAATCTGTTGCAGCTAGTGGTGCGATTCCGTCGTTGTTTTCTCCTGTAAAAATTGATGGCAGGTTGCTTATTGATGGCGGAGTGGTAAATAATTACCCGGTAGAAGAACTGCGTCGTCGCGGTGCCGATGTAGTTATTGGTGTGGATGTGCAGGATTCATTGCTTAATCGAAAAGATCTAAAAGGAGTTTTCGATATTTTCACACAGGTAAGTAACTTCAGGACGATTAATGATATGAAGCATAAGATTCCGCTTACCGATATTTACATTCGCCCTGATATTGGTCGTTTTTCGATCATGTCTTTTGAAGAAGGCTCGGCGATTATCGATTCTGGAAAAGTAGCCGGAAACGAGCGAATTTCAGCATTAAAAGAGCTGGCCTCTAAACAACAAACACATCCAAAACCATATAAGCGAAAACTTATTGATACGCTTAATTTAAGTAGGGTAGAACTTGCAGGTAATACCAATTATCCGCGTTCATTTATCATGGGGCGGCTTAGGTTGCAAACACCAGGTAAATTTAGTTTGTCGCAGATTAACGAAGGGATCGATTTTTTATCGGCTACAGGAAACTTCGATAAGATCAATTATTTTCTAACTCAGGATAATGAAGATTCGTATACGCTAAATCTTAATATGGACGAGAGCGAAAATAAAACTTTCCTGAAGCTGGCTTTGCATTACGATGAGTTGTATCGTAGTGCAGCACTGGTAAATTTAACCCGAAAAAGTTCGATTTTTACCAACGATGTTACATCTTTAGATCTAATTGTAGGAGAAAATGTTCGGTATAACTTTCAGTATTATATCGATAAAGGATATTATTGGAGTATTGGCGTAAAATCCAGATTCAATTCTTTTGATACGCCGGTAGATTATGCGCTGGTAGAAGATGAAATTAACGGAAGCGATTTTAATATTAATCGAATAGATATCGATTTTAAGGATTTTACCAATCAATTTTATGTTGAAACCTTATTTAAGCAGGTGGCTTCTCTGGGAATGGGTGCCGAGCATAAGTATCTAAAAATTTCTTCGGAAACTATTAATAGCGGTGAGGAAGGTCTTGATGTGCCCGGTACCGAATTTGAGAATAACCATTATTACAGCGCTTTTGGATATTTAAAATATGATTCTTTTGATAACAAATATTATCCAAAACGCGGATTTTATTTTCATGGAGATTTTCATATTTATCCCTTTTCTTCAATCGACGATTTTACTGAATTCTCTATCGCAAAAGGAAAGATTGGATATGTTTTTACGCCAATTAGAAATCTTAGTTTCAGGCTTTTTTCTGAAACCGGTTTTAAAATTGGCCCAAGCGACCAGCGAACGCTCGATTTTCTTTTAGGTGGCTACGGAAATAACCTTATAAATAATATGGTGCCTTTTTACGGATACGATTTTATTAGTCTTGGTGGTGATAGTTATATAAAAGGACTTGTTGAAGCAGATGTAGAAATTTTTAAAAATAACCATATTACTTTAAGTGGTAATATCGCAAATGTAGAGAACGATCTCTATTCTTCGGGAAACTGGTTGTCGCTGCCAGATTATACGGGTTATGCTTTGGGTTACGGGATGGAAACTTTTCTTGGTCCCATGGAAGTAAAATATTCGTATTCACCAGAAATTAGGGAAAGTCAGTGGTTTTTTAGTTTAGGTTTCTGGTTTTAATGCGTTTCTCTCTAAAATATTTTCTAGCTGCTTTTGCACTTTTTATAACCGAATTTTTAATCGCCAGGTTTATCGATGGCGGTTTTATACGGAATGTTCTTGGGGATTATCTGGTTGTTTTTTTGATCTATTATTTCCTGCTCAGCTTTTACAAGTGGCAAAAAATTAAACTTGCCGTTTTCGTTTTACTTGTAGCATATCTTATTGAGATTTTACAGTATGTACAAATTTTAAAGATTCTTGGAATCCCAAAATCTACATTTACAGATATGATTTTAGGATCTTCTTTCGATTGGCTGGATATGCTGGCCTATACTTTAGCATTTTTAAGTATTGTTTTTATGCAAAGAATCTTGCAGAAAAAAGATGCTTCAGGAAAGGCTGTTCATTGAAAAAGCTTCAGCAACCAACTCAAAACTTCGCAAGCGCAATTCTTTATTAAAACTCATCGTAGAGATAATTACTTCATCTACATCAAAATCCTTTGCTAAATTGACGATTTTCTCCTTTACACGATCTGGAGTTCCAGAGATAATTCGACCGGCATTATAATGCAGACGCTGCTTTTCGAAAGAGGTGAACCGGTGATTTCGAATATCTTCGAAAGCCGGGAGATTTTGGTAATTTCCTTTGTCGAATTGCAGTAAAATATAATCGATATACTTTCGCATTTGATTGGTTTCATCATCGGTCTCGCCACACATTACAAAAGAAGAAATCAGCGCTTTGGATTCTGGGCGATCTTCTGTAGGCATAAAATGTTTTCGATAACTTTCCACCACATTAGGAGAAACACTTCCGTTTATAAATTTGGCCACAGCAAGATTTAAACCTAAGTCGGCCGCGATTTTTGCACTCCCGCCACTACTGCTTAAAATCCATTGCTGCGGAATTGTTTTTACCTGCGGAATTGCATAAATAGGAGAAGCATTAACCTGCGCGTTATCCTTAAAAAAGTGATCTAAATGCTGAAGTTGCTTTATATAATCTTCCTCCTGAAATGTATTTGAAGGATTTAAAAGGTTGGCGCTAATGCCATCGCCGCCGGGTGCGCGACCAATTCCAAGGTCTATCCTTCCCGGATAAAGCGCTTCTAACATTCTAAAATTTTCAGCCACCTTAAAAGCACTATGATTTGGCAGCATAATTCCGCCACTTCCTAGCCGAATTTGTGAAGTTTCAGCCCCTAATCTTGCCATTAAAACTTCTGGAGTAGAGCCGGCGATGAAGGTAGAGTTATGATGTTCAGAAATCCAAAAGCGATGATATCCTAACTTTTCAGCAAGAATAGCAGTTTCGATCGTCTCCTGAACTGCTGAAATAGCAGAGGAATCTGTGCGAACAACAGATTGATCTAAGATTCCAAGTTTAATATCACTCATGCGATGGCTTTAATAAGTTATTCGGAATTGGAGCTTAATGCTTACAAACTAATTTAAGTTATTGGTGTTTAGTTTTACATTTCATTTAAGAAAGAATACGTTTATTTTCTATAAATTTATTATTAGTTAATTTTATATGGTTTTTATTGATAATTTTATAATTTTAGCTACCGGGAAAGCAGTTTAATTAAATATTTAATTATGCCTTTTTATCATAAGTTAGGTAAGATTCCACATAAAAGACATACGATCTTCAAAAAGCCAGACGGAAGCCTTTATTACGAACAGGTTTTTGGAACTATTGGTTTTGATGGAATGTCTTCGATATCTTACCATGAACAGCGGCCTACGCAGGTTAAGGAAGTAAAAAAAAGTTATAGCGTAAAACCTGTCATTTCAAAAGAAAATAATTTGAAGTCTTATCGTCTAAAGGGATTTCAGGTAAAGCCAGTACAGGATTATTTAGAAAGTAGAAAAGTTATTCTTACTAACAGTGATGTCGATATTATTCTGGCAGCGCCACAAAAATCTACCGATAATTATTTTTATAAGAATGCCGATAGTGATGAACTTTTGTTTATTCACAAAGGAAGCGGGAAATTAAGAACACATTTAGGGAATCTGGATTTTGAATACGGTGATTATTTGCTAATTCCGCGTGGTACGATCTATAAAATTGATTTTGAAACTGAGGAAAACCGACTATTTATTGTCGAGTCGAGGCGCCCAATTTATACGCCTAAAAGGTATAGAAACTGGTTTGGGCAATTATTGGAACATTCGCCATTTTGTGAACGCGATCTAAGACGGCCTTACGAGTTAGAAACTAATAACGAAAAAGGCGATTTTTTAATCAAGATCAAAAAGCAGGGCGATATTTTTGATACGGTTTACGCTACACATCCATTCGATGTGGTGGGTTACGATGGTTATAACTATCCTTATGCGTTTTCAATTCACGATTTTGAACCTATTACAGGTAGAATTCATCAACCGCCACCGGTACATCAAACTTTTGAAGCCGATGCGTTTGTAGTTTGCAGTTTTTGTCCGCGTAAATACGACTATCACCCAGAAAGTATTCCGGCGCCATACAGCCATAGTAATATCGATAGTGATGAGGTGCTTTACTATGTAGATGGCGATTTTATGAGCCGAAATGATATTGAAGCGGGACATATTTCGCTGCACCCGGCTGGAATTCCGCATGGGCCGCACCCGGGAGCCGTAGAACGAAGTATTGGTAAAACCGAAACCGAAGAATTAGCAGTAATGGTAGATACGTTTAAGCCTTTACAACTCACCGAAGATGCGATGGCCATAGCAGATGAAACTTATTATAGATCCTGGCTAGAAGACGAGGATAAATAAAAAACATTCAAAAACTAACGAATATTAAGATTATGTCTAAAGATAATTCATCCTTACAATTAGAAAAAGTAATTCCTGAAGCAGAAGACTTTCTTCCCATCTTGGGGACAGATTTTGTAGAGCTCTATGTAGGGAATGCAAAGCAGGCTGCGTATTATTATCAGCATGCCTGGGGATTTCAGCCGGTTGCGTATTCGGGATTGGAAACCGGTAGGCAGGATAGCGTATCCTATGTGTTGCAGCAGGGAAAAATCAGGATCGTACTTACTTCGCCGCTACAACCTTCCGGAGAAATAAATGCGCATATCGATAAACATGGTGACGGGGTAAAATTTGTGGCACTTTGGGTAGATGATGCAAAAAAAAGTTACGAGGAAACCACCAAAAGAGGTGCTGAAAGTTATGTGGAACCTTATGAACTGGAAGATGAACATGGTAAAGTGGTGATCTCTGGAATTCATACTTATGGTGAAACTGTACATCTTTTTATTGAAAGAGGTGATTATAATGGAGCTTTTTTGCCGGGTTATAGAACTTATGCTCCGCTTGCTAAATCTCCAGAAACAGGATTAAAGTATATCGACCATATGGTAGGTAATGTTGGTTGGAACGAGATGAATAAATGGTGCGAATTCTATGCAAAAGTGATGGGGTTTGCGCAAATGGTTTCATTTGATGATAAAGATATCTCTACAGATTATACGGCTTTAATGAGTAAGGTGATGAGTAACGGGAATGGACGAATTAAATTCCCGATAAACGAACCTGCTGAAGGAAAAAAGAAATCACAGATCGAAGAATATATAGATTTTTATAATGGTGCCGGGGTGCAACATATCGCTTTAGCTACAGATAATATTATCGAAACGGTAACCGCTTTACGTGATCGTGGGGTAGAATTTTTATATGTTCCAGAAACTTATTATGATGATCTTTTAGATCGTGTTGGTGAGATCGATGAAGATCTAGAACCGCTAAAAGAGTTGGGAGTATTGGTAGATCGTGATGATGAGGGCTATTTATTACAGATTTTTACCAAGCCTGTTTTAGATCGACCAACTATGTTTTTCGAAATAATTCAAAGAAAAGGAGCGCAATCTTTTGGGAAAGGAAACTTTAAAGCCTTATTTGAAGCAATAGAAAGAGAGCAGGATTTGCGAGGAACGCTGAATTAATTGGAAATTTTTGATTTTTACTAAAACAAAAAGCCTCTTTTTTATCTAAAAATCAATGTTTTAGTTAAAGTTTATTTTTGGCTTTTTTTAATTGGATTAAATGCAGAATTTTGCGCTCGCATTTTTGGAGTGGTTACCAAATTTGTTTTTTCATAATTTAAGTTTTAGTTGGTTAATAAGACAAAAAACCTCGTCATTAATTTGATGGGGTTTTTTGTTTTGATACATTTGGAATAGTAATTGTAAATCTACTTAAAAGATAGTCATTTAGGATGAAACTATTTCAAATTGAAACCAATGGGTAAAAGACTTACAATTACATTAATTCTCTTCTTTTTTGCGCTTACTTCGCACGAAGCTCAAACCGCTTTTGATGCGGGAGAGTGGTTTAAATTCAGGATTCATTACGGGCCTTTTAATGCAAGCTATGCGACACTTCAAGTAAGTGAAGAGTATTTAAATAGGAAGCCTGTTTATCATGTAGTAGGAAAAGGTAAATCTACCGGGATGCTACATTGGTTCTTTAAAGTGAACGATAATTACGAAACATATATAGATCGTAAAACTGGGTATCCTTATAAATTTATACGTCAAATCGACGAAGGTGGGCATACTAAAGATCTAGAGATCGATTTTGATCATAAATCGAATACGGCCTATGTTCATGATAAAAAGCATAATAAGAAAAAGACCTATTCTACAAAGGAAAATATCCATGATATGTTGTCTGCATTTTACTATCTTCGCAGCAATATAAACGAAGAGGCGCTGCAACCCGGCCACGAGCTAATCCTTAATCTTTTTATCGATGATGAAAACATGGATTTTAAGGTAAAGTTCTTGGGTAGGGAAGTGATTAAAACCAAGTTTGGAAAAATAAATGCGCTTAAGTTTAGGCCTTATGTGATGGCTGGTAGAGTTTTTAAAGAACAGGAAAGCCTTACCTTTTGGGTAAGTGACGACAAAAATAAAGTGCCTTTAAAAATCGAAGCCGATCTTGCAGTAGGATCACTGGATGCCGATCTTGATGCTTATAAAGGTCTAAAATACCCCTTCAGGATTATCGTAGATTAGCATGGAAATTAAACCCGAAATAGCCGAGAGAATAGAATTGCTGGAAGAGAAATTCAGAAATTCTGGTCAGGATATGGGGTCTTACCTTGATGGTCTTTTATACGACCGTTACTTAACTTATTGGGATTATATAAGTTTGGATACATTACTGAGTTTGCAAAAACCAGAGACACATTTTCCAGACGAAGAAATATTTCTAACCTATCACCAGATAACCGAGTTATATTTTAAACTGATCATCCACGAGCAAAAACAGGTGATCGAAAATCCTAATTTAACCGCCTCTTATTTTATTGAGAAGCTTAACAGGATGATTCGTTATTTTAAAGTGCTTATCAATTCCTTCGATGTAATGATCAAAGGAATGGAGCGTGAGCAGTTTTTGAAATTTCGTATGGCTTTATTGCCGGCAAGCGGATTCCAATCGGCTCAGTTTAGAATGATTGAATTTTATTCGACTCCAATCGAAAATCTTGTAGAGCACAAGATCAGGAAGAATTTCAATTTAGATAATTCTGTAGAAGATTTATTTGATAATATTTACTGGAAAAAGGGTGGTATCGATCTTAAAACCGGTGAGAAAACTTTAACCCTTAAGCAATTCGAAAAAAGATATACGCCCCGCTTTTTAAGGATTGCAAACGAGGTAAAAGGGAAAACGCTTTATGGACGTTATCAAAGCCTGGCCGATTCAGAAAAAAACAATCCAAAATTAATTAAAGCATTACGTACTTTTGATAGTAGTGTAAACGTTAACTGGTTGTTGATGCATATTGGTGCGGCATATAGGCACCTGGATAAAGGAAACAAAACGATAAAAGCAACCGGAGGAACAAACTGGAAAGAGTTTTTACCACCAGGATTTCAAAAAATATCTTTTTTTCCTGAATTGTGGAGTGAAGAAGAGCACGAAGAATGGGGCAAAGAATGGGTAAACCACATGTTTAATACTGAAAAATAAGAATTAGAAATTGAAGAAATTTAGTTTTTTATTCCTGCTGTTATTAGTTTTTGCGGGATGTAAAGAAGACACAAAAGAACAAGCTGTAGCTGAAACTAAAAAACCAGCACCTAAGCCGGTCGTAAAAGAATATGGCTTTGTTTTGGACGATTTTGATGTAGTTGTAGATACGATAGAGCGAGGCGATAACTTTGGATATATTCTGGATCGTCATGGTGTAGATCGTGGTAAAGTTTTTGAAATTTCAGAAAAAGTAAAAGATACTTTTAATCCGGCCAGAATTACGGCTGGTAAGAAATTTCTAATCTTGAAGGCTAAGGATTCAGCAAAGACTCCGCTTCATTTTATATACCAAAATGATAAGATCAATTATACGGTTTTAAATATTGGTGATAGTATTTCAGCATTTAAAGCAAAAAAGCCGGTTTCAGTAAAAAGAAGAGAGGTTTCTGGAGTGGTAACTTCATCACTTTCTGAAGCGATGCAGGCGCAGGGTTTAAGTAACTTGCTAGTGTATCAATTATCAGATATCTATCAGTGGAGTATCGATTTCTTTAAACTTCAGAAGGGAGATCAATTTAAAATGATTTATCATGAAAAATATATTGACGATACGATCTTTGCTGGTGTGGCGCATGTAGAGGCAGCTGTGTTTAAACATTCAGACCGTCCTTTTTATGCTTTTAATTACGAAACTGATTCGATTACCGGCCAGGCAAGTTTTTATGATGAAGAAGCCAAAGCTTTACAGAGTTTTTTCCTTAAAGCGCCACTTAATTATAGTAGAATTTCTTCCAGATACCAGCGTAGAAGATTTCATCCGGTACAAAAAAGATGGAAAGCGCATTTAGGAACAGATTATGCAGCACCAACCGGTACGCCTATTAAAGCAACTGCAGATGGAACGGTGATCGCATCGAGTTATACATCGGGTAATGGAAATTATGTGAAAGTTCGTCACAATAAAAAGTACACTACACAGTACCTGCACATGAGCAAAAGAAATGTAAGAAATGGCCAGGCAGTAAAGCAGGGAGATGTTATAGGTTTTGTAGGTAGCACGGGTTTAGCAACGGGCCCGCATGTTTGTTATCGATTTTGGGTTAACGGGAAGCAGGTAGATCCATATCGCCAAAATTTACCAACTGCTAAGAAAATAGAGGAAGCGAAGAAAGATGATTATTTTGCTTTTATAGATCCTTTAAAAAACGAACTGGACAGTATACCTTATAAAAATATCTAAAACCATGATTCTTGTGTAAGATTTGGTGCTATTCACTACTAAGTTTTTCACAATAAAAAATTGAAAGATGAAAAATATTAATCCAACCAAAACCGAAACCTGGAAAAAGTTAGAAGCTCATTATGCTGAAACTAAAGACCAGTCATTAAAATCTCTTTTTGAAAACGATAGTGAACGTGCTGCAAAATTCACTACGAAATGGGAAGATTTTTATGTAGACTTCAGTAAAAACAAAATTACCGAAGAAACAAAAGCACTTCTTATCGAATTAGCAAAAGAATGTGGTTTAAAAGAAGCTATGGCTGCTTATTTTGGTGGTGAAGCTATTAATCAAACTGAAGGAAGACCTGTTTTACATACTGCTTTGCGTGCATCGAAAAATGCAGATATTAAAGTAGATGGAGAAAATGTAATGACCGAAGTTGAAGAGGTGAAAGCAAAAATTAAAGCTTTTTCTTCGGAAGTAATTCAGGGAATTAGAAAGGGATATACCGAAAAGAATTTTACAGATATCGTAAATATTGGTATTGGAGGTTCAGATCTTGGGCCGGTAATGGTTACTGAAGCTTTAGAGTTTTACAAGAATCATCTTAATGTTCATTTTGTTTCTAATGTAGATGGAGATCATGTACACGAAACTATAAAAGATCTAAATCCTGAAACTACACTATTTGTGATCGTATCTAAATCGTTCACTACTCAGGAAACATTAACTAATTCAACTACGATTAGAAACTGGTTTATGAAAACTGCACCAGAGGACGCAGTTTCTAAACATTTTATTGCAGTTTCCAGTAATGTACCAAAGGTGAAAGATTTTGGTATCGATGAAGATAACATTTTCCCAATGTGGGATTGGGTTGGTGGTCGTTTCTCATTATGGAGTGCTGTTGGGCTTTCTATAAGTTTGGCGATTGGTTATCCAAATTTTGATGCACTGCTAAGTGGAGCTCAAAAAATGGACGATCATTTTAAAGAAACTGAATTCGAAAATAATATTCCAGTATTAGCAGGTCTTTTAAGTGTTTGGTATAACAACTTTTATAAGGCAGAAAGTGAAGCTGTAATTCCTTATACGCAATATCTACATAGACTTCCCGCATATTTACAACAGGCAGTTATGGAAAGTAATGGTAAAAGTACAGACCGTAATGGCGATAAGGTAGATTATGAAACAGGAGCGATTATTTGGGGTGAGCCTGGAACAAATTCTCAGCATGCCTTTTTTCAGTTAATTCACCAGGGTACAAAATTAATCCCTGCCGATTTTATAGGTTTTAAGGTGTCTTTATTCGACGATAAAGATCATCATAACAAACTTATGGCAAACTTTTTTGCTCAAACAGAAGCTTTGCTTCAGGGAAAAACTGAAGATGAGGTTCGTGAAGAATTGTCTTCTAAAGGAATGAGTGAAAATGAAATAAAAGAATTGCTGCCTTTTAAATTATTTGATGGAGATAAGCCAACGACATCTTTTCTTATCGATAAACTAACACCTGAAAGTTTAGGTAAATTAGTAGCGATGTATGAACATAAGATTTTTGTGCAGGGTGTTATCTGGAATATCTTTAGTTACGACCAATGGGGAGTTGAATTAGGAAAGCAATTAGCAAGTACTATTTTAAAGGATATGGATAGTAAAGCGATAGAAAACCATGATTCTTCAACAAGTAGTTTATTAAAGGTTTTCTTAGGATAGCGATTTAACATTTTTTAAGATAATTTAAAAAGCACCTCAAAATGAGGTGCTTTTTTATTTTTAATAATGGAATGGCGAATAATTCATTATTATAAATCATAGAAGTCTTATAAATACCTTAAAAACATCATTGTTTAATCACTAAATTCTCATTAAAGTTTAGTTAAAATTTATATTAAAATAAAAATAAGATAAAACTAAATATGAGTTCAAAACTTTTAGTCTCTCAATTTCAGAGGGTTTGAAAAAAGTTTTAGTTTTGGCGAGCAAATTGGTGTTAAATATTGAATCCTTAACATTACGTTAAAGTTGGATTTTGGAATAATAACTTCATTTGCGTCGAACTAAAATCAAATCAAACAAATTTTACACATGAGGAAATTATTAGCTTTAGCGTTGTTTTTTGCAACGGCTACAATTTTTGCTCAGGGGACTGTTACCGGTACGGTAATAGATTCTGAAATGAATGGCCCGCTACCGGGAGCAAACGTAATGGTAGTAGGTTCTAGAACTGGTACTACAACAGATTTTGATGGAAATTTTTCATTAGAAGTGGATGGCTCTTCAGGAACTTTAGAAATTACTTTTGTAGGTTTCAAAAGCAAGAGAGTACAGTTCAATTTTTCAGGAAATTCTCAAGATCTGGGAGAAATTGTGTTAGTAGGTGATGACAATGCTTTAGATGAAATTGTAATTACCAGCTTTTCTTTGGCAATCGATAGAAAGACACCAGTTGCTGTTTCTACAATTAAAGGGGAAGAAATTGAGATGAAGTTAGGAAACCAGGAATTTCCTGAAATCCTTAACACAACTCCAGGTGTTTACGCAACAAAATCTGGTGGAGGTTTTGGTGATGCTGAACTAAGAATGAGAGGTTTTGGATCTACGAATATTGCTGTAATGATAAATGGTGTTCCAGTAAACGACATGGAAAACGGTCGTGTTTATTGGAGTAACTGGGCGGGACTTTCTGATGTGACTCGTACAATGCAGGTTCAAAGAGGTCTTGGTGCAGCAAAAGTTGCCGTACCTTCTATTGGAGGTACTGTAAATATTGTTACAAAAACTACAGATATTGAAAGAGGAGGCAACATTATAGCTTCAACTGGAAACGATGGTTATCAAAAATTTGGCGCTACCGTTTCTACTGGTAAAACAGAAAACGGTTGGGCAACTACAGTATCGGCTTCCAAAACTACAGGAGAGAGATTCGCTGATGGTCTACAATTCGAAGGTTACAACTATTTTCTTAGTGTAGCGAAGGAGATTAATGAAAATCATGAATTATCTTTTACGATGTTTGGTGCACCACAGCGTCATGGGCAAAGAGAAACTCAATATTCTATCGAAGATTATGAAAGAAGTGATCGAGGTATTAAATTCAATGGTGATTGGGGATATAGAAATGGAGAAGTAGTAAATATTCAAGACAACTACTACCATAAGCCACAGATATCTTTAAATCATTATTGGGATATTAACGATAAAACAGAATTGTCGACTGCAGCTTATGTTTCTTTTGGAACAGGAGGTGGTGGTGGATATACTGGTGATGCTAATCTAAGAAGCGTAAACTCGCCATATAGAAGCGCACCATATCAACCAATTAATTTAGATCTTGTAGTTGATGAAAATGTCGCTAATGGAATAGACGGATCAGGTACTATACTTTACAATTCAGTAAATAATCACAATTGGTATGGTGTTCTTTCAACCTTATCAACAGAACTTACTGAAGATTTAGAATTGATGGGAGGAATAGATCTAAGGTATTATGAAGGAAAGCATTATCAGGAAGTAAAAGATCTTTTAGGAGGTCAGTACTGGGCTGATGGAGGGAATATAAACAATCCTACTAATCTTGCAAGAACAGGTGATAAAATCAATTATTATAACGATGGAATCGTTTTATGGGAAGGATTATTTGCACAGGCAGAATATTCTAAGGACGATTTTTCAGCGTTTCTATCTCTATCAGGATCAAATACATCCTACAAAAGAATAGATTACTTCACTTATGAAGATTCAGACCCTATTCAGGAAACAGATTTTGAAAGTTATATTGGGTTTATGACTAAAGGTGGAGCAAATTATAATATTGATGATAATCATAACATCTTTGCAAATGTTGGGTATTTTGAGCGAGCTCCAGATTTTGATGCCGTATTTCCAAATAATGAAAATATTGTAAACTCTGAAGCCGAAAATGAAAAGATATTTAGTGTGGAAGCTGGATATGGTTTTAGAAGCTCTAATTTAAGAATCGATCTAAATCTTTATAGAACCCAATGGTTAGACAGAACCCAAGTACAATCTATTGTTGTAAGAGGTGATGAAGAAGGAGAAGAAGATCAACAATATTTTGGAAACCTACTAGGTGTGGATGCTCTTCACCAAGGTGTTGAATTAGAATTTGAGTATAAGCCATGGGAAGTTTTAACCGTTAATGGTATGTTCTCGTATGGAGACTGGAGATGGAGTAATGATATTACAAATGTGCAGTTCTTTGATGAAGAACAAGCACCTGTGGGTGAGCCAGTAGATCTTTTTATTGAAGATACTCCTGTTGGTAATCAACCTCAAACATCATTAGCTCTGGGTCTTAATGCTGAAGTATTCCCTGGGACTTTTGTACGTGGAAATTTCAATTATTTCTCAAGAATGTATGCGCAATATGATCCGTCTTCTAGAAATGATGATGAAGTGGAATTTACAGATCCATGGGAGGCTCCAGATTACGGTGTTTTTGATTTAGGTTTTACACACAAGTTTGCTTTTGGTTCTTTTGATGCAACAATAAATGCCAATGTTTACAATGTGTTGGATACAGAGTATATTTCTGATGTAACTGATGGTACTCGAAGAGACCAATTTGAAGGTCCTGATGGACAAACCAGAACAAGATTAGTTTCAAATGCTCAAGATGCATCGGTATATTATGGTTTTGGTCGTACATATACCGTAGGAATGAAGATTAATTTCTAAAAAAATACAAATGAAAAAATTATATATTTTAACCGCTTTATTAGGGAGTATACTTTATTCGTGCGACCCTACGGATAATCTTCAGGATATTGCAAATGAAGAAATCGACAATAGTCTTACCGAAGGAGAAGCTAATTATACTTTAACCGAGGATGATTATGAAGAAGTTGGATTTAATATTGAATCAGGTTTTGATAATTATGAGCAAGCTGAGGAATTAATTCCTGTTGTTTTAGATAACGCATTCCCATTGTATCAAAACGGTACCTCAATAATAACAACATTTAACGTAGAAGATCCATTGTTACCTGTGGAATATACTGTAAGTGAAGACGATTATACTGCAATAGGTAACCAAAATGGATATTTTAGCTCTACATCGCAAGTACAGTCTTTTCTAGAGAGTCAATTTGAAGCAGCTCAAAACGGAGACTTAGTGGAGTTAACATATAATACGGTTGCTAACGAAATAGCTTATGAGTTAAGTTCTGAAGATTTTGATCTTTTAGAAGAAGAACTGGGCGACACTTATCCGAATGCCGCAAGCAGTGCAGCAAACTATAGTAATTTTGATAGACGCGAAAGTAATGATGCTTACTGGAGTGATGATATGATTTTAGAAGCTATCAATGTAATTTTAAATGATGCTTTTGATGGGGTAGAGGGTCAGCGATATAATGTAAGCTATGATATTTATGACGGAAGTGCAGGTACAGAGAGCATGACTGTAGAATTTAATGGAAATAGTTATGTGCCTGTTGGAGGTACTTCTTACGAACTTGATAATGCTGATTATGCTTTGGCAAGAACAGAATTAGCAGATACTTACCCTGGTCCTGCAAATAATTTATCTTACAACAGTTTCAACATAGATGAAGGTTCATCAAATTACTGGAATGAAGAAATGATAGTTGAAGCCTTGAATATAATCTTAGGTGAAAATTTCACGGATGTAACAGAAGGTAGCCAGTTTGAAGTTAGTTATACTATTTATAATGGCAGTAATACAGCTCCAGAATCTTTATCTCTAATTTTTGAGGATGGAGAGTTCGTAATAAATAACGAGCCAACCCCTATATCAACTATTGAAACTACAGTAATGTATGCTTACACGGGAAGCTCTTGGAATATGCCTTTATCCTTGTCTACTGAGGATTACGCTGAAATGGGACAGAGTTACCCTAACTTTGATGATGAATCAGAAGCTTTTTACAACATAGGTATATATTTAGATAATCTTTACACGTATCCTCCAAATGGTAGTTCCGCTGTTGTGTCTTACCAATTTTACGATGGTAGTACGAATACTAGATATTCATTATTTACATTGCAAGATGGTGAATGGATTGGTGTACCTCGAGTAATCGAGACTACGTTACAGTTTGCAAAAACTGATGGTATTTGGGTTCCAGACAATACTATTTCATACTTCTTGACAGGTTCAGATTATAGTACGGTAGCTGAGGCATTAGTGGATCAATATCCAGATCCGGTTTCAAGTATGGCTCGCTATAGCAATTTTGATAGAAGGAATGGTAATGCTGCTTATTGGAGTGACGATATGATAATCGAAGCTATGCGTATTGTGTTGAATAGTATCGATCCAGATGCTGAAGTAGGACAGCAATACGATATTACTTACGATGTTTACAATGGTTCTAACGTAACTGAAACTATCAGCCTAATCAAAAATGAAGCTGGAGAGTGGGTTATTAATGAATAATCTCAATTCTTATAATATTTTAAAACCTTCTGTAATTATACAGAAGGTTTTATTTTTTTAAGCTTTTTTAATTAAGATATTTGTAAGACAAGAATCAAATTAGAATATAAATCAAGAATTAATGAAAAAGAATTTCTTTTTTGCATTCCTTTTAGGAAGTTTCTTCCTTGGATGTAGCAGTGATGATAGTGCTCCAGAGGAGCCCGAGATACCTGTGGAACAGGAGCCTGTTGCAGTAGATGATAATTTTAGCACAATAGAAAATGTTGAAGTTACATTATCAGTCGATCAATTGCTGAATAATGATGAAATTGTAGACAATGCTCGAATTTTTTCTGTAGATGAAGAATCTCTTGAAGGTGGGAGTATAGAAAACAACCGAAATGGAACATATACTTACACACCACCTGCAGATTTTCAGGGAGAAGACACCTTTATGTATTTACTGTGCGTTCCTGGGGATTCAGATAGATGCTCAGAAGCTACAGTAACTATTCAGGTAGATCAGCCTGGGCCACCAACAGCTAATGACGATACTTATGAAGTTGCTGAAGATGGAACGCTAACAATTCGTAATTATGGTGAAAATGATGATCTGGTAGGTAATGCGATAATTACTTCTGTGGAAATTACTAGTGGAAATGCTACAGTTTCTATCGATGATGAAAACAATATTGTATACGTTCCTAACGAAGGCTTTGCAGGATCAGACACATTCACCTATACCATCTGTAACGATGATGAAGAAACCTCTTGTGATACTGCAACTATTACTATTGAGGTAATCGATGAAGGTAATCCTTATGCTGAAGACGATGAAGTGATTGCAAATGCCGATGATGCTGAGACAATCTTTGCAGACCTCCTTGCTAACGATAATTTGATCGATGGTGCTATGCTTAGTAGTGTTGATGATGCGTCAAGCGAAGGCACTGTAACACTTAATGAAGATGGAAAAGTAACATATGTTCCGGCAGCTGGATTTACCGGTGAGGATACTTTCGAATACACCATATGTGATGATGATCAGCCAGAAGCTTCTTGTAGCACCGCTACGGTAACTGTTCAGGTTGTAACCCCGATTGCCTTTAATATTCCGGCAGATCTACAGGATTACTATGATGGTGTTACTTTTACAGATCAATCAGATTTCTTAAAACTAGCGCTTTCAAACTTTACAGTAGCTGCGCACGAAACGATCTTAGCGTATACAGATCGTCACGATTATCTTTACGAAGCCGATGAAGATCCGGATAATCCAGATAATGTTCTTTTAATGTACTCTGGTGAAAGTAGATATTGGGAAGAATATACTTCAGGAAGCAATTCTTATTCACCGCAAACTTTCAATACAGAGCATATTTATCCGCAATCGAGATTAGTATCAGAAGATGCTGTCACAGATTTACATCACTTAAGAACCATAGATGACGGTATAAATAGCGATAGATCGAACTATTCTTTCACAGACGGAAGTGGAGATTATGGGTTAGTTGGTAATAATTCTTGGTACCCTGGAGACGATTGGAAAGGTGATGTAGCCCGAATGGTTTTCTATCTTAATATTCGTTACGGAGAAAATATCTCGACGGTTGGTGACCTAGATCTTTTCCTTCAGTGGAATAGAGAAGATCCGGTTTCAGCATTCGAAATACAACGAAATAATGTGATCGAAGGTGCCCAAGGGGTAAGAAACCCGTTTATCGATAATCCATATCTTGCAACACTTATTTGGGGTGGCAGTGATGCTGAAAATCGATGGGAATAACCTATTTTTGTAAAAAAAGATAATTATGTACCAAACTGTTCAATTTATACATTCTTACTGGGCTTATTTAGTGATAGCCATGTTGGTAATCGCATCTGTTAGTGCTATTATTGGTTGGGTATCTGGTAAAGAATATAGTGCCGGAAATTTTAGAATTTCACTTTTTACGCTTATCGTATCTCATATTCAGTTACTTATCGGTATCGTTCTTTATTTTGTAGCACCTTATTTTAAAATGTGGGGCGAAGTTGGAATGAGCGGAGTAATGGGTGACGATACGTTAAGATTGTATAATATGGAACATCCTCTTATGATGATCATCGCTATTGTTTTGATCACCGTAGGATATTCAAAGCACAAAAAGAAATTAACTTCTACGCCAAAATTTAAAACGCTGGCGATATTTTATACGATTGCTTTGGTGGTACTTCTTTCCAGAATTCCTTGGAATGCATGGCTATAAAAAATAGTCCTCAAAATATCGAAAATCCCCGTTTTTAGCGGGGATTTTTCTTTTTTATAAGATAAAGAATAACCGGGAAATGATCGCTATAACCACCCAGATAGCCATTATAGCCATAACTTCGGAAGGGGTATCCTTTATACTGCCCATTTGAAGTGATTAAATAATCTTTCTTAAAAATTCCGGCTTTGTAATACTGAAAATGATCATAGTTTTTAGTCGTCATGGCGCCTGAAATCAGGATCTGGTCAAACAAATTCCAACTATCACGATAGGCTAAACTTCCAATGCCATTTTTATACAATTTCAGCATAGGATTATAAAACTGAAATTGATTTGCCTTTTCTGAAGTTTTAAGCACATTCTTTACATTTTTGTTCTTAGGATCATCATTAAAATCTCCCATATTTACGATCTTGAAAGAAGGATCTATTGCCCAAAGCGAATCGCAAATTTTTCGATTTACCATTGCAGCCGATTTTCGATAATTTCGGCTTGCTTTTTCACCGCCACTTCTAGATGGCCAGTGATTTACTAAAAATGCAAAGTTTTCATCTTCAATTTTTCCTGTAGCCACCAAAATATCTCTGGTGTAAATCCTCTTCCCTTCCTTATTCTGAATAAAAACACAAATAGCTTTTGATGTTTTCGGTTGAAAGACCTTAGGGTTATAGATTAACGCATTATCAATACCGCGGCGATCTGGAGAATCAAAATGAATAATTTCGTAATTCTTATCTTTCAATTGTTCTGTATTCAAAAGATCTTCAAGCACACGGTAATTTTCGATTTCGCTTAAGCCGATAATTTCGGGACTCTTACCAGATAGCTCTACTCCAATCTCTGAAATTACCTGGCCGATATTGTTTAATTTCTGAAGATATTTTTCTTCCGTCCACACATCTTTTCCTTCAGGAGTGCGATCATCATCGAAAGTAAAATCGTCATTTTCAGTATCAAAAAGATTCTCGGTATTATAAAATGCGATCGTCAAAACCTCGTACGTAGTTTGATTTTGCGCAAATCCAATTCCGCAGTAAAAAAGAAAAATTAGTTTTAAAATTTTCATTATCAGAATCTTAAAATTGTTGTGAGTTTGCGTTAAAGTTATCCTATTCTTTCGGATAAAATAAACGGTTTCGAATGCTATTTTCTAAATTGAAACGTTAATTTATTGATTTTCAATGAAAAGTGTGGTTTTTATTTGGGTGATTTCTATTTCCTCTGGTCTTCTGCAGGCGCAGGAAATCATTATATCCGGAAAAATACTACATGCTAATTCTCAGAATATTATTGGTGGCGTTAGTGTTCGTCTGGAAGATCGTTTTACGGAGGCCAGCACTAATACCGAGGGAATTTTCATACTCAGTTTTACAGATCTCGAAATGGGAAATTATATTTTAAATATTTCAAAACTTGGTTTTCAGTCATTACGATTGCCTATTCTTCTAGATCGATCAACTTTAGATTTGGGTGTGATTAGCCTAACTCCCGATATTGCAGAACAGCAGGCCCAATTAGGAAGCGTAAATCTTAGTGAAAATGAGTTGGATGACGATCAAATCGATGCCGGTTTTTCCTCGATTTTAAATGCTGGGAAGGATGCTTTTTTAAATGCTGCCGCGTACGATTTTAGTCAGACCTATTTTAAAACTCGTGGTTATGATAGTCAGTATGGTCTGGTAATGATTAACGGAATTGCGCTGAATAAAATCAATAATGGCCGGCCGCAATGGAGTAACTGGGGTGGTTTAAATGATGTGCAGCGCAATCAGGATTTTAATTTCGCGGTAAGCGCTGTAGATAATAACTTCGGAAGTCTTGCTGGTTCTACCAATTTCGTGATGCGTGCTTCAAAATTCTCTAAAGGTGGCAGGCTTACTTTATCGGCTGCCAATAGAAGTTATCGCTCCAGGATCATGGCCACGTATAGTTCAGGAGAATTAAAAAATAATTGGTTTTATACCGTTTCGCTCTCCGGAAGATTTGCTGAAGAAGGCTATATGGAAGGTACTTCATACAACGCGAAATCAGCTTTTCTTTCCGTAGAAAAAAAGATAAATGAAGATCATAGTTTAAATTTTGCGGCAATTTATACGCCTAATATTCGTGGAAAATCGGCAGCGATCACCGATGAAGTTTTTGAACTAAAAGGAAGAAAATATAATAGTTACTGGGGATATCAGGGAGATCAAATCAGGAATTCCCGTCAACGGCGCGTAGAAGAGCCTATTTTGATGCTGAATCATTTTTGGGAACTCTCAAAAGGCACCCAGATAACAACCAATATCGCCTATCAGTTTGGGAAAATAGGGAATACCCGAATCGATTATGGTGGTACAAATTTAGTTCGGTTTAACGATCAGGTTTCTTACGATGGTGGCGGCCAAAATCCAGATCCAGCTTATTATCAAAATCTACCAAGTTATTTTTTACGATTTGAAGGCAGTGAAAATTACGAAGCTGCTTACCGGAGCGCCGGTGCATTTCAGGAAAATGGGCAATTAAACTGGGATGCGATCTATGAAGCGAATAGAACTGAGGCCAATGCCGGAAATAACGCCGTTTATGCTTTAACCGAAGATCGTAATGATGATCGTTCGGTTTTTCTAAATACGACTTTCGATCATCAGCTAAATTCAAATTTGATGCTAAATGGCGGAATTAATTTTCAGCAACTAAAAAGCCATAATTATGCAAAAATCGATGATCTTTTCGGTAGAAATCGATTTCTGGATATCGATTTTTTCGCTGAACCAACCAATGATTTTTCATTAGAACAGGTGGCGCAAAGTGATTTGCAAAACCCAAATCGGCTGGTGGGTGAAAATGAGATTTATAAATATAACTACGATCTAAATTCAACGAAATTTGAAGCATTTTCCCAGCTTCAATTTATCGCTAAAAATATCGAAACTTACCTTTCAGCAAAGATCAGTTCTACAAATTATGATCGGTTTGGTAATTATCAAAATGGTTTATTTCCTGATAATTCACTTGGGCAAAGTGCAATATTACATTTTATCGATTTTGGTTTAAAAACGGGAATAACCTATCATTTTACGGGTAGACATTCTATTTCTTCAAATTTATTTCTAGCCAGTAATCCGCCAACTTTACAAAACAGTTTGGCAAATCCGCGACAAAATAATACGCTGGTTCAGGATTTAGATAGTGAACAAATTTATAGCGCAGATGCCACGTATCGCTATCGTTCGCCGAATTTCAATTTAAAAATTAGCGGCTATTTTACACAATTTCGAAATGTAACCGATGTCTCTTTTTATTACGTTGACGGACTTTCAGGCTTGGGCAGAAATACAACCACTGCTTTTGTGCAGGAGATTTTATATGATGCCGAAAAACAGCACTTGGGAATCGAATTTGGTACTGAAGCGCAGGTAACTTCCACGATCAAATTAAAGTCGGCTTTAGCCGTTGGCCAATTTATCTTTTCCAATAATCCCAATTTGTATTTAACCAGCAATAGTTTTGCCGGTAATGTGAATTATGGGGAAGCTCGATTGAAGAATTACCGACTTGCCAACGGGCCGCAGCATGCGGCACAACTAGGTTTTGAATACCGTGATCCCGATTATTGGTGGTTTGGTTTAACGGCAAACTATTTTGCAAACGCGTTTATTAATGTGAGTCCGTTACTGCGAACTTCAAATTTCACTACAGATACCGATGGATTGCCTTTAGAAAATTATGATGCGCAACTTGCCAGGGAATATCTAAAACAAGAGAATTTAGGCGATTATTTTTTGCTGAATGCCATTGGAGGGAAATCCTGGAAACTGGGAGATTATTATATTGGACTTTTTGTTAGCCTGAATAATATTCTGGATCAGCTTTACAAAACCGGCGGTTACGAACAATCCAGAAATGCCAATTTTAACAGTTTACAGGAAGATCGCGAACGTGAAATGCCAGTGTTTGGCAATCGCTATTGGTACGGTTACGGCACCACTTATTTTGCTAATCTATATGTTCGGTTTTAAAATGAAGAAATTTGTACTCCTATTAATTCTTGTTTTAATAAGTTGTGTGACGACAGATGATTTTAATGTGCCAGAAACTCAGGTTCCGGCAAATGTGAGCATAGAAGGCACGCAAATTAGTCTGAGGGCCGTAAAGAATAATTATGATGAAGAAACCGGCGATATATTTACATTTTCGGGTGATCAATATTTTGAGGCTTATGTGGTTTCTTCAGATAGAGCAGGTAATTTTTATAATGAATTGATCCTTCAGGATCGTCCAGAAAACCCAGAAGCTGGGATACAAATCTTAATTGATGAAAATGCCCTTTATCAGCGCTATAACTTCGGAAGAAAAGTGTTTGTGAAATTAAACGGATTGAGTATTTCGAAAAGCAATGGTTTAATTCAGTTGGGAAAACAGAATAGGGGAGATCTTGATCCTATAACACCTTCAGAAATTGATGAATATCTGGTTCGTTCAGAAATTATAGAAGAGATCACTCCGCAGCAAATCGATATTGGTGATTTTTCACCTGAATTTTTATGTACATATATTCAGTTAGATAATATTCAGTTTAATCGAAATTTGTTTACCCAAACCAACAGCACTTTTGCTGCTGAAACTTACGATCAATTTGATGGTTTCCGTCAAATCGAAGAATGTGGCAGCGATGATTCGGCTTTACTAGCCACCAGTACCTATGCCGATTTCAGGTCGGTTAATTTACCGGCAAGCTCAGGTACGATATTGGGCGTTTTAGGACGTGATTTTTATGATGATTTCTACGTGGTTCAGCTAAATTCCACTGAAGATCTTTCTTTTGGAAGTGAGCGATGTGACCCCGAGTTTTTTGACTGCGGAAATAATACTGAAGAAGGCGACACGATTTTGTTTGAAGAAAACTTTGCTGAAATCACCAACGAGAATCGATTAGATCCTTTAGGTTGGACGAACCTGAATGTAAACGGTGGCGAAGAGCGATTTGTTGATGCTACCTCCAACGGAAATAGAACACTTAGAATCTCAGCTTACAATACCGGGGAAAATCCTTTAGAAGCCTGGCTGATAACGCCGCCCATAGATCTTTCGCAAACTCGAAATGAGGTTTTGTCTTTTGATATTCGAGCGTCTTACGATAATGGTACTATTTTGCAGGTGTATATTAGCGAAGATTTTAATGGTGATCCAGAAACTGCAAACTGGCAATTACTCGAGGCGAATATTCCCATGGGACCATCAAATCAAAATGCAGTGATATTTAGAAATTCAAAAATCGATATTTCCTGTTTTACTGCTGAAGTTTATGTAGGTTTTCGATACCAGGGAAGAGATCCTTCCCGAACCACAACTTATGATATTGATAACATAAAAATCACAGCTGAATAATTATTTTCGTAATACCTACTAACCAAATCTACTATAAAATGAAACTTAAATTATGCTTGATTTTAGCTGTTTTTGGCGGTTGTTTTATGAGAGCCCAGGATCTAGAAGGTTCCTGGAAATGGACTTCGCCAGATGGTTCACAGCAGTTTGAAATCGAACTTGAACAAATTAGCGAAAAAGAATATCGTGGGAAGCATTGTGCTGTTTTTGATAATGGCGAGCGTATCGATTGTAATAGTGACCAGGATACTTTTTCTATCGTGATGCTCGAAATAACTGAAGACAATTTTGCCGGAACTATAGAAAGCAGTTACGAAAGATCACAAGGGAAAATAAGAATGCAATATCATGAACAGGAAGATCTGTTACATTTTAAACTCACCAAAAATCCTTCAGGTATATTTTATTTACCTCCAGAGGCTATTTTAACCCGATAATTAATTCTGAATGATTTCTTCAGGTTTATAAGGAGACCAGATTTCATTTACTGGATCACCGGTAGAACTTTTGCCTCGATGGTTCCACTCGTTGTTCATTATTTGATAGTCGAAGGTCAAACTTGCTCCTACCCGAAAATCGTCTTTAGAGAAGAATTCGATATTCTCGATATATCTGCCGTATTTTGAAAGATAAGAGCCGCCACCTGTTGCAAAAAATTCTCCTGTGGCCGAGTTATATGCGATCCATTGAAAACGTGTGCCGCTAAGGATTTTTATGGTTTTACGATCTCCAATTTCTCGTCTTTGCATTTCGCCATTTCGTTCGCGACCGGTAATGATCCAAACCCCAGAAAGATCATCCTGATAATCACCAATCTTAAGCCAGGTTTGTGAGAAATCCTGCCCTTCAAATTTTAAAGTGTCCTTAGTTACTTCAACGACAAGATTATTGATATTTCCTACCTGTTCTTTTTCTTCAGAATTGAATTCAAATTTTTCGGTATAAGAAGAGCCTTCAACTTCAAAGATTCCACCTTTTGCACTTTTAAATTCGTAGTCACCTTCTTTGGTTCCTTCAGCAAAAAAACCGTCCTGATAAATACGAACTGTTGTAAGCGCAACAGGTGTTTTATTTTCAGAAATTAATTCCCAGGATCCCTCTAAACCTGCTAAACTTTGTGCATTTACATGCTGAAATATACTGAACGCTATAAATGAAAAAAGTATCTTCATAATACCAAATTTTGGTAATGAAGATACTAATATTTACTCGATATATAAGTGCTATTTCTTTTGTAGAAAATGCGATTGATTACTTTTCTTCGCCGTATTTATCGTATTCAGGATAAAGAAAGTTATTATAGGGGAAGCGTGTAATATGAATTTCGCGAACAGCCTCGTAGACTTTCTTTCTAAAATGCTCCATGTTCTCTTTTTCTAATGCTGAAATAAACAATACGTTATTTCCAAGACGATTCATCCAGGTTTGCTTCCATTCGCTTAAGGTGTAATGAGCCGTTGTTTTTTCAGTAATTAGATCGTCTTCTGCGATTTCTTCAGGAACATATTGATCGATCTTATTAAATACCATAATCGATGGTTTATCTGAACTTTTTATTTCATCCAGAATTTGATTCACAGAATCGATATGCTCTTCGAAATTAGGATGAGAGATATCTACAACATGCAATAACAAATCTGCTTCTCTAACTTCATCTAAGGTCGATTTAAAAGACTCTACCAACTGTGTAGGTAATTTTCTAATAAATCCTACTGTATCGGTTAAAAGGAAGGGAAGATTGCGAATCACAACTTTTCTAACTGTTGTATCCAATGTTGCAAAAAGCTTGTTTTCAGCAAAAACTTCACTTTTACTAATGGTGTTCATTAATGTAGATTTTCCTACGTTGGTATAACCAACCAAAGCAACTCTTACTAATTGCCCACGATTACCACGCTGTACTTCCATTTGTTTATCAATGGTCGCCAGTTTCTTCTTCAACAAAGAAATTTTATCACGAACGATACGGCGGTCGGTTTCGATCTCTGTTTCCCCTGGACCACGCATACCAATACCACCACGCTGTCTTTCAAGGTGCGTCCACATCCCGGCAAGTCTAGGTAGTAAATACTCATATTGGGCAAGTTCTACCTGTGTTCTTGCATAACTGGTTTGTGCACGCTGGGCGAATATATCCAGAATAAGATTGGTTCTATCTAAAACTTTACATTTCAGGATCTTTTCAATATTCTTTTGCTGAGCAGGAGAAAGCTCATCGTCAAAAATGGCAGTCCCAATTTCGTTATCAGATACGTAATTTCGTACTTCTTCCATCTTTCCAGATCCAATAAAAGTTTTTGGGTTAGGAAAGTCCATTTTTTGCGAGAAACGTTTTGCAACTTCTCCGCCGGCAGTATAGGTAAGGAATTCCAGCTCGTCTAGATATTCCTCTAATTTATCTTCGTTCTGGTCCTTAGTGATGATCCCAATAAGAACCGCTTTTTCGTAACTTAAATCTGTTTTTTCAATCATAACTACAAAGGTACACAATAGATTAGTATTGTGATTTAGCGTGTTATTTTTTCAAATTATTTTAACCAAAAAAAGCCTGTAACTTAATTACAGGCTTTAGATTTTAATATTTTTTTGGGTTTAGAAGCTGTAATTAAATCCTAAACCAAAAACTTCTCTTACCTGAAATGCACCAACGGCATTATCATCATAAATCGTCTGGAAAATGAAATTTGTAGATAATAACTCGTTAATTTTCATTTTAATGTTCATCGTATAATCGATGTCAACGTTTTGCGGATCCTCAAGATAGTTTGAATACAGGTTAAGGATGTTTTCCATTTTCACATTCTTAATAATGTCGAATTTCGCATACGCTGAAAGTGAAGCGCCAAGTTCAAATCTTGAAGAGCTTCCCTGGTCTACACCAAAATAATCACCATCCTGGTAACCTTCTACACTGGTGAAATAAGAATCTACAAAGATAAATCTTGCGGTAGCAGGGGCCACGTTCACATAAAAGTTTTCGTTTTTCTTCCAAAGCATACCTGGTCCAAACTGTAGATATGCAGGAGAGAAAAAGCTGGTGCGTTCGGTACGAATAGTTTCGCCAGTTTCTGCATCTTCACTAAAAGTATATCCTTTAGTTACTTGTGTTCTAAAGTTGGTAAAGAATGAATAGAACCAATTAGAATCTTCAACCTGTTTACCGGCAACCGAGTTAAATTCTAAACGGTCACTTGTCTTTCTAGGAAATTCATCACCATTTTGTTTTGTAAGTCCGTAATCTACCAAAACCTTAGAATCCCAGGTAAAATCATCTTTCAGATAATTAAAATCATAGTTGAAGATAAGGTTTCCGGCAATATTAGAAGTTCCACCCCCGGTCCATTCAGCATTGAAAGCAGATTGATTAAAAAGGAGTTGGATGTTTCCCTCTGTTGTCCATCCTTCTTTTTGCTCTTCGCTATCATCTTCCTGAGCTTGCATGTTTAGAACGCCTCCCAAGACAAGCAGGCTGAGTAAAATCTTTTTCATAGGTTAGTTGTAATTTGGATCAGTTAGTTTTTTGGTTTTTTATATAAGGGAACTGAAGAGCAGGCTTCACCGTACATTATGCTTTTAGCTATTGGTTGGAGCTTGTTGATAAGTAATAAATAGGCATTTTTAGGTACCGGTTTATTGGCGCAACCTTTAATAATAATTGGTTTATCTTTTAATTCTGAAAGATCCATCTGCTGAATAATTTCAGTATAAAGAATACTTTCCAAATCCTCCAGGCTTCCATTAATTGTTTTTTTAGCGAAAGGCTGAAGGTAAGTAGCTATAAGCATATAAGCCCAGGCCGGGATTATGGCATCTGTACTACAATGTAAAGCCACATAACAGTCTTGATATTGGCTCCAATCGTGATTTTTGGCTTCTTCTCTAAAAGTGCCTTCTCTTAATACGAAACCTTCTAACAACCAGTTTGAAATATCAAAAGTCACTCTTTGGCCTTTTGGATAATAATCCTCCAGATTAAAAGTGACTAGTTTACTGTTTGCTACTCGATTTACAATTTCTTCTGTAGCCATACCTGTTATTTTATAATAGTCCTAATTCTAATTTAGCACCTTCACTCATTAGATCCTGGCTCCAAGGTGGGTCAAAAGTGATTTCAACTTCACAGTCATTAACTGCATCCAGTGATTTTACTTTTTCTTCTACCTCTTGTGGTAAAGATTCGGCTACCGGGCAGTTTGGAGTGGTAAGGGTCATTAAGATTTTTACATCATAATCTGTACTTACCATAACGTCGTAAATAAGTCCTAATTCGTATATATCTACAGGGATTTCAGGATCGTAAATGGTTTTAAGCACTTTTACGATTTTTTCTCCCAATTCCTGAGTGTCGATTTCCTGTTCCATTTATTTTAATTGGGTTTGATATGCAATTGCATACATTTTTAGTTGTTTGATCATACTTACCAGTCCGTTTGCTCGAGTAGGAGATAAGTGTTCTTTTAATCCAATCTCGTCGATAAATTGGGTATCTGCTTCTAGAATATCTGAAGGATGATGTCCAGAAAATGCTCTAATTAAAATGGCTACAATACCTTTTGTGATTATCGCATCGCTATCTGCAGTAAATTCAAGTTTTTCACCATTTAACTCGGCATGAACCCAAACTTTACTCTGGCAACCTTTAATTAGGTTTTCTTCGATCTTATATTTTTCGTCGATCAAAGGAAGTGATTTTCCAAGTTCGATCATGTATTCATAACGCTGCATCCAATCGTCGAACATTGAAAATTCATCTATAATTTCTTCCTGTATTTGCTGTATAGATTTACTCACTTTTTTCGGTTTTTATAAGGCTTATCAAAACCTCATTATTATTTGATAATAACCTAAGCTCTTTCTCAGAAAATTCAAAAGCTGTAATCTTAGGCAAAGTTTTAGAGATCGTATTTTCGTTTTCCATTGCGCCCTGGCAAAATTTTCGGGTGCTTATGGCATTAGAAAATGTAAGTGTATTTTCACTAATCTCGTATCCAGCGCCAATAGAATTGCAATCTGTTGTTATTGCAAGTCGATCGTTTTCTGAATTAAAGTCAAATATAAGATTCCCAAGATTTTCATTGTTACTATTCAGTGTTTTAACCGAATATTTCCCGGAAATTTCAGAATTATTTAACGTTTTTTGGTCGTTCTCGCTAAGATTGGGTGTTTCTTTAGGCTTATTTTCTTCTTTACAGCTAAAAATTAAAAGGGAGCTAAAAATGGCTAAAATCGATAAAGATCTATGCAAGCATGGTTTTAGCTTTAATAACGGCTTTGATAAATGCATCTATTTCTTCTTTTGTATTATAAAACGAAAAAGAAGCGCGAACCGTACCCGGAATTTTATAAAAATCCATGATGGGTTGAGCACAATGATGCCCGGTTCTCACTGCTATTCCCAATTTGTCGAGAATAGTCCCGATATCATACGGATGCATCCCATTAATATTGAAAGAAATTACGGCTGTTTTTTCTTTTGAAACTCCGTAGATCTCCATACCGTCTATTTCCAGAAGTTTTTTAGTAGCATAATGAAGCAATTCTTCCTCGTACGCAGCGATCTTATCGAAACCAACAGTATTCATATAATCTAATGCTGCGCCAAAAGCGATTCCGCCGCAAATGTTAGGAGTTCCTGCTTCAAATTTATGCGGAAGATCGGCATAAGTGGTTTTCTCGAAAGTTACCGTTGCAATCATCTCACCACCACCTTGATAAGGTGGTAATTTGTTAAGCCATTTTTCTTTGCCGTAAAGCATACCAACGCCGGTTGGGCCACACATTTTATGAGCAGAAACTACGTAAAAATCTACGTCTAAAGCCTGTACATCGGCTTTGATATGCGGTGCTGCCTGAGCTCCATCGACTAGAACGGCCGCATCATACTCATGTGCTTTAGTAATGATCTTTTCAATAGGATTTACCGTACCTAAAGCATTAGAAACATGATTTAAAAATACAAGCTTAGTCTTTTCTGAAAGTAATTCTTCGAAAGCAGTATAGATTAGTTCTCCTTCCTGATTCATTGGAATTACTTTTAAGATCGCTCCGGTTTTTTCAGCAAGAATTTGCCACGGCACAATGTTAGAGTGATGCTCTAATGCAGAAACGATAATTTCGTCACCTTTTTTCAGCAAAGAAGCAAAACCATTAGCTACCAGATTTATACCATGAGTTGTACCTGAGGTAAAAATGATCTCGTGAGCCTTTTCTGCATTAAAATGCTTTTGAATTGTATGGCGAGCATGCTCATATTTATCTGTAGCTTCCTGTGATAACGCATGTACACCACGATGAATATTGGCGTTATAGTTAGAATAATACTCTACAATGGTATCTATTACCTGTTGTGGTGTTTGCGACGTTGCAGCATTATCAAAATAAACGAGAGGATAACCGTTTACTTCTCGTTTAAGAATAGGGAAATCCTCTCTAATTTTTTCTAAGCTATATTCTAATGCTTCAGTAGCTGTACTCATATCTTAAAATTTTTGCTGAATAAAATGTGCTACTTAAAAACTAGCTTTCTATAAGTTGAAACCTAATTCAACACCAAGTTTTTCAGCAATAAGATTGTTGATTCTTTTCTTGATCTCTGGGATCTTTACACTTTCTAATACGTTATTGGCGAAAGCGTACATTAATAATCCACGTGCTTCTTTATGTGGAATTCCGCGTGATTGTAGGTAAAATAAAGCATCTTCATCTAATTGACCAATCGTACACCCGTGGCTACAACGTACATCATCTGCAAAGATCTCTAGCTGCGGTTTAGAATTGATGGTTGCTTTATCATCTACAAGAATGTTATTGTTAGATTGATACGCATTTGTCTTTTGCGCCTCTTTCTCTACAACCACTTTCCCGTTAAAAACACCTACAGATTTATCTGAGAAAATTCCTTTATAATCCTGGTGACTCTCGCAGTTTGGATAAATGTGGTGAACCAGCGTGTTATGATCTACGTGCTGCTTTCCTTCAATAATCGTAACTCCTTTCATGGTAGAGTCGATGCGCTCTCCTTTTTGGTAGAAGTTTAAGTTATTTCTAGTAAGATTTCCACCTAAAGAAAATGTGTGAACAGAACAATTACTTTCATCTTTCTGCTCGATAAAAGTATTATCGATGAAAGAAGAAGTTCCTTTGTCATTCTGAATTTTATAATAGTCTACTATCGCACGACGATCTGCAAAGATCTCGGTAACCGAGTTGGTTAATACCGGGTGATCTGTTAGGCTTTGATGTCTTTCGATAATTTGAACATGAGAATTCTCATCAACGACCACAAGGTTTCTAGGCTGAAGCAATAAAGAAGATTCATTTCCGGTAGAGAAATTAATTATCTGTATTGGCTTGTCTGCCATGATATTTTTATGAATATGTATATAAGCTCCTTCTTTTGTAAATGCAGTGTTTAATGCATTAAGACCATTTTTAGGTGCAAGCTTATTGAAATAATTATCGATAACAGGCTTAAATTTGTCTTTGTTTAATGCTGAAGACATTAAGCAAACATCGATCTTATCGTGAGTAGTATTAGATAAATGAGAAGAATAAATACCATCGATAAATACCAAATCGTAGGTGTCTATGTCGTGAATTAGGTACTGTTTGATCTGGCTATACTCTATAGCATCTTCTTTTTTAGGAAAAATGCTATAATCGTGTTTTAGAGCAGATTTTAACGAAGTGTATTTCCAGGCTTCTTCTTTTTTACTTGGGAAACCAAAGGTTTCGAAGTCTTTAATAGCCTGACTTCTTATTTGTTGAACATCATCATCTACCTGATATTGCTCGTCGAAAGCTAAAAATGATGATACTAATTTATCTTTTAATTCCATTGTCTTCTGTTTATCAGTTATAATACAAATTCTTAAGATTGGCCTAAAAGACCTCCCGTTTTTATCGAATTTTAATATTAAACTGCTTTTTCCTGCTTAATCCAGTCGTAACCTCTTTCTTCTAATTCGTAAGCAAGTTCTTTACCACCAGTTTTAACGATCTTACCATCAATTAAAACATGTACTACATCTGGTACGATATAGTTTAAAAGTCTTTGGTAGTGAGTAATGACAAGCACCGCATTGTTTTCGGTTCTTAATTTATTTACTCCGTTCGAAACGATCTTAAGAGCATCGATATCTAAACCAGAGTCAGTTTCATCTAAAATCGATAATTTAGGCTCTAGCATTGCCATTTGGAAAATCTCATTTCTCTTTTTCTCACCACCAGAAAAACCTTCGTTTAAAGATCTTGATAAGAATTTACGGTCGATTTCCAGTAATTCAGATTTTTCACGAATTAGCTTAAGCATTTCGTTTGCAGGCATATCTTCTAAACCATTCGCTTTACGATGTGCGTTGATCGCGGTTTTCATAAAGTTAGTTACCGATACTCCTGGAATTTCCACTGGATATTGAAAAGAAAGAAAAACACCTTTATGAGCTCTTTCCTCTGGATCTAGCTCTGCAAGGTCTTCGTTTTCAAAAATGATTTCGCCCTCTGTCATTTCGTATTCTTCTCTACCTGCAATAACAGAAGATAAAGTACTTTTTCCAGATCCGTTAGGACCCATGATAGCGTGTACTTCACCTGGGTTAATCTCAAGATCGATTCCTTTTAGGATTTCTTTTCCTTCAATATTAGCGTGTAAATTCTTTATCTTAAGCATAATTATTTGGTATGCATTTAGGCTGTGCCCAAATTATGTTTGTTATTCCTGTCTTTTATTTATCGTGCTATCAGCAAGGATAGCTACAATTTCTTTTAATTCTATATTTCTTTCGATTCCGGTTTGTCTGGGACTTTGCTTTAATCTCCCCTTTACTTTTACCGGTATCATTTGGAAATCATCAGTTTTATAAGCTTCAATTTGTTTTGCTAAAACGCGGCTTAAACTGTCGATTTCTACATTATATATAAAGTCGTCACCTCTTAGAATAGCATCTTCTTCAGTAAAAATGAATTTCCCTGTTACTGTTGGTACCGTATCTTGTTCGGTTTCCTTATCATCAGTGTTATCCTGAGTAGTCTTTTCACTATTATCTTTGCAGGACAGGATGAATGAGACCAATAAAAGTATAAACAGTAACTTCTTCATTTTCTACAAATGAGCGATTGATTATCCTACAGAACCTTCTAACGAAATTTCTAATAGCTTTTGAGCTTCTACAGCAAACTCCATAGGAAGTTTATTTAATACCTCTTTACTAAAACCGTTAACGATTAACGCGATAGCTTTTTCAGTATCAATTCCTCTTTGGTTACAGTAAAAGATCTGGTCTTCACCAATTTTACTGGTTGTCGCTTCGTGCTCAACTTTCGCAGTTTTGTTTTTCGCTTCGATATATGGGAAAGTGTGCGCGCCACATTCGTTACCCATTAAAAGTGAATCACATTGCGAGAAGTTTCTTGCATTTTCTGCGCGTGGGTTAACCTGCACTAAACCACGATATGAGTTTTGTGATTTTCCTGCTGAAATACCTTTAGAGATAATCGTACTCTTAGTGTTTTTACCAAGATGAACCATTTTTGTACCAGTATCTGCCTGTTGGAAATTATTAGTTACTGCGATCGAATAAAATTCTCCAACCGAGTTATCTCCTTTTAGAATACAAGAAGGATACTTCCAGGTTACAGCAGATCCTGTTTCTACCTGTGTCCATGAGATTTTTGCGTTTTTCTCGCAAAGTCCTCTTTTGGTCACAAAGTTAAAAACTCCACCTTTGCCGTCTTTTCCACCAGGGAACCAGTTTTGTACGGTACTATATTTAATCTCGGCATCATCTAAAGCAATAAGCTCTACAACAGCAGCGTGCAACTGATTTTCGTCACGCATTGGTGCAGTACAACCTTCAAGGTAACTTACATAACTACTTTCATCAGCAATTACTAAAGTTCTTTCAAACTGCCCGGTTCCTGCCTGGTTGATTCTAAAATAAGTAGAAAGTTCCATTGGGCAACGAACGCCTTTTGGAATGTAACAGAAGGATCCATCACTAAATACAGCCGAATTTAATGCGGCGTAAAAGTTGTCTTTCTTCGGAACCACAGATCCGATATATTTCTTAACTAATTCTGGGTGTTCTTTAATGGCTTCTGAAATTGAGCAAAAAATAATACCTTTTTCAGCCAAAGTCTTTTTAAAGGTGGTAGTCACCGAAACAGAATCCATTACAACATCTACGGCAACTCCTGCAAGTTTTTTCTGCTCGTCGATAGAAATACCCAGTTTTTTAAAAGTGTCCAGTAATTCTGGATCGACTTCATCTAAACTCTCGTATTTAGGTTTTTTGTTAGGAGCAGAATAATAAGAAATGTTTTGGAAGTTTGGTTTTTCATAATGAACATTAGCCCATTCTGGTTCTTCCATTTGTTCCCATGCTCTAAAAGCTTCCAGTCGCCACTCTGTCATCCATTCTGGCTCTTCTTTCTTTTTAGAGATTGCTCTAACAATATCCTCATTTAAACCAACAGGTAAGGTATCAGATTCTATATCGGTATAAAATCCGTACTCATATTCTTTGGTTTCGAGTTCTTTTTTTAAGTCGTCTTCAGTATATGCCATAATCTGTTTCTTAAATTCTAAAGTAGCAGGTTTATACAATTAATTTCAGAAGTGAAATATAATTCCATTCAATTTACATTCTGAAAGTTGCCTGTCTGCTCTCTAAGTTTTACAGCGAAAAACTTTCGCCACATCCGCATGTTCTTTGGGCGTTAGGATTGTTAAAAACAAATCCTTTACCATTTAATCCGCCAGAATATTCTAAAATAGTTCCTGCCAGATATAGAACGCTACGTTTATCGACAACGATCTTAACATCGTTATCTTCAAAAAGTTTATCATCATCGGCTTTGGATTTATCGAATTTTAATTCGTAGGACAATCCAGAACAGCCGCCACTCTTCACGCCAACACGTACAAAATCCTGAAGGCTGTTAAAGCCTTCTTCTTCCATAAGAGTAGAAATCTTTTTCTTTGCGTCTTCACTTACTTTTATCATAGCTTAAAAAGATCTTTTTAAATCGCGTACAAATATACATTAAAACAAGCGTTTTACCATAGCGGTAATATTTGTTTTAAGAATGTCTAAATAAATGTATTCAATTATTATTAGTAGCCTTTGTTTTACCGGATTTAGAAAAGGCTAAGTTGTTTTATTTCAAAATCTTCCGGTTGATTTCTAAATTCTTGTACTTCCTATTGTATTAGTAGGATTATCTGCTAAACCTTTCAGTTTAAATGATAAAATTCATTAAGTGTATGTTGTTGAAATAATATTCATTTATTTTGCATAAAATTTATTTGTGATGTTTGATAATAGTGAGCCTACAAAAACAAGTTTGTCTGAATTGGGAGAATTTGGATTGATCGATCATTTAACCAAAAATTTTTCTCCAAAACATTCTTCTACGATCAAAGCCATTGGTGATGACGCTGCGGTTTTAGATTTTAAAGAAAAGCAAACTCTTGTGAGTACAGATATGCTTGTTGAAGGCGTTCATTTTGATCTTGCCTATATGCCGCTAAAACATTTAGGGTATAAATCTGTGATGGTGAACGCATCAGATATTTATGCTATGAATGCTAAGGCTACGCACATCACAGTTTCTATTGCTCCTTCTAATAGATTTCCTGTAGAGGCTTTAGAAGAATTGTATGCTGGTATACAATTAGCTGCAGATCTTTACAATATCGATGTTATCGGTGGCGATACAACATCTTCAACCTCTGGATTATTTATAAGTATTTCAGTTTTTGGTGAAGCTGAAAAAGAAGATGTGGTGTATAGAAGTGGTGCAAAACCAAATGATCTTTTGGTAGTGACCGGTGATCTTGGTGCAGCCTATATGGGATTACAGGTTTTAGAACGTGAAAAGCAGGTTTTTAAAGCAAATCCAAATGCACAACCAGATCTAGATCAATACACCTATTTAATAGAGCGTCAATTAAAACCTGAAGCACGTAAAGATATCCCACCATTGCTTAAAGAACTCGAAGTAAGGCCAACATCGATGATTGATATTAGTGACGGACTTTCTTCTGAAGTGATACATCTTTGCAAAAACTCTAAAACCGGAGTTAATCTGTTTGAAGAAAAAGTGCCACTGGATCCTGCTGTAATTTCTGTTTGTGAAGAATTTGAATTAGATAGTACGATGATCGCCTTAAGTGGAGGTGAAGATTACGAACTATTATTCACCGTTTCCCAATCTGATTTTGATAAAATTAAAGGAAATCCAAATCTCACAGTTATTGGCCATATGACCGAAGAAAGCGCAGGTATGCATCTTATCACACGTGCTAACCAGGCGATTCCTTTAGTTGCTCGTGGATGGAACTCTATGAATAGCGAAGATTAAGGCAAAGACTTAAGAAGCTTTGGCGTAATGACGTACGCGACGATTTTTTCGCCTTTTGTGAATCTTGGCGATGTAGTTGTTCGTTTCTTTAAATTTCTTCGTAAGGGGTGCTAAGAATCCGTTCGCTGTATCTGTCATTTCCTGACCGCAGTTTGCACACTTATATTCGTGTACATGGTCGGTAACATTTTTGGTTACCTTTAACTTGTGGCCAAAAATATTACAGAATAACTTAGCGAAAGAAAAATTATTGGGGGTGTCTTTCATAACAGCTTGATTTTTAATTTTTTGACACCCTAAAGTTAAAAAAGCCTTACGAAATTCCCAAAAAATAGCTAATTTTTTGTTAAAAATTAAAATTTAAGTTTTAGGTTGAGGATAATGTAATATTTGTTGAAATTTTTAAACAAATGATAAGCCTATTCGTTTAAAGATAGTAATTTTTGCATTAGCGTTTTCCTTAATCTGTAACGTTTTAGCACTAATCAATGCCAAATCCTGCATGCTTTTAAGCTGAAATTTTCCATTGAAAATGGCTGGTATCTGAATGCTTTTGAGTAGATTATTCATATCTAGAATAGGAATGATGATACTTTCTGAATAAATTTTTATCCTTAATTCTTTAGATTTTTGATTGCAGAAATTGTAGTAATAAATCTCTATTTTCAATAAAAGACAAATGCCCATCTGGAAATTCGATAATTTTTGCACTCGTTTTTTTGCCTAATTTTATGGTATTTTCTACATCTAATACCGGATCCTGCTTACCAACAACTATAAATTTATCTCCTTCGAATTGTTCAAAGGCTTCAGTGCTGTCTAATCTGTTCTTCATGCCTAAAGTAGCTGCGATAATGCTTTCTGAAGACATTTTTTGAGCTTCATTCTTAAGAATCTCGATTTCAGGCTTAAATTTTTTATTGTTTTCCGCAGTTAAAAGATTCGATATTGCCATACTTACAAAAGCCGATTTGTTTTTTGCTACTAAATTGGCGACACGATCACGATTTTCTTTCTTTTCTGGAGTATCTTCAGCAGGAGTAGAATTTATAAGGCCGATTTTGGATATTTTTTCGGGATATTTTTTTAGAATTTCCATAATCACATAACCACCCATAGAATGCCCGGCAAAACTTGCTTTTTCTATTTTTAAGTGATCAAGCACTTCAATAACCGCATCTGCCATACTTTCCATAGAGTGAACTTGGGAAATATTACCTGTTTCACCATGTCCTAAGAGATCGATCGTTATTACTTGCCGGTTTTTAGAAAGTAGTTCCTGGTAGTCTCTCCAAATTTCTTCAGTTTCTAAAAAACCATGTAAAAGTATCAAAGGATTGCTTTTTCCCTTTGATGTAAACTTTATTTGTGTATTTTTATGCTGTATTTTCATAAGCATTACATTTAAAAAGGCCGCAAAATCGATTTAAAAATCAATTTCTGTGGCCTTTTTGTTTTTTTATGAATTCATAATATCCTCGACCTCATCAGCTTCGATCGGGATATTGCGCATTAAATTGAATGGTTCACCATTTTCCTGAATTACAACATCATCTTCAAGTCGAATCCCGAAACCTTCATCAGGAAGATAAATTCCTGGCTCAACCGTAAAAACTTGATTCGCTTTCATAGGTTCGGTTAAAATTCCGTAGTCATGCGTATCCAGCCCGATGTTATGAGCGGTACCATGCATAAAATATTTTTTATATGCTGGCCAATCTGGATTTTCATTTTGAACATCAGCTTTATCAAGTAATCCTAGATCTAGCAATTCCGAAGTCATTAATTTCCCAACCTCTTTATGGAACTCGTCCCACATGGTTCCCGGTCTAAGCCATTTTGTAGACTCAGACTTCACTTTATTAACGGTATTGTAGATTTGTTTCTGGCGATCTGTAAATTTACCAGAAACCGGGATCGATCTCGTCATGTCGCTCGAGTAGTTGGCGTACTCGGCTCCCGTATCTAATAAAATTAGTTCTCCAGCTTTACATTGCTGGTTGTTTTCAGTATAATGTAAAACATTTGCGTTGTTACCGCTAGCGATAATCGGGGTATAAGCAAATCCTTTAGAACGATTTCTAATCATTTCGTGCCAGTATTCTGCTTCGATCTCGTATTCCCAAACGCCAGGTTTGGTGAATTTAAGCGCTCTTCTAAAAGCCTTTTCTGTAATATCACATGCTTTTTGCATTAAATCCAGTTCGATAGGATCTTTTACAGAGCGTAATCTTTGTAAGATAGGATTACTTTTTGCAACGCGGTGAGCAGGATATTTTTCTTTACACCACTTTATGAAACGGTCGTCACGAGTTTCTGTTTGGATACTTCCCTGAACTCGATAATGTTCATTTTTATTGAAATAAATTGTTTCTGCCTGCGCCATAATTTCAAAAAACACCTTTTCAAAATCCTGTAGCCAGTAAACAGTTTTTACTCCGCTAACTTCAAAAGCCTTTTCTTTTGTAAGTTTTTCGCCTTCCCAAACTGCGATGTGAGGATTGGTTTCTGTAAGGAATAGAATTTCTCGGTGTTCTGGTTTTGGTGCTTCTGGAAATAGAACTAAAATAGCCTCTTCCTGGTCTACACCACTTAAATAAAACAAATCACGGTTTTGCTGAAATGGCATTGTACTATCAGCTCCAATAGGAAAAACATCATTGGCGTTAAAAACAGCTAAGCCTCCGGGAACCATTCGTTCCATAAAGTTTTTACGGTTTTTAATGAATAAATTCCTGTCTATTTGATCATATTTCATAATTGTAATTTCAAAATTATCCCCAAAACTAAAAAACAGTCTTTACAAAGCCTGTTAATCGATGGCTAATATTTGATAATATCAGCATTGCTTGTTTTAGGCACATTGAAAATTTACCGATGCTTTACTGCTGAAAAAAATTCGTTATATTTATACTTCGGAATTTTGATTATTTAATCTTATTTCTAAAATGTAATTTACAAATGTAATTGAAATAGGTGTCGTGGCTTTTTTAATGAAATGTTTATTCGATATTTGTTTCATCTTTAATACTTAAAATTTTAAAACTGTGTGTGGAATTGTTTGTGCGTTCGATTTAAAAGAGAAGTCTGATGATTTAAGACCTCAATTATTAGAAATGGCCAGGTGTTTAAGACATCGTGGTCCGGACTGGAGTGGGATTTACAGTAATGATAATGTGATCATGGCGCATGAGCGTCTAGCTATTGTCGATCCAATTTCAGGAGGCCAGCCTTTATTGTCTAAAGATGAAAAATTAGTACTTGCCGCGAATGGCGAAATATATAATCATAAGAAATTAAGAGAGCAATGCCCAGATTACGACTTTCAAACGGCATCAGATTGTGAAGTTATTCTTGCTTTATACAAACAAAAAGGAGCGAAGTTCCTTGATGATTTAAACGGAATCTTTGGTTTTGCTATTTATGATGTAGAGAATGATGAATATTTAATTGCAAGAGATCATATTGGTATAATTCCATTATATATTGGATGGGATCATAATGGAACTTTTTATGTAGCTTCAGAGCTTAAAGCTTTAGAAGGTAAATGTACCAAGATCGAATTATTCCCTCCTGGTCACTATCTTTCTAGCAAAGAAGAAGGTTTCCAGAAATGGTATGAGCGTGATTGGATGGAATACGATGCGGTTAAAGATAACCCAACCAGTATCGAAGATTTAAAAGAAGCTTTAGAAAAAGCGGTACACCGCCAGTTAATGAGTGACGTGCCTTATGGAGTTTTACTTTCTGGAGGTTTAGATTCTTCAATAACTTCAGCAGTCGCTAAAAAATATTCAGAAAAAAGAATAGAAAGTGATGATAAAGACGCGGCTTGGTGGCCAAGATTACACTCTTTTGCGATTGGGTTGGAAGGTTCTCCAGATTTAGCTGCAGCGCAAAAAGTAGCCGATCATTTAGATACCGTGCATCACGAGATCAAGTTTACCATTCAGGAAGGTTTAGATGCGATAAAAGATGTGATCTATCATTTAGAAACTTATGATGTGACCACGATTAGAGCTTCCACTCCTATGTATCTAATGGCGAGAACTATTAAATCTTTAGGGATTAAAATGGTACTTTCTGGCGAAGGATCAGATGAACTTTTTGGTGGATATCTTTATTTCCATAAAGCACCAAATGCTAAAGAGTTTCATGAAGAAACCGTTCGTAAATTAGACAAATTACATCAATACGATTGTTTAAGAGCGAACAAATCACTTTGTGCCTGGGGAATCGAAGGTCGTGTACCATTCTTAGATAAGGAATTTATGGATGTTGCAATGCGTCTTAACCCAAAAGATAAAATGATTACTGGTGAGCGTATCGAAAAATGGGTGCTAAGAAAAGCTTTTGAGGATTATCTTCCAGAAAGTGTTGCGTGGAGACAAAAAGAGCAGTTTTCTGACGGAGTTGGATACAGCTGGATCGATACTTTAAAACAATTGGTAGAATCTGAAGTGAGTGATGAGCAACTTAAGAATGCACACTTCAAGTTCCCAATTCAGCCACCAACAAGTAAAGAGGAATACTATTATAGAACGATCTTCTCTCAGCATTTTCCAAGTGATGCTGCGGCATTATCTGTACCTTCAGTGCCTTCTGTAGCTTGTAGTACACCAACTGCATTAGAATGGGACGAATCGTTTAAGAACATGAACGATCCTTCTGGTAGAGCAGTGGCAAATGTTCATTCAGATGCATATAAAAAAGATCTTGTAGAAGGTTAATTCTGAATAAAAATAAATGAAAGAGCTATCTGAAATTCGATATTTTGGGTAGCTTTTTTTATGCAGTTTAGTTAATTAAAGCTTTATAAATTGTAGAATTTCAATCGATTGAAAAATTATGTGATTATTCTTCTTTTTCGTTCTGAAGCATTATGAATAAAGGTGTTCGGTGATTTTTGGTCTGAAATTTAGTTTTATTTAAGATTAAACAAAACTGTATCTTACTTATACTTATTCTAAATAGCCTTATAAAGAAGCATTAAAGTTTGTCCATAAATTAATTGGAGTGTATTTTTGCTGTTAAAATTCTATAAATAATCAAACCAATGGGTGGATTTTTAAAATCATCTATCGCAAAGAAAGTTGCGATGGCCTTGTCGGGACTGTTCCTGGTCTTATTTTTACTTCAACACTTTACAATCAATCTAACTTCAGTAATTAGTGAAGATCTATTTAACGAGCTTTCTCATTTCATGGGAATCAATTTCCTGGTACAGGCAATCCTTCAGCCGGTATTGATCTTTGGGGTGATATTCCATTTTGTGATGGGATTTGTGCTTGAAGCTAAAAACCGTGGGGCTAGAAATATAAAGTATGTAAAGTACAATGGTAGTGCTAATTCTAGCTGGATGTCAAGAAACATGATCTATTCTGGATTAGTAGTTTTAGCTTTTTTAGCGCTTCACTTTTACGATTTTTGGGTACCAGAAATTGTACATAAATATGTAGAATCTCACCCAGAAGATGCCTCGAGATATTATGGTGAGTTGGTGGCTAAATTTCAGGATCCAATTCGTGTAGCAGCTTACTGCTTATCTTTTGTGTTCTTAAGTTTACACTTACTTCATGGTTTTTCTTCCTCATTTCAATCTATGGGATGGAATAACAAATATGCTAAAGGAGTAAGAGGCATTACAGTGGCTTATGCTATAATCATTCCGCTAGGATTTATTTTTATAGCATTGTTTCACTATATCAATAACCTTTAATTCGCGAGATTTATGTCAGTTTTAGAATCAAAGATACCAGAAGGACCACTTAAAGATAAGTGGACTAAACATAAAAATGATATTAACCTGGTAAACCCTGCCAACAAGCGTAATATCGATATTATCGTTGTAGGTACAGGTCTTGCAGGAGGAGCTGCTGCTGCAACACTTGCAGAATTGGGTTATAATGTAAAGACTTTTTGCTACCAGGATTCTCCAAGACGTGCACACTCTATCGCTGCACAGGGAGGTATAAATGCATCAAAGAATTATCAGGGAGATGGTGACTCAGATTACCGTCTTTTTTATGATACCGTAAAAGGTGGGGATTACCGCTCTAGAGAAGCGAACGTTTATCGTCTTGCTGAGGTATCAGGAAATATTATCGACCAGTGTGTTGCACAAGGTGTTCCTTTTGCACGTGAATACGGTGGTTATTTAGATAACCGTTCTTTTGGTGGGGTTTTGGTTTCCAGAACTTTTTACGCAAAAGGGCAAACTGGTCAGCAATTATTGTTAGGAGCATATTCTGCAATGAACCGCCAAATTAATCGTGGTAAGATCCAAACTTTTAATCGTCACGAGATGATGGATCTTGTGTTGGTTGATGGTAAGGCAAGAGGAATTATCGCCAGAGATATGATTACCGGAGAAATCCAAAGACATTCTGCTCACGCAGTTGTATTGGCATCTGGTGGTTACGGTAATGTATTCTTCCTTTCTACGAACGCTATGGGAAGTAACGTAATGGCAGCATGGAGAGCACACCGTAGAGGTGCTTATTTTGCAAATCCATGTTATACGCAAATTCACCCAACATGTATTCCGGTTTCAGGAGATCATCAGTCTAAACTGACGTTGATGTCTGAATCTTTACGTAATGATGGTCGTATTTGGGTTCCGAAGAAAAAAGAAGATGCAATAGCAATTAGAGAAGGCAAGAAAAAGCCTACCGAACTTTCTGAAGAAGAAAGAGATTATTACTTAGAGCGAAGATATCCTTCATTTGGTAACCTTGTACCTCGTGATGTAGCTTCACGTGCTGCAAAAGAGCGATGTGATGCTGGATTTGGAGTAAATAAAACCGGGCAAGCAGTATTTTTAGATTTTGCTAGCGCAATTAAGCGTTACGGAAAAGAAGCGGCTTTCTCAGCAGGGCAAAAAAATCCTTCTGAAGCAGAAATTATAAAATTAGGTAAGGAAGCAGTAGAGGCTAAATATGGTAACCTTTTCCAAATGTATGAAAAGATCACCGATCAAAACCCTTACGAAACTCCTATGATGATTTTCCCGGCAGTACACTATACGATGGGAGGACTTTGGGTAGATTATAACTTACAAACAACTATTCCTGGATGTTACGCCGCAGGAGAAGCAAACTTCTCAGATCACGGCGCGAACAGATTGGGAGCTTCGGCTTTAATGCAGGGGCTTGCAGATGGTTACTTTGTACTTCCTTATACGATAGGAGACTATCTTTCAGGAGATATTAAAACCGGAAAAATCCCAACAGATTCTCCAGAATTTGAGGCTGCAGAAAAAGATGTTCGTGGTAAGATCGAGCGTTTGATGAATGCAGGCGGAAAATACTCTGTAGATACTTACCATAAAAAATTAGGTAAGATCATGTGGGATAAATGTGGTATGGCACGTAATGAACAAGGTCTTAAAGAAGCTATCGAAGAAATTAAAGCTTTAAGAGAAGATTTTTGGAAGAACGTAAAAGTTACCGGTACCGCAGATAGTAAAAATGCTGAATTAGAAAAAGCAGGTCGTGTGGCCGATTTCCTAGAACTAGGAGAGCTTTTCGCAAAAGATGCATTACATAGAAATGAGTCTTGTGGAGGACACTTTAGAGAAGAGTATCAAACCGAAGAAGGTGAAGCTTTAAGGGACGATGAAAACTTTAGATATGTAGCTGCCTGGGAATACAAAGGACAACCAAGCGATGCTGCTCTTCACAAAGAAGAACTTATTTTCAACAATATCGAATTAAAAACAAGAAGTTATAAATAGATGCAAGTGTTGAGATATGAGCTGTTACAAATTAGCGACTCAAGACTCAATACTCAATACTAAAATCTAAAGAATATGAAACTTACATTAAAAATATGGCGACAAGAAAACGCTAAGTCTGCAGGGAAGATGGTATCTTATCCTATCGACGGTATCGAAGGAGATATGTCTTTTCTTGAAATGTTAGACGTTTTAAATGAAGAGCTTGTTGCTAAAGGAGAAGATCCGGTAGAATTCGATCATGACTGTCGTGAAGGAATTTGCGGTTCTTGTTCATTACAAATTAACGGTGAACCTCACGGTCCAGATAAATTAATAACAACCTGCCAGTTACACATGCGTTCTTTTAATGATGGTGATACAATCGTGATCGAGCCATTTAGAGCCAATGCGTTCCCGGTAGTTAAGGATTTGATCGTAGATAGAACTTCTTTCGATCGTATTCAGCAGGCGGGTGGATATGTTTCTGTAAATACTTCAGGAAACACTATCGATGCCAATAGTATTCCTGTAAATAAGCATGATGCAGACGATTCTTTCGCTGCAGCAACCTGTATTGGTTGTGGTGCGTGTGTTGCAGCTTGTAAGAATGCAAGTGCGATGTTATTTACTTCAGCAAAAGTTTCACAATATGCTTTACTTCCGCAGGGACAGGTAGAAGCTACAGATCGTGTTATGAATATGGTTCGCCAAATGGATCTTGAAGGTTTTGGTAACTGTACAAATACCGGTGCTTGTGAAATTGAGTGTCCTAAAGGAATATCTTTAGAGAATATCGCTCGTATGAACCGTGAATATTTATCTGCAAGTACAAAAGGATAAAAAATATTTTTTCTGAATAGAACTGAATCCCGATTTCTCTTTAGATTTCGGGATTTTTTATGCATCTTATTTAAAAATTTTTATGGCTTTTTCTGAATCCCTTATTTCTAAACTTCCTGCTTCTCCTGAAAATATTTTCTCAAAAATGAGCGGTTTAGCCAATCGTTATAACGCGATAAATATGTCGCAGGGATTTCCTGGTTTTAAAAGCGATGATCGTTTAAAGGAATTGGTTTATAAAGCCATGAAAGATGGGTACAATCAATATGCGCCTTTAGCAGGAATTCCAGAACTACGCGAAGAAATTGTAAAGAAAATTGAAGCGCTTCACGATAAAAAGTATCATCCAGATTCAGAAATTACTTTAACTGCAGGTGCATCTCAGGCTATAAATAGTGCTATTTCAGCCTTTGTTCATCCTGGAGATGAGGTCATTATTTTTAAACCGGCCTACGATATTTATGAGCCGATCGTAAAAATAAATGGCGGAATTCCGGTTCACATTCAGCTTCAGGGAAAAGAATATAAAGTCGATTGGGAGGAAGTAAAAGCTAAGATTAGCGATAAAACAAGGATGATCGTGATCAATACACCACATAATCCCAGTGGAACGATTCTTACTAAAGCAGATATGCTGCAATTAGAAAGCTTGCTCAAAAACACCAATATTATCCTTTTAAGCGACGAGGTGTATGAGCATATTATATTCGATGGTAAAAAGCATCAAAGCGCTTCAGCTTTTCCACAATTGTCTGAAAGAGCAATCGTTTGTGCCTCTTTCGGGAAAACTTTTCATAATACGGGTTGGAAAATGGGCTATTGCGTAGCGCCAGAAGTCTTAATGAAAGAGATTTGGAAATTTCATGAAATCACCGTTTTCTGCGTAAATCATCCTATGCAACGTGCTTTTGCGGAATATCTTAAAGACTCCGAAACTTACTTGAGTTTGCCGAATTTCTATCAGGAAAAAAGAGATTATTTTCTTGAACAGATTAAAGACACCAGGTTTAAAGTTATTCCGTCTGCCGGAACTTATTTTCAGCTTTTGGATTATTCTGAAATTACAAGCGAATCTGATATCCTTTTTGCTGAAAAATTAGTGAAAGAGTATCAACTGGCATCAATCCCGGTGTCGGTTTTCAATATCAATAATCAAGATCTAAAGCAATTGCGTTTTTGTTTCGCTAAGGAAAATGAGACTTTAGATAAAGCAGCTGAAATATTACTCAAAATTGGTTAATTTCGCCTCTCTTTTTTGAGGTCTAGAAATGAAAATCACCATCCAAAATAACCATTTTCAGTTGGCGTGTAGCGGCGTTTCTTATTGGGAAGAGCAAAAAGCTTTGCTGGTGGCCGATGTTCATTTGGGAAAGATCTCTCATTTTAGAAAATACGGCAGCGCGGTGCCACAATCAGCGATTCAGACGAATTTTGATCGTTTAGACGAAGCGGTAACCGAGTTTCAACCGCAGAAAATTATCTTTTTAGGAGATCTTTTTCATAGTGCCTTGAATGCCGAATGGAATTTATTTGAAAACTGGCTTCAAAAGCAGCAAGCTGAAATCATTTTAATTGCCGGGAATCACGATATCATTTCTCCGATTCATTATGAAGAACTAGGAGTGAAAATTTATCAGGAATTACAGATCGAGAACTTTCGTTTAACCCATCATCCTGAAGAAAAAGAAACCGATTTTAATATTTGTGGACATATTCATCCCGGTTATCGATTGGTTGGTTTGGCAAAACAACATTTAAAATTGAAGTGTTTCTTCCGAAGTAAAAATCAATTGATTTTACCCGCTTTTGGTGAATTTACCGGCGCTTTTTTAATGAAACCTGAAGAAAAAGATCAGGTCTTTGTTTGTGCACAATCTGAAGTAATTCGAGTAAACTAAAATTCACTCCATTTTCATACAAAATCAAACTTTAACCTAACACTAACGTTGGTTTAATTCGCTTATAATTAATTTCCAAATTAATTACGTCATCCCGGACTTGATCCGGGATCTCATCTTTCCTGTGGGATTCTGAAACAAGTTCAGAATGACGACTTAGACTAAAAACTATGAAACCAAAATTACTCGCTGTTCTCAATTTTATTTCCGTAGTGATCACACTTTTTGTGAGTTACTATACGCAGGCCGTAAAACTCAACGGAAATACGATGGGAAGCCTAAGTCACGAATATTTCAATTTATTCACGCCGGCAGATTATGCTTTTGCGATCTGGGGAATTATTTACTTGGGATTGCTGGCATTTTCAGGTTATCAAATCTATCAGGCTTTTGGCCCTAAAAAAGATTTACAGTTTCTTCAGCAAACAAAATTCTGGTTCATTTTAGCGAATCTCGCCAATGCCGCCTGGGTTGTGGTTTGGTTATATGAATACACCGGTTTATCGATCTTTTTGATGCTGCTGATACTCTTTTCGCTTATCAAAATCATTCTCAACACCAATATGGAACGCTGGGATGCACCTTTTAAGATCATCGCGTTTAGCTGGTGGCCAATCTGTTTGTATTCGGGTTGGATTGCGGTGGCAACTATCGCTAATATTGCCGCTTATTTAGCCAAGATTGAATGGAATGGAGGTATTTTTTCTGAAGTACAATGGACGATCATTATGATTGTGATTGCTACGATTGTAAATATCGTAATCATCTATGCTCGGAATATGCGTGAGTTCGCTGCCGTCGGAATTTGGGCTTTATTCGCGATCTATATGCGACATTCAGAAGATCAAACATTAATTGCTTACGTTGCTCTTGGTGCTGCAATTTTAATAGGAATTAATTGTGCTTACCACGGTTTCATCAACCGAAAACAAAACCCAATGTATCGAATGATGAACAAGAATTAGATTTTAGACCAGCTTCGCCTTTTTAAAAATAAATAATAAGACTCAAAAGAAAAGAGCCGGGAATCCAGATTGAAAATTTTCAATAAGACGGCCTATCGAAAATTGCTTGTAAAATTGAAAATGAGAGAAGCGTTGAAATTTTAGGCTGTTTGAGCGCAGCGAGTTTCTAAAATTTAGCTTCCGAATGTACAATTTAGAGCAAGGTTCGTAAGCCTAGACTTTTTTGTTTCTTTTTTCGGCAATGGAAAAAAGAAAATGAATGTCAATTGATATATTTATTTAGGAAAAATTGAAAGCTCAAACTAGCAATTACCAACCAAAGTCTATTCTCTAGAATCTAGACTCTCATATCTCATATCTCAATTCTAACAACTCACTACTAAAACCCAAAACCTGATAAATATCATATTTTAAACGGTGGCTACTTTTCATCTTTGGTGATTAAACCTAAAACAAATGAAAAACGCCATATCCCCACATCAATTTCATATTCCGGTGATGGGCATTGCTTACACCATCGATACGCCGGTGAAAGTGGCGCATTTTGGGATAAATTCTTCCATTTCGATTATTGAAGATCACCTTATCGAAAAAATGCGCGAGTATTATTATAAACTCAACAACGAGACTTTTCAACCCATAACCAAAAAAGAACCAAACTTCAGGGCCAAGCGAATTACAGATTATCTTAATTTGATTAGCGCGGAAGTGAAAAAGAAAGTAGAAGAGGTGAAAACCGCTGCTTTTTCAAGCACTTCAGAAATTACCAAGTATTTCGAAATGCTCCCTGAAGTTTCAGAATTAAAGCAGAAATACCTCAAATTTCTTCAGCTTAATGATTCTTCGGAAAAAGAAAATCTGGAATCTGAACTTCGTGAGGAAGTAAAACCCGGTGCGATCGAAGTCAATATTATGACGAAGATCGATAACGACAAGCTCGACGAAAATAAAGAACCGGTAGAGAATGGTTCTGATGCTTTGCAGGCGCTAAAGGGATATGCTGAAAGTGACTTAGAAAATTCAACCTTGGTATTTTCTGCAGGGATGAATCCAAGATTGTTTAATTACCTGTCTTCTTTTAAAACCTTCAGTCCAGATGAAAACGGAAATTTTCAGAAAGCAATTGCTATCAAAGTCAGCGATTATCGTTCGGCTTTGATTCAGGGAAAATACCTTGCAAAACGTGGAATTTGGGTTAGTGAATTTAGAATAGAATCTGGCTTGAATTGCGGCGGACACGCTTTCGCGACCGATGGTTATTTGCTGGGGCCGATTATGGAAGAATTTAAGCAGAAAAAAGACGAATTACAGTCAGAATTAGCTTCTTTATACCGAAGTGCTGTTGCTGAAGAAACCGAAATTTCAGCATTGCCAGAAATTAAGATCACTGTTCAGGGCGGGATTGGTACGTTTGAAGAAGACACTTTGCTGAAAGACTATTTTCAAGCCGATGCAACCGGTTGGGGTTCGCCATTTTTGTTGTGTCCTGAAGCTACAAATGTTGATAAAGAAACCCTCGAAAAACTTCAAAAAGCTAAAGAAAAAGACATTATTTTAAGTCATAGTTCGCCGCTTGGCGTTCGGTTTAATTATTTGAAAGGCGCGAGCGGAGAAGAATTCCGAAGAAAAAATCTTTTGCGCAATAAACCCGGCAGCTCGTGTCCTGAGAAATTGTTAGAATCGAATACCGAATTTACCGAAAAGCCTATTTGTACCGCATCGCATAAATATCAAAAATTAAAACTGAAGCAAATTCAGCATTCAGATTTATCGAATGAAGAAAAAGCGAAGGAAGCCGAGAAATTGTTTCAAAAGGAATGTTTGTGTACCGGTTTGTGCAATAGTGCCGCTAAAAATTATAATTTCAGCTTTGTAAAGAAAATGGATTTTGTGACCGTTTGTCCCGGGCCAAATTTGGCGTATTTAGATGGCGAATATTCTTTACAGGAGCTTACAGATCATATTTATGGGCGAAAAAATGTGTTGGATGGTTACCGCCCGCATATGTTCATTAAAGAGTTGCAGTTGTATATCGATTATTTGGCTGAATTAAAAGAAAGTACCGATTTTTCGAATAAGCGGGAAGCAAAAAAGTTCACGAGATTTACACAAAACCTGGAAGAAGGTATTACTTATTACAAAAACCTTTTCTGCGGAAGGGTAATTAAAGAAGAGCAATTTCTAACCGATCTACTAGTTTGCGAAAGTCAGATTTTAGAAATAACGCATCAGGCGGAAGTGGCTTAATTTGATAGATCGCTATGCTTTAAGACTTGAGATTTTAGATCGGCTTTGCCTTTTAGAAAATAAAATTTGATAATGTGTGAATAAGTTAATTTGAAAATGAATTTTTCAATTGCAATCACATAAATGTCAGGTCGAGTGATTTTAATGCAGCTTTAGCGAAATTAAAATAGTATCGAGATCTGGTTTTTCCGATCATAAATCATTTGTCATATCGAGTGGATTTCAATTGAAATTTGTATCGAGTTATCGTTTCCAACAAATTCTCGATACAATCCCGATGATATCGGGATCACTCGAATTGACAATTTTACGATAGAAAGCTTTTATACTACTTACTGCGACTGTTTACTGCAAACTGAATCACGTCATTCCCTTAATATCATTGCTCCAGGTCGGGTAGGCAAAGATCATTGCTTTTAGATCCTTGCAAGAAAGTCCGCCACACATTGCCATTACAAACATATTGATCATTTCACCGGCTTCCGGGCCAACCAAATGAGCGCCGAGAACCTGTTCGGTTTTTTTGTCTTTGATGACTTTAAAAGCGTAATGTCGATTCGCAATTCGTTTAGAATTAAACCAACTCGGTGCCGATTTGTGATTCACCACATAATCGAAACCTCTTTCTTTGGCTTGCTGTTCTGAGAGTCCTACGGAAGCCACATTTGGTAGCGTAAAAACTACCGAAGGTTGCGGAGGATAATGCGCTTCAGTTTTATTGTATTTCCCTAAAAGATTTGCAGAAACTACTCGTGATTCCTGAGAAGAGAGCGGCGTAAGCGGTAAACCTTCACTGTCTGAAACATCTCCGCAGGCATACACATCTTTATTTGAAGTATTCTGTAAATGTTCGTTGACTGAAATTCCGTTTTTGGTAAATGCAACATTTCCTTTTTCTAAATCTAATTCATCTATCGAAGGAACGCGCCCGGCGGTATTAAAAACCAACTCGGCTTTTGCTGAAACTTCTTCTCCGTCTTTGGTTTCCGCAGTTACGCGAAGATATTTTCGAAGCTTTTCAACCTTGGAAGCTTTCGCATTGAAGATGAATTTAATTCCGATCTTCTCGGAAGCATCAGTAAGATGAGCGACCATATCTTCGTCAAAATTAGATAGCGGTCTTGGTTCTGTATCGATCATTGTGACTTCAACGCCAAGACGTGCGGCGATATGTGCAAATTCCATCCCGATGTAACCGGCGCCGATAAAGATCATTGATTCCGGCAGTTTTTCTAACTCCAGGAAATCATCACTATTCAGCATTAATTCTGCTCCTGGAATTTTAAGTGGCATTGGTTTATTTCCGGTAGCGATCACGATCTTCTTCGCTTTTACCGTTTTTCCTTCTACAGAAAGTGTGTTTTCGTCTAAAAATTTAGGTGACTGGTGATACATTTTGATACCAAGTTCCGCCAGATCTTTTTCGGTTGCAGCGGGAATCGCTTCAGTGAATTTAAGCTTGAATTTTTGTAGATCCTGCCAGTTAACTTCAGGCTTTTTTGAAATTCCCAGTCCCATCATATTTTGGGAACGCTCGATGATTTCTGTAATACCAACCAGAACTTTTTTGGGATCGCAACCTCGATTAGGACAGGTGCCGCCATATTCCCGGTTATCGGCGATAGCGACTTTCCAGCCGGCTTCAGCGCAATCTTTTGCCACACGTTGCCCGGCAGTTCCGGTACCGATTACAAAAACATCAAATTCTTCTATTCCCATATTTTTATTTTTTAGATATTAGATCGCTTTGCTCTTAGTAGTTAGAATTGAGACCGCTTCGCTTTTAGAAATTAGAGCATAGATTTTGTAAATTAATCTTTCGTCATTCCGGGCTTGACCCGGGATCTCATCACTCATATGAGACCCTGAAACGAGTTCAGGGTGACGATCATCTAGTGTAGATTTAATGTATTCTATTTTCTAAAATCTCACATCTAACGTCTCAATTCTAACTACTCACTTTATATATACTTCACAACTCCGCCCTCAACTTTTAGTTTTGCGCCGTTGGTTGCTGAAGAAAGCGGACTCGCAACATAAGCGATCATATTAGCCACCTCCTGCGGATCGGCAAAGCGTTTTAAGATCGATGTTGGTCGGTCGTTTTCAAAGAATTCTTTCTGAAAATCTTCAAAAGATTGATCTTCCGGAACTCCTTCTTCTAAACCTTCGGTTCGTGTTGGTCCCGGTAACACGCTGTTTACGGTTACTCCGGTTCCGGTAGTCAATTCAGCTAAACCTCTGGAAATTGCGAGCATTGCAGTTTTTGTCATTCCGTAGTGAACCATTTCCACAGGGATGTTTAAAGCACTTTCGCTAGAAATGAAGATGATTCTTCCCCATCCTTTTTCCATCATTTTCGGCATTAAAGCTCTCGAAAGTCTTACGCCACTCATTACGTTGATATCGTAAAACTGTTGCCAGTCTTCATCTGTCGTGTCGAAAAACTCTTTGTTAGCAAAGATTCCAACATTATTGATTAGAACATCTACACTCCCAAGTTGTGTGATAAGTGCATCTATTTCTTCAGTTTTGCTGAAATCACAAGCAATCCCGCTTATTTTTTTACTATCAGTTTCTTTTCTAAGTTTTTCTAAAGAAGTATTTACTGAATCCTGAGAGCTACCGTTAATTATAACTTCTGCTCCTTCTAAAGCAATGGTTTTTGCCGCAGCATAACCAATACCTTTTGTTGATCCTGAAATAAATACTTTTTTGTTTTTTAGTTGATAATCCATTTTTTCTTTCTCTTTTTTTATTAGATAGCTTTGGTTTTCGTAGTTAGATTTTAGACCGTTTCGCTTTTAGAATTTAGACTAATAATCTGTCAGTCTAATATCTATTTTCTATATTCTAACCTCTCAATACTCAATTCTAACTACTACTTACTACTACTCTTCTTCACCGCCCAAACTTCATATTCCAGATTTTTTAGTAGAAAAAAGATGAATAGCGCGTACAACATTTGTGTGCCTATCGCACCCCAGTCTTCTTTAAAAGCACAGCCGGTAATGAGCATTATTATAAAAATGGCTGTTGCAGTTAGTGATTTTTTACTGGCAACACCGAAAATGATAAGCAAACCTAAAATCACTTCTATAAAAGGAATCGCGTAAGCTATCATTTCAACTAACGCTAAAGGAAGCATAGTGCCTTTAAAACCCTGTGTGAGTCCGCTGGCAAAAGCTTCCAACTTCGGAATTCGAACAAATCCGTGAAAAAAAAAGTTGATTCCCAAAGTGATTCTGGCGAGCAGAAAAGCGAGTTGGTGGTTAGACATTGCAATTTTTCTTTGAAATTACATTCTTTGAGACGGAATCGCTGTTATGGAAATTGTAAAATATCCAGATGATGTTTTGCTAATTTCTAGTGTAAACTTAGAAGTTAGACTGCTAAAAGTTACTAGAGAATGAATTTTAGACAGAAAAGAAGAGTTATAGGAATTTTAAAGTTAAGTTACAATAAGCTAATTGCTGATAGCTTAAAGCTAATTCATACGTTAAAAATTTCAAAGCCAGTTGTGAAGCTTTTTTTTAGCAATTATCTTTGCGGCAATGAGTACATCTACAATCGCCCAAAGTTTTGCACAATCCCCGCAACAGCAGGAATTGCGGGACGCTATTGCCGTTTCTGAAAAAAACACCGATAAAATTCATCTAAAAGGCCTTGTTGGCTCGTCACTTTCTTATGTGGTAGCCAATGCTTTTAAAGACGCCAAGCGTCCGTTTTTGATGGTTTTAAATGATAAAGAAGAAGCTGCTTATCACTTAAATGATCTCGAGCAGTTAGTTGGCGAGGACAATGTGTTATTCTATCCCGGCAGTTATCGTAGGCCTTACCAGATCGAAGAAACCGATAATGCAAATGTGCTTTTACGCGCCGAAGTTTTAAACCGAATCAATTCGCGTAAAAAACCGGCCGTGATCGTAACCTATCCCGATGCGCTTTTTGAAAAAGTTGTCACGCGAAAGGAACTAGACAGAAGTACGCTAAAGATCAAGGTGAATGACGAACTTTCGATTGATTTTGTAAACGAAGTTTTGTTCGAATACAAATTTAAAAGAGTAGATTTTGTTACAGAACCGGGTGAATTTTCAGTGCGTGGTGGGATTATCGATGTATTTTCTTTTAGTAATGACGAACCCTACCGAATCGAATTTTTTGGTGATGAAGTAGATAGTATTCGAAGTTTCGATGTAGAGTCGCAATTGTCTACCGATAAGGTGAACAAGATTTCGATAATGCCCAATGTCGAGAACAAAAAACTCGATGAGGTTCGAGAGAGTTTTTTAAAATACGTCGCTGATAATACGCTGATATTCGTTAAAAATATCGACCTTTTTTCAGCACAGATCGATAAGCTCTTCAGTAAAGCAGAAGAAGCTTTCGAAAAAATTTCAGGAGAAATTAAACAAAGTGAACCAAAGGAACTTTTTTGTACTTCAGAATTAATCAAAAAGCAACTCCTTGACTTTTCAGTGGCCGAATTAAGCAATCAGGCCTATCTAAAACCGAAGAAGGAGATCGTGTTTTTTGTGACTCCGCAACCTTCGTTCAATAAGCAGTTCGATTTATTGATCAATAATTTAATCGAAAATCAGGAAAACGGATATACCAATTATATTTTCTGCGGAAGCGAACAGCAGGCGAAGCGTTTCCACGATATTTTTAAAGATCAGGAGAAAGAGGTAAAATACAAGACGGTTGTACTTTCGCTTTTTCAGGGATTTATTGATGAGCAGGCAAAAAATGTTTGTTATACAGATCATCAGATCTTTGAGCGTTACCATAAATTCAGCTTAAAAAATGGCTATGCGAAAAAGCAGGCAATAACACTGAAAGAATTGACTAATCTTACAGTTGGCGATTATGTAACGCATATCGATCACGGAATTGGAAAGTTCGGTGGCTTGCAAAAAATAGATGTAGAAGGTAAAAAGCAGGAAGCGATCAAATTGATCTATGGCGAGCGCGATATCTTGTATTTAAGCATTCACTCGCTACATAAGATTTCGAAATATAACGGGAAAGACGGGAAAGAGCCAAAAATCTTTAAACTGGGTAGTAATGCCTGGAAAAACCTGAAGAAAAAGACCAAAGCCCGCGTTAAACATATAGCCTATAATTTAATTGAATTATACGCAAAACGACGTTTGCAGAAAGGTTTTGCTTACGGCCCCGATTCGTATTTGCAGCACGAACTGGAAGCTTCATTTATTTATGAAGACACGCCAGATCAAAGCACCGCGACCGAAGCGGTTAAAAAAGATATGGAAAACGAACGCCCAATGGATCGTTTGGTTTGTGGAGATGTTGGTTTCGGGAAGACAGAGGTTGCGATTCGTGCGGCTTTTAAAGCGGTAGATAACGGCAAACAGGTGGCGGTTTTGGTGCCAACCACGATTTTAGCTTTTCAGCATCATCAAACTTTTTCTGAACGATTAAAAGATTTGCCGGTAACCGTTGATTATTTAAACAGGTTTAGAACTGCTAAAGAACGTCGTGAAACCCTTGCCGATCTTGAAAAAGGAACGGTAGATATTATCATTGGGACGCATCAATTGGTGAACAAGTCGGTTAAATTCAAGGATCTTGGATTGCTAATCGTTGATGAAGAACAAAAATTTGGAGTAGCGGTAAAAGATAAATTGAAAACCATCAAAGAAAATGTAGATACCTTAACCCTTACGGCAACGCCAATTCCGCGTACGCTTCAATTTAGTTTAATGGCAGCGCGAGATTTATCTACGATTACTACGCCTCCGCCAAACCGTTACCCGATCGAATCGAACGTGATTCGTTTTTCCGAAGAAACCATTCGGGATGCAGTTTTATATGAAATTCAGCGTGGTGGACAGGTTTTCTTTATTCATAACCGAATTGAAAATATTAAGGAAGTTGCCGGGATGATTCAGCGTTTGGTTCCTGATGCAAAAGTGGGCATTGGTCACGGCCAGATGGATGGGAAGAAATTGGAGAAATTGATGCTGAGTTTTATTAATGGGGAATTTGACGTTTTGGTTTCAACCACAATTATTGAAAGTGGATTAGATGTCACTAATGCGAACACCATTTTTATTAATAATGCGAATAATTTCGGACTATCAGATCTGCACCAAATGCGTGGTCGGGTAGGGCGAAGCAACAAAAAAGCGTTCTGTTATTTTATCACGCCGCCATATTCTGCGATGACTGAAGAAGCGCGTAAGCGAATGACGGCGCTGGAGCAGTTTTCAGACTTGGGAAGTGGTTTCAATATTGCGATGAAAGATTTAGAAATTCGTGGTGCTGGAGATCTTTTAGGCGGTGAACAAAGCGGATTTATCAATGAAATTGGTTTTGATACTTATCAAAAAATCCTAAGTGAAGCGATCGAAGAGTTGAAGGAAAACGAGTTTAAAGACCTGTATGCCGATCAAGAAAATGCTGAAGAAAAAGATTACGTAAAAGAGACGCAGATCGATACCGATTTTGAAATTCTGTTCCCAGATGATTATATCAATAATATCGCAGAACGACTGAATTTATATACTAAGCTGAACGAGCTTAAAACTGAAGAAGAGTTAGAGAAATATGAAGCTGAATTAGTCGATCGTTTTGGAGAATTACCGGTTCCAGCCGTTGATTTGCTGAATAGCGTTCGTATAAAATGGATCGCTTCGAAAATCGGACTCGAAAAGATCATTATGAAACAAAATAAACTGATTGGTTATTTTATTGCCGATCAGCAATCGAGTTTCTACCAAACTAATACGTTTACTAAAGTCTTGCAATACGTGCAAACGCATCCTAATGCCTGCAAGATGAAGGAAAAGAAAACCCGAAACGGTTTACGATTATTGCTGACTTTTGAAAGAATTAATTCTATCGAAAAAGCTTTAAAGGCCTTACAGCCTCTGGATTTTAGAAAGAAAACTGCTGAGGTGGAAGCTTAGATTTTTCTTGGAAAATAAAAATTAAACCTCACAGGTTTCCAAAACCTGTGAGGTTTTTAATCTTAAATCTAAGGTCTGACATCTAACATCTAAAACATCAAATCTCATATTTAAACTCAAACCCGATTTTATCTAAATTCTTCGAAGAAATTATTTTCCCTTTAGAAGGTCGATTTTGGTCATATTCTGGGGCTTTTATATTTCTTGATTTCGCTTCTTTGGTGTAGTATTCAGATTTTTTAGGATGTTCGGGATAGGCGGCATTAAAAACAGTCCCGAATTCATCATTTTCGATGATTTTGGATAATAATTCGATGCAATCTTCACGCTGAATCAAATTTGCCGGTGCATCTGCATTTTTAAGTCCGCTTTTATTACTTAGCATCGTTACCGGATGGCGATCTTTGCTAATTAAACCTCCAAATCTTACGATCGTCGCATCAAAATTAGGATTATCGATCAATAAATTTTCGCAGGCGATAAGTTGTTTTGCAGCTGCAGATGTTCCGTTGGGGTTGCTTTCTTCAGTATATTCAGGGAAGCTTTCCTGATCCTCAAAAACACTCGTAGAACTAACGAATATTAACTTTTGAATACCAGATTTTTCGATAAACGAGATGATATTGGTGATTTTTCCGGTAAAATCTGCTTCTGGATTTCTTCGTAGCCCAGGCGGAATATCAATGATCAAAATATCTGAATTCGATAAAAAGGAGCTCATGTCACCCTGCACTCCGTTATCGTAAAGTTCTAGTTTATATGGGGTAATTCCTTCTGAAGAAAGTTCTTGCATTTTACTGGCTGTGGTGGTAGATCCTTTTACAGAATAACCGTCTTCGACCAGCTTTTTTGCCAGTGGAAAACCTAACCATCCACATCCTAATATTGAGATTTGCATATTTTTTATTTTAAGATTAGAGAACGCTTCGCTGTTAGATGTTAGAATTTAGACTTGTTGGCAGTTTCCGGTTCACGATTTTTTGATCTGTCTAAAAGCTTTCAGCAGTCAGCGATTAGTCGAATTCAAAATTCAGCATTTAAAATTCAACATCTTTATTTTTGAAACTGCTCACTGCGACTGCCTACTGATTCAACTTAATCTTTTTCTTGTAGATCACTGCATCGTTTAAAACAAAAGGTTTTGGCATCATGTTTTCTGCTCGTTTTGGGACGTTTAGTTCTTCATTTTCCAAAAGATCGTAGCTAGATTCGTATAAAATGAATTCGGCCGACTTGGATTTGTCTAAACTGAAATTCATTCGCAGCGTGTCTTTGCTGGAAATGTAATAACTTAATAGTCGGTTGCGCCATCTTCTGGTAAACATATTAAAGGATTCTTCACCGAGCTTTACATCTTCAGGAGTTCTTCCGTTAACTTCAAATTTGCTGAAATCTGTTAAGTTTTCAGTGTAAATTTCCATGCGTTTTGCGTCTCGATTTGGTGCGATTTTTAACGAATATTGAAATTCGTTAGTTGTGCTATCAATTTTTTGAAGGATGATCCCGGGTGCGTCGATATTGACCGTTGGCGCATCACTTCGCCAGGTAAAACCAGAATTATATTTACTGCTGAATTTTGCTTCAATGTTATTTAATTTCACCGGTTCTTCTCCAAAATATTGCGCGGTCCATTCGTCGATCATGCTGTCGTAAGAAAACCAATTGGCTTTATCTTCATCGGCATCAAATAAATACACTAAGCTGTTGGGTTTAGGTTTTTCTGAAGTGAATTCTGAAGTAAAATGCGCATAAAACATAAACACATTGAAGCCAATAAACAGCAACACAGCGAGCAGATCTTTTTTACTGAAATATCCGAAAACGGGTAAAAACAGCGTAAATAATAAAATGCTTAAAATTGCTGCAACAAAAAGGATTTTTAGTCCCAAAGCCACCGGAAACATTTGTATAAATGGAAATAGAATAAATAATGCCGGGAGGCTAAAAACTGTGTTTAAAATCAAATTTGGTTGCTTTTGACGTAGCATTAAAAACAATTGGATAATGCCAAAATAAGCCGGAATGATAAAATAGGCCGCACCTTTTAAACCAAAAGCGAGTAAGCTGCAAATAAGTATCCAGAAAAATAGCGGAGCTACAAATTGGGAGGCTGTATGCTCTTCAGAATAAAACTTGTGATACACAAAAAATGCCACCGTTAAACTTAACAATATCGCTGCAGTGATATAACTATAGCCGTTATAGGTGAAGCCATGTAGCATTTCGGAATATTCGGGATAGATGTAAAGACAGAATTTCCAAAGTCCAAAAACTAAAAGTCCGCCAATGGTAAGACTCAAAAAATAAGGAACAAAACCTTTGAATATCGTTTTAATATCGAGTTGTTTTTTAGAGATCCCAAACCCAACAACAATAAAAAATAAAAGGAATGCCAGAATGAGCATTGGGGTGATCCAGCTAAAAGGATAGGTAATAAACTGCCCGAACGGTAAATTAAAATATAAAAGATCCTGATCTGAGTTTAGTTGATTTAGATCTGCATTTTTAAAATAATGGAGTAGCGGCATTAAGTAATCGCCCTGGTGTGCCAGCGTTTGAAGATCTAAGTTTTTAGGAACGTCATTCGCAGTATGGTAATCGAAATGATCTCCAATAAATGCAAAGTTGAAGCCGTTAATGTTTCCAAATTCTCTAAGAACCGTAAGATCGGTATCGTTTGGTAAAAGTTTATAAACACTATAGGCTAAAGAATTTGTGGTAGGGAAAGGAACGTTAGCTGCCTTAAAAGCTTTAATAAGTTTGCCGTTTCCGGCATTGGTTTCTAACAGCATAAAAGAACTTCCACCGCTACCACGCGCTTCAAAATTTAAAGCAAGTTTAGCGTCTTTCGCCCAGGGATGTTCTTTGATAAACAGCTCAGCTCCCATAAGTCCGATTTCTTCAGCATCAGTAAATAAGATGATAATATCGTCATCAGGAGTATTTCCTTCAGCAATAAAAGCGCGTAAGCCTTCAAGAATTGTAGCGACTCCGCTACCGGCATCACTGGCGCCATGCGAAGAATGTGGCTGGCTGTCGTAATGAGACATTAGAACGAGTGCGTCTCCATTGCCATTTCCTTCAATTCGGGTTAAAATATTTTGTGGTCGGCTAAGAATTGCAGCATCATTTAAAACAAAATCCTCTTGGGTTTGTACTTCTAAGCCTAGATTTTGCAGCTCGTTAACGATATAATTTCTTACAGAGCTATGTGCGGCACTTCCTAAATAGTGTGGTGATTCCCCAACTTTCTCTACGTGCTGAAACGCCCTGTTTACTGAAAATTCATTTTCTGGAACTTCTTCTTGAATATCTGATGGCTTAAGGCTGTAAAAGCTTAGCCAGCAACTAAAACTAATAAGAAGTAAAGCAATTAAAGCTTGTAAATTTTTAGACATTAATGCGCATTTAATCCCTTATTGAGGGGTTAATTCTCCGAGGCTTGCCTCGAAATTAAAAATTTGTTTCCAACGAATGCCCCGAGGTAGTTTACTTTTCTGAAAAAATAAAGATACTATAGTTATAAAAACTAACCTTGAAATTTGCACTTCTTTAAAAAGATATCAAAATTCCTTATATTTAAGTAATTAGTAATCAAAATTTTACAATTATGGGAATTAAAAGTTTTCAGGGAAGGCGTGCGGCTCCCGTTAAATTAGAAAGCGCACCAATTTTAGTTGAAGATTATATGACCAGTTCATTGATCACTTTTAAGAAAGAACAATCTGTAGCCGAGGTTATGGAAGCTATGATCAAGAACAAAATTTCTGGAGCACCTGTGGTGAACGATTTTGGCGAATTAGAGGGCGTGATTTCAGATGGTGATTGCATGAAGCAAATTTCTGAAAGTCGCTATTTTAATATGCCGATTGGTGATATGAAGATCGAAAATTATATGGACGATACGGTAGCGGTGATCGATAAAAACTTAAATATTTTCGACTGCGCACAATTATTCTACAAGCATGATTGTAGAAGATTTCCTGTTATTGAATATGGGAAATTAATAGGAATGATAAGTCGTAAGGATATTCTTTGTGCTGCCTTAAAACTTAGAGGGCAAAATTGGCATTGCTAGTTGCGTTTTACTAGTGCATAATACTCCTCATTCTCTAATGGTAAATACCCCTGATTGTAAATAAAATAATATGTTTTCCCCGCCTGGGTAGTATAAACACTAGTGAAATATTGAAAATTAAAACCCTCAGCCAGCAATTTTGTCTTGCTGGTTTTTGTTTTTTCATCTGGATTTAATTTTTCTAGGATCCTATAATTTTTGCGTAAGATATTATTAATGTTACGCATAAGGTTTTTACTGTCTTTGTTCAGTTTATTATGATAAGAATTCCTGCAGTAATCACTACAGAATTTTTTATCGATTCTCCCCACTAGCTTTTCGCCACATTCTAAACAAAACTTATCCATTTTTTAAGTTATTGAAAAGATTAAGAAATTAAAAATCAAACACTTAATGTTTTTTTGCTAAAAGGTGAAAGCGTTATAAATTTTAACTTTGTAATAAAGATTCTACAGGATTTAGGGTTTCAGAAGTGTAAATTCCGTCTACTGTTAACTGGTTGTTTGCCTGAAATAACTTCAGTGCATTTTCAGTTTTAGGTCCAAAATCACCATCAACATCTCCACAGTTATATCCTAAGAAGTTGAGTAATTTTTGAAGTTTTATGACCTCGTTTCCTTTATCTCGTCGTTTTAAAGTAGGTTGGGGAATACTAATTGTATCTACTTGTGATATTCGGCGATATGAAAGCACTTTTTTAGCATCATAACCAGTAATGTTTACCGCATTACTTTGGTTACCGCCAAGACAATATACGATGCTGGCATCTTTATTAAAACCGGTAAAAAAGCCAACATGGCCCTTCCAGCTTAACGGATCTTCGCGCCAAAAGACAACGATGTCTCCGGGTTTAGGATCTTTAACCGCGATACCAATATTTGTCCAGGATCTTGCAGCTGCACTTCCAGAAGACTGGAGTCCGGCCTTTTTAGCAACCCAGTTTACAAAAGTACTGCACCAGGCGATTTCGTCGTTCGTGATGCCTATAATGCCAGATTCTTCAGCGTATTTTACGATTTGAGGATTATCCTCGCTGCCGCTAATTTCTTTTGTTCCTAATTGCGATGCAGCAATTTTCAACAAGTCCATAAAACTTAATTTAAGTTTTTTAGGTTTGCTAAGTTTTTGGGTTGCTTAAAGTTACGTAAAATATTCGCAAAAAAAATACCCCAAAACGGGGTATTTTATCGAATTTGTCTAAAAAACTAGTGGGATTGTTCTATTTCTGCTCTACGCATTGGCATACTATCAATTTTTTCAAAAAGTTCTTCGGCTGGTGTATATTCTTTTTTACGCAATTTAGTTCCGCCGTCAAGACCAATTAGAATAAGTTCGAAATTAGTATTTGATCTTTTAAATTTTTCGTAGAAATTATCTCCCTTATTCCAATCTGGTGAATCGCTAATTCCTGTAGCATATTTTTTTGGTGTTACCTGATAAACAACAATCTTACGTTCTTCCAGATCTTTTTCCTGCGCTCTAAATTCGCCTAGTTGTTGCTTAAAGTCACTGTTATCTTTAGAATTAGTAAGCATTAAGACCAACCTGTTTTCCCATAAGTGAGTATCTTTTTCCTGTGCATTTATATTTCCTAAAGCCATAATACTAAATAATGTGATTGCTATTAATTTCATGATTAAATGTAGAAATGATTCTAAAAAATCTATTTTAATTAGTTGTTAAAGAGTTACTTATTTAACGAATTTTATCATTGAAATAAAGCTTGTTTATTTTTATTTAACGAGTAGCTTCAAAGATCACAAATTCATTTTAGCTAATATTGGTGTAGAATTTGTGTTAGCTTTTCTATAGCTACCTATTATTACATATACACCTATGAAGTATTTTAAACTTTTACTTGTTATAATTCCCTTCACTTTAATTTCCTGTTATCAGGATATGGATGATAATATGCCCAGGCAGGAAAACACCCCAGATCCTTTAGACGATAATCAATTTATTACTGAAGATGGTGAGGTTTTCTCAACCGGATTGTCATGTACAGGAACCGGTAATTTTTCTACTGGAAATACTCAAATTTTAAATGATCTTGAAATTCCTGAAGACTTGCCTGAAGAATTTGATCTTTCAGAATTTTTACCACCTGTGGGCGACCAGGGACAATTGGCTTCCTGTTCTTCGTGGGCAGTAAGTTACTACCTAAAATCTTTTCAGGAGTATTTAGAAAATGGCGAAGCTTATTCTTCAACAACAACCTTTAGTCCGTCGTTTACCTATAATCAACTAACTATGGGAGAATGTGGCGGCACCAGCATTGCAGAGACCTTAGATCTAGTTCAGGAACAGGGTGTAAGTTCTTTAGCCCTTTTTCCTTATGATGAAAACGGATGTTCAGAACAACCCACAGAAGAACAGATCGCGGCGGCAACGGCAGCTAGAATTTCAGCATTTAGGAGCTTAAGCGGCGAAAATATGCTTGCCGAAATGAAAACTTTAATTACCCAGCAACAACCAATCGTGATTGGTGCATATTTGTCTACCGAGTTTGGTACGACCGATAGTTTTGGACTTACCGCTTATCGGGAACATGTCGTAGATTATGGTACGGGCGATTGTCACGCTATGTTGGTAGTTGGATTTTCAGATGAGTATAATGCTTTTAAAGTGGTGAATTCCTGGGGAGAAAATTGGGGCTCAGACGGTTTCGTATGGATCGATTATGCTGCTTTCGAAAATGTGAGCGATCAAAATGCCAATTTTAGAGTGATCAATAATGCCTATATCGCCTACGATGCTGTAACCGAGCTTGAACCCGAAGTTTAGTTTTTATTAGCACCGCCAAAGTGCATAATACTCGAGGTGGTTTTTTGCTGAAATATTTTAAGCTGAAGTTATTTTATAGGAATCCATATTTCTTCTTCGGAAGTAGGATCGTTATTCTTATACTTTTCTCCCATGATCGCAAGATGCGGCCTGTCGTCGAGCTGAAACCCTGAAGATGGTAACCACTGCTGAAAAATTCGCTGATAAAACTGCGGTGCTTCGCTACTACTTCCTTTGTAATTAAAAATCGCGTATTTGCCTTCGGGGATTTCTAATATTTCAAATTCTGAAGGTGCTTTTTCAACTTCTTCTTTCCTAATCGCTGCCCATTTTGTAAAGTTTGCGGCAGGATTAAAATTTGAGAAAAATGATAGGTCTTTATAGACTTCAACAGAAAATAAATCGATCTGTTTTTTGCCCAAAATCGACATTTTTAGAGGGATAAATTTTTGCCATAACTGGCCGGTTTTATTTTCAGCAAAAGACATTTCCGTAGAAATTCCGATTAAAGAAAAACCTTCAGAAATAGGGATTTTAGGTTCAGGTAGTAGCATTATAAGAGAATTAAGCTCCTGCGGCAGCGGCAGCTTTTAAACGATTATTAATTAGAAAAGTACTTATGGCGATAAGAAGGTTTAAATCTTCATTTTCCTCGTTGTTTTCTATGTGTAGTAGAAAATCTGGATGAAATTTTTTCCAGTTACTTTTTGCATGGATTCTAAGAATCTCATTTTCGCCAGATTTTACCAAATATTTAGAGTGCCAGATAGTTTCCTGCTCTAGCTGATAAGGTTTTTCTTTAGATTTTAGGCTGATTACTGCATCTTGTTTCCAATTCAGTTTAATATTCCCAATTTCTCGATGATTCGAAGTAATAATAAAATCGTTTTGCCAAAAGCCTTTTGCTTTAATTTCAAATTGTTTGCCTAGATATCGAAATTCAGCATTATTAGACCACCATTTTGGATAAGAAAGTTCCAAGATGATTTTATGATTTTCCAGAATCTGAAATTTACGTTGATTGATGACTTTTATTTCCATATTTAAAATTGATAAGTTGCCGCATGCCTAATTGGAAAATTACAAGAATTTGCGATAAAACAGAATTTATTTGCTTCTTTATGTAGATTTTCGGCTTTTTCGAGCATGGTTTTATCAGCCAACCTTATTTGTGGATAAAGCGTAATTTCAATAAATTTTCCACTACCATCTTTGTTTTCAATCATTTTACCGCTTGGTTGATCCTGATACTCTAAAACAATGATTTTGTTGGAAGCACATAGATGAAGATACCAAAGCATGTGGCAGGAAGCGATCGAAGCGAGCAGAAGTTCTTCAGGATTATAGAGCTCAGGATTTCCCAGAAAAGCGAGATCTGAAGAACCCTGAATCACAACTTTATCTTTTGCCTGGATCGTATAATCGCGAGTGTAATCTTTGTAAGTTTTTGTACCACCACCTTTGTTGCCAGTCCAATTAAGGTTAATGGTGTAATTATGAGTTTTCATTTTAAAGTTGGTCGATTATTCCTTTTGACGATTTTAAACATCTTGTCATTCCGGACTTGATCCGGAATCTCATATAAATATAAAAACAGTAATTTCAATGTTAAGCTAACTCATTATCAATTATATCTAAATGGAATTCTTCACCTTCAATTCAGAAAATAGATTCTTATTAGGATATTGTTGAGCAATTATCGAGGCTTACATTAAGCCTAAAAAACAAAAAGCCGGTAATCATAGATCTACCGGCTTTTTGTTTTTTTAATTCAGAAGAAATCATCTTCTTCGTGGCATTTCAATTTTAAACTCTTTTGGATGTTCTGCACCCATTAGATTTTCAACGAAATAATCCCATCTTCTTCTAGTCATATAATAGCTATCCCTTCCGTAGCCGTGGCGTGCATTTGGGAAAATGATCAAATCGAAATCTTTATTCGCTTTGATCAATGCATCGATCACCAAATACGAGTTGTAAGGAGGTACGTTGTCATCTAAATTACCATGCGCAATTAACAAATCTCCCTGTAGGTTTTCAGCATTGTATTGATTGGCTTGTAGTTCATAATTAGTTTTTCCGTTTTCGGTTTCTTCAATTAAACCAATGTATCTTTCTCCCCAATCATCTTCATAGTTTCTGTTATCATGGTTTCCAGATTCAGAAATTCCAACTTTATAAAATTCAGGATAAGAGAACATCGCATCTGCAGTCGCAAAGCCACCACCGGAGTGTCCCCAAATTCCAACTTTATCTAAATCCATATACGAATATTTTTCAGCCAATTGCTTAATTCCGCTTATTTGATCTTCTAGCGTGTTATCGCCCATATTACCATAGCAGGCATCGTGGAAAGATTTAGATCTTCCCGGGTTACAGCTACCATCGATCACCACAACGATAAATCCAAGTTCTGCTAAAGCCTGGTGATCGCTACGTGAAGGTGAAAAATAACGACCACCAACACCACCACCTTGCGGGCCAGGATAGATGTAATTTACTACCGGATATTTTTTAGATTCATCAAGATCTGTAGGCGTAAACATTAATCCGTATAAATCCCATTTCTTATCTGCAGATTTAACTTTAATTGGTTTTGGTGCCTGCCAGCCGATAGCTTCTAAACGAGAAATATCTGCTTTTTCCAGATCCATTATTTTACGGCCTTTAATATCTCTAAGTACAGCAACATTTGGGACATCTGGTTGTGAGTAGTTATCTACAAAATATTTTTCTGGAGATAGTGAAATGCTGTGCATTCCGTTTTCCGGAGTTAATAGTTTAAGTCCTTTCCCGTTAAATTTTATGCTGTAAAAATGTCTAAAATAAGGATCGCGACCTTCTTCCTTACCTTGCGCATAGAAATACAGCATTTCTTTATCCTCGTCTACTTCAACTAAACTGGTTACTACAAAATCTCCTTTGGTGATTTGATTTTTAAGTTCTCCGCTTTCAAGATCGTAAAGGTATAGATGTCCCCAATCGTCACGTTCAGAATACCAGATAATTTCGTCTGATTCTGGTAAATAATGCCAGTTTATAGTGCCTTGTCCAGATTCGAATTGCGTCTCTGTTTCTTCAGTAAAAATATCTCTTACTTCGCCAGTTTCAGCATCTGCTACACGAAGAGTAACTTTTTTGTGATCACGAGAAACTGAAGCAAAAGCTAAAGTCTCTGAGTCTGGACCCCATTCGTTATCACCAAAAGTGCCATCGCAGGCAATATCGTCGCAAAGTGTACCACGTCTTGCATCTGCCGGAATATTTAGTTTGGTGATCTCGTTATCTTCAGTATCGATAATTACACGCTCGATTTTGATGATGGCCGAATCCTGCGGAATTGGATATTTCCATTCCTGAAGTTTTGGTTCGCCAACTTTGGTTTCTACCAAATACATATCGCTTACATGGCGCTGATCTTGTTTAAACGTAGCGATCTTTTTAGAATCTGGACTCCAAAGTACGATGGGTTTATCACTATGTTTCCAACCCGCATTATCTGTCGCGTAACCATAGTTTTTTTCTCCGTCCTGGGTAAGTTGAGTTTCCTCGCCAGTTTCATTATCACGCATCCAAAGATTCCAGTCTTTAATATAAACTGTTTTAGAACCATCTGGAGAAGCAACTTCTGTCCAGGATCTTCTTTGGCCACCTTCAGGTTTTTCGCCCAGTAATTCTTCAAGGGAAGTAGAGGTTTCTTTCGACTTTTTCTTTGGATCTACAAGTACGTATTGGCGTTCTCCATCAACCGAAATTTCATACCAAAAACTTCCGTTATCTAACCAATTAGGGCTTACGTTAGCTTTGTCGACTAGAGGATACGTATTGAAGCCAAGAAATTTAGCGGCCTGTTCATAATCTTCAGTAGTAAGTTTTTTAGGGCTTTGTTGCGCGAAACCCGAAAAGGAGATCACTGCGATACACAGTAGAGAGAAAATTTTTTTCATCGTATGTTTTGCTTTTGAGCTCAATTTAGTAAGATTTTTTTAATAGCGATTTCAGTGGAATACTGAAGTCTGTTTAGTTTTAACAAGAAAAGGATTAATAGATTTAACCCCCTGGCGCTTATAGTTAGGGGTAGAAATAAAATTTTTATATCAGGACAAAAAAGTGAAATGCCAGGGTAGTTAATCTGGTGTTTGGACTTGGGAAAAGCTAAATGGTTTAATTCGGTTTGTTTTTTAACATTTCAGCTTCAGTAATTACCTGTTCGGGAAAATCATAAAGCGCCAAGATCTTTATCGCGTTTTTGGTTTTTAGAGGCCCTTCTTTTAATTTATGATCAAAGTTTAATTCCTGATTTTGAATGCTTTCACTAAAATGATACAGTTCAAAAACGTTTTGCGTTAGCATTTCGGTAAGTTCGATATCGTGGGTAGAAACCATCACAATATTTTGTGCTGTGTTTAGATAAGACAAAATAGATTTTCCGGCAGCCATGCGTTCTTCGGTATTTGTTCCTTTAAAAATTTCATCTAGAATAAACAATTTGGGTGTATCTTCTTTTGAAAAATCCAACAGCTTTTTGATCTGTAAGACTTCTTCCAGATAATAACTGGTATTTTCTGTTAGATTGTCGGTAATTCTTATCGAAGAATATAGTTTTAGAAAAGGAGCTGTAAAATCTTCAGCAAAACAAATATTTAGGGTTTGTGCCAGCAGCGTATTAATGGCGACCGTTCTTATAAAAGTGCTTTTTCCAGACATGTTGCTACCGGTAAGGAGCATGCTTTTTTGTGAAAGCTCTAAATAATTGGTAATACAGTCTTTGATTAATGGATGCCGAATTTCGCTAAATCTAATCTCTTTTTTATTGCTGAAATGAGGTTGGCAGATGCGATCTTGATATTCGGTTTTAATAGAAGCCACTGCAATAGCTGAATCGATTTCTCCTAAAAACCGAAATAGCTTTTCTATATCATTTCGTTTATGCTGAATGTTTTCCAAAAAGTTGAAAAACAATAAAATTTCAATATTAAAAGTAATTTTAAGCACCTCGAAAAAGAACCAGCCAAAAAAGGCAAACTCATCGTTCATCTTATTCTCGAAACCAATAAGTGAGGTTTTAAACTGAATTTTCCTTACAGATCCAAGAAAGCTTAAGTCCTCAAAATAGGTTCTAATATTGCCGAAATTCGATATTTTATCGCCGGCTTTTATTGCGATACTAAGTTGATGAACCGCATTAAGATAATAGTTGAGGTTATTTTTATTGCGATAATGCAAAACCATATTGGTCATAAAAACCGGAAGCATGATTAGGAATAAAACTGGATAAAAGAAACCGCCAATCAGGCTAAAAATGGATAAAAAACTAAGATTATATACCCAAACAATCCATTTTGGACGTTTCATGGGTTCATCTGTAATCAAGCGAACAAAATCGTACGCATTGTAATGATTCAGTTTCGATAATTGCGACTGAATTTTTAAGCGTTCGTTTTCAGCTTCTAAAAATGTATCTGAAAATGTCGAAAATCGCTTTAATTGATTTTCAGTATTAATATTCCGCAGGTGATTGTAGAAATATTGTTGTCCGGGTTTGGAAGTTGTTCGATCTAAAAACCTGAAAAGCGCTGAGAAATCCAGGTCTTTTGCCGTTTGATCATTTATTTGATGAAAATCGCTAATTTGAAGCTGAGCTGCATAAAAGCTTTTAATCTGGTCGAAATTAAATTTTTCGGTTTTAGCTTTGGCCCAATTATCTTTAAGTTGTTCAACATGTTTTTTTGCAGACCTTTTCTTTAAAAGTCTGAAAAGTAAATAGAGAATGATCCCAATTATGGCTAGATAAGAATACAGCGGCATCAAGAGAATTTAATTGCAAGATAGCCAATAATCGCAGCCAGACCTATCCAAAATATAATTCCGAAAATGATGAGTTGATTGGCTTGTTTTAGTTTGGTGTCGTAGCCGTGCTTTTTAAAACGGTCCAACTGAGATTCGCTAAAATCATCTAACGATTTATGTCGTGCTCTTGGAGTAATGAATGGTAAAATGAAAAACTCTAAACTTTCCATTTTACTTAGCGTCGCTTTTGCACGTTTCCTTCTATTTTCTTCTTCTAGATTCATTGGTTAGTTTATAACCTATTTTTTAATCTCTAAATGAAATCCATTATTTCCAATAGATTTTTATTCAATTCGATTTCAAGATTTTTTTGTAAAAGGGGGAGGTTATTAAAGTTTGGATTTTCGATTAAAACTACTTCTAAAACTGAATAATTTGGCATTTCCATTTGATTTTTATTCCATTTTGTTTCCTTCAAGAAAGTCCAGTATTTTTTCTGAATTTCAGCAGTATTACCCAAAAGCCATAGTTCAAATCGCATTTCGAGGTGATTTAAGACTAATCCGAATTTTAGTTTTTTGCTTTTCAGAAAATCATTAGAAAAGTAGAAATAGGTATAATCCAGATAACCATGTAGAATTCCGGTAACCGAATAATCAAAAGAAGAATCTCGTTTAAGATCGGTCCTCAGTTTCATAACGAATGAAACCAGTTCTTTGTAAGCAATAAGAATATCGCCTTTTTGAAGTTGAGCCTGATAAAAGCCAACATAATCGTTTAGATTTTTCATAAAAAGGAAATTGTCCTGCTAAAATAATCTTTTGAAAAAATAGCCAACTCGTCTAAACACATTCATTTTCTTTACGATTACAACTTCCCCCATTAATACAGTTTCCATTTTTAATTTAATATCCAAATTTGTAGATTTTTCGTTGAGATCTAAAATACGGGTTTCATAACCAATAAATTGAAACTCTAATTTGAGATTTTTTGTGGTAGTTTTTTCTGGGAGAACAATCTTAAAATTTCCATCAAAATCGGTTTTCGTTAAAATTTTAGAATCTAAGACCTTAATGTGTACGCTAGGAATAGGAAGATCCTCTTCATCGGTCACGGTGCCAGAAATTACGATACTATCTTTAGCCGAAATTGGATGTTTTTCTTCTGAATTTTTTTCTGAAGTTTTCTCTAGTTGTTCGGTTTTAGCTGAAGTTGTTTGGGCATTTGCCGGCGTAGCGATTGCCAAAACTGAAGTGAATCCTGCCGCTAAAGCTAGTTGTTTCTAGTTGGTTTTAGAGTTGTTCGGTTTTAAATCTCGAGAAAGCTGAGATTGTTTAAATCTGCCACAAATTTTTTGTCTGCTTTTTAGTTTTTGAAGTAATTCAGCATCTGTAGTTTTAGTGAAATCGATCACTTCTTTTTCACAAACCTGGCAAAATTTTCCCTGCTGTTAAGCGGTCATTTTGTTCCAGTTTTCGCCACAGCTTTCAGGAATTTGTATGCTGTATTTCATCAATTTGAATTTTCTAGTTGTACCAGGGTTTTTTAGCGCAAAAATTGGCAAACCATAGTAACATAATACTAATTATGGTTACGATCACGGGTAAAATTAAGGCTTCATTACCATAAACTTCCAGCGCATTTGCTACAAATAAACTATGTCCCATTTGTATAAGGACAGCTAAAAGTGATACCAGGAATAATGTTCTTGCCCATCTTTTCTTTAAAAGTAGGCCCAGGCTACCTAAAAAACCTGCAAATACAGCTATGAAGTAAACAATATACGTCCAGCTGGGGTAAGAGTCATATAATTCTCGTTCGGCTTTTGGGAGCGCTTCAAGAGCTTCCGGTGTCATTAAAACCTGGGCAACAAAAGAGCCAATTCCTATTAGATTCCACAGCAAAAAAATGATGCTTAAGATCCAAAACCATAGTGGTGTTTTAGTTTCCATAGAACTAAGATTAAAAATGGATAAAATCGACCTGCATTCTATAGAAGCTATATTCCTTCAGCTTAGTTAAGATAAGCAAATAATTTGAAATTTAGTAGTTTGCAAGTGCACCAAAATTTTTAGACTGCATAACTTCGCTATGTTCTATATCTTCAAGCTTAATTTGATAGACGCTATTTCTGGGTAAAAAGTTGTAATTGTAGCTACTTACGCCACCTATTAAAATAAGTTTATTCTCGTAAATATGCATAGCAGAAGCTTGTCGCTTCACCGGGATGTGATATTCCTTCAGACTTTTTGTAATAAGATTGTAGGTGCAAATTTTACCCTCGTCGTATATGTAAAGTAAATCACCAGCACTGGCTAAAGCCGGTTGCGCCATTCCCTGAAAAAGTACCGCTTCACGTTGCCATTTTCTGGTGTTTAGATCGTAGGATTCTATGCCTGTTAGTTTTTTACCAGCAAAGCCACCCACCATGTAAAATTTATTATCTATAAGGATTCCCTGAATTTCTTTTGCTTCTGGCATATTACCTAACTCGTACCATAAACCTGTTTCCAGATCCTGTAAATGCACTTTATTGGTGTAAACTTTGGTATCTCGTTCTCTATTCTTTTTAACTGAACCACCCATAATTACTAACTTGTTTTCGTAAACAAAAGAAGCTGCATTAACCGCCATGTGAGGATTGGTTTCGTCTACCAGAATACTGTCGGTTTTGGGATCATAGATCTCGATGGTATTATCTAGATATTCAAATTTGCCATTTCTGGATAAAGTTTTTCCTCCAAAAACATAGAATTTCTCCTTATAAGCAAGCATGCCATTCATAACACGTTCAGCAAAGGTTTTTTTAAATTTTTTTGTCCAATGATTTTTTGCGATATCATATATAAGTAAATCTCCTTTAAAATCATTAAAGTCTATTTTTGCTCGACTCAGACTAATTTTTCGTGTCATCGCATTTGGATCTACCATATTCAAATTGTCCATAGATAGAACCCCCTTTAAAGTTTCTGAGTTCCTAGTCGAATTCCCTGCGATGATATAAATTTTGCCATCTTTTAAGACCGAACCGAATTCAAACAATCCATAAGGGAGGTTTTCTAATTTTTTATACGGAACATTTTTGAAATGCTTGGTCTGGCTAGAGATGGTTACTTCGGTTAAAGATTCTGTAGTTTGTTCGAGGAGAATCGGACTTTTTCTTGAAATTAAATCCCGAAGGCTTATCGCTGTTTTTTTATAATTCAGAATAGAAAAATGAATGCTATCATCAAGATGCTCTTTTCTATATTTTATGCTGAAGTTTCCTTGTTTATCGGTTATTTCTACTGCTTTTTGATTGGTATAATAGATATGAACACCTTCTAATGGATTATTGGTATCTGCATCCAGAACTTTTCCTTTTAATTGCTGAGCAAAACTCTGGCTGCAAAAAATGATGACTAAAGAAAAGAGAATGGAGTTTTTCACGATACGAATTTTTGATGAATGAGTACGGCTGTTCTAATGAATCTTTAAAGTAAACATAAATACTAAGAATCTTAGGTTTTTAATATTAATTTTTGAGTATCCATCTTAGCAAAGAGATTAAAGTTTTGTGCATATCATAATTGTTTTTCGGATTTAAATTGCTTCCGAGGTCTCTAATTATATAAATTATTCAAATAGTCTTCTTTTTCTGTCAATCTCTCTAAATCGATCATAGCAGGAATCGAATCATTCATCACTCCGTTAATCGTAAAATTTTCTTTATCCAGGCGACCTGTGATCGAATTGATTTTGTTTATAGGAGGATCAAAGTACATTCTAATTTCTCTTTTATAAATTGAATATCTTCCGTAATAAATAGAATCATTTATAGAAATTATTGCCTGGTGAGTGTGTTCTAAAAATAACATTGGGCTAGATCCCAATTTTCCTTTGGTAATTTCAAGATCTTTATCGTCAATCTTAAATTCTTCAATCCTATAACTTCCTGTCACCGTATCGTCTACTGTAGATTTCAGGTTGTATGAAAATATGCCATAACCAATAGGAAGTATTAAAACATAAACAAAGGGCAGTTTATGTAAGAATCCCTTTTTCTGCGGAAGTAAGGATCGTTTAATTTTGCCACTATTCAGAATAAAAAATTGATAGAGATCCTTCCTATATTCTAAAAGCAATAGAAAGCTTAGGACAAAATCTAAAATGATATGAGAAAGCGCAAAATAGATCTCAAATTCGATATTTAAAATCAAAATATTTAAACATACTCCTATTGAAATCAATAAAGCAATTAATCGTGTTCGTTTAAAAACGATTAAAATTCCTATCAAAAGTTCAGCAAGGCCAATAAAAATATTGTAGTTGTAGGATCTTCCAAAGAAAGACCACATGTGTTGGTATTTGGATATTTCGGCTAAAGGTAAAAAAGATTCGTAATGCAAAACTCTAAACTGCATAAACAGCAATTTTGGAATTCCGAAGCAAATCATTTTGATAGAAAGATAATAAATGGCGAGGTACTTAATGATAGAAAGTAACCTTTTAATGATGTTTGATTTCAATGGAAAATAAAATGGTTGGTGGGATTAAAACGAATTTATATTCAAACTATTGTTGAGTTAATTTCAATATGGCTATTTCTTGAGACTGAATATTTAGCATTTATAAATGATTACAATTATTTACAAACGAATTTATACGAAAACAATTAGTTCACAGACGAATATGGCTTTTTTGCCGCTATATGTTTGCAGCGTTGAAATGAACTAACGATTTTCAATTACAATTAAATTCTATAGTTATGAGTACTTTACGAAACAGCGTTAAATTGATTGGCCATGTAGGCACACAGCCCGAAATTGTAAATTTAGAATCAGGTAAAAAACTGGCAAAATTCTCTATTGCAACCAACGAATTTTACAAAAATGCCAAAGGAGAAAAAGTTTCTGAAACGCAATGGCATAATTTGGTGGCCTGGGGTAAAACTGCAGATGTGGTAGAGAATTATGTGCCTAAAGGAAAAGAAATCGCGGTAGACGGAAAACTTACCAGTAGAAGTTACGAGGATAAAGCAGGGAATAAACGTTATATTACTGAAATCATTTGCAACGAAATTCTGCTTTTAGGGAAGTAATTTTTTCGCTGAGTTTTTAAAATATACTGAAAACTCCGTTTCTTATGTTTTAAGGAAACGGAGTTTTTAGTTTTTTATTTATTGCTGAAATTCGATAATTTGAAGCTATATTTTTAATGCATTTGAGCTTCACCGGCACCACTTGGGATTCTAATATCTTCAACGATTTGCTGTACATTCTTTGGTGGAGCAGGAGTAAGTCTTGAAATTACGATCGCTAGGATAAAATTAACCAGCATAGCAACAACACCAAAGCCTTCAGGCGAAGTACCAAACCACCATTCACTTTCCGGTAACGGATCCATAATTCCTATTAATCCGGTTTTAAACCTAATCATATAAAATAGCATTAAACTTATTCCGGCGATCATTCCGGTAACGGCTCCCTGGCGATTCATTCTTTTGTCAAAAATCCCCAAAACGATTGCAGGGAAAAACGAAGCCGCGGCTAAACCAAATGCCAGTGCGACGACAGCGGCAACAAAACCGGGTGGATAAATTCCGAAGAAACCTGCAACAACAATAGCTACTAAAATGCTTATTCTCGCAATTAAAAGTTCACCTTTGTCTGAAATATTAGGTTTTAATTGCTTTTTTACCAGATCGTGAGAAACCGATGTGGAAATTACCAAAAGTAAACCTGCAGCGGTAGATAAGGCAGCAGCCAAACCTCCTGCAGCCACCAAACCAATTACCCAATTTGGTAATTGAGCGATCTCTGGATTGGCTAAAACCATAATGTCTTTGTCTACATATAATTCATTTTCAGCAGTGCTGGGATTGCTAATAATTCGCTCGCCATTTTCACCTCTTTCCTCTGTAAAAATTGGTTTCCCATTTACAGCATCTGAATTTCGATATTGGATCTTTCCGTCGTTATTTTTATCAGTCCAGGAAATTAATCCGGTATTTTCCCAGTTTTTAAACCAGTCCGGCAAATCGGTATAAGCCGTTTCATTTACGGTAGTGATCAAATTTGTTCTGGCAAAAACCGAAACTGCTGGAGCCGTAGTGTATAAAATAGCGATTAGCAATAAAGCATAACCGGCAGATTTTCTGGCATCTTTTACCTTAGGCACCGTAAAAAACCGAACGATAACATGGGGTAAGCCAGAAGTGCCTGCCATTAAGGCAAGAGTAATTGCAAAAATATCCCAGGTAGATTTTGTACCGCTTGTATATTCTTTAAAGCCTAATTGTGTATGTAGTTCGTCTAATTTATCTAAAAGAAAAGTGCCATCTTCAACTCTGGCGCCCATCCCGATTTGTGGAAAGGGATTTCCGGTCATTTGGATAGAAATAAAAATAGCGGGAACCATAAAAGCAAAGATCAGAACGCAATATTGCGCTACCTGCGTGTATGTGATTCCCTTCATTCCGCCTAAAAAAGCAAAAACCAAAACTACCGCCATACCAATTAAAACACCTTTGGTAATATCTACCTGCAAAAACTGAGAAAATACGATTCCTACGCCGCGCATTTGCCCAGCCACATACGTAAACGAAACAATTAAAGCACAAATAATGGCAATAGTTCGAGCCGAGTTAGAATAGTAACGGTCGCCGATAAAATCTGGAACTGTAAATTTCCCAAACTTTCTAAGATAAGGAGCAAGCAAAAGCGCGAGAAGTACATAGCCGCCCGTCCAGCCCATCAAATAAACCGAACCATCATAACCGCTAAATGAAATAAGTCCCGCCATAGATATGAACGAAGCTGCGCTCATCCAATCGGCTGCGGTTGCCATTCCATTTGCTAATGGAGAAACGCCGCCACCAGCGATATAAAAATCTTTAGTTGAAGAAGCTCGGGCCCAAATTGCTATACCAAAATACAGCGTAAAGCTAATGCCGACTAAAATCCAGGTCCATAATTGAACATCCATAAGTATGATCTTAAAAGTGAGTGAGTTTTAAAAGTGTAGATTTTGCTTATTCAGCATAACCATATTTTTTATCCAGTTTATTCATAAGACGTATGTAAATGAAAATTAGGATCACAAAAACATAAATAGAACCTTGCTGTGCAAACCAAAATCCCAGCTTAAAACCACCAAGTTTAAATTGATTTAGAAAATCCTTAAATAAAATTCCTGCTCCAAAGGAGACAATAAACCATACGCTTAAAAGTATAAAGAGATATTTAAGGTTTTCGCGCCAGTATTTTTTTGCTTTATTTTTCAAAATGCTATTATTGGTAAATAAATCGTCATAATTTAATAAATATAATTTAAATATATCAATAAAATTATTTATTAATTGTGATTTACGTATCCTGCTGTATAGGCTTAATTTTTATTCGTGTTGAAAGAATAGATGTAAGCTATCAAAAATGTTAGTGAATCTATTTTAAAAAAATACCGGCTTAGTTTTAGGATGTGGTAATTTGCATAAAAAAGAAAATGGCAAAGAAAGCTAACGTTTATCGTCTTAAGTTAGAGACGGTATCTACCCTAAAAGAAGATGTAAAGCATCAAAATATCGAATTTGAATTTGGAAATCATGATGAGATCTTCGGAATTATAGATGCTGTAAAATCTAAAGAACTTTTTGAAACCGAAGCCGAAGCAACCGAATTTGCACTGGGATTAAAATTGTTTAGCGAAGTAATGCTGAAAAATAAAAAGCATCCTTTATTTGAAGAATTTCAGCCAGAATTCGTCAAATTCATGAAGAAATTGAAAGCCAGCTAAAAATAGATATGTTGCGCTAAGCGATAGGTGTTGGCGTGTGCTTCGATAATTACTTTAATTTCTGGAGAATAGCCGCCACCCATGCTACATTGTACCGGGATTTTTAGATCGTGACCGGTTTGCAAAACAAATCGGTCACGTTCCTTGCAACCTGCGATACTACAGGAAAGTCGGCCAAGTTTATCGGTTTCCAGAATGTCTACTCCGCATAGATAAAAGATAAAGTCGGGCTGTACTTTTTCAATAAGTCCGGGTAGCGTTTCCTTTAAAGTTTCTAGATAATATTCATCTTTGGAGCCATCGGGAACTTCAATATCGAGATCTGAAATTTCTTTTCTGAAGGGATAATTTCCCTTTCCATGCATCGAAAATGTAAAAACCGAATCATCGTCCTGAAATATTTCAGCCGTACCATTTCCCTGATGAACATCAAGATCGATAATGAGTATTTTTTCAGCTAATTTTTTCTTCTGAAGGTACCTCGCAGCAATTGCCTGGTCGTGCAATAGGCAAAAGGCTTCACCGTGATCGCTATAGGCGTGATGCGTACCGCCGGCAATATTCATAGAAATTCCGTGTTCTAAAGAATAATGGCAGCCTTCAATCGTACCACCGGCAATAATGATCTCACGATCTACCAGCTCCTGCGATAGCGGAAAACCAGTTTTTCTAATCGCCCTGCGATCTAAGCTAAGATTCGTTAAATTCTCGACGTATTCTTTGGTGTGAACCGCAAGAATATCTTCTAAGTCTGCTGGTTTCGGACTAAAAAAATGTTGCTCATCACAAGTGCCTTCATGTAAAAGTTGTTTAGGTAACAACTCGTATTTCTCCATCGGGAAACGATGTTTTTCTGGCAACGGATGCTTGTAGATAGGGTGAAAGGCAATTTTGAGCATAGTGTAAATAAAAAACGGCTGAAAATAACTTCAGCCGTTTTAATTTTTAATTTATCGTAGCACCATTTGTAACACCATCTTCATCTGGGTTTACAAATACCAGTTTGCCTTCAGCATTTTCAGTAAGTAAGATCATTCCCTCACTTTCTACTCCACGTAATTTTCTTGGGGCAAGATTCGCTAAAACGGTCACCTTTTTTCCAATTAATTCTTCGGCTTTAAAATGCTCTGCGATACCAGAAACGATAGTTCGTTTATCCAATCCTGTATCTACTTTTAAAACCATTAGTTTTTTGGTTTTAGGCATTTTATTGGCTTCAATAATGGTTCCTACACGAAGATCCATTTTGGTGAAATCTTCAAAAGTAGCAGTGTCTTTTTGTGGTTCTACACTTTCATCAGCTTTAGCGTTCGCAGCTTTAGAAGCTTCTAATTTCTGAAGTTGTAATTCGATCTTTTCATCTTCAATTTTAGCGAAAAGTAATTCGGCTTTACCAATTATATGGCCGGCAGGTAAAAGGGCTTCGCGAGTGGTAATTTTATCCCACTGCGAAAGTTCACCTTCATTTAGGTTTCTTTCTTCTGCACTAAACTTCAAAATCTCTTTCAGTTTATTAGAAGTAAAAGGTAAGAACGGCTCACTAAGTGTAGCCAGGGCCGATGCGATTTGTAGCGCCACATACATAATTGTTTTAGTACGCTCTTCATCGGTTTTTACCAATTTCCACGGCTCTGCATCAGCCAGATATTTATTTCCTAAACGAGCAAGATTCATTAATTCGCCTTGTGCTTCTCTAAATCTATATTTTTCGATAGAACTGGCAATTACTGCCGGGTAAGCTTTTAAAGCGGCATTAGTTTCTTCATCTACCGTAGAATATTCTGCCGGAGTAGGAACTTCACCATTGTAGTATTTATTGGTTAAAACCACCACACGGTTAATAAAGTTTCCAAAAATAGCTACCAGCTCGTTGTTATTTCTAGCCTGAAAATCTTTCCAGGTAAAGTCGTTATCTTTAGCCTCTGGTGCATTTGCCGTTAACGCATAACGCAATACATCCTGCTGGCCAGGGAAATCTTCTAAATATTCATGCAACCAAACTGCCCAGTTTTTAGAAGTCGATAATTTTTTACCTTCTAAATTTAAAAACTCGTTGGCTGGTACATTGTCTGGTAAAATATAATCGCCGTGTGCTTTAAGCATCGCCGGGAAAATGATACAGTGAAAAACGATATTATCTTTCCCTATAAAATGTACCAATTTGGTGTCTTTATCTTTCCAGTACGGTTCCCAGTCTTTGCCTTCGCGCTCTGCCCATTCTTTAGTTGAAGAAATGTAGCCAATAGGCGCATCAAACCAAACGTAAAGTACTTTACCTTCGCCACCGTCAACCGGAACTGGTATTCCCCAGTCAAGATCTCGGGTTACAGCTCTGGCACGTAAACCATCATCGATCCAGGATTTTACCTGTCCGTATACATTTGGTTTCCAATCAGATTTATGACCTTCAAGAATCCATTCTTTTAACCAGTCTTCATATTGATCTAAAGGTAAAAACCAGTGTTTTGTTTCTTTTAAAGTCGGTGTAGCACCGGTTATCGCCGATTTTGGATTGATAAGTTCTGTGGCATTTAGCGAAGTTCCGCAGCTTTCACACTGGTCGCCATAAGCTTCCTCGTTACCACATTTTGGGCAGGTACCCGTTACAAAACGATCGGCAAGAAATTGTTTTGCTTCAGCATCATAAAGTTGCTCTGTTGTTTCTTCAATAAACTTACCATCTTCATAAAGTTTTTTAAAGAATGCTGAAGCCGTTTTATGATGAATTTCAGCTGAAGTTCTCGAATAATTATCAAAAGAAATTCCGAAGTTATTAAAAGAATCTTTAATGATTCCGTCGTATTTATCTACAATATCCTGCGGAGTAACTCCTTCTTTTTTCGCCTTAATGGTAATAGGCACACCGTGCTCGTCGCTACCGCAAACAAAAGCCACATCATGCCCCTGCATTCTTAAAAATCGAGAATAGATATCTGCCGGAACGTAAACTCCCGATAGATGCCCAATATGTATTGGCCCATTAGTGTAAGGCAAAGCTGCCGTAATTGTATATCTTTTTGGCGTGTTACTCATTTTCTGTTTTAACTTTTACTCGATAATCGAGATTATATGCTTCGAGACATCACTCGAAATAAAAATAATTTTCTAATATGTACCTCACGAACTTGCCCTGAGGTAGTTTACCCGGTTGCACGGGATTTGCTTAACGTCCCACATTTTCGTGGGGTTAATATTGTATAAAATTCATCCTCATTTTTATAGGGATAAATTTTAAAGGCGTAAAGGTAAGCAACTGCGTTATAATACGCGTTAAATTCTTGCAAAACACCGTGTCGCCTTTCAATTTGTTTCTAATTTAGTATCTCGATATTATATAAAAATCGATGTGATTTTTTAAAAATTTCAGAAACTAATCATTTGAATTTAAATCGTCCTTTAATCGGACAGCAAATTTCAGTAAAAACTAACCAAAAATGAAAAAACTACTTTTATTATTCGTAAGTATAAGTCTTGTGGCTTGCGGCGGAAGTAAAAAAGCGGTAAAAAGCGATAAATATACGATCGAATCTCTTCAGAATAAGAACTACGAACAAATTTTGGGGATGTACAGCGATGCCAATCCTAAAAATGGTAGCGAAATGATGGAAGAAGGAACGGTAGAACGTCCTTACACGATCTTATATCCAGAAACTGAAGATGAAATTTTGATTACGTGGAAAGATGAGTCTAAAACATCGATTTTCGATATTAGTTATTCTGAAGAGGGAAAATGGAGTTCGGCAAAAGGAATCAAAATAGGAACTACTTATGATGAGCTGACTAAAATTAATAGAAAAGAGATAAAATTCTACGGATTTGGCTGGGATTATAGTGGTGCTGTAGATTGGAACGGCGGAAAGCTAGAAGATTCAAACATCCGTGTGTTTTTAAACCCTCAAGGCAAAGTAGCCGATAAATTTTATGGAGACCGAATGATCGATGCGACGCCTGAAGAGATTGAAGCCTTAAATCTAAAGGTTTCGACGATCATGTATCGCGATTAGGCTTCTGGATGCTTTTATTAAGTGAGAAATACCTTTTTAGCCTCTATGATTGCTGAAAATGAAGTAGCATAGTCACCCTGAATCTGCTTTCTAAGCAGATGGGCTTAAATCAGAGTCTTATGTTTTAAATTTAACACAAATCCAGATGAGATTCCGGATCGCTGTCCGGAATGACATCTTATTACGTAAATTATTGAAGAATAAACTTCTTATAAAACTTTAAAAACTATGGCTGGTCATAACGAACTTGGGAAAAAAGGGGAAGGGCTGGCCATTGCTTTTTTAAAGGAGAACGGCTATAAGATTTTGGAAAAAAATTATCGATTTCAGAAAGCTGAAGTCGATATTATCGCTTTTAAAGATAAAATTTTAGTAGGTGTAGAGGTGAAGACCAGAAGCACAGCGCATTTTGGGAATCCGCAGGAATTTGTAAAATCTGGGCAAATTCAGCGATTGGTTTTGGCGATGAATCACTATGCTGAGGTTAAGAATATTGATGCTGAAATTAGATTTGATATCGTAGCTATTATCAAAAATGCTTCTGGCACCAAAATCGAACTTATTGAAGATGCTTTTTTTTATTTTTAATCCCTCATCGAGGGTTTTATTCCCGGAGGTCTGACTCGAATTTAAGCTTTTTTCAACTAAATTGCTTATACCAATCTTATGTAATTTATTTCTGAATTTTTACAAATTCAAAATCAACATCAAACTCGGCTGTAGAGACGTTTGCTTTTAAGGTGTCATTTTGGAGTTTGTAAATGATCTTCTTCGGAAATTCATTCGTGTCATTTTCAGCAACAAAATATTCAGGTTTTAATTCTGAAAGCACAAATGGAGTAGGATCTTCGTTTACTCCGGTAACTTCAAGCGTCCAAAGATCGTTTTCCTTGTAAAGCCTTAGATCTTCCTGAAAAATGGTATCGTTTTCTAGCATTGTATAGCCAAAACCGGCATATTCTTTCTTGTTTTTCTGCCAGCTTTCGAAGGTTTTAAAATCTTCTTCAGCATTTACTCGTTTCCAATCGCCCACTAGCCAATCAAAATCTTCTGTTTTGTTGGTGCAGGAAAATAAAAATAAAAGGCTACAAATACCTAAAAAGAAACGTTTCATAAGCTGCTTTAAATTAGATCGTGAAATTAAACAATTTAAATAAAAAAAGCCTGAAGATATCTTCAGGCTTTTGCTTAAAATTATAAGTTCTTACCAGATTTTTACACGATTCTCTGGTGCTACATACATCGAATCTCCTTCTTTAATATCAAATGCTTCGTAAAAGGCATCGATATTTTGTAGTGGAACGTAAGCTCTGTACATTCCTGGAGAGTGAGGATCTGTCTTAATTCGGCTTTTTAAAGCTTCATCACGCATTTTAGTACGCCAAACAGTAGCCCATGATAAGAAGAAACGTTGCTCTGGAGTAAATCCATCGATCTTTCCTGGATCACCATGTTCTTCTAAGTGCATTTGTAAACCATCGTAAGCAGCGTTTACACCACCAAGGTCACCAATATTTTCACCTAAGGTAAATTCACCATTAATAAAAGTACTGTCTAAAACTTCGATAGCGCTGTATTGATCTGCAAGATCTTGCCCAAGGCCTTCAAACTGAGAAAGATCTTCGTCTGTCCACCAGTTGTTAAGGTTACCTTCAGCATCAAAACGAGCACCGCTATCATCGAATCCATGAGAAATTTCGTGGCCAATTACCGCTCCAATTCCGCCATAGTTTACTGCAGCATCTGCTTTGTAATCGTAGAAAGGAGGTTGTAGGATTGCAGCCGGGAACACGATCTCATTATAACTTGGGTTATAGTAAGCGTTAACCGTTTGTGGAGACATATACCATTCAGATTTATCTACAGGCTCACCTAATTTTGCAACATTTTCAGCAGTTCTCCATTCACGGGCATTCATTACGTTTTGGAAGTAAGAACCTTCCTCAGATCCTGTAATTTCTAAATCACCGTAATCTTCCCATTCATCTGGATATCCAACCTTAATAGTGGTAGTTCCTAGTTTTTCGATGGCTTTTTTCTTAGTGTCCTCGCTCATCCAACTAAGATTATTGATGCGCTTTTCGTAAGCTTTAATTACGTTTGCGATCATTTCCTGTGCTTTTTCTTTAGCTTCTGCCGGGAAGTGTTTTTCAACATAAAGCTTTCCTAAAGCTTCACCTACCATAGCATTTACAGTACCTAAAGCTCTTTCGTCTCTAGGACGTTGCTCTTTTGCACCTCTTAGTGTTTTGCTATAAAAATCCCAGTTGGCAGTTTCAATTTCAGTAGAAAGCATTCCTGCAGCAGCATCAAAACTTGTCCATTTTAAATAAGCTTTCCAGGTATCTACATCATTTTCAGCTAAAAGATCCTGCATAGCTTTCATGTATTTTGGCTGGGATACGATAATAGTATCTAATTTACCTGCGCCAATTTCTTCGAAATAACTATCCCAATTAATTGCTGGTACCATTTCCTGTAGTTCTGCAACCGTCATAGGATTGTAAGTTTTACGTGCATCACGACGCTCTACTTTATCTAATCTTGGTTCTGCAAGTTTCGTTTCGAATTCCACTACAGTTTTGGCAAATTCTTTCGCATCTTCTTCAGAGTAGTCTAAAAACTGCATCATACGAGCGATATGTGCTTCGTATTTTTGCTTTTTCTCTTTAGAGTCAGAATCTTCTGCAACATAATAGTCACGATCTGGTAAACCTAAGCTACCAGGATAAAGATATGCTGCATTTTGGCTACTGTTCTTAGCATCTGCACGAACTCCAAAAGAAAAGAAACCGCCACCACCATATTTAGAAGCTTCAGTTAGGTAAGTCTGTAGATCTTCTTTATTAGAAATTTCATCTACTTTTTCTAAGTATGGTAAAACCGGTTGTACACCTTGCTCGTTACGAGCAACCGTGTCCATAATAGTTTTATAAAGATTTACCGCTTTAGCCTGATCGCTGCTGGCATCAAGGTTCTCGTCATTAGAGGCTTCATCTAATAAGGCCAGAGCATCATTATCTGTATTTTCACGAAGTTCGTTAAAGCTACCCCATGTTGTCTGGTCGCTAGGAATTTCGGTTTCGTCTAACCAGGCTCCGTTAACATAGCGAAAGAAATTGCTTTTAGGGCTGGAAGTTGTATCCATATAAGCCAGGTTGATACCGTGGATCTCTTCTTGTTCAGATTCGGAAGATTTATCCTTGTCCTGGCAGCCAATTAATGTGGCGCCAATTAGGGATAAACAAACCGCATTAGTAATTTTTTTCATTTGAATGTTGATGTGTTTGTATAATTGTTGCTAATGTAATAAAACAGACGCATTTTTAAGATAAATGTTACAATATGTAAGCGTTTCTAATTTTGCGCTTCAAGTTTTTGCAACATTTTAGTATCAAAATCTTTCTTGATCCTGGTGATCTCTGCAACATTATTGTTAGGTATTTCGATAGAAAGAACGTAATGTGATATTTTCCAATCACCGTCGATGTATTGCATCACTCCAGAACCTCTGCAAATACCCATATGTGTATCTAAAAGTTCATCAAACCAGGCGATTCCTTTTTTATTTGCGATGTAAATATTTCTTTCTACGGAAGTAAAATCCCAGGCTCTTCCTTTATCGAAATGAGGTTTTGCGTAGGCTTTAAATTCTTCTAATTGCCAATTTTCAGTCGCATCGGTGCCTATAAAAACGGCATCTTTGCTCATTAAACTAAAATAATTTTCAAAATTTGCCTCTCCGGCAGCTTGATGCCAGGCATCTATTACTTTTGAAATGTCAGTTTTGGCCTGTTTGGTATTGGATTGGTAGGGCATGGTTTGAGAAAATCCAGCCCAGCTGAAAAGGATCAGAATAAGTGAAAGTAATCGATTTTTCATGAGAGTTATTTTTGCTGAAGATACAATAAATCTCTCACTAGGAATTTTTATTAATCGTGCTCTACTATCTATTTATAGCCTTCAGGCTATCCCTCTTTTGTTGCTGTCTTAAACGGTTCTCTTCAACAAGTCGGTCTAATTCAGTTTCAAAATCTTCGATACTCTCGATAAATAATTCGTTCAGCTGAATGTTAAGATTGTTGAAATCCTGAGGGATTTCTTGGGCGACCCTTTTAATTTCTTCAGGATCTATGTTTTGTAAGTGTGCTTGTTGTTCTAGTATTTTAGCTTTGGTAGTAAGCACTCTTAAACGAGATTCTACGGGTTTAGATTCTAAAGAATCTGGTATAGAGCTTTGTAAACTCTCCATAAGTTGTGCAATAGCTGAAGATTTATCAATAAGTTTATTTACAGAAGTAGTGTTTAGTAGTTTTACCTCGTTATGTAACACAACGTAGGCCCCCCATTTTGCGGCATATTTTTTTGCTGAAGCTTCTAAGGGCAAAATAGCTGTTTGCACGGTAAATTCTTTGGTGAAAGCTTCCGTTTCTCTAGGTTTTGTTTTGGTTTTGTCTTTTTCTGAATCCTGAACGCAGGAAGCCAAAACCATCAATAGTATTCCAAAAATTACTCGTTTCATTATCAAATATTGATTGTACAAATGTAAATCATTATAATACTATGGCCATATAATTTCTTTATTCTTAAATATAATATAATTTTTGCGTTAGATTAATCGTTTTAGCAAATTATATTCGCAATAAATGAATATATTTGCCAAAAATTTTTAAGCGTATGCCTACTAAAATCTTGATTATTGGCGCCAGTGGCCAGATAGGAACCGAACTAAGCTTAAAACTCCGTGAAATTCATGGCAGCGATGCAGTGATCGCCAGTGATATTCGTGAGGGAAGTGAAGAACTTATGGCTAGCGGACCATTTGAGATTGCTAATGCTATGGATTATGAGCAAATTGCAGGTTTGGTCGAAAAACATCAAATCGAAGACGTTTATTTAATGGCTGCGATGTTGAGCGCTACAGGAGAAAAAGCACCTATGCAAGCCTGGGGTTTAAATATGGATTCTTTGTTTCATGTATTGAACCTGGCTAAAGATAAAAAGATCAAAAAGGTCTTTTGGCCTTCAAGTATCGCAGTTTTTGGACCTTCTACACCAAAAGAAAATACGCCACAAACTACGATTATGGAGCCTACTACGGTTTACGGAATAAGTAAGCAAACAGGGGAGCGATGGTGTAATTATTATAATCGAAAATATGGAGTTGATGTGCGTAGTATTCGTTATCCAGGTATCATAAGTTATAAAACATTACCGGGCGGTGGAACTACAGATTATGCTGTAGAAATTTTTCATGAAGCGATAAAAGAAGGAAAATATACTTCATTTTTAAGTGAAGCTACTTCCTTGCCTATGATGTATATGGAAGATGCTATAAAAGCAACGGTAGATATTATGGAAGCTCCTGCGGAAGCGATCAAAGTTAGATCATCATATAACCTGGCTGCAATGAGTTTTACTCCGGCGATCTTAGCTGAAGAAATAAAAAAACATATTCAAAACTTTGAAATTTCTTATCAACCAGATTTTAGACAAGAGATTGCAGATAGCTGGCCATCAAGTATCGATGATAACGCTGCAAGAGAAGATTGGGGATGGTCACATAATTTTGATATTTCAGCTTTAACTGAAGCCATGCTGAGTGGTATGAACTCCCAATTAGTAAGTTAAGGTTTATTTGAATTTAGCATATAAAAAAAAGCCGCTCATCGAGCGGCTTTTTTTTATATGTTATAACTCTTAGAAAACACCAATGAAGTGGCTTCCTTCAGTATTAACCAATTCTGCTCCCTGGGTTACATCTCCGGTTTCAGTATCGATCACATAAATGTTTCCGTTTTCTCCTACTGGAGCTTGGGTAACGTAGATCTCAGATCCGTCTACCACAAATCCCTGGTATTGGAAAAGGTAAAAGTCTGGATCGTAAGGAATCTCATCGATGCGCTCTGCAGTTCTAGCTTCAAGATCTACCAAAGCAAAATATCCCTGTGCTCCAGCAACTCCTTCAGCAGATCCAGCATGGCGATAAGCTACAACAGCTTTGCCATTTTCTGCTGGTCTCCAAGCCAAAATATATGCATCGTCTACACCTAAAGCTTCATCTAAATTGAAATCGTAAGAATCATCATATTCGTTATCAGCATCGATCTTTAAAATGTGAGAACCTTCAGGATCTCCCTGGTTTGCTTGGTATACGCTACCATTTACTAGAAATGCGTTTATACTACGATAACCATTGGTATTACCGTGTCCTACTTCAGAAGTGATCACAGTTGGATTAAGTAAAGAAGGGTAATCCAAAACAATTGTTTTAGAACCTAAGATCTCGTAATCTCTTTCTCTCTCTCCAGTTGCAGGATCTACTTTACTTAGACGAGCACCAATGTATAATTTATCACCTGCTTCATTTAAAACTGGCATATCAATTCTTGAAATGTAATATCCCTGTGCTTCTAGTTCTGGAGTTAAAGGAATATTGTGTTCCTGAAATTCTAAAATTTGAGAATCTACAAGATCTAATGTTACAATAGCCATTTGGGCATCTGTACGAAGGTAAGTATCATCTGTAGCATCTTCTGGAGTTCCATTGTCATCAAATTCATTTTCAGTAGAGATATAAACAGCCGCTCCTGTTTGATCGCCATCAAATAACTTGATCCATCTAGGTGCAGCGCCAACGTAAGGAGCGATACTAATCTCAGATCCAGCCTGAGCGAAATCCTGACCACCTTCTACATTATATTTTGTATAGTTACCACCAGTGTCACCAGCATAACTAATATTAAAAATAGTGCTTCCATCTTCAGAAGATTGTAACCTTGCTGTTCTGTTAGAAGGAACAATAAATCCATTATCAAAAGGTTCTATAGATACTGTTGGGTCTTTGGCTTCTTCGCTGGTTACCGAGTAAATTAGTGTACCTCCATTACCATCACCAGGATTATCTCCCATACGAGCAGCTGCTACTGTGATCCATCTAGATTCTGGATTTGGTTCTGGCTCTGGGTTAGGATTTACAGAGTCATCATCACTGCTACAAGAACTCATTAGGCCGGCCATTAGTAAAACGGCAGAAAAAGATCTTAGGTTAAATAGATTGAATTGCATATTGTTAAGTGTTTATTATTTAGAAATTGTTTATTCTATAGTTTAATTTTAAATAGAAAGCTCTTCCTGGTTTCTGTACCGATAGATTGTCATAAACCGGCTTATCGAAAATGTTCTTTACATCGAAACTCACTACGAAATTTGGGTTAGGGAAGGTGTAGCTTAAGCCCAGATCCTGAGCTAATTGTTGTGGAACTTTAAAAAAGTCATCACCAGTAGTGTTTTCTCCCTGCGGTACCAGGTAAGAGAATTCTCCTGTAAAATACATGGTATAGAACAGGTTTAAATGTGATTTTTTTTGAATTAGATCCTTAAACGAATAGCTTGCATTTCCATTCATAGTTAAAAATGGTGTATTGGGCACATCGATTTCTACGCCTCTGTTTTCTACCTTAAGATCAAAGTGTGAGATATTAAAATTCAGGTTGAAATTGTTGTTGTAAGTGTAATTGAACTGCGCATCAAATCCTTTGGATGTTCCGCTTCCCTGGTTTACGTAGAGAATAAGTTCGTCGTCTACATTTAAAGAAGTTTCTATAGGAAGACCAATTCTGTCTTTAATATTTCTGGTAAAGAGGTTAGTTGAAATGGTAAACTGGTGACGCATCAAATTAAATGATCCCAGTCTAAAACCTAGGTTGTAGTTATTACTCTGTTCTGGATTTATGCTTGAGTTTGCTACCACATTATCACCATCATTACCAAAAATTTCTGTTTCATTAGGTAGTCGAACAGCTTTTTCTGCAGAAGCAAGTAAAGTAATGTTAGAGCTCAGTTCGTAAGAAGCAGCAAAGCCATAACCTTCATACTTTTTATTACTGCTAACAACTTCATCTACAATTACACGGTTTCCGTTACCATTTGTTTGAATTTCTGGATCCTTGCTAACTGTTTTTTGCTGGTAATATTTACCAAATAGGCTAGCTTGCAGTTTATCATTCAGCGCATTCAATTCGTAAGTAAGAGAGTAGATGTTTTTATATAGATCTCGAGTTCCTACAAAAGTATTTTCTAATAAAGGTCTAAGCTCGTCACTATCCTCTCTATCTATCGAACTATGTACATGATTGGCTAAGATCTTATGATTTTCATTGATTTCGTAAGATAATCCTGTTCTTACAGAGGCAACATTTCTACTGATTTTGGCCAGGGTTGGCCCCCCTTCTTGCTGAGATCCCCATGGATATTTGTATTCGTTTCCTCTAAAATCTATAGCGCGTTCACCATTCCAGCTATAAGCCCATGATACGGTATCGTTAACCTGCCTATTTCTTGAACCATAATATCCATTTATGTTTGCGTCTAATCCAGGTATAAATAGATCTTTCTTTTGGTAAGTTAGATTTGCCAGAGCGACATCAGATTCAAAAAATCTGCCTTCGTAGGGTGTGATCGTCATAAAAGCACCGTGCTGAACCTCTTTATAATCATCTGAGCCTGTGAAGCCAACTAAAAATTGGTCTGCCCAACTTACATTAGTGTAACCAGCCTGTATCATTCCGCCGGTAGATCGATAGGCATCATTAAATCTTCTGGAGGTAATAGGAGTTTGTACTCCGCCTAGTCCAGTGACAACAACACTACGACCAGAAACCTCATAATCATTATCTGAATAATTATGGAAAGCTGATGCTTTTACAGTGAAACCCGATTTCTCAAAGCGATATAATCCATTAGCGCTCGCTTGAAATGTATTGAAAGAACCATAAGAAACTGAAGCATTCAGGTTTGTTCTAGATTTTTTATTCAAAACGATGTTTATAGCTCCTCCCAGAGCATCATCAGCTAAATGACCTGGTACAACGCCTTTGTAGACTTCGATACGATCGATCATAGAAGGCGGAATACTGTTTAGGCTGTATGAGGAACCGAAGGTTGAAATAGGAATTCCATCAATAAAAATACGAACGGCACTTCCTGATAATCCATTCAGGCTATATTCTACACGAGATCCTAATCCACCATTTTGGCGTAATTTTACCCCAACTGTTGTATTAAGAAGTTCGTTCGTTTGAATGTTTCTCTGGCTTGCTTCTTCTGTTTCAACAACGTTAAGAGCAAAACCCTTTTTTTCCATTTTGGTTTTCTGTGTTTCTCCCTTTATCGCAACCTCACCAAGCTCGTAATCTTTATCGTTTTTTAGATTTATATCATATCGAAGGTTTGCATTTTTGATCGAAACTTCATCATATCCTATAAAATCACCTTTGGTTATTTGTAAATAGTATTTTCCTGAAGATAGGTCTTGAAATTTATAGATTCCTGAAGCATTAGATTTTACTTCACGATCTATACCATTACCATTTAAGCTAATTGTAGCTCCGGCAATAATATATCCATTGGCATCTTTAACAACACCACTTAGATTGTGCTGGGAAAAAACAGCAAGTGGCAGTAAAGCGAATAAAAATAGTAGTAATTTTTTCTCCATCCGAAATTCAATTGTCGGCAAATTTATACTTATTTAGATTAAGTACAAATAAAAATAGAGAATTTTGAGATTTTATAATTTGTTTAATGTTATCCATTAAAGAATCTCTTTCAAGAGTTTTCTTGTAAATCGTTTCAGCTTAAAATGAATAGATTTTTGCTTTATTAGAATGACTATTAAATTGCTATTAGCAGAAGGAAACAGAATATTTTTTACTGAATATAAATGGAAGGGAAGAGGAGAATATAAAATGGGGAGTAAACTACTTCGAAGCAAGCCCTTGAGGCATTTGTTGGAAACAAATTTTTAATTTCGAGGCAAGCCTCTGGGTATTTTTTCCTTTGGCGGTGCCAATAAAAAAAGCCGCTCATCGAGCGGCTTTAGCATTTGAATACTATATATAATCTAATCTATATGCACTATCCAATAACACGAACCTGGTCTGCGTTAAGACCTTTTCGTCCTTCTTTTTCAACGTACTCCACTTTATCTCCTTCATTTAGAGTTTCACCGTCGATTCCTGTTACGTGAACGAAGATGTCTCTTCCTGTGTCGTCGTTGGTTATGAATCCGTAACCTTTAGATTCATTGAAAAATTTAACTGTACCTTCCATTGTAATAAAATAATAATTAATAAAGTACAAACATAATATAATATTATTGACAATGGTTCAATAAAATAGAAAGATTAAGAAATTTTTTTAACGCTTTTAGTACATTAATCTATGCCTTTATCGCGCATCTTTTTCATGTTTTTAGGGCTTAGCGTATAATCTTCAAGTTTTTTTCCTCTCCATCGAACAACTAAAAATATAGGCATAAGTACAAAAGATGAGGTTAATACGGCTATGCCTATAATGCGATCTCCGGTTACTATATCATCTTCTGCAATTCTAAAATAAAAACCTACTGCTATCGCAATTAATATCGCTATTCCTAAAATCCTCATTACGATCTTCATAATATCTTCTACTCTTTAAACGGTTACTTCAATTAATTTTTGTCTATAGGCGGTTAGCATTTTCGATTTAGAGATAAAGCCCACGTATTTGTCTTCTTTTACGACCGGTAAATTCCAGGCAGCACTGTGCTGAAATTTTTTCATGATTGTCTTCATACTATCATTTTGAAGGTCGATAATATCTGGAGCTCTTTGCATAATATCACTTACCGTAATTTCATCGTATAAATGTTGTTTAAACATTATAGGTCTTATATCATCCAGAAGTATAATTCCCATAAAATTGTCATTATTATCGATTACCGGGAAAATATTTCGGGAAGATTTTATTACTCCTTCATGTATAACATCACCCAGGTTCATCGATACTTTTAATGGGATAAAATTCTTTTCGATAATCTGGTTAATGTTAAGCAAAGTTAAAACCGTTTGGTCTTTATCGTGCGTTAAAAGTTCTCCTCTTTTTGCTAATTCTAAGGTGTAAACCGAATGCGGTTGTACGGTATTGGTGATCATATATGAGATCAAAGCCGTAATCATTAGCGGAACAAAAAGTTCGTATCCTCCTGTCAATTCAGCAATAAGGAAAATTGCAGTTAAAGGAGCGTGTAAAACACCTGCCATTAATCCGGCCATCCCTACCATCGTAAAACTACTTGTAGAAATAGGGCTGTTTGTTATCCCAAGGTGATTAACGACTAAGGCAAAGCAGTGGCCCAATGCACTTCCCATGAAGAGCACTGGTGCAAAGATACCACCTACACCACCAGCAGCAAATGTAAGCGAGGTAGCAAAAATCTTAAAAACAACTAGTCCTGCCAATAAGAGAATTACAACCCAAATGTTATCCAGAAAATCATTTAAAAAGTTTGTTCCCAAGGCCTGAATATAATTTTCGGCTAAAAGATTGTTTATAACACCATAACCTTCACCATATAAAGGCGGAATAAAATAGATGATGATTCCTAAACCCGTTCCTGCCAACAAGAGTCGAATGAATTTATTCTCAATCTTACCAAATAATGTATGTATTCTGAAATAGATCACTGTAAAATACATCGATCCTAAAGCACAAATACAACCTAAGATCATATAAAATGGCACTTCAGAAATTACAAAATCGTCTCTAAGCTCAAAAGGTAAAATAGTGTCTGACCCAAAAAAGAAATATGAAGTAAGAATAGCAGATACCGATGCAGTTAGTAAAGGCAACATGCTCACCAGGGTAAGATCTAAGCTGAACACTTCTATCGCAAAAATAATAGCCGCGATGGGAGCTTTAAAAATAGAAGACATAGCGCCTGCAGCAGCACATCCTACAAGTAATGTACGCGCACTTTGATTCATCCTGAATAAACGAGAAATGTTAGAACCTAGAGACGCTCCCGTTGCCACAGTTGGCCCTTCTAATCCTACAGACCCTCCAAAACCTACCGTTAAGGGTGCTGTTAATATAGAGCCATACATTTGGAAGGACCGCATAAGTCCTTTTCTTTTTGAAATGGCATAAAGTGTTGAAGGTATGCCGTGCCCAACCGGTTTTCTAAGCACTTTTTTGATAATAAATACTGTTAAGGCAAGACCAATGATTGGGAAAATAAAGTAAAAGGCATGATGGTAATTGGCAATTAAATTCCCTTCCAGCAGATCTTGTATAAAATGCGTAAGGTTTTTTATGACGACGGCGCCCAAACCTGCCGTGAAACCAATAATAGCACTAAGAATTAAAATAAACTGCTGTTGCGAAAGATGCTTTGTCTTCCACAGCAAAAACTTTTGTAATCCAGGGACTGCCTTTAAAAACATCTGCTAAACCTCCAATTTTGGGTTATGACAAAAAAATCCTGCTGTAAAGCAGGATTTTCGTTTTTTATTCAATATTTAATTTTAAGCTTAATTCTTTTAGTTGCTCTTCGTCCAATTTGGATGGAGCATCGATCATTACGTCGCGGCCAGCATTGTTTTTTGGGAAGGCAATAAAGTCTCGAATTGTTTCCTGGCCACCAAGTATGGCAGTTAATCTATCGAAGCCAAATGCGATCCCACCATGTGGTGGTGCACCGTATTGAAAAGCATTCATTAAAAATCCAAATTGTTCTTTTGCTTCCTCTTCGGTAAACCCAAGATGTGAGAACATTTTAGATTGCGTTTCTTTATCGTGGATTCTTATTGAGCCTCCACCAATTTCATTACCATTTAAAACAAGGTCATAGGCATTTGCTCTTACTTTTCCAGGATCTGTTTCTAATAATGGAATATCTTCAACTTTAGGAGAAGTAAAAGGATGGTGCATAGCATGATAACGTTCGGTTTCTTCGTCCCATTCTAAAAGCGGGAAATCGATAACCCAAAGTGGAGCAAATTCATCTGCTTTTCTAAGTCCTAGCTCGTTACCTAAATGCATACGTAACGCACTTAATTGAGATCTTGTTTTGCCGGCATCTCCTGCCATTACCAAAATAAGGTCTCCCGGATTAGCTCCAGTTGCTTTTGCCCATTCCTGAAGATCTTCCTGAGAATAGAATTTATCTACTGAAGATTTTAAGCTAGCATCTTCGTTGTACTTAGCCCAAACGAGTCCGTTTGCTCCTATTTGTGGACGCTTAACCCAGCTAATTAAGGCATCAATTTGTTTTCTGGTGTAAGCAGCAGCGCCAGGTACAGCGATTCCTACTACTAATTCCTGTTGATCGAAAACATTGAATCCTTTATTTTTTGCGATATCGTTCAACTCGGCAAACTCCATCCCAAAACGAATATCCGGTTTATCGTTACCATATTTACGCATCGCTTCGTCGTAAGTCATTCTTGGGAACGTATCGACATCTACATTGTTGATCTCTTTTAACAGGTGACGAGTTAAACCTTCAAAAATGTTTAGAATATCTTCCTGCTCTACAAAAGCCATTTCACAGTCGATTTGTGTAAACTCTGGCTGTCTGTCTGCTCTTAAGTCTTCATCTCTAAAACATTTTACGATCTGGAAGTATTTATCCATACCACCAACCATAAGCAACTGCTTAAATGTTTGTGGTGATTGCGGTAGTGCATAGAATTGCCCTTCGTTCATTCTACTTGGTACTACAAAATCTCTAGCCCCTTCAGGGGTAGATTTTATAAGATAAGGCGTTTCTACCTCAATAAATCCCTGGTTGGATAAAAAGTTTCTTACCTGCATCCCAACTTTATGTCTAAAAACAAGCTTGTTTTTAACCGGGTTTCTGCGAATATCAAGGTAACGATGCTTCATTCTTAAATCTTCACCACCATCAGTTTCATCTTCAATAGTAAAAGGAGGCGTTAAGGAAGCATTTAAAATGTCCATGTCTTTTACTAAAACTTCGATTTCACCAGTAGCGATATTAGGGTTTTTTGACTCCCTTTCTATAACTTCACCTTTAACCTGAATTACAAACTCACGGCCTAAAGTTGCAGTTTTCTTCATTAGATCTTCAGAAGATCTTTCTTCATCAAAAATAAGCTGAGTAATCCCGTAACGATCACGAAGATCTACCCAGATCATAAATCCTTTATTTCTAATTTTTTGCACCCATCCTGAAAGCGTTACTTCGTTCCCGATTTTGGAAGAATTAAGCTCACCGCAAGTATGACTTCTGTACATAGTTGTTTTCGTAAAATTTTAGTGGGGCAAAAGTAATAAGTAAATGTGGTTTGAGTAAATAAACAGCCTAAAATAAATCGCAATGTAAACTCAATGTTACTTATAATAATATTTTAAAAACCTTATAATCAGTTAAATATATCTTTAATGTTAATTTAATGTTACGTAATTATTGTTTTAATGTAAACTTTGTTTTATATTTGTTATCACAAGATTAATAGAAAGCATTATGAAGACGATAAAAAATACAATGATTGCTGCCCTGATGATGTTAGGTGGAGCAGTAGTAGCACAAAATGAAGTTAAAAAACCTGTTTTCGAAAAACAGGGTGATTTAATTAAAGGGACATATTATTATGAAGACGGAAATATTAGGCAGGAAGGTACGTACAAGAATGGAGAGCTCCACGGAAAGTGGGTTTCTTACGACGAGAAAGGTGAAAAGACAGCCTTCGCAGAATATAACGATGGCGAAAAAGTTGGTACATGGCTTTTTTGGGAAGGTAATAAGATTAAGCAGGTAGAATATAAATCAAATCAAATTGTATCTGTAGATAATATCTCATCTACATCTTCGTTAGCTATTAATGAAGAGTAGAGATTGATTTTAGTTTAAAGAAAAAGCCCTCGATTTTAATCATTGAGGGCTTTTTTTATTGGCGTCGCCAAAGGGTATATTCGAGGCTTGCCTCGAGGTTAAAAAAATGTTTCTAGTGAATGCCTCGTGGGCTTGCTCCGAGGTAATTTACTGTTCGATATTAGAAAAAAAGAACCCTGTAATATACAGGGTTCTTTTTGTTTAGTTCTTAGCTAATTTTCGTTGTCTCCGCTCCAGTTTTTTATTTCTTGTTTTCACCTTTGCACGGTTCACAAGGTAAAACATTACCGGTACTACAACCAGTGTTAAGAATGTGGCGAATACCAATCCAAAGATCACTGTCCACGCTAAAGGTCCCCAGAAAATAACATTATCACCTCCAATATAGATGCCGGGATCATAATCGATCATTAACCCGAAAAAATCGATATTTAAACCTATTGCTAACGGGATTAAACCAAGCACGGTTGTGATCGCCGTTAATAATACAGGGCGTAATCTTGATTTTCCGCCTCTAACGATACAATCAAAATACTGTTCTCTGGTAAGTAATTCATCGTCGGCTAAACCAAGTTCGTTTTTCTTACGATCGATCAATATTTGCGTGTAATCGATAAGTACGATAGCATTATTAACCACAATACCGGCAAGAGATATAATTCCCATCATCGTCATAATGATCACAAAATCCATTTGGAAAATAATTAATCCAAAGAATACTCCAACCAAACTTAAAACAACGGCACTAACTATAATTAGTGGTTTTGAGATCGAATTAAATTGTGCCACCAAAATCAACAATATCCCTCCAATAGCGATCAATAAAGCTTTTAATAAGAAAGCCATGTTATCTGCCTGCTCTTCCTGTTCACCAGTAAAGGCAAAGCTCATTTCGTCTGGTAGTTCGTAATTCTGGAGTTCGGTTTTTAGCTGCTGAACGATTTCATTGGCGTTGTAATCTCCCAGTACATTCGAATAAACGGTAATTACACGCTTTAGATCTTTCCTTTTAATAGAGCTAAAAGATGATGCTACTTTTGTTTCTACTAATGCTGAAATTGGTACCTGTACTAATTGCCCATTATTTTGATCTCTAAAAGTAATTGGCTGATTAAACAAGGCATTTTCATCGTATCTAAACTTATCGTTGAAGCGTACATTAACTTCATAATCATCATCGCCGTCCTTATAAGTAGAAACCTCTTCACCGTAAATTGCTCGACGTAAAGTTTGTCCTACAGCCACTGTAGAAACCCCAAGCTGTCCTGCTTTTCTTCGGTCTACTTTAACCTCTAATTCAGATTTAGATTTGTTAACATCGATCTTTAATTCTTCAATTCCCTCAATACTAAGTTCCTGAATATAAGAACGCATATTTTCGGCTTCAGCTAACATTTCTTCGTAGTCTTCTCCTCTAATTTCAATATTAATAGGATAACCAGAAGGTGGTCCCGCTGCATCTTTTTCAACAATGATCGAGGCACCAGGGAAACCATGGACTGCAGCTCGAATTTCCTCCATAACATCACTACTTTTTACACCGCGCCGCTCATTAAACTCGCGCATTGATAAGGTGATCTTCCCTTTGTGAGGCATTTCGTTTTGTTGCCCACCATCGGTTTGGGGATTTCCTGCTCCTTCACCAACTTGAGAAACGGCAGATTCTACCATATAGTTATAACCATCGTCATTATACTTTTCGATGGCCTCGTAGATTCTTTCCTCAACCTGTTTAGTAAGCTCGTTGGTTTTCTGGATATCTGTGCCTTCAGGATATTCAATGTAGGTGATAATTTGTTTCGGTTCATTCTCTGGAAAGAACAAAACATTAGGTTGCACTGCACCAATCAGTATAAACGACAGGATAAGCATGATTACCGTTCCGAAGAAAAACACATACGCTCTCTTCCCACTCAATGCATATTTGAGAGTACCTTCGTAATTATTTTCCAGTTTTTTAAGTGCCTTGAACTGAAAATAAGCAATAGCCTTAGTTAAAACATATTTGTAAAGCCATAACAAGATCACCAATAGAATAAGGATGTTTCCTATTCCTCTTAAAGCTCCCATATCAAGTAAGAATCCTGCTAATAATAAAATGATCCCTAAAGCAGCGAATATTACCGATAAGCTTATCAGTTTTTTCTTGGTCATTTCTTCTTCCTCGGTCTTCATAAATTCTGAAGTCAGCATCGAGTTTATGATCAATGCTACGAACAAGGAAGAACCTAAAACAATAGAAAGTGTAATAGGAAAGATCATCATGAACTTACCAATAGTTCCCGGCCATAAACCTAATGGGAAAAACGCAGCTAAAGTCGTTGCCGTAGAAGCAATAATTGGCCACGCAATTTCGCCAAGACCTTGTTTAGCAGCCTGCTTTCTGGACATCCCTTCGTCCATGAGGGTATATACATTTTCTACTACAACAATACCATTGTCTACCAGCATTCCCAGTCCCATTACCAGAGCAAATAGCACCATGGTGTTTAAGGTGAAACCAAGACTTGATAATACAATATAAGATAAGAACATCGAAAGTGGGATGGCTAAACCAACAAAAAGAGCATTCCTAAATCCTAGGAAAAACATAAGTACTAAAACCACCAATATTACCCCAAAGATGATGTTATTTACAAGATCATCTACCTGTGTTTGCGTTTTGGTAGATTGATCGTTAGAGTAAGAAATATGTAGATTTTCTGGTAGATAATCTTCCTGTTCTGCAGCGATAATTTCTTTAATATCTTCTACCGCCTCGATCATATTTTTACCACCACGCTTCTTGATATCAAGCATCACTACCGGCTCGCCATATTCTCTTGCGAAGGTAGTTGCATCTTTCTCTTTAAAATTGATATCTGCAATATCTTTTAGGAAAATATTGCCGCCATCACGTTTAACGATCACGTTTTCTAGCTCCTTTGGATCTTGAATTTCCCCAACGATCCTAATATTCTTTTCGACACCGCTGGTAATTACATTTCCGGCAGAGATGGTTTTATTTTCCATACTTACCGAATTCACGATATTGTCGAAGCTTACTTTAGAAGCCGACATTTTATAAATATCGACTGCAATTTCTACCTCCATTTCTTCAGCACCACGAATGCTTGCTTCTTTGATCTGGGGAAGTAATTCTATTTTTTCCTGAAGATATTCAGCGTAAGTTTTTAATTGCTGAACTGGATAATCTCCCGTTAAATTGATATTCAGAATTGGTTGCTCTTCTGAAATATTTAGGTCGAAAACATTAGGTTCTACCTTTGCGCCATTATCTAAAGTTGGCCAGGTAGTTTCAGCTTTTACAAGGTCTACCTTATCTTTAACTTTAGTTTTGGCGTTATCTACACTAATATCTTCTTCAAATTCTACAATAACAATCGAGTAATCCTGAAGTGTAGTTGAGGTAATTTCCTTAACTCCTGCTATATCATTAAACTCTTCTTCTAAAGGTTCTGTTATAAATTTCTCTACATCTTCAGCCGAGTTCCCCGGGTTTACAGAACTAATGTAAATCTTGGTTTCTACAATTTCAGGAAACGCCTCACGAGGCATTCCGTAGTAAGAAAGCAAACCGCCAAGCATGATGATCGCAATAATAACGTAGACCGTCATTTTATTGTCGATTGCCCAGGAGGAGAGCTTAAATTCTTTATCTAGATTGTTCATTTTTTACTTTTTGCTAATTTTTACTTCCTGTCCGTCTCTTAAACTCTTGCTTCCCTCAACAATAATGGTAGTACCTGCATCTAAACCTTCGGTTACTTCGATCATATTGTCGTAAACATAACCGGTTTCTACCACGGTTTTCTTAGCAACACCGGTACTATCTGTCTTGTTTTCTAAAGTGTAGACAAGGCTTTCTCCCATAGCGTTTTTCTGAATCGTACTTTCAGGAATACTTATAGCGCCTTCTGCAGTGTAATCGTTTAAAAGAATGGTTGCGATTTGATTAGGTCGAATTAATTGATCTGGATTAGGGATAGCGATCTTCACTCTAAAAGTCCTGTTGTTGGCATTAATGTTATTACCAACTTCTGTCACTTTTCCTTCGTATTCTTTATTGATAGAACTAATCATCACTTTTACTGAAGTTCCTTTTTTGATCTTTGGAAGATAATTTTCTGGAACTGCAGCTTCAACATACATATTGCTTAGGTTGATGATTCTAAAAAGCTGACTTTGTCCCGGGCTTACTACCTCTCCCTGGTTGCTAATTACATCATCTATTACACCGCTAAAAGGAGCAGTAACAGTTGTTTTTGCAAGCTGAGATTTTAATTGTTCGGCTGCTTTTTGAGAAGCTTCGAAATTAGTTTTAGCTTCTAAAAACTGAATCTCAGATCCTATATTTTGATCCCATAACCTTTTTTGACGCTCGTAAGTTGTTTTGGCTAAAGTTGCCTGCGCTTCAGCCTGCGCTACTTGGCTTGCTAATCCGCCATCGTCGATCTTAGCTAAAATTTGCCCTTTATTTACACGATCGCCTTCATTCACATAAACCTTTTGTAGAATACCAGAATATTCTGGGTAAATGATAATGTTCTCGTCTGTAGCAACATCTCCCTGTACTTCAGCAAAATGCTGAAATGTACTATCTTTAAGAGTTCGTACAGTTACAAGGTTAAGGTTTTTATTCTTATCTAGTTTGCCAATGGCTTCGTCTAGTTTGTTGATATCTGAAGTTAAGGCACTCTGTTCTTTACTAAGTTCAGATTTCCTTGCTCGTATTTCGGTAAGATTACCTTCTTCGATAAGGTCTTCTATAGATTTTTCATTCTCATTTCCGCAGGCGGCTAATAAAAGAGAAACACTAAAAATTGCGGCTAATTTTTTCATATGGCGGGAATAATTATTCTTTTTCTTCATATTGGGTTGTATCTAATAAATTCTCTAGCTCAACTTTGGTTGTTATCACGTTAAGCATCGATTGCAGGTAATCCTGTTGTGCAGTGTATAATTGTCTTTGTGCTTCGCTTAGTTCGAAACTGCTGGCCACACCTTCTTCAAATTTTGTTTTGTTTTTATTTTCGATACGTTCTGCTAAAGCCAGGTTCTTTTTCTGGACATTATAGTTGTCCAGGCTGTATTCGTATTCTGTTTTAGCTGAATTTATCTGTTGTTTTACTTCATTTTTAGTGTAATCCAGGTCAGCAAGAGCCTGCTCTAAAGCAATTTTCTTTTGCTGAGTTCTTGCAGAACGCATTCCGCTACTAAAAATCGGGATGTTTAAGCTTATTCCTAAGATCGATTGATCGAAGTATTCCTGGTTATCATTTAAAAAAGTGAATTCCTGGCTAAATCCTTGGTATCCATAGTTTACATATCCGGTAAGGGAAGGCAAAGCTTTGGCTTGTTCTAATTTCACCTCGATTTCTGCAGATTCTGCTGTGTTTTTAGCGATTCTGAAGTCGATATTCTCTTCTACGGCGATATTTTTTTGTAAGATCGAAAGATCAAAATATTGCATGGCTAATGCCTCTAATTCCTCGGTAAGTATAATATTTGTTTCTACCGGAAGACCTAAGGTGATATTTAGCATTTCGTAAGCAATATCTGCCATGCGCGTACTTCTGTTTAGATTGTTTTTTAAGGTAAGAAGGGTGATCTCTAATTGCTCTACATCTTCTTCTTCAGCAAGACCATTTTCAAAAGTAAGCTTGGTCTCATCGAAGGTTTTTTGTACGCTTTCTACGTTTTTCTTCAAAATGGCTACATTTTCTTCAGCTAAAAGAACATTTCCGTAGGCATTAATAATTCCTTTTTTAACTTCCTGATCTGTTTTTGTTTTTGCATTTTCGGTAATCTGAAGCAATGTTTTTGCAGATTGAATTCCTACCAGGTAAGAACCATCAAAAATGATCTGATTCCACGTGGCAGTTGCATTCATACTTTGCTGCGTACCAAAAGTTACTGGGATAAATGTTCCTGGTTCGCCACCGGTAATTTCAGCAGGTAAAAGTTGTACGGGCTGCTTGATATAATTTTGGTAATCTACAGCGCCACTTATTTGTGGCAATCCCTGTGCGATGATCTCCCATTTTTGTTTTAGGGAAATGGCAATATCTCTTTGGGCATTCGCTGCTTCAACGTTATGCTCTAAGCCATAACGAATCGCTTCTTCCAAAGAAAAAGAAAATGATTTGGGGACTTCTTGAGTTTCCTGTGCGTAGGATGCAAGGCTAATAAAGCCTAACAGCGTTAGAAAATGTTTAATTGATAGGTGTTTCATTGTTTTTTGTTAGCTCTTCTAAAATTTCTAATCCTTTTTTAGTTGCGATTCCTCTTACGTGATACTCGATATATAATTGAAACAAATTGGCTTTGCTATATTCTTCGGCGGGAAAAATACTGGTGTCTCTTATCGAATTAGTTCCTTCATGGTATAACCTTGAAATAAATTTCACATCAATTTCTTTACGAAATAGTCCTTCTTTTATGCCTCTTGTTACATTTTCTTCTATACTACATGCCACAAGATCTGCTTTAGTGCGAGTTACACTCTCAAAAATCTTAGGGTAATATTTTTGCAACTGAAACTGCGGAGACGTTTTTTCATCTTTTAAAAAAATGCTTATCTGCTTTTTGACTTCAAAAAGTTCTTCTATAGCGTTAATGTCTTTTTTCTTTATTTCAGCAATACTTTTTTGAATAGTTTCCAGGATATTAAAAGCAACATCCTTAACCAAAAGTGTTTTGGTTGAATAATTGGCGTAAATCGTTTTTTTAGAAATACCCAATTTTGCTGCAATATCATCCATGGTGACGCTTTTAAAGCCATACTCCAAAAACATTTCGGTCGCCATGTTTAAAATAGTCTCTTTCAAACTTCAAATTTTCGGCAAATGTATGTCACGGAAACTTTTAAAACAAATAAAGTTTCCAAGGTTTACGATTATTTAATAATCGCATTGAATTTGAAATTATTGCAATTATGGTATTTTAGCAGAAAAATTATTTTAATGCTGGCTATTACAGAGTATCGGGAGGTTTTTTTAAAATATCTTGAAGAGAAAATAACGATTAAGGAACCTGCTAATCTTTACGAACCAATGGTTTATATTCTTGGTTTGGGCGGGAAACGATTACGACCGGTACTGGTTTTAATGGCTACAGAAATCTTTGAAAAAGATTACAAAGAAGCTTTAGATGCATCTTTAGCGATAGAAATTTTTCATAATTTTTCTTTAGTTCATGACGATATTATGGACGATGCTCCTTTGCGTAGAGGTAAAGAAACCGTTCATGAAAAATGGGATATCAATACCGGGATTCTTTCTGGAGATGCAATGCTTATTAATGCTTACCAGCTTTTTGAAAATTACGAAGGAAATACTTTTAAAGAATTAGCACAGCTTTTTACCAAAACCGCCATGGAGGTTTGTGAAGGGCAGCAATACGATATAGATTTTGAAACCCGGGACGATGTAAGTATAGAAGATTATCTTAAGATGATCGAGTATAAAACCGCCGTGTTAGTTGGTGCATCCTTACAAATGGGAGCAATTGTAGCTGGTGTGGATGAAGACTGTAAAAAAGCCATTTATCAATTTGGAAGACTTTTAGGTATTGCTTTTCAGCTTCAGGACGATTATTTAGACGCCTTTGGAGATCCAAAAACTTTTGGTAAACAGGTTGGAGGCGATATTATAGAAAATAAGAAGACATTTTTATATTTAAAATCTTTGGAAGCTTCTAACGAAGATGAAGCAAAACAGTTAGAGTATTTGTATTCTATCGATCCTGAAGATAATTCTGGTAAAATCGAAACTGTAAAGTCGATCTTTCAAAAAAGCGGTGCAGCAAAATCTACCAAAGAAGAGATCCAAAAGTATACAAAAATGGCTTTTGAAGTCCTGGATAGTATTTCGATAAGCGAGGAGAAGAAAAAACCTTTGCGTGATTTTGGAAATATGCTGATGAATCGTACCGTTTAAGTTAGGTATTTAGATTGATATTCAGTTTTTTAGATAATTTTAGTCTTAAAGCGGAAGAAAGTTAAATCAATCTTATATTATCTAATTTTGCTTAAATTTTAATCTCTTTCTAATTCACTTTTCATTTTAAATTATCATATTCGTAAGAATTAGTGCGATTTGGCGCTCATGTTGCCTTATCGCTATGTTAAAATTCTTTTAATGTATAAAATAAAACTATTGAATGCTGCAAGCAGTTTTTTGTAAAAATTGTACTTTTGCTGTGTTTTACACTTTAAAGAAACATTAGTTTCCACTTATGGACAGATTTTCATTTCTAAATGCCGCGCATACTGCATATTTTGCTGAATTATACGACCAATACTTACAATACCCAGATAGCGTAGAGCCCAGTTGGAGGGCTTTTTTTCAGGGTTTTGACTTCGGAATGGAGCAAAACGGCGTTTCTTCTGAAGTTTTAGGAGAAGCTCCGGTAACGTTTGAGGAAGGCGAAATGCCAGAGCATGTTTACAAGGAATTCCAGGTTATTAGATTGATCGATGGATACCGTACACGAGGGCATTTATTCACAAAAACAAACCCTGTTAGGGAAAGAAGACATTACGAACCTTCACTTGATATCGAAAATTTCGGTTTAAGTAAAGATGATTTAGAGACCACTTTTGGTGCTGGTGATATTTTAGGTCTAGGACCCAAGAAATTAAAAGATATCATTAAGCACTTAGAAAATATATACTGCGACTCTATTGGAGTAGAGTATATGTTTATAAGAAAGCCTGAAGAGATCGATTGGATTCAGAAAAAACTGAATGTAAACGAAAACCATCCTGAATTTGATACCGATAGAAAAAAGCAAATATTAAGAAAGCTTAACGAAGCGGTTTCTTTTGAAGGATTTTTACATAGAAAATACGTTGGCCAAAAGCGATTCTCCCTCGAAGGAGGTGAAACTTTGATTCCTGCCTTAGATGCTTTAATTGAAGGTGCTGCAGAAAAAGGAGTTAAAGACTTTGTAATGGGGATGGCTCACCGTGGTCGATTAAATACCTTAACCAACATTTTTGGTAAATCAGCTAAAGATATATTTAGCGAATTTGATGGTAAAGATTACGAGCAGGATATTTTTGATGGTGATGTAAAGTATCACCTGGGTTGGACGTCTTGCCGTCAGACAAATAGTGGTAAAGAGATCAATATCAATATTGCTCCAAACCCATCTCACTTAGAGACCGTTGGTCCTGTGGTAGAAGGTATAGCAAGAGCTAAAAGAGATCGCAGATATAGTGGAGATCCTTCTAAAGTGTTACCTATTCTTGTGCACGGTGATGCTGCCGTTGCAGGGCAGGGTGTTGTGTACGAAGTAGTGCAAATGGCTAAGCTCGAAGGTTACGAGAATGCTGGTACGATACATATTGTAGTAAATAACCAGATAGGTTTTACTACTAACTATTTAGATGGAAGATCCTCTACTTATTGTACAGATGTTGCTAAAGTAACTCTTTCACCGGTGCTTCACGTTAATGCAGATGATGCAGAAGCCGTGGTGCATGCGGTACTTTTTGCATTAGATTTTAGAATGCAATTTAAGAGAGACGTATTCATCGATCTTTTAGGGTATAGAAAATATGGTCATAACGAAGGTGACGAGCCAAGATTTACGCAGCCTAAACTTTATAAAGCTATTGCTAAGCATAAAAATGCAAGAGATATTTATGCGGAAAAATTGGTAAAAGCTGGAGTGATCGAAGAATCTTATATCGAAAAGCTTGAAGATGATTATAAGAAAAAGCTTGAAGAAGATTTAGAGGATTCCAGAAAAGAAGATACGACCAGAATTACACCATTTATGGAAGATGAATGGGGTGGTTACGAGAGTGTGCAGGAAGATCGTATGATCGAGGATGTTGATACGACCGTAAGTATGGATCAGCTGGATAAAGTTGCAAAGGCAATTTCTAAATTACCAGAGGATAAAAAATTCTTACGTAAAATCGATAAGATCATCAATTTACGTGAGAAAATGTACTTTGAAGATAATAAGCTCGACTGGTCTATGGGAGAGCATTTAGCTTACGGTACATTAATGGCTGAAGGTTTTAATGTTAGAATTAGCGGTCAGGATAGTGAGCGTGGTACATTCTCTCACCGTCATGCTGTATTAAAAGTAGAGGATAGTGAAGAAGAAATTATTCTTCATAATAATATAGAAGGTAGAGAAGGGGATTTCTTTATTTACAATTCACCATTATCAGAATATGGAGTTGTAGGATTTGATTATGGTTACGCTATGGCAAGTCCTAATACGCTAACCATTTGGGAAGCGCAGTTTGGAGATTTTGTGAACGGTGCTCAGATCATGATCGATCAATACATCTCTGCCGCAGAAGATAAATGGAAATTACAAAACGGATTAGTGATGTTCCTTCCTCATGGATATGAAGGTCAGGGAGCAGAACACTCTTCAGCAAGAATGGAGCGTTTTCTTCAGCTATGTGCTAAAGATAATATGTTCGTTGCCGATGTTACAACTCCGGCTAACATGTTCCACTTGTTAAGAAGACAGATGAAATTTGGTTTCCGTAAGCCGCTTATTATCTTTACTCCAAAGAGTTTATTAAGACACTCTAGAGTAAATTCAACAAAAGAAGAATTTGCTGAAGGATCTTTCCAAATGGTGATCGACGATCTAGAAGCAAAAGCAGATAAGGTGAAAACCTTAGTGTTCTGTACCGGTAAATTCTATTATGATCTTTTAGAATATAAGGAAGAAAACGAGCGTGAAGATGTTGCTCTGGTAAGAGTAGAGCAGTTATTCCCGCTTCCGGTAGAGAAAATGAGAGAAGCGATTAGTAAATATAAGAACGCAGATGATATTGTATGGGCGCAGGAAGAACCTAAGAATATGGGTGCTTATGGTCATATGCTAATGCATATCGATGAAGCGAAGAAATTTAGATGTTGTAGCCGTAAGTTCTATGGCTCGCCAGCAGCTGGTAGTGCAGTACGCTTTAAGAAAAGACATCAACGCGTTATCGATAGCGTTTTTGATAAATCATTAACTGAAGAATAATTAAATTTGAATAATTTTCTGGTTTAGCCAGAAACAAAAATAAAAAAGAAGAACATGGCCTTAGAAATGAAAGTTCCATCCCCCGGTGAATCTATAACCGAAGTAGAAATCGCAGAATGGTTGGTAGAAGACGGGGACTACGTTGAAAAAGATCAGGCAATTGCCGAAGTCGATAGTGATAAAGCTACGTTAGAATTACCAGCTGAAGCAAGCGGTATTATTACTCTTAAAGCAGAAGAAGGTGATACAGTTGCAGTTGGTGAAGTGGTATGCTTAATCGATACTGAAGCAGAAAAGCCAGGAGGTGGAGATTCTGCTGAAGAAGATGTAAAAGAAGAACAAGAGAAAAAAGAATCTAAGGAAGATAGCGATAAAGCACCTGCTAAGACTGAAGAGCCATCTAAATCTTCAACACCTTCGCAAAAGCAGGACGATACTTACGCTACAGGAAGTCCTTCGCCAGCAGCTAAAAAGATCTTAGACGAAAAAGGAGTAGATCCTAAATCTGTTAGTGGTAGCGGTAAAGATGGAAGAATTACAAAGGAAGATGCAGTGCAGGCAAAAGCTTCTATGGGAACTCCAGGTACAGGAAAACGCGGAGAATCTCGTAAGAAAATGTCTATGCTAAGACGTAAAGTTGCAGAACGTTTAGTAGCAGCAAAAAGTGAAACTGCTATGCTTACTACTTTTAACGAAGTAGATATGTCTGCAATTTATGCCTTAAGAAAAAAATATAAAGAAGAGTTTAAAGATAAGCACGGTGTAAGTCTAGGATTTATGTCATTCTTTACTTTAGCTGTAGTGAGAGCTTTAGAAATGTATCCAGATGTCAACTCTATGATCGACGGAGATTTTCAGGTAAAATATGACTATAAAGATATTAGTATTGCTGTTTCTGGGCCTAGAGGTTTAATGGTGCCGGTTGTTAGAAATGCTGAAAACTTAAGCTTTAGAGGAGTAGAAGAAGAAGTAAAACGTTTGGCACTTAAAGCGCGTGATGGTAAGATAACTGTAGACGAAATGACTGGTGGTACGTTTACTATCACTAACGGTGGTGTGTTTGGATCGATGATGTCTACACCTATTATTAACCCTCCACAAAGTGGAATCTTAGGAATGCATAACATCGTAGATCGTCCAGTTGCGATCGATGGTCATGTAGAAATTAGACCAATGATGTATGTTGCATTATCTTATGATCACAGAATTGTAGATGGTAAAGAATCTGTTGGTTTCTTAGTTGCGATAAAAGAAGCTGTAGAAAACCCAGAAGAATTACTTATGGATAATGATATAAAGAGAGCTTTAGAGCTTTAAAGTTCTCTTACCCATGTTCAAAATAGAAAAGGGAAGCGCAAGCTTCCCTTTTTAAGTTTTGGTTGGTTGGATAAAAAATAAGTTAAGAATAAACCAAATTCAGGATATTTAAAAAAATGATGCCTATAACCGCAAAAATTAGGATATACGATGCAGGATGAGGTTTTAAATATTCCTTTTTTGGGAAAAACATAAAATCTAACATTGGTTTCTTCAAAGTTAGATGATATTAGAATTGTATAAAAGGGGAGAAATACCCTATTTTACTCGATAATCGAAGTTAAATGTTCCGAGGCTTGCCTCGATACAAAGATGATTTTCAAAAAAAAAAAAGCCTCAGGGCAAGTCCCCGAGGCACTTTACTATTTTAAGAATAATGTTTTTGATTTATAATCGATAATTGCTTTTCCCTTCTTTAAAATATCTGCGCCAATTATACCGTGTACTTTTTCTGCATCGTGCTGTAAAAGAGCTTCGTTTACATGACGAAGATCAAAAACAACAAGGTCTATTTTCTTTTTCTTCCAACCATTGATTTCTATTCGGTTTTTTTGTGAAATCTGAGTGATCATATTAGATGCACCGGCACCAGCCGCTTTTACATCGCTATCTTCTGGTAATAGGTCGAAATGTTCTATGCTATCTGCCCCTACGCAAGTACTGGATGCCCCTGTGTCTAAAATAAAATTCCCTTCAATAGTATTGATTTTGGCCTTTATTTCGAGGTGATTTGTTTTAGTGAAAGTAAATTTGATGCTTTTATACCCCTTTTCTTTCAGGATTTTCTTGAGACTCGCCATTCTTTTCCGGTTTTGGACAAAGATAGGTTTTCAAAATAAATTATTTTTGCAGATATGATAATAACAGACACGCATACACATTTATACAGCGAATCTTTTGATGAAGATCGTGACGTGATGATCCAAAGAGCAATAGATGCAAATGTAGAGCGCTTTTTTATCCCCGCGATCGACTCTACTTATGTAGATAGAATGTATGATCTTGAGAAATCATTTCCAGATCGTGTTCACTTAATGATGGGATTGCATCCAACCCATGTTCAGGAGAATTATAAAAGTGAGCTTCAATTTATCGAAAATCAATTTCAGCAGAGAGATTTTATTGCTGTTGGCGAAATTGGGATCGATCTGTACTGGGATAAAAGTACTCTGCAAATTCAGCAAGAAGCCTTTAGGTATCAAATCCAATTGGCTAAAAAATATAAATTGCCTATCGTAATTCACTGCCGAGAGGCTTTTGATGAGGTTTTTGAAATTTTGGAAGAAGAAAAAGGAGATGATCTGTTCGGGATTTTTCATTGTTTCACGGGAACTTTGGATCATGCAAAAAAAGCAATCTCGTATAATCTAAAATTAGGTATTGGTGGTGTGGTAACCTTTAAAAATGGTAAGATCGATAAGTTTTTAGCTGAAGTTCCTTTAAAGCATATCGTTTTAGAGACCGATGCTCCCTATCTTGCCCCAACGCCATTTAGAGGAAAGAGAAATGAATCTTCTTACATTATTAATGTTGTTGAAAAATTGGCCGAGATCTATAATATGTCTTTGGCTGAAATAGCTGAAATTACAACGCAGAATTCAAAAGATATATTCGGTATTTAAACCTTAATTAGTTAATTTTTTGTTCATTTGCTATAATAAGCCAGACACGTGCAAGACTTTGAAGAGATAAGATTTTATAATGAAAAGGAGGTTCAGGAATCCCTTCAGCATTACATAAAACATCCTATGATGAAGGCGCTCCTTCATTTTACATTTCCGGAGAAAACTTCCGAAGAAATAAAAGAGATCGTTTTTAGCTGTAAAAGTATTCGTGATTTTCAAACCAAGATCATTTACCATTCTGTAGGGAAGATCATAGAGAAAAGTACCGATGGGGTAACCGATAGTGGTTTTGAAAAACTAAAACCTGGCGAATCCTACTTCTTTTTGTCTACACATCGCGATATTATTCTGGATACTTCTTTGCTTAATTACACCTTGTATAATCACGATTTGGTGATGACGGCTTCGGCTATTGGCGATAATTTAGTTCAGAAAACGTTTTTGATGGCTTTATCGAAGCTAAACCGAAACTTTTTAGTCCGCAGAAAATTGAGTCCGCGTGAAATGTTTAAAAGTTCACTAGAGCTTTCAACGTTCATACGCAAAATGTTGATGGAAGATAAGCGTTCTGTCTGGATGGCACAACGTGAAGGGCGAACCAAAGATGGTAGTGATTATACGCAGCAAGGTGTGCTTAAAATGATAGGAATGGCCAAAGGTGACCAAAGTCTTACCGATTATTTTGGAAAGCTAAAGATCGTACCTATTTCGATTTCTTACGAATTTGATCCTACAGATGTCTTAAAAATGCCTGAAATTCTTTCAAAACGAATGAAAGAGAAATATGTGAAGGCACCAGATGAAGATTTTAAATCGATCATCCAGGGGATTTTAGGTATTAAAGGAAGAATTCATGTGAGTGCCGGTGATCTAATGGATGCCAGTTTATTTTCTGAAATAGGACAGGATTTTACTTCACCAAACGAGCAATTAAAAGCTATAGCCAATAAGGTAGATCGTGAAATCCACAAAAACTATAAGCTTTGGCCTGCCAATTATATAGCACATGATATGCTGAATAATACAGATCAATATGCTTCTAAATATACTTTTAAAGATAAAAGACGCTTTGAAAGACGCTTGAAGCGAAGAGTTGATTTTAAAAATTCTTTAGAGCTTAATAGTTACCTTTTAATGTATGCAAATCCTGTGATCAATAAAGAAGGATTGTATGGCCAACAAAACTAAGATACTTTTATTATATACCGGTGGTACTATTGGTATGGTTAAAGATTATCAAACAGGTGCTCTAAAGCCATTCAATTTTGATGATCTTCTGCAAAATATTCCAGAATTAAATATTCTCGAAAATGAGATTGAGACCTTAAGTTTTGAGTATCCAATCGATTCTTCAGATATGAATCCTGAAGAATGGAGAAAAATAGCGAGCATTATTTACGATCGATATGAAGATTATGATGGTTTTGTTGTGCTCCACGGAAGTGATACGATGTCGTATACTGCGTCTGCCTTAAGTTTTATGTTCGAGAATTTAAGTAAGCCAGTGATATTTACGGGCTCGCAATTGCCTATTGGAGATCTTCGAACAGATGCCAAGGAAAATTTAATTACAAGTATTCAAATCGCCAGCTTACAAAAAAATGGTAAACCCGTTATTGCTGAAGTTGGATTGTATTTTGAATATAAATTATATCGAGCAAATCGAACCACGAAAATAAATGCTGAACATTTTCAGGCATTTGCTTCTTTAAATTATGCTCCGTTAGCAGAATCTGGTGTGCATTTATCTGTAAATTCTAAAATTCTTTGGAAGCAGAGCAGGAAGCAGCAATTAAAATTACATCCTCATTTCGATACGAACGTGGTGATTTTAAAAATGTTTCCGGGAATCACGAAGGAAGTGGTAACTCACATTTTAAGCTTGCAGGGATTAAAAGGAGTAGTTTTGGAAACTTATGGAAGTGGGAATGCACCAACACAATCCTGGTTTTTGGAATTATTAGAAGAAAAAATTAAGGCAGGTCTTAAGGTGGTGAACGTGACACAATGCGCAGGAGGAAGTGTAGCAATGGGAAATTATGAAACCAGTGTGGCGATGAAAAAGATAGGCGTGGTTTCTGGTAAAGACATTACTACTGAAGCAGCAATAGCTAAATTAATGTACCTATTAGATAAAAATTTAACACATAAAGTCTTTAAAACTATATATGAAACCTCGCTGAGAGGCGAAATGTCGTAAAATTAACGAATCATACTTGACCGAGAGCATTTTTTTTTGTTATTTGGCGCACCGTTTTAAACATTAAACTAGAGAGGTGGCCGAGTGGTCGAAGGCGCACGCCTGGAAAGTGTGTATACGCCAAAAGCGTATCGAGGGTTCGAATCCCTTCCTCTCTGCTGGTGTTTTTATTAAAAAATTATTTTTATATCTTTAACCCTTTAACTAATTAAATTAAGACAAACAGTAATGAAAAGATTATTTTCTATTTTGGTAATCGCTGCGATTATGGTGTTAGGTGCCGGTAATCTTAAAGCGGCAAACATGGTTAACACATTGCCAGGTACGATAGCAACTTTCGTTCAGGACGATGAGGAAGCTACTGCAACGGCTGATGGAGATGAAGAAGTTGGTTTTCATCAGGAATTAAAAAGACGTTTTATAGAAGGTGGTGCCGGATTTATGGGTATCGTACTTTTATGTCTTATTCTTGGTTTGGCAATTGCCATAGAGAGAATTATCTATTTAAACCTTGCAACTACTAACACTAAAAAATTAGCTCGTAACGTAGAGGAAGCTTTAAACAGTGGTGGTATCGAAGCTGCTAAAGAAGTATGTAGAAATACTAGAGGTCCTGTTGCTTCTATCTATTATCAAGGTCTTGACCGTGCTGACGAAAGCATCGAATCTGCAGAGAAAGCAGTTGTTGCTTACGGTGGTGTGCAAATGGGACAACTTGAGAAAAACGTTTCTTGGGTATCTTTATTTATCGCTCTTGCTCCTATGCTTGGTTTCATGGGTACGGTAATTGGTATGATCGAAGCTTTCGATAAAATTGAGGCTGCTGGTGATATGCAACCATCTCTTGTTGCTGGAGGTATTAAAGTAGCACTTCTTACTACGGTATTTGGACTTATTGTTGCAATTATCCTTCAGATTTTCTACAACTACATCATCGCTAAGATCGATAGTATCGTAAATGATATGGAAGATGCTTCTATCTTGCTTATCGATATGCTTGTAGATTACAAAAACAAAAAAAGAGTATAATAAGACCTGACTAATAAAAGTTATGACTTTACATAAAATTTTAAAATATGTTGCATTAGTTATAGGTGTGCTAGGGCTTATCTTCTTAGGAAGAATCCTGGCTGCTGGTGACGATGCAATCGAGGCATCGGCAGATGTTCAAGGCAGCGTGCTGGAACCAATGATGTGGATTTCATATCTAGTACTAGCAGTTGTGGTTGCTCTTGTCGTGATCTTTGTTATCGCTGGATTGTTCCGTGGTAACATTAAAAATACAATAATTGGGATAGTATCTTTCGCCGTGGTTGTTTTGGTATCATATTTGGTAACAACAGGTACAGAAGTAACTACAAGAGACGGAGATATTATTACTGCTGGTACAGTACATTGGGTAGGAGCTGGTTTAGTTTGCTTCTACATTCTTGCTGCACTTGCAATATTAGCAATGGTATTTTCCGGAGTTAAAAAACTAATAAGTTAAGAACCTATGGCTAGAAGATCATCACCAGAAGTAAATGCGGGATCTATGGCAGACATCGCTTTCTTACTTCTTATCTTCTTCCTGGTAACTACTACCATCGAGACAGATAAGGGGATTAGTAGAAAGCTACCGCCATGGCAGCCCGAAGATGTTGAACCACCAACACTAAAAATGCGTAATGTATTTGAAGTAGTGGTGAACTCTAATAACGATTTGTTGGTAGAGGACGAGGAAATGGAATTGAAGGATCTAAGACAAGCCGCTGTTGCCTTTCTTGATAATGGAGGTGGAACTGGAAGTGAAGCATGTAGCTTTTGCCAGGGATCTGCAGATCCAGACCTTTCTGTAAACCCAAAGAAAGCAGTTATTTCTTTAGTAAATAACCGTGGTACAGAGTATGGTACTTATATTGCAGTACAGAACGAATTGGTAGCTGCATATAACGAATTAAGAAATCGTGAGGCTAAGCGTTTGTATGGTTCAACTTTTGTAGAACTGGAAACCGAGTATAACGATCCTAAAACAGGTGAAGGAAGAAAAGAATCTTTAAAGGAAAAGATCGAAACAATTAAAGATATGATTCCTCAAAAGCTTTCTGAAGCCGAGCCTAAATAGAGGTTAACAGCCTTTTTACTAAATTAATAGAGCATATATTATGTCTAAATTTAAAAAGAAAAAGTCTGGAGAGTTGCCTGCGATCAGTACGGCGTCGTTACCTGATATTGTATTTATGTTACTGTTTTTCTTTATGGTAGCGACAACGATGCGTGAAACTACGTTAATGGTTCAGAATTCATTACCTACTGCAGATCAAGTTGAGAAGCTTGATAAAAAAGATTTGGTAATGTATATCTATGCAGGGAAACCAAGCCAGAGATATCAACAGAAATTTGGAACCGAGGCTAGAATTCAGTTAAACGATAAGTTTGCTGATGTTAGTGAAGTTCAATCTTTTATTTATTCTGAAAGAGATAGTAAAAGAGAAGAGCTTATTCCATATTTAACTACAGCTTTAAAAGTTGATAAAGAAACGAATATGGGTCTTGTTTCAGATATTAAACAAGAACTTAGAAAAGCTGAAGCTTTAAAAATAAACTATACCACTGTACAAGGTGATGCTACTACTGCAAACCAATAGTATCTAGTTTAGTTTAAATATTATTTAAAAACATCCCATCCTTTAATCAAGGATGGGATGTTTTTTTATATTTACTTTATAATCGAAATTATACATTCCAAGGCTAACTTCGATTAATAATTTCTGAATTCATGCCTCATAAGCTTATGCTGAGATTGTTTAATTGAAAGTTTATCTTCTAGATGAAATATTCACCTTTTCTATTATTGCTATTTTGCTTTATCACAAGAGCACAGGAAACTAATCCTGCTTACGCCGATAGTATTCCTACAGTTATCGATAGTTCGTATAGAGAAGATCAATTTTACTTTGGCCTTAGCTTTAATTTTATTACAGATCAACCGGGCTTTATGGATCAAAACGGATTTTCAGCCGGATTGAGTGGAGGTTTTATTCGTGATATTCCTTTCAATAAAGATCGTAATTTTGGAATGGGAGTTGGTCTAGGCCTAGCTTTCGATAGTTTTGGGCAGAATTTATTCATTGGAGAAAGTGAAAATGGTGAGACAGTTTTTAGAAATCTTAGTCAGGATAATATAGACTATGATACTAATCGTTTTCATACCTTTCTTGTAGAAGCGCCAATTCAGTTTAGATGGCGAACATCTACATTTTCATCCTATAAATTCTGGCGTATTTATGCAGGTCTTAAACTAGGTTATATTTACCATTTTAGATCTGTTTTTAAGCAGGATGGTAATGTTGTTAAGCAAAGTGATGTGCCAGAATTGAATAGGTTTAGATTAGGTACAAGTTTTACATTTGGTTATAGCACCTTTAATTTTCAGATCTACTACGGGCTTAATTCGTTCTTTGAGAATGCTAATGTAGATGGTGAAACTCTAGAATTGTCAACGATTCGTGTAGGCCTAATGTTCTATATTTTATAGCCAGTAATAGAATAGTAGGAATTGTGGTACAACACCCACTAAGCTGCCTAAAATTAATTCAGAATTAGTGTGCGCTTTATAATATAATCTGGAGCTTGCTGTTAAACCCAGAGCGATCAATAATCCCGAGGTAGCTAAAATTAAATTCATATGAAAATAGCGACTAAAGGCTATTAAAAACATGGTGAAACCCGCTAATCCCATCATGTGTAAACTAATCTTGATTTTAAGAAAAGTAAAGACATAAGCGATAGTTGTGGCAGCTAGAATACCCAAAAAGTAAAAATAAATTTCAGGATAGTTATAACGATCTAAGATCTGGTTTAAAACCATTAGCGTAAGCATTCCGAAGAAAAAAAGTGGCCACCTTCTTTCGTTCACTTCACTTAAGTTCATATTGGTTACTTTTCCCAGGTTTTTCAGAAGAAAAAAGAAAACGATCGGAATAAAAACTGTGATGATAGAAATGGCTAATAATTTGGCCTGTATAACCTCTTCTGGAAAGAAACGCGGAGTAAGTTGAAAATATAGTAAACTCCCCGCAAATGGCATCCAAATGGGGTGAAAAAGGTAAGAAGCAATCTTTAGAATTCCTTTCATTAAATCTCTTTACGTAAACGGGCCACAGGAATATCTAATTGCTCTCTATATTTAGCTACGGTTCTTCGTGCGATAGGATAACCTTTATCTTTCAGCACTTTTGCCAGCTTCTCGTCTGTGAGCGGTTTCTTCTTATCTTCTTCTTCGATCGACATTTCAAGAATCTTTTTGATCTCTCTGGTAGAAACATCTTCTCCCTGGTCGTTTTTCATCGATTCAGAGAAGAATTCTTTGATCAATTTTGTTCCGTATGGCGTATCAACGTATTTACTGTTGGCAACACGAGAAACTGTAGAGACATCCATTTCGATCTCATCTGCGATATCTTTTAGGATCATTGGCCTAAGATTTCGCTCGTCACCGGTTAAGAAATATTCTTTTTGATAGTGCATAATGGCACTCATCGTTACCATTAACGTTTGCTGGCGTTGTTTGATCGCCTCAATAAACCATTTCGCAGCATCCAGTTTTTGTTTAATAAACATTACTGCATCTTTCTGCTCTTTGGTCTTTTTCTTACTTTCTTTATAGCCTTTTAGCATGTTGCTGTAATCGCGGGAAACATGCATTTCGGGGGCATTTCTACCGTTTAAGCTAAGCTCCAGGTCGCCATCCACGATCTTAATGGTAAAATCTGGAATAACATGTTCTACCATTCGGGTATTCCCGGAATAAGCGCCTCCTGGTTTAGGATTTAAATGACTAATTACTTCTATCGCATCTCTAAGATCATCTTCAGAAATATCATGCTTAGAAAGTAATTTTGTGTAGTGCTTTTTGCTGAATTGATCGAAAGATTCTTCTATAATTTCTGAAGCCAGCGTTACTGCTCTGGTTGCTTCTTTTCGCTTTAATTGGATAAGTAAACATTCCTGAAGCGAACGCCCACCAACACCAGCAGGATCTAATTCCTGAACTTTCTTTAGCACCTTTTCAACCGTTTCTTCATCGGTATAAACATTTTGAGTAAAAGCAAGATCGTCTACGATATCCGGAATATTTCGACGTATATAACCGCTTTCATCGATGCTTCCTACTAAAAATTCAGCGATCTCAAATTCATTTTCATTAAATCGAAACGTGTTTAATTGGTTTCTTAAATGCTGAGTGAACGAAGTTCCGGCAGCATAAGGAACTCGCTTTTCCTCTTCGTCGGCACTGTAATTATTAGCCTGTAGACGATAGCTAGGTATCTCGTCGTCACTTAGATATTCATCAACATTTATATCTTCTGCATCGATCTCGTTGTTATCATCAAATTCAGCTTCAGAATCTCGGTTATCGTATTCATCTTCATAATCATATTCATCACGCTGTTCATCCTTCCCGGTTTCGAGCGCAGGATTTTCCTCAATTTCCTGTTTAATGCGCTGTTCAAAAGCCTGTGTAGGCAATTGTATAAGCTTCATCAACTGGATTTGTTGCGGTGATAGCTTCTGTGATAACTTAAAATTTAATTGCTGTTTTAGCATATAAAATAATTTCTTCTACTCACAAAAATACGGAAATGTTCGCTCAATGCAGTTTGGCACAGTAGATGATTGTGGTAAAATTTTGTTAAGTATACTAAAGATTTTCTGTAATTCTTTTGAATTTCTTCGGGAAATCGATCTCAAAATACATTTCTGTCGAATCTACAGGATGTGCAAAACCTACGGCTATAGAAGCTAAAAATAAACCTTTACCAAAATTGAAGTTAGGAGATCCATAGAGTTTTTCACCTAAAATAGGAAACCCATTCTTGGCAAGATGAATTCTTATTTGATGTGTTCTTCCTGTTAAAGGTTTAGCCTCTACTAAGCTAAGATTCGTGGTTTTAAAAGCTAATTTTTTTAAAAGTTTTACTGAAGTTCTAGCTGATTTTTCTTCAATTTCATTTTCAAAAACCTGCGTAGTATCCGGAAAATTCCCCTCTACGATCGCGATATAGGTTTTTTGAATCTCTTTCTGCTGAAATTGTCTATTGAGTTCAATTAAAGCCTTGTTTGTTTTTGCGCAGAGTAAAATTCCGCTTGTAGGATTGTCTAAACGATGCGCCGGCTGCGGATTTTCTAATCGATCTGTTTCTTTAGACGATTTTAGATTAAAAGGAAGCGCATTTTTTATAGTTTTAAAGTAATTTCCGCTTGTTGGATAACCTGCAGGTTTATTGATTACCGCAATATGCTCATCTTCGTAAACAACTTCCAGCTTTAATTCAAAGCTCTTTTGTTGATTTTCGCTTTGTAGCAAGTCGATTTTTTGGCCTTCTAAAATCCAGTCGCCAGTTTGTCCAATCTCGCCATTAATTAAAATTCGCTGTTTTTTGATCGCTTTTTTAACCGCACTTCTAGTAGTAATCGATTCAAAGATGTTTGCAGCATATTCCTGCAATCTAATTTCTTCAGTAAGATTTGGAACAATATGAGTTTCTCTAATTTTCAAGGATTAGGCTACATAGGATTAAACCAGCCTTGTAAAGCGGCATTAACAGTGAAAATGATAAATTTTAAAAAGATAAATGCTGAAGCCACCAAGCCAATAACTTGCATAAAATTAAATGCTTTTATTGTCTTTAGGAACGATTTAGATTTTTTCATGTCGGTAAATTAAGCATAAGTATCCTAAATCAAAAAACCTCACAGTTTTAATAAGCTGTGAGGTTAGATTTTATTGGCAAGTGCCAAAAGCTTTAATACCATGGAATTACTACATTAGACCGGACACTAAGTTGAGAGAATATTTTTGCTAGTTATTACCTTAGCAATTATGAGAAGAAAATCTAAACATTACACCTTAGAATTTAAACAAAAAGCAGTCGAGTTAAGTTATGCTAAAGGCAATGTAAAACAAGTATGTGAAGACTTGGATATATTTCCATCTGTACTTTACCGTTGGCGTAGAGAGTTAAAAGATTACGGTAACAACAGTTTCCCTGGCCGTGGTAATCCTAAAATGACCGATGAAGAAAAAGAGATAGCCCGATTAAAAAAGGCATTAAAAGAAGCCGAGTTAGAACGAGACATCTTAAAAAAGGCCATCAGCATCTTCTCCGCGAGCGACAAGAAAAATACAGGTTTATAAAACAACACCTTATGAGATTTCCTGTCGAGACGATGTGTAAAATATTGAAAGTAAGCAAAAGTGGCTATTACCATTGGTTACAATCGGGACCAAGTAAATTATGGTTAGAAAATCAAAAGGTAACTGGGCTTATTAAATCTATATTTAAAGATAGCTTTCAAAGCTATGGTTCACCTAGAATAAAAACAGAACTAGAGACATTAGGCTATAAAATATCAAAGCCTAGAGTTGCACGTATTATGAGTGCTAATTATTTGTTTGCAAAACGAAAACGTAAGTTTAAAGCAACCACATATAGTCAACATAATTACCCCATAGCTCCTAATTTATTAAACCAAAACTTTGAAGTAAGCCGACAGGATCAAGTTTGGGTAAGCGATATAACCTATATCAAAACCAAACAGGGCTGGTTATACCTTACTGTCATTATTGATTTGTTTAACCGCAAAGTTGTTGGATGGGCTCTAAGCGATAATCTAAGTACAGAAGACACTATTATTAAGGCTTGGCATATGGCTATAAAGAAAACTACTTTAACCCAGTCTTTAATTTTTCATTCCGACCGAGGTATACAATATGCCAGCCATAAGTTTACCTCATTAATTAAAAGTTACAATGGCTTAGTAAACCAATCTATGAGCAGAAAAGGTAATTGCTGGGATAATGCCATTGCTGAATCGTTCTTTAAATCATTAAAGGTAGAATGGGTTTATAGGCACAATTATAAGTTGAGATCTGAAGCGGAGTTATCCATCTTTGGATGGATAGAAACTTGGTATAATAATAGAAGAAGACATTCCTTTTTAGGAAATAGAACTATAAGAGAATTTGAATTAGACATGTATAACCTTAAACTAGCAGCGTAGTCATTCAACTATTTGTCCAGTTTTTTGTTGCAAGTCCACCACGAGGCTTTTCCTTTAATTAAATATTTGTCTCTAATGAGTAACTCATTGACTTTTCCCAGGGTAGTTCACTCAAAAAAGCAATGCTTTAAAATTCGGCACTTTGTGGTGTTCTTGGGAAAGGAATTACATCTCTAATATTACCCATTCCTGTAACAAATTGTACAAGACGCTCAAAACCAAGTCCAAAACCACTATGCACACAAGTTCCAAATTTTCTGGTGTCTAAATACCACCATAATTCTTTTTCCTCGATACCAAGCTCGGCCATTTTTTCCTGAAGTACTTCTAAACGTTCTTCTCTTTGAGAACCACCTACGATTTCTCCAATTCCGGGGAAAAGAATATCCATCGCTCTAACGGTTTTTCCGTCTTCGTTTAAACGCATATAAAATGCCTTTATTTTGGCTGGATAATCAAATAAGATCACCGGGCATTTAAAGTGTTTTTCTACCAAATAACGTTCGTGCTCACTTTGTAGATCTGCACCCCATTCTTCAATGATATATTTGAATTTTTTCTTTTTATTGGGCTTCGAATTCTTTAAGATTTCGATCGCTTCAGTATAACTTACACGCTTAAAGTTGTTTTCTAGAACGAACTTCAGTTTTTCGATAAGTCCCATATCGCTACGTTCTGCAGCAGGTTTAGATTTGTCCTCGTTGGTGAGACGTTGCTCTAAAAATGAAAGGTCGTCCTGGCAATTATCTAAAACATATTTTACTACATATTTGATAAAGTCTTCAGCAAGATCCATATTGCCATCAAGATCGCAAAACGCCATCTCTGGTTCGATCATCCAAAATTCTGCAAGGTGACGAGAAGTATTCGAATTTTCCGCTCTAAATGTTGGTCCAAAAGTATAGATCTGGCCCAAGCCAAGTGCATAAGTTTCTCCTTCTAACTGTCCAGAAACGGTAAGATTAGTCTCTTTTCCGAAGAAATCTTTTTTATAATCGATACTTCCGTCTTCATTTTTAGGCGGATTTTTAAGGTCAAAGTTCGTTACTTTAAACATTTCGCCTGCACCTTCAGCATCACTACCCGTTATAATCGGCGTATTTACGTAATAGAAATTGTTTTGCTGAAAATAACTATGTACCGCGAAAGACAGTTTAGAACGCACACGCATAATCGCTCCAAAAGTATTAGTACGCACTCTTAAATGTGCCTGCTCACGTAGTTTTTCTAAGCTGTGTCGTTTGGGAGAAAGAATGGTAAGTTTTACTTCTTCTGGATTTGCGTCCCCAAGAATGTTAACTTCCTTAGCTTCGATCTCTACACGTTGCTGCTTTCCTTCACTTTCTTTAAGAATACCTTTTACGCTTATAGCTGCACCAACGGTGATTCTTTTTAAAGTTTCAGGATTAAATTTTTCAAAATCTATAACACACTGAATGTTATTTATAGTCGATCCATCGTTTAGCGCAACAAAGCGATTACTTCTAAACGAACGTACCCATCCGCTAACTTTAAATTCCTGTAAAAACTGGTCACTTTCTAATATTTCAGCAACTTTAGCCTGTATCATTATTTTAGATTTAGAAAAGAAACAAAGATAAAATTTTCCCTGTAAGGGGCTAAGCTTTAGTTTTCGATTTTCTGGTTTTTGTGATTCTCGTCGTCTTTCGAGATTTCTTCCTCATCTTCTGGTGTGGCAATAATGCGCATTGCAGGTTCTTTAAGGGTTTCTTTATTAGCGATACTTCGCTCTAAAGACAATAATAAAGAAGGTAATAACAGCAGGTTAGAAAGCATAGCAAAAAGTAAAGTAGCCGAAACTAATCCTCCAAGTGCCACCGTGCCACCAAAACTACTAATCATAAAAACAGAGAATCCAAAAAATAGAACGATCGATGTGTAGAACATACTTACACCGGTTTCTCTTAATGCCGCATATACCGAACGTTTAATTTTCCAGTCATTGGCTTTAAGTTCCTGCCTGTATTTCGCCAAAAAGTGAATAGTGTCGTCTACAGAAATTCCAAAGGCGATACTAAAAACTAATATGGTTGAAGGTTTTATAGGCACTCCCAAAAAGCCCATCATTCCGGCGGTAATCAGTAACGGTAATAAGTTGGGCACCAAAGAAATTAAGATCATTCTAAACGATCTAAACATCCACGCCATTAATAATGCGATTAGAACGATAGCTAGCGATAAAGAAAGTACAAGATTATGAACCAGATATGTGGTTCCTTTTTGGAAAACCAATGCTTTCCCTGTCATGCTTACTTCGTAACGATCCTCTGGAAAAATCTTATGAATTTTTGGCCAAAGATTATCTTCGATCTTTTCCATCTTATCGGTGCCTATATCCTTCATAAAGGTGGTAATCCTTGCAAATTGCCCGGTAGAATCTACATAGGTGTTTACAAGATCATCATTGCCTTCCATGTTCTTGGTATAGGGCAAAATGAAATTTTGTTCCTGGGATGAAGGTAATTGGTAATATTTAGGATTGCCGTTATAATATGCCTGCTTACTATATTTTACTAAACGTGTAATCGATAAAGGTTGTGAAAGTTCTGGTTCTTCAGCGATTAGATCTTCAAGTCTTTCTAATCTTTTTAAGCTTGAAGATTTTAAAACGCCACGCGGTCTTTTAGTATCTACTAAGATCTCTAGTGGCATAATTCCGTCGAACTCTTCTTCAAAGAATTTTACATCTTTAAAGAAGTCGGCTTGCTGCGGCATGTCTTCTAAAAGACTTCCTGAAATTTTAATATTATAGATCCCAATTATACTGATAGCTAAAAGGCCAACGGCAGAAAAATAAACTGCAATTCGATGATTTCGAACCATTTTCTCCATCCAGCCTACAAAACTGCCAATCCATTGCCTGTTAAGGTGTTTTAGGTGTTTTGACTTCGGAATTTTCATATAACTGTAGATCACCGGAATGATCAACAATGAGAGGATGAATATCGCCACGATGTTTATCGAAGCAACAATACCAAATTCCTTCAGTAATTTACTTTCAGTTAAAATGAAAGTGGCAAAGCCTGAAGCCGTTGTGATGTTGGTCATCAAAGTAGCATTTCCTACTTTGGCGATAACCCTTTGTAAAGATTTGGCCTGGTTACCGTGTTTTTGAATTTCCTGCTGATATTTATTGATAAGGAAAATACAGTTAGGAATCCCGATAACAATAATTAGCGGCGGAATTAAAGCGGTTAAGACGGTAATTTCATAATGCATTAAACCAATAGTTCCAAAGGCCCACATTACACCAATACAAACCGTAACCATCGAAATGACTGTGGCTCTTATCGATCTAAAGAAGAAGAAAAAGATCAAAGAGGTAACTGCTAGAGCAGCGCCTATAAAAAGACCAATTTCGTCAATAATGTTCTGGGAGTTTAGCGTACGGATATAAGGCATTCCAGAAACACGAACATCGATACCTGTTTTAGACTCAAAATCTTTGATCATAGGATCCAGATTTTCGATCACAAAATCCTTTCTTGCTTTAGAATTTACGATCTCTTTATTAAGATATAAAGCAGATTGGATCGTATTTGAATGTGCACTATACACCAGGTTTTCGTAGAATGGAAGCTTAGTAAAAAGTTCATCTTCGTAGGTGGCTAATAGTAGACTATCTGGATTAGCTTCAGTAATAAAAGGCACCATCTCGAAGCGCTTAGGATCTTCAAATTTTTTAAGCTTGTTTAGATTGCCTATAGAAATAGCATAATCTACTTCAGGAAAACTTTGTAAACTATCGTTAAGTGATTTCCAGGCCTGGTAATTTTTTTCAGTAAAAAGAGTAGAGTCTTTAACTCCCATTACGATCAAATTACCTTCCTCACCAAACTTATCCAAAAAGGCATTATATTCCTGGTTTACTTCGTGATCGTCGGGTAATAAATTGGCTTCGGTAAACGAAAATCTCATGTTTTTCCACTGCGATGCGAAGAATGCGGTAGTGGCCAAAATGAGTAAAATAATAACAATCCTGTTACGTAAAATAAGTCGGGCAACAGAATTCCAAAAGCCAAAGGTGAAAATCTTAGACATGCGTAATTTTTAAGCGCGCGCAAAGGTAACAAAAGACAGCCTAAAAATCAGGTTTTTGAGCATTAAACTCGCTTATTTTAAAACCTGATGTTCAAGGTGAATTTAAAAGCAAAGTTCTGGCTAAAGCCAGGTAGGTGATAAGAACCGTAACGATAAGCGGTTGAAAGTCCAAACCCAGAGATGATCTTGTTAATTTCTAGACCAACTTCAGAGTAGCCCTGATCTAAACTTTGAAAGTCGATATTTTGGTGACGATCCATATGACCAATATCACCAATGGCATGCCTGCTAATTAATACAATTTCAGGCTGAAAGAAATTAGAGAATTTTATTGGTCGTAATTGATGTCTCATGTGCAACATCGCAAGTCGGTCGCTATAAAATTCGTTATAATACATGGTTTCGAAACTGGTTTTTCCCGCAACAGAGAATCGTTTTAAAACTGCTTCCTGCCTCGATGAGTTTGGATAGGCATGAAATGTATGCGTTAGCGGTAAAGTTCCTGTTGCATAATTTCCTTCCAAAATAAATTCGGTTCTAGAAAGATCCAGCCTGCTAATCGTATATTCTAATTTTAAGCCTGTTCTTAAAAAGTTGAAGTCGCCATTTGCAACATCAGCAAAACCTTTGTCGATCTGGGCTGTGATCCTTGGGTAGTGGCGCTCAACCAAAATAGATTTTTCTGGAGTTTCAAGATATTCGCTAAAAGGCTCCCAACTAAAAGAAATTCCGGCGGTGCTTACGGTATATTCAGGATATAGCTCGCCATTGTATAAAAATGCATAATCCCTGGCGTTAAAAACTTCGGTTTGACTAAAACGAATTTCAGAAGATAATTGCGGATTTATACGATGTTCTAAACCAGCGTAATATTGTTTGTAATTATAAAAGAAGTTAATATTTACGAATCTTGGCTCGATTAGATAAAATTTTGGCGGTGCTTTTAGATAATCAAAACTAGCCACTTCTTTTATATCTCGGGTATAGCCCAGCTTTAAATTGGTTCCGGTAGAGCGATTAAGATAAATATTCGTGTTTAGGTTGTATTTCGCTTTCTCGTCGCCAAAACCATATACAAAATAACCGCCTACATTAAACTTTTTTGATAATCGATCGTTAGTTTTTCCGCCAACTCCAAGGCGAACACCTTCAAAATTATTGTACTTAAAAAGTTTACTTAGCTGCAAATCCCAAAAAGCTAATGGATAATAGCCGTTAGCCATTGCTTTTTTAACTTCGATCTTTCTTTCGATATTTCGGGTTTTAATAATGCTGTCTACATAAATAGAAGTAGCTTCATCTTTTGTGGTGTAAGGTTCTTTTCGATTAGACTTCCAAAAATCTTCCTGTTGTTGGTTTGCTTCTGGAATAACCGAGATTGCTGCTGAAGGCTTTTCGATTTTCGGAATAGTGTTCAGCTGATAATCGTAATTTACCGTCGTGGCGTCCAGGTAAAGATCGGTATCGATCGGGTCGTTATTAAATATGCTTGAAATAGATAAACGACGCTGTATGGTGCCCAGTGAAATATTTCCGCCGAAAACCGATATATCTTTACCTCCTGTGCCAGGCCTAATTTTAATGTCTCGTTTTTTAAGAAGCCAAACTTTTTTATCAGTATCGAAATCATAATCTTCATGAATTTCAAGATCGATCTCACCAATTAATCGGGTTTCTGTTTTTTGTATTCCGTAATTTAAAGTATCCAGATGAATCACACCTTCTAACCCGGCAATTACTTCTTCTCTTTTTGGTTTAAAGTAGATCAAATAGGCTGGTCGCTCTGCATTTAAAGTGTCCAGGATGCGATATTCGTAATTTCTGAAGGCATTTTTTGCCAGTGGCCCGGCATATTCGGTTTGAAAAATTGAATAATTATTCTCATAAAAAGAGGTGGGATAAATATCCAAACTTAAAACATCATAGATAGGTTTTTTAAATCCTGCGGTTTTTAAACCTAAAACCTCTTCTTTGCCTCCGTGTTTTTGGTTGTAGTTATGTTTTGTAACTTTTTCTGAAAGATAAGCCCTGGCAACATTTACGATAGTAGCAATTTCACTGTTTGTACTATCTGTAGTAAGCTGGATAGGATTTTTCTCGTTGTCTATAAGGAATTTTGAGTATGATCGATACTCAAAACCATCTAAAGCTTCTCTTGGATCATTAATTTCCCTGTTTTCGATCGCTTTTTCGATAAGTTTGTTCGCAGGATTGCGATAAGAGGAAATATAAACAGTGTTTAATTTCTCATAATCTGGATAAAGCTGAAGTAAAACTGTTTTATTTTCTTCGGAAATTTTAAAATCTCGCGTGTAAAAGCCAAGATAAGAAACTGAGATTTTTACTGCCTTTTTTCCTTCTAGATCAAGCTGAAAACTACCGTCGATTTTCGATAATATCGGGCTACTTTCTTTAATACTTATTTTAGCATAAGCCAAAGCTTCGCCGGTGATCGCATTGATCACTTTTCCCGGGATTTGTTGTGCATTGGCAAAAAATCCTGTAAGAATAAGAAGAAAGGTACAAACTAATCGCATATATTATTCCTGGGAAGTTTCAGATAAAAAGATGCACAAAAAAAGCCAAATTAGGACCGCTACAAACAGTAAAAAGCAATCCCAATTTGACTATGTTTTTTAGAAATTATTTCCATCATTAAATGGTCATAATTTCTTTCTCTTTATTTTCTAAAATACTATCTATTTTAGCAATGTATTTATCGGTAAGTTCTTGAATGTCTGCTTCAGCATTTTTTTGTAGATCTTCAGAAACATCAGTTTTCTTAAGCTCGTTGTTTGCTGTTTTACGATCGTTTCTTACACCAACTTTAGCATCTTCAGCTTCAGCTTTTGCTTGTTTTACCAATTGTTTACGGCGCTCTTCAGTTAATGGCGGTACGCTAATAATTACGCTATCACCATTATTCATTGGATTAAAACCAAGGTTTGCCTGTAAAATTCCTTTTTCGATATTAGGAATACTTCCTTTTTCAAAAGGTTGAACAGAAATTGTTCGGGCATCTGGAGCGTTTACATTCGCAACCTGATTTAAAGGGGTTAAAGAACCGTAGTATTCTACCATTACACTTCCTAGCATACTTGGGCTGGCTTTACCGGCTCTAATATTTAGTAATTGCTTGTTTAAGTGAGAAATGGCTTTTTGCATCCCTTCTTCAGCAGAATCTATGATTAATTCAATTTCCTCTTCCATGATGTGTTATTTAAACTGTATCTTCTGGTTTTTATAAATTCACTTTTGTTCCTACATTCTCTCCGGTAACTACTTTTATTAGGTTTCCTGGAGTGTTCATGTCGAAAACAATAATTGGTAATTCGTTTTCCTGGCTTAATGTAAAGGCGGTTGTATCCATTACTTTAAGGCCTTTTCTAATCACATCGTCAAACGATATAAAATCGAATTTCGTTGCTTTTTTATCTTTTTCTGGATCTGCGGTGTAAATTCCATCTACTCGTGTTCCTTTTAAGATAACATCTGCTTTAATTTCGATAGCTCTAAGCACTGCAGCAGAATCTGTTGTAAAATATGGATTTCCTGTTCCTCCTCCAAAAATTACTACTCTGCCTTTTTCAAGATGTCTAATTGCTTTTCTTCTAATAAAAGGTTCTGCAACTTCATTAATCTTAATTGCAGATTGTAATCTTGTTTGGATGCCGGCATCTTCTAATGCGCTCTGCAGCGCTAATCCATTGATTACGGTAGCAAGCATTCCCATGTGGTCTCCCTGTACACGATCCATTCCGCGACTTGCACCTGCAACTCCTCTAAAAATGTTACCACCACCAATCACAATCGCAACTTCTACACCCTGGTCGATTACAGATTTAACTTCTTCGGCATACTCTGCCAGTCTATCGGGATCTATACCATATTGGCGGTTTCCCATTAATGCTTCTCCAGATAATTTTAAAAGTACTCTTTTGTATTGCATGGCTAGTTTTAAAGATGAGTGCTGCAAATATAGCTAATATCTTAATTTGAAAAATCTTATCAATTAAAATTCTAAATCTTAAGAATAATTTAGTATTTAAATTAGTTGTCAAACTGTCTGTAGTATTCAAAATGGCTGGATTTTTGTTATTTTCATTTTAATAATTGTTGAAAAAGAAATAAAAATGATTGGATATTATTTGATAGCAGGAATCATGTTTATCGTGAGCCTGTACGTAAGTAATAAGCTTAAGAGTAAGTTTAAGAAATATTCCAAAATGCATTTGCAAAATGGAATGAGCGGTAAAGAGATCGCTGAAAAAATGTTGCATGACAACGGTATTCACGATGTAAAAGTGATTTCTACACCGGGAATGCTTTCAGACCATTATAACCCGAGCAAAAGAACAGTGAATTTAAGTGAGGGTGTTTATGCTCAAAGGAATGCTGCTGCGGCTGCCGTAGCTGCGCACGAATGTGGGCACGCTGTACAGCATGCAAAGTCCTATGGTTGGTTAAAGATGAGAAGTGCCTTAGTGCCAGTGGTTAGCGTTGCTTCTAATTTATCGCAATGGGTAATATTGGCAGGTTTGGTTTTGCTTTACACCAGCACTTTAGGACCTACTATTTTCTTTATTGGGATTATACTTTTTGGGATGGGAACTCTGTTTAGTTTTATCACGCTTCCGGTAGAATACGATGCAAGTAACCGAGCATTAGCCTGGCTGGAAACCGAAAATATGCTAACAAGACAAGAGCATGATGCGGCGAAGGATTCTTTAAAATGGGCTGCAAGAACCTATGTTGTGGCAGCTTTGGGTTCTCTAGCTACCTTGCTTTATTTTATTGGGATCTTTATGGGATCTCGTGATTAGGTTTAATCAGAAATACAAAATATCGAAAAGCAGGTGATCAGGTCACCTGCTTTTTTGTTTATAAGAATGCTAATTGCTGAATAATTTTAGGTGATATACTTCATTATTCTTTAATTTTGAATAATGTGCGATGATCTAAAATGCTCTGATGAATAGTAAACTACTTTATTTTCTGCTGATATTCTCTTTTTTTACACTGAATTTTTATGCGCAAAAAGATATAGCCAAACCTGTTTTTAAAGATTCTGCTCAGGCTATTTTTTCTGAAGCTATTTCAGAAAGTAGTTTGGTTCCTCCAAAAGATGAGCATAAAATATACAATCCTAGAAATCGTGGGATCAATAAAGTAGTTCCCGGTAAAGGATATCCAAAAGGAGTTGATGCAGCATTGCAAAGTAAAAAAGGAAAAATCCCCTCCAGAGCGCCAATTTTAAACTTTGATGCGGTTACGACAAGATCTACACCATCAGATCCTACAGGGGTTGCTGGATTAAATCATTATTTAAATGCCTGGAATTCGGCTTTTTCAATTTATGATAAAGAGGGGAATATTTTAATGCCCCCGGCATCTTTAGCCAGTATTGGTGGAGAGTTTGAAGATGAAACTTTAGGTGATCCTATCGTAGTTTACGATCAATTTGCAGATCGCTATTTAATAAGTCAATTTAGTGATACACCAGAGAGTTTTTTGATCGCTGTTTCTCGAGGACCAGATCCGGTAAACGATGGCTGGTACACTTACCGCTTTTCTACAAATAGAGTACTGCCAGATTATCCAAAAATTTCAGTGTGGAGCGATGGTTATTATATCACCACAAATAAAAATTCGAATACGGCAGATCAAAGCCAGGTGATCTATGTTCTTGAGCGCGACCAAATGTTACAGGGAGAAACTGCTCAAGTTGTTTCTTTCCCTTTGCCGGGTATCGAAACCAATGGTTTTTATAGTCCGGCAGGATTTAATGCTATGGGAAATAATATGCCGCCAAGAGGTAATGCACCAATAATTTATCTTCAAGATGATGCCTGGGCGGGAGTGCCAGAAGATCATTTAAAGATTTGGCTTATAAATGTAGACTGGGATAATTTAAATAATTCTACTATAGAGGAATCGCAACAGTTAGGATCTGCAAGCGGAGTTTCACCATTTACTGCAACTTTTGACGGAGGGGCTTTTAGCAATCTTGCGCAACATGGTAACGCTCCAGATTTGGATGCATTGCAAGCAACAATGATGTACATGACGCAGTATCGAAGATTTTTAGATCATAATTCGGTAGTGCTGAATTTTGTGGTCGATGTAGATCCAACCCAGGCCGAGCATGCCGGGATTCGATGGTATGAATTGCGTCAATATGGAGATGACAGCGATTGGATCGTTCACCAAGAGGGAACTTATGCACCTGATAAAAGTGACCGATTTAGCGGAAGTATAGGAATAGACGACCAAGGAAATATTGGTTTGGGATTTACGGTTTTAGACGATAGTCCTGGTGATCCTATTTTTCCATCTATTCGGTATACCGGTAGATACGAAGGTGACGAAATAGGTATAATGACGCTAGAAGAGCAAAGCCTGGTTGAAGGACAAAGCCCGAACCCAAGTTCACGATATGGTGATTATGCGCATCTAACGGTAGATCCTTCAGATGGGATCACTTTTTGGCATAATGCCGAATATTTTCAGGGAGAGAATAGGCTTAATCATGTAGGCGTTTTTAGGTTAGCTTCAGATCTAACTAGAGATGTTGGTATTACAGAGATCGTATCTCCAATCGATGCAAGTTTAGGTGCAAATGAGCAAATTACTGTAACGATTAGAAACTTTGGTGTTAGCGCACAATCTAATATTCCGGTGAGTTATCGCCTTAACGGAGAAACGGTTAATGATGTGTATACAGACAGAATTGAAGGTTCCTCTTCAGTAGATTTCACTTTTTCTGAAACAGCAGATCTTTCTGAAACAGGGGAGTTTTATGAGATTGCGGTTCAAACAAATTTAGATGGCGACCAAAATTCGGCTAATGATACGATTTCTAGAATTATAAGAAACTTACCGCCAAGAGATGTTGGTGTTACCGCTGTAAATGCCCCGGTAACTTCAGAAAATCTTGGGAGAAATGAAGAAGTTTCGATCACTTTAGAAAATTTTGGAGGCGAACCACAAAGTGATATCCCGGTTTGGTATCAGGTAGGAAGTAACAATCGGGTAGAAGAAACCTATCCGGGAACAATTGCGGTTGGGGCAGATGCAGTTTACAACTTTCAGCAAAGCGCTAATCTTTCAGTAGATGGCCGATATATGCTAACTGCAGGAACACAACTTCAGGGTGATTTCGATCCTTCTAATGATTCCGAAGAAGCTTCCGTAGCAAACCTTAATTGTATTCCAGAAGGTTCAGATTGTGACTTTGGCGACGGTATTTCTTATTTTGAACTTGGTGATATTCTTAATGAACGAATTCCCTGTACCGATGGTTATGGTGATTTTATAAGTTATGCTACCAATTTAGATCGAGCTGAAGAAAATTATACGTTAACCGTAGAAACCTTTTTTCAGGCAGAAGGTGATGAAGAGCGATTTTCTATGTGGATCGACCTGGATGATGATGGTGAATTTGATGATGACGAGCGATTAATTACTTCACAGTCTTTAACGCAGGCGAATACAGCTTTTCCTTTCGATTTTACCTTGCCAGAAAATGCTCCACTAGGGCAACATTTGCTAAGAATTAGGGCTGGGGATGTGCGATATGAGGGCGATCTAAATAGTCCTTGTGATGTTATGGCTTATGGGACAACGCACGATTATTCAGTAAATATTATTGATAGCGAGTTAGATATTGAAGATTTTATTCTGAATGAAGCCGAATTGAAGGTTTTAGACGAATTTAATGGGCATTACCGAGTGGTACTGGAAACTAGTTTTGACGAAACATTACGAATCACGGTGCATAATGTATTGGGACAAAAGATGCTCGAAAATAAAGTAGAAAATAGCGGTGATGCTTATATCTACGATCTAGATATGTCTTACGCTGCACGCGGTGTTTACCTGGTAAGGATTGGTACCAGGCAGGTGGGAAAAGTGAAACGTTTTATTGTTAAATAGAGATGTTAGATCATAGGATCTTGCTTTAAAAATTAAACACCTTATTTTTGCCCAAAATCGATAAAAATGAAGATAATTTCCTATAACGTAAACGGAATACGAGCAGCAGTAAGAAAAGGCTTTTTAGATTGGATACAGCAGGCAAACCCAGATGTGATTTGTATTCAGGAGATAAAAGCAAATCCAGATCAGTTAAATTTAGATGAATTTACCGAAGCTGGTTATCCTTACCAATACTGGTATCCGGCGCAAAAGAAAGGTTATAGCGGAGTTGCAATCTTAAGTAAAACCGAGCCAAATCATATCGAATATGGCACCGGAATCGATTATATGGATTTTGAAGGTCGAAATATCCGAGCCGATTTTGACGGAGTTTCAGTAATGAGTTTGTATTTGCCTTCAGGAACAAATATCGATCGGTTAGAGTTTAAGCTGAAGTATATGGCAGATTTTCAGGAGTACATCGATAAACTGAAAAATGTTGTTCCGAATCTCGTGATTTGCGGCGATTATAATATTTGTCACGAAGCCATAGATATTCACGATCCTGTGAGACTAAAAAATGTTTCAGGATTTTTACCGGTAGAGCGCGAATGGATCGATAATTTTATGAAAAGCGGTTTTATAGACAGCTTTAGATATTTTAACGATGAACCAGATCAATATTCGTGGTGGAGTTATAGAGCAAATGCCAGAGCAAATAATAAGGGATGGAGAATTGATTATAATTTAGTTGCTTCGCCATTACAAGAAAAATTAAAACGTGCCGTTATATTACCAGAAGCCCATCATAGTGACCATTGTCCTATATTAGTGGAGCTTGAATAAATTAATTTTAAAAAAATGAGAAAAACCATATTAGCTATTTCTGGAAGTGTTTTAATGCTTACTTCCTGTGTTTCTTCAAAAGTGTATAAAGATCTTGAAAGTCGGCACGCCGATCTAAAGCGAGAAAATCGAGAGCTAAATTCAGAATTAGAACGATTAAAAGGTGTAGATGAAGAACTTGCAGAGTTGAAATCTGAGCACGAAAGTCTTACTGCTGAAAGGGATAAGCTTAAAAGTGATCTTGCCAGTTTGCAATCTAATTACGACAATTTAAAAAGTTCGTACGATGCGTTAGAGAAAAATTCTTCCGCAGCAATTGCAGAGAATTCTCGTCAAAATCGTGACTTGTTAGCGCAGCTTGAGGAAAAAGAGAAAGCTCTTGCAGCCGAGCAGGCGAGATTAGAAAAACTAGAGAAAGATCTTGCAGCTCGCTCTAAACGAGTAAACGAGTTAGAAGGTTTAATTGCAGCCAAAGACGCCAAAATGAATGCTTTAAAAGATGCTATCTCAAAAGCTTTAACAGATTTTGAAGGCAAAGGTCTTACCGTAGAGCAACGTGATGGAAAAGTATATGTTTCTATGGAAAATAAATTGCTTTTCAACTCTGGTAGCTGGGCAGTAAATGCAGATGGTCGCCAGGCGGTAAATCAATTGGGAAATGTACTGGCGCAAAATCCAGATATTAGCGTATTGATCGAAGGTCATACAGATAATGTTCCTTATGGCGGCAACGGGCCGCTAAAAGATAACTGGGATCTTTCAACCAAAAGAGCCACTGCTATCGTGCAGATTCTTAGAAATAACAACAATATCGATCCGCAAAACTTAACCGCTGCCGGTCGTGGAGAATATGCGCCTGTCGCTAGCAATGATACTGCGGAAGGAAAAGCGAAGAACCGAAGAATCGAAGTGATTCTTACACCAAAATTAGATGAGGTGACCAAGCTTTTAAACGAAGTCGACTAATTTTTCTACGGAAATAAATTTTCTAGGGAAAGTTAATAATATTGAAATGTCCTTTTGAAGTTTTCAGAAGGGCATTTCTTTTTTAATATTTGTTTGAAATTCGTCGTTTTTGACGAACATTTTTTCTGAAATAAAATCTATGAAGTACACAACTTTACCAAATACCGATATTAAAGTGAGCAAGATCTGCCTGGGCACCATGACCTGGGGAGAACAAAATACTGAAGCTGAAGGGCACGAGCAAATTGAATATGCGCTAGATCAGGGAGTAAATTTTCTGGACACAGCCGAAATGTATTCGGTGCCGGCACGACCGGAAACGCAAGGAAGCACAGAGAAAATTATAGGAAGCTGGTTAAAGAAAGCAAAGAAGCGAGAAGATATCGTTTTGGCATCTAAAGTTGCCGGCCCGGCAGAAATGGTTTCTCATGTTCGGGAAAATATGGGCTTTGGTAAAGAAGCAATTAACGATGCGATCGATAAAAGTTTGAAGCGGTTAAACACCGATTATTTTGATCTTTATCAGTTGCATTGGCCAGAGCGAAATACTAATTTCTTTGGAAAACGTGGTTACAAACATCAGGAAGATGAAGAGTGGCAGGATAATTTTAAAAGCATTTTAGAAAATCTTCAGGAGTTAGTGAAAGCCGGGAAGGTTCGTCACGTTGGATTATCGAATGAAACGGCTTATGGCTTAAGCAGATTTTTGGAAGAAAGCAGGCTTCATGATCTGCCAAAAATGATCACGGTTCAAAATCCATATAGTTTGTTGAATAGAAAAGATGAAATAGGACTTACAGAAGTTCTTCATCGCCAAAATGTTGGTTTACTGCCTTATTCTCCGCTTGGGATGGGAACGCTATCAGGAAAGCACTTAAACGGAATTGTAGAAAATACTCGCCTAAGTTTATTTCCGCAGTATAAAAGATATTCCGGAGAAATCGCAGTTGAAGCTACCAAAGCTTACAAAGAAGTTGCGATAAAACATGGATTAGCGATGCCGCAGATGGCGCTGGCTTTTGTAAATCAGCAGCCTTTTGTAACCAGTAATATTATTGGTGCCACAAAAATGGAACAGCTAAAAGAAAATATTGCAAGTATCGATCTTGAACTTTCTGATGAGGTTTTAGAAGATATCGAAAAAGTACACGAAAAATATCCAAATCCGGCGCCTTAAGTTAGTAATTGGCTGAAGGCTGATTGCTAACAGCTACAAGCTGAATCACAACGGAGTCACCAAACTTTTATGAATAAATGATGCGCTTTTGTTTTTAGGTCGAACATGGTACCAATCACCGGTTTTTCCTAAAAGCTGAAGCGTATCCTTGTTTTTTGCCTGTCCTAAGATCTGGGATCTTGAAGTTGTTGGTTTGTCCCGAAGATTTGCAATACTGCTTTTGGTAATTAAACTGGTCGATTTTTTATCGAATTTTGAGATTTCAGGTTTGAATTCTTCAGCTTGTTCTACGAAGTAAAGCGGATTTATAGCGCCGTGTTTATAGATTCCAAAATGTAAGTGAGGCGGAGTAGTTCTTGCATTACCCGTATTGCCTACGAAACCTAAAGTATCTCCTGTTTTTACACTTCCAGAAGTTTTAGCGATACTGTCTAAATGCGCATAATATAAAGATTGACCTCTTTTGGTGTCGCGTAACCAAACTTGTTTGCCGCCAAGACCTTTTTCGCCGGTAAAACCAATGCGACCATTAGTTGCGGCAAGTACGGGTGTACCGCGCTTGGCAAAGATATCGATACCTTCATGGCTACGAGCACCGCCATCTCTGGCAGCTCCCCAATAACTTTGGATGTTGCTGTTTTGTCCTCCGGCTACCGGAAAAAAATAAGCCGGTTTTTTATCGAATTTCAACACAAAGTCAGTTTGCGTTTCTATCGCAGGCTGAATTACAATTTTGTAATTCCCAGATTGCTTGATTTCATATTGAAATAATTTCTGATCGATTTCAGCACTTTCGATTTTGTCGAAACTTTTAATGCTATCGCCCGTTATTCGGTAAAAATCGATAAAAACGAGGTCGTTTATAGAATCGGTAAAGATTTCAAAATTAAAGATCTCTCCGATATTCAAATTCATTTCGTAAGCGTAAATGGGAAAAGATTTGGGCAAAAAATGCCCATTTTCGGCAAAAGGAAGTTCTATTTTTAAACTATCCTGAAGTCCTGTTTCGTGCTGTTGTTCCCAAAGTGAATATAACTCGTCTGAAATATTAAAATCGCGCTTATAAACCTCCTTTGCAGTTGGATTTGTAATAAAATCTGTTGCTTTATTTAAGCGAGAACAGGACGCAAAAATTAGGGCTAGAAATATATAAAATAAGAACTGCTTCAAGTTTTTCAATTTTTTGTAAAATAGAAGCAGTAACTATGCCATACTTATGCGAAAAGCTGACTCACAACATCTTCAATCTTAGAAACTTTGATCACTTCAATAGTATAAGAAGTTTTTGGAAGTTTACTTTGTTTAGAAATCACAATCTTAGCGAAACCAAGTTTTTCGGCTTCTAAAATTCGTTGATCTACTCTGGTTACCGGTCTAATTTCTCCTGCCAAACCAACTTCAGCAGCAAAACAAATATCTTTCTCGATCGCAATATCCTCGTTAGACGATAAAATAGCAGCAACAACGGCCAGATCGATCGCAGGATCGTCTACGCTAATTCCGCCGGTAATATTTAAAAAAACATCTTTTGCGCCCAATTTAAAGCCTGCACGTTTCTCTAAAACAGCCAAAAGCATATTTAGTCGCTTTACATTATAACCGGTTGCAGATCGCTGCGGAGTACCATAAACGGCGGTGCTCACTAGCGCCTGAATTTCGATCATCAACGGGCGCATGCCTTCTAAAGTACTGGCGATGGCGGTGCCACTTAGATCTTCGTCGTTTTTGCTAATTAATATTTCTGAAGGATTACTTACTTCACGCAATCCGCTGCCCTGCATTTCGTAAATCCCCAGTTCGTGAGTACTTCCAAAACGGTTTTTATGAGAACGAAGAATTCGGTATACATGATTGCGATCACCTTCGAATTGAAGCACGGTGTCTACCATGTGCTCTAAAACCTTAGGCCCGGCAATACTTCCTTCTTTGGTGATATGGCCTATTAGTATTACAGGCACATTACTTTCTTTAGCGAACTTTATTAATTCAGATGTAGTTTCGCGAATTTGAGAAATACTTCCGGGTGCGCTTTCAATATAATCACTATGTAATGTTTGAATCGAATCGATGATCACTACTTCCGGAGAAACCTCTTCAATTTGCCTAAAGATATTTTGCGTTTTGGTCTCTGTAAGGATATAGCAGTTTGTCGAATTTGGGTCGATACGCTCTGCCCGCATTTTTATTTGCTGCTGGCTTTCCTCTCCTGAAACGTATAAAACTTTGTAAGGGAAACTTAACGAAATTTGAAGTAGAAGTGTACTTTTTCCAATACCCGGTTCACCGCCAAGAAGTGTTAAGGAGCCGGGCACGAGTCCGCCTCCTAAAACACGATCTAATTCGTTATTTCCGGTCTTCCAGCGGTATTGTGGAGCGGTTTCAATTTCATTTAAACGCAAAGGTTTAGCAACACGTTTTGCTTCGGTTTTTGCTGAAGATTTCCAGGCTTTTTTGTCTGGTTTTTCAACAATTTCTTCAACTATCGTATTCCAGTCTCCGCAAGAATTACAACGTCCCTGCCATTTAGAATACTGCGCGCCACAATTTTGGCAATAATATGCTGTTTTTACCTTCGCCATAGCCGCAAAGATAATTAAAGGCCGTGTTCTTTTTTAATTTCGTTAGCTCTTTCAAGCATAAAATCGATATTTAAAAACGAAATTGCCTCTTGCCCGTAGGCTTTTTTATAAGTTTTAATCGCTTTTTCGGGGCTACCAGTCTCCTCTGCCCATCTGGCTTCAAAGTACGTGGCCAGCATAGTGTTTGGATAATGTTTTGCTGCCAAGTCACTTAGGCCTAAAAAGTCTTCCCAACGTCTTGTTTTTTCGATTGCCTGGTTGATGGCCAGAAAGTCGTTTAATCTTATTTGTTTCTGAAGACCAAAAAGTTCGTCGATGGTGTTGTATTTATCCTCTAAATATTCTGAAAGGCTTATACTGGTTTGAAGCAATTTAGTTTGATATTCTTTTTGCGAGATTGGACGATAAATTTCAAAAATATTATCGATTGCTGAAGGAATTGCTTTTCCTACCAAAGAGTAATGCGTGGCGTTTTCAAAATTATCAAACTTATAGTTTAATTGCGTATTGTTTAAATCTTTTATCTGGGCATCGAAAGCATTTATAGATTCTTGTAACTGCGGAATATCATCTGATGCTGTAGCAAGGTAATACCATAGTTTTTTTTCTGTCCTTTCAAAAACTTCACCCAGGCGAACGTTCATTTTTGGGGCATAATCTGGACTTAGATTAATATAAGCGTCAAAAATTGGGTTGTCCTTTAAAAGATAAAAGTTCATAAAGTTGGCAGTAAGGTCATGGCCAACAATCACGTGAAATGGAGCTACGCGATATTTGTTAGCGATGCTTTGCATTAATTCCATTCCTAAGAATTCAAAAAAATCTGCACCTTCTGCGCTAGGTAAATAACGGTTTTCATCATAGTATGAATCGGCCTCACGGCTGCGATTTTGGTTCACCCCAACAACGATCATTTCTGGAGCGTCTTCCCAGTACGAGTAATAATCTACCATTCCTGCAACAGGTTCAAATAGATAATCACCATCCAATACCAGCACTACCGGATAAAGCTTTTCTGTATTTTTTTCGTAGTTTCTTGGTAGCTGAATTTTAATATTTCGGCTGGCACCTAACTTTTCTGAAGAGATCGTCTCATAGGTGGTTTGGGCAGAAATTATCCACGGAAAGATAATTACCACCGCTAAAAGTAGTTTTTTAATCATAGGTGTTTATTTAGCGACGTTCAATATAGATAATTATTTCCTTCTGTTGAGGATTGGAAGGAAAATAAATGAAAGTCCGCCAAGAGCGAGGTTTAAGAGCGTTTGTGAAGCCCAAACTACCCAGCCAAAAGCTTCGCCTCCTTGCCTTGATATACTAAAAAGTGTTAACACGCCGCCAATTGCAATAGGATAAACACCAATACCACCATTAGTTACAGAGATGGCAAAGGAGCCTACCACGAATGCGGCTAAAATTGCGCCAAAACCTACATCACTGGTTTCGGGAATAGCAAAGGTGGCTACGTAGAACATCATTACATACATTGCCCAAATGAAGATTGTATGAAAGATAAATGCCCATTTTTGTCGCATTTTCAAAATGCTTCGCATTCCTTCAAGCAAGCCTTTTGCAAAGTCTTTGATCTTTTTAAGAAATGGAATTTTTGATTTTTTAATTAGAATTAAGGTAAGTGTTCCTAAAATAACTAAAATTACAAAAGCACCAATGGTAAAAACTGGATTGATGTTATTTTCAGCAAAATAGGTAAGTACATTTTCAGTTTGAAGTATAACTGCTAGTGAAATAATACTTAAAAGGATAATTAGGTCGGCTAACCTTTCAGAAATTATGGTTCCAAAACCTTTTTCAACAGGAATATCTTCGTAAGTTTTTAAGGTTGCTGCTCTTAGAAATTCGCCAGATCTTGGAATTCCCAGGTTTGCCAAATATCCAGCCATTACCGCCATAAAGCTGTTTCTGAACTTCGGTCTGTAGCCTAAAGGTTCTAACATGAATTTCCATCTATAAGCACGGGAAAGGTGAGAAAGTGTGCCTAAAATCAAAGAAAAGCCAACCCAAAATGGATCAGCTTTTTTAATGTTTCTAATAAGTTCTGCTCTTTCAGCAGGAGTTGCACTGTTATAACTATACCAGATTAAAAAAATCCCCAATAAAAGGGGGATTATAGTTTTTAGTATCTTTTTAAGTTTAGGATTCAAACAGGCAAATTTTAGTTAAGCAAATTGTTTTCTTCGTTAGGAAAAACGATTGCAGGTTTAAAACTTTTAGCTTCTTCGAAATCCATAAGGGCGTAACAAATTAAGATAAGAACGTCACCCTTAGCTACTTTTCTGGCGGCAGCCCCATTTAAAGTGATCTCACCAGAATTTCGTGGTCCAGGAATAGCGTAAGTTTCTAGGCGCTCGCCGTTATTGTTATTAACGATCTGTACTTTTTCGCCTTCGATTATGTTGGCGGCGTCCATCAAATCTTCGTCGATGGTGATACTACCAATATAATTTAGATCGGCACCAGTTACTTTAACACGATGAATTTTAGATTTTACTACGTGAACTTGCATGATTTTTAATTATTGAGAGCAAGATTATCGATTAGCCTAATGTCTCCTGCATAAGCAGCGATAAAGGCGCGATAGTGTTCTCCCTCTCTTTTTTCAGTTAATTTCTTTAAAGTTTTAGCATTGGATATTTCAAAATATTCCAGTTCTAAGAACGGATAATTCTTAAATTGTTGTTCTACCCATTCATTAATATAATTTGCACTTTTTGTGCCAAAAAGCGTTTTCGTTTCTTTTAGCGTTTCAAAGATAAAGGCTGCTTTTTCGCGTTGCAAATCATTAAGTCGTTCGTTACGGCTACTCCTTGCAAGACCGGATTCTTCTCTTAGGATAGGGCAACCAACGATTTCAACAGGAATATTCTCTATTTCGGTGAGCTTTCTTATAATTTGTAATTGCTGGTAATCTTTTTCACCAAAGAAAGCTTTGTTAGGTTGTACAGCCTTAAATAAAAGTTTCACTACTGTTCCTACACCGTCAAAATGTCCGGTTCGGTGTTTTCCTTCCATTACGATGTCGAGTCCGTCGAAATCAAAATGTTCTGAAGCGATCAAATCACCGTATAATTCATTAGCATTTGGAGTAAAAACAATAATTTCTTCAGAAATATTCTTAATTAAATTAATGTCTTTTTCGAGATTCCTGGGATACTTTTCCAGATCGTCTGGATTATCAAATTGTGTTGGGTTCACAAATATACTTACAACAACCTGGTCGCAGGATTTAAGTGCTTCTTTTACAAGGTATAAATGCCCATCGTGTAAAGCGCCCATGGTTGGAACCAAACCAATGGTTTTACCGGCAAGCTTTACCTGTGATAAGCGTTGATCTAAAAGTTCTTTTTCTTTAAAAACCTGCATCGTAATTTAAAATTAACAGCGTGCAAACTTAATATATCTCTGGCAATCTGCATAAAATTTTGTAATTTTGCGTGTTTTTTGTTCGCAACCGCACTTTAAAGAAAAATTATATGAAAGATAAGAGGATATTGTACGTCTCGTCTGAAGTTATACCTTACTTACCTGAAACCGAAATATCATCCACATCTTTTGAAGCCGCAAAAATGGTGAATAACATTGGAGGGCAAATTCGAATTTTTATGCCAAGATTTGGTAATATAAATGAACGACGCCACCAACTACATGAGGTTATTCGGCTTTCTGGGATGAATATGGTGATCAATGATCTAGATATGCCATTGATCATAAAAGTTGCTTCTATCCCAAAAGAAAGAATGCAGGTTTACTTTATCGATAATGAAGATTATTTTAAGAGAAAGGCTACGTTATCTGATGAAGATGGTAATCTTTTTGATGATAACGACGAACGAGCCATCTTTTTTGCAAAAGGTGTTATCGAAACAGTTAAAAAATTAAACTGGTCTCCAGATGTAATTCACGTTCATGGTTGGTTGGCTTATATGCTGCCATTATACTTAAGACATTTCTACGGAAATGAGCCGCTCTTTAAAGATGCAAAAATTGTGACTTCTATTTACAATGAAAACTTTGAAGGGACGTTAAATGAAGAGATGAGAGATAAAGTCTTGTTTGACGGAATGGAAAAAAGAGATCTTAAGCATCTTAAAGAACCAAGTTTTGTGAATTTGGCCAAAACGGCTGCAGATAATTCAGACGCTGTAATTGTTGGTAGTGATGATCTACCAGAAGGTTTACTGGATTATTTGAAAAAAATCAATAAACCATTACTTCCGTATAAAACAAGAGAAGAATTCTCACAGGCATATCAAGATTTTTATACTACAAAAGTATTAGCGGAATAGTAATTCTTATTTACATGAATTTATACAGAGGGATTTTAAAAATAACAACAGTATTTGTTGTTATTTTTCTTTTAGCATCTTGTGATGATGATTTTAGCAATATAGGAGGAGAGATTATAGAGAATCCATCGGGGGTGCAATTACGAGAATACGATATCAATGCATATACCGTAGACTTAAAATCTATCCAAACCAATACACCAAATCCAAAACTTTTGGGAGTTTATAATCACCCGGTTTTTGGGGAGAAGTCTGCAAGTGTGTTATCGCAGTTGCGTTTAGGAACTACCTCGCCAGAGTTTCCAGAAGGGGCTATTTTGGATAGTGTGGTTTTAAACTTACCTTATTTTAGTAGAGAAGATGTAGATGATAACGGTGATCCAATATTCGAGTTAGATTCTGTTTATGGTGATGGTGGTTTTCGATTGAGTATTAGAGAATCTCGATATTTTCTTAACGATCTGGATCCTTCAGAAGATTTTGAGAGAGCCCAGCGATATTATTCAGATCAGCAGTCGCTTTTCGAGCAGTTTCTTACTGAAGATTCTATATATGTGAACGAGAATTTTGTCCCTTCAACAGATAGAATTCGTTTTATAGGTGAAAATGACGAAGGAGAAGCAGATACAACTTACAGTGCTCCAGCTTTAAGAGTTCATTTAAATAGAAACTATTTTCAGCAAAAGATCGTAGATATGGAAGGAAGTGCAGAACTTTCTAGTGCCAGCAATTTCTACGATTATTTTAGAGGTTTAATGTTTAAGGCAGAGCCTATTGCTAACGAAGGTAGTATGGCTTTATTTAATTTTACAGGAGCCGATGCCGGTATAAATATTTATTACTCTTATCTTCAGGAAACTACAGATGACGATGGAGAAACGGTAGAAGAAACTTTCGTAGATAGTTTAGGAATCGATTTTGGAGCTAACATTGTAAATACATTCGAAGGAGAATATCCAGAGCAAATTCAGCAAAACATTGCCAGTGGCTCAGAAAATCTTTATCTTGATGGCGGTGAAGGTACGCTTGGAGTAGTTGAATTATTTGATCAGGAAGACCTTGCAGATCTTAGATCTCAAAATATTTTGATCAATGAAGCAAATCTTGAACTTTATCTGAATACAGATTTAATGAATGGTGCAAACGCTCCTTCACGTCTTTATCTTTACGATCTTAGTAATAATGCGGTCTTGATCGATTATAGTCTAGATCCTAGTGCGAATCAAAATGATCCTTTGAATTCTAGAACCATTTTTTCTTCGTTGCCCGAAACAGATGAGAGTACTGGAGAAACGAAATACACTTTAAGATTAACTCAGCATGTTATTAATCTTTTAGAAAATGATTCTACAGGTGTTAGATTAGGTGTTTCGGTAACTTCAAATATTCAACAAACTACAAATGTTGCGGTAAGAGAAAGTATGCCAGATATTCCTGGAGAGGATGATGTAGAAGTGGCTCCTGCTGCCTCGACGATTACTCCAGAGGGTGCGGTGTTTTACGGTTCTGGATCTTCAAACGAGAATAGACGACTTAAGCTAAGGGTTTACTATACAGATACAGACCTGTAACCCAAATCTTAATATGTGCGGAATAGTAGGATACATTGGGCATAGAGATGCTTACGATGTTGTTATTAAAGGTTTAAAACGTTTGGAGTATCGCGGTTATGATAGTGCAGGAATAGCACTTTATGACGGTGAAGCTTTAAAGGTTTGCAAAACCAAAGGAAAAGTTGTTGATCTTGAAAAGAAAGTCCAGGAATCTATTACTTCAAATGGTTCTATTGGGATAGGTCATACCCGTTGGGCAACCCACGGGCAACCAAACGATACAAATTCACATCCACATTTATCGAATTCTGGTAATCTTGCGATCATTCATAATGGGATCATCGAGAATTACGATTCGTTGCGAAAAGAATTAAAAAAGCGTGGATATACCTTTCAAAGTGATACCGATACTGAAGTTCTTGTAAATCTTATAGAAGATGTAATTAAGAATGAAGGTGTGAAGCTTGGTAAAGCAGTACAGATCGCTTTAAATCAAACAGTAGGAGCTTATGCTATTGCTGTTTTTGATAAAAGGAAGCCAGATGAAATTGTTGTTGCCAGATTAGGAAGTCCTTTGGCAATAGGTATTGGTGATAATGAATACTTTATAGCTTCAGATGCTTCCCCTTTTATCGCCTATACCAATAATGCGATCTATCTTGAAGATGGTGAAATGGCTGTAGTAAGACACGGTAAAGAAGTAAAAGTTCGCAAGATCCTTAATGATTCTGAAGTTGATGCCTACGTTCAAGAACTACAACTGAATTTAGAGCAGATCGAAAAAGGAGGTTACGAACACTTTATGCTCAAAGAAATTTACGAGCAGCCTAATGCAATTCGCGATACCTATAGAGGTAGATTACTTGCTGATAAAGGCATCATAAAAATGGCTGGTGTAGACGATAATCTTGATAGAATATCAAAAGCCAACCGTATTCTTATTGTGGGTTGTGGAACGTCATGGCATGCAGGTTTGGTAGCTGAATATATCTTTGAAGATATGGCGCGTATTCCGGTAGAGGTGGAATATGCTTCAGAATTTAGATATCGAAATCCCGTAATTACAGAAAACGACGTGGTAATCGCTATTTCCCAAAGTGGAGAAACGGCAGATACCATGGCTGCCATAAAATTAGCCAAAGAAAAAGGAGCTTTTGTTTTTGGTGTTTGTAATGTGGTAGGATCTTCGATCTCTAGAGAAACCATGGCTGGTGCTTATACACATGCCGGGCCAGAAATTGGTGTGGCTTCAACAAAAGCATTTACTACACAGATCACCGTTTTAACTCTTATGGCGTTAAAACTTGGTAAGTACAAAGGAACCATTTCTGCTTCAGATTTTAGATTGCATTTACAGGCGCTGGAAGCCATTCCGCAGAAAGTAGAAAAGCTACTGCAATCAGATAAAGTGATAAAAGAGATTGCCGAAACCTATAAAAACACAAGAAATTGTATCTATTTAGGAAGAGGTTATAATTTTCCGGTAGCTTTAGAAGGCGCACTTAAACTCAAAGAGATCTCTTATATTCATGCTGAAGGTTATCCGGCAGCAGAGATGAAACACGGGCCGATAGCATTGATTGATGAAGAAATGCCGGTTGTGGTTATCGCTGTTCGAAAAGGACACTACGAAAAAGTGGTAAGTAATATTCAGGAAATAAAATCCAGAAAAGGAAAAATTATAAGCGTAGTAACAGAAGGTGATACCGAGGTTAAGGAACTTGCAGATCACGTGATCGAAATTCCTGAAACTATCGAGTCTTTTACACCTTTGTTAACTACGATTCCGTTACAATTACTGTCTTATCATATTGCAGTCATGTTAGGCAAAAATGTAGATCAACCCCGAAATCTTGCAAAATCAGTAACCGTAGAATAAGGTAAGTACAGGATAATAATTCTTATTTTTTAAGTACTTTTACTGCGTAAGACTTAACTTTTTAGGCTATAAAAAAAGTTATTTCTTTGGAAGTATGAAATTATAAAGAAAAAACTATCTTTGCAGCCAAATTTGTGGCCTATTTTCATTTATAGATTTATAAATCAGTTAGGTAGGTTGTAGGTAGATTTAAATAAAAAACATTAAAGAAATTAATAATGTCTAAAGTAACAGGTAAAGTTGCCCAGGTTATTGGCCCTGTAGTTGATGTTTCCTTCGACTCAGATAACGAATTACCAAAGATCTACGATTCTTTGGAGATTAAAAGAGAAGATGGTTCTATTTTAGTTTTAGAGGTACAAACTCATATTGGAGAAGATACTGTTAGAGCTATTTCTATGGATTCTACAGATGGGTTAAGCCGTGGTGTAGAAGTTGTAGCTACCGGAGCTCCTATCCAGATGCCAATTGGAAGTGATATTTACGGGCGTCTATTCAACGTAGTTGGAGACGCTATCGATGGATTAGGAAATCTACCAAAAGCTGGTGAAGCTGGATTGCCAATTCACCGTGAAGCTCCAAAATTCGAAGACTTATCTGTTTCTACTGAAGTTTTATTTACTGGTATTAAAGTAATCGATCTTATCGAGCCTTATGCAAAAGGTGGTAAGATTGGATTATTTGGTGGTGCTGGTGTTGGTAAAACTGTACTTATTCAGGAATTAATTAACAATATCGCGAAAGGTCATGGTGGTCTTTCTGTATTTGCCGGTGTAGGTGAGCGTACTCGTGAAGGTAATGACCTTCTTAGAGAAATGCTTGAATCTGGTATTATCAAATACGGAGATGATTTTATGCACTCTATGGAAGACGGTGGATGGGATCTTCAAAAAGTAGATAAAGATGTAATGAGAGAATCTAAAGCTACTTTCGTATTTGGACAGATGAATGAGCCACCAGGAGCACGTGCTCGTGTTGCCTTATCTGGTCTTACAATCGCAGAATACTTCCGTGATGGAGCAGGAGAAGGGCAGGGTAAAGATGTTCTTTTCTTCGTAGATAACATTTTCCGTTTTACTCAGGCTGGTTCAGAGGTGTCTGCACTTCTTGGTCGTATGCCATCGGCGGTAGGTTATCAGCCAACTCTTGCAACAGAGATGGGTGCGATGCAGGAAAGAATTACTTCAACTAAAAATGGTTCGATTACATCTGTACAGGCTGTTTACGTTCCTGCGGATGACCTTACCGACCCTGCACCAGCGACAACTTTCGCTCACTTAGATGCAACAACTGTACTTTCTCGTAAGATTGCCGAGCTTGGTATTTATCCTGCGGTAGATCCTCTGGATTCTACTTCAAGAATTCTTACTCCAGAGATCTTAGGAAAAGATCATTACAATTGTGCACAACGAGTAAAAGAGTTATTACAGCGTTATAAAGAATTACAGGATATTATTGCGATTCTTGGTATGGAAGAACTTTCTGAAGAAGATAAACTTGCGGTATCACGTGCAAGACGTGTGCAACGTTTCCTTTCTCAGCCATTCCACGTAGCAGAGCAGTTTACGGGTCTTAAAGGTGTGCTTGTAGATATTAAAGATACTATTAAAGGATTTAATATGATTATGGATGGTGAGTTAGATCATCTTCCAGAAGCAGCTTTTAACCTTAAGGGAACTATCGAAGAAGCTATCGAAGCTGGAGAGAAAATGCTAGCTGAATCATAATAGTATAGAGCTATTAGTGGTTGGTGATCTAGAACTAACTACTAACTACTCAGTACTCAATACTAAAAACTATGTATTTAGAAATCGTAACTCCAGAAGCAGTTGTTTTTCAAGCCGAGATCGATGCGGTTAAAGTTCCTGGAATGGATGGTGAGTTTCAGATGCTTAATAATCACGCGCCAATCGTTTCTACTTTAACAGATGGTACGGTAAAGATTAATCTTGCTGCCTCAAGTACTGATGTAACTTCAAAGTTATCTTCAGATTTTAAACAAGAAGGAAAAGAATTATTCTACCCAATTAAAGGTGGAGTTTTGGAAATGAAAGATAATAAAGCGATCATTTTAGCCGACTAAAATAATTCTGACATTATATAAAAAAGCCTGTTGTTTTCGCAACAGGCTTTTTTTATTTCTATTTTTAAAAATTACTGTGAACTGTGTGCTGTTAACCGTAAACTTTACTTCCAAGAAAGCCAATTTTCGCGATTTTTAAGTTCTTTTTTCTTCGCTTTGGGATCGATTTTTATTTCATAAGAAGGATTTTTCCCTACGGCTACTTCTGCAGTTTTTTCTTCACCATAATTGCTGAATTTTACACTGATTTTTTCTCCCGGTTTTAATGCTGAAGTGATATTATCGAATTCTTCGGCAGTTTTTAAAGGTTTATTATTGATCGAAATGATCTTTGAACCTTTATCCAGACCAATTTTATAAGCTGAAGTACCTTTTTTGGGATTATTGATCATGATCACCTCTTCATTTTTATTTTCTACGGAAATCCCCAAATATGGCCCGTTATCTTTCTTTGAAAAATGCACTCCCATTTTCGCTAATATCGGCTCATAGTTTGGCATATTGCTATTGTAGATATATTTACTGAAGAATTCTTCGCCAAATGTTTCGCCAGCATATTGTTTCAATAAATTTTCGATGTCTTCAACTTTGTATGGCTTTTCAGGTTTGCCGTGAGTTTCCCAAACCAGTTTCATAAAATCATCAAGATTAAGATCTTTCTCCCTTAATTCGAGATCTAAGGCTAAACCAAGAACACTTCCGTAGGAATAATAAGAAATGAATGTATTTTCACGATTTACAGGATCCAACGAAGTTGCCGCATCTACAAATGGTGCCTGATAACTCATTTCAATCGGATTGAAATATTGTAGCGCAGGCGATGTCCACACATAATTGAAACTTCCATTAAGTCCGTTTATATAATCTTCAGCTGAGATAATTCCTGCTCGGCATAAAATCAAATTGGTGTAATAACTTGTAAAACCTTCAGCGAACCAAAGCGCGCCGCTCATATTTGCTTTTGTGAAGTCGAAAGGTTCTAAAGATTGTGGGCGTATTCTTTCTACATTCCAGGCGTGAAAAAATTCATGTGAAACAGTTCCAATATTGCCTTTCATGCCACCATTAGCCAGTGTCTCAACATCGGTTAAAATGGTACTGTTACGATGTTCCATTCCGTCTCCAGATGCATTTGGAATATAGCAGGCTAAAAAGGTGTATTCGTCATAATCGAAATCGGGTAATTCACCATAAACTTTCATTTCCTGTTCTACGATCTTTTTTACTTTTTCGAAATACTCACTAAACAGATCTTCACTGCTAGGATCGTGTAAAACGAAACGTACATTCTTACCATCAATTTCAAAACTTTTAATTCTGAAATCACTAATCTCGGTTGGGCTATCCATAAAGTACTGAAGATTTGGAGCGGTAAAGGTGTTTCCTTCAATATGCTTTAACTGGGTTGCAACTTTCCAGTTGGGCATAGCTTCAGTATTGTAAGTAATTTCTATTGGTCTTTCCTGTAGATCTTCAGCAAACATAAAAGTCGCCGGCATATTTAAATGCGCGTGAGTGGGGTCGATCTGTGCATAAGTCCCATCACCGCGATTCGCAAATAAAGTGTACTCGATATTTACAATTCCGTTGTGGCCAGTGACTGCCCAGGAATATGGATTTGGTCGTGTAACTTTTAATTCTTTTCCATTGCCGTCGGTAGCTCTAAAGCCGTAAACATTTTTAGCAAATTCGTGGATGGCATAACGACCGGGAGAGGATCTGCTCATTCTTACCGTAAACGTATCGGTTGCTATTTTTGGAAATTCAATGTTGATCTTAGCTTCATGATGAACAGCATTTTCGAATGAAATACTGTATTTATTTTGCTGAGCAAAACTTATTGTGCTAACGAAAAGAAAAATTAGGAGTAATCGCATGAGGTATATTTTAGTGTTAAAGTTAATTATTTATTGGCGCTGCCAAAGGGTAAATACCCGAGGTCGTTTACTTTTCATCCAAATATTCAAGAATATCGCCTGGCTGGCAATTCAAAATTTCGCAAATCGCTTCTAAAGTAGAGAATCTTATAGCTTTTGCTTTTCCGGTTTTTAAAATAGAAAGGTTGGCGGTGGTAATACCAATTTTTTCGGCGAGTTCATTACTCTTCATGCCTTCACGCTCCAGAATCTTATCTAAATTTATGATTATCCCCATCGTTTAGATCGTAAGTTCGTTTTCTTGCTTGATCAATTCGCCCTTTTCTACAATTTTACTGAAAAGAATCAAAATCTTACCCAAAATGTATAATATCAGAAATGAGGGAATAAAACCTAGAACATTAAATGGAGCCATTAGAAAGAATGCGTCAACGCATAATATGAGTAAAAATTTAATTTTCGCGTAAACAATGATAGCGATGGATATCTTTCTTATTTCTATTGCCTGATGTTGATAAAATAAATTTTCCTCTGATGTTTCACTAATTAATTTAGGTGCAGTTCTCAGGCCATAAGTAAGGTAAAGAAACAGTAAAGCATTTATGGCATAGAAAATAATTTGCCCGGTTAAAGAATATTCGAAACTCCTTTTTGGGAAGTAGCTTTTAAAATAAAAGGAATTGGCTAGATCGTTGAAAAATTCAAATTGTTGTATTGCGCCGAATATATTTATTGCAGCTGATAAGATTAATACAATAATTAGTACAATGCTTATAAGTTTAAGAATGCTGAGATGCCATTTCATAATGATCAATTTTATATGGTTAGTTCGTTTTCTTGCTTTAACTGCCGTGCGTTCTCAAAAACCTTACTTAAAAAGATGAGGAATATACCGAAGGCAAGAATGATCCAAAAAGAGCTGAAGGAAAACTCAAAACCAAAGTTTAATTCGATACGACTATCCACGATCATTGCTTTTAAAAATTCAGAAACAGCACCAAGAATTACAGATAGGCAGATCAATCTTCCGCTAAGATTTAAAGAAGCTATTTGCAGTTTTGTGTAGAGTTTATTTCCGAAGAAACTTCTAATTAATTTGCGTAGCACGTAGAGACCATAAACGAAAGCAAATGTTTTAATTACTTCGATCAATATTAATCCCCATAACGCAAAATTGTTAATATTCTCGGGTGGTTTTTCAATAGAAACAAATGAAAGATCTGTTCCCGTAGAGAAAGTGATTATAAGGCTTATGAGAAAAACCACTAAAGAAAAGGCTGAAAATATAAAGCAAATATCAAGAATGGTTTTAAGAAGGATTGGCGGTCGCATAGTAAAATTAATTATCGTTTATCAATAACAATATTAATTAAAATTATTGTTTTTCGATAATTTTTGAAAAGATTATTTTTTACTATCTTATTAAGAAGACTTCTAAACAACTATATCTCACTAAGAAACATTAAGAAATTGCAAAGTCCGCAGAACTCCTTATATTTAACGCTTATAATTCGCATAGAACTTAAATAATAACTATTATATTTGCGAGGAACGGATTTTTAGTCAATTATGATATCAGCAATACTTTTAGGATTTTTATTTGCAATACTCTTAGTTTTCGCAGGAAAGTTTTTTAAAGGGAAGTTTGCTGTTCTATCTGCGCTGATCCCTTTGGGACTGTTCGTTTACTTTCTTCAGTTCATTCCAGAAATCATGGAAGGCAACATAGTTAAAGAAAGTTATAACTGGGTACCTTCTTTTGGGGTGAATCTTGGATTTACTTTAGACGGACTTTCACTCTTATTCTGCCTTATGATCACCGGGATTGGTTTCCTGGTTTTTGCTTACACATCGGCTTATTTGCACCACCATAAATATTTAGATCGTTTTTATGGTTATTTAAGTGTATTTATGGCAGCGATGCTAGGATTGGTGCTTTCTGATAATGTGATAAGTTTATTTACATTTTGGGAATTAACCAGTATTAGTTCGTTCTTCTTGATTGGTTTTAATAATACCCAGGAAGCTTCGAGAAAATCTGCTTTAACTGCGCTTGGAATTACAGGTTTAGGCGGAATGTTCCTGTTAGCAGGAGTTATTGTTTTAGGAAATATAACAGGAACTTTTAGTATTGCTGAAATGCTAAATATGTCTCCTGAATTAATAAAAGGTCACGAATATTATACTGTTGCAGTGATCTTACTTTTTGGTGCGGCCTTTACTAAATCTGCTCAGTTTCCATTTCATTTTTGGTTACCAGGAGCGATGAAGGCGCCAACACCAGTTTCTACTTATTTGCACTCTGCAACCATGGTAAAAGCCGGGATTTATTTGGTAATGCGCTTTACTCCGGTTCTTGGAGGAGAAGAAATCTGGAATACAACTCTAATTGTTGTTGGAGCGGTTACAATGCTTTATTCGGCATTTCATTCGCTTTTTAGAACAGATCTTAAAGGAGTGCTTGCGTATTCAACAATATCGGCTTTAGGGATCCTGATGTTCCTAATTGGTATGGGAACTACAGAGTCATTTACCGCAGCCGCTGTTTTTATAATAGTTCACGCACTTTATAAAGCAACACTTTTCTTAACTACGGGAATCATAGATCATCAAACGGGAACGCGTGATGTAACTGCACTTTCTGGTTTGCGTAAGGTTTTAATGCCGGTAGGTATTGCAGCGATCATTGCTGCAATTTCTAGTGCAGGTATTCCGCCAACCATAGGTTTCTTAGGAAAAGAGTTAACTTATGAAGCAACCATGCATGCACCAATCATTGCGACTATATTAGTTGTAGGTATTGTGATCACAAAAATATTATTGCTTTGGGCAGGTTTCGTGGCTGGTATAAAACCATTTCAGGGAAGTTTACCAGAGAATTTAAAAGATACAAAAATGCCCGGCCCATTCATGTGGGTGCCACCAATACTTTTAGCGGTATTGAGTTTGGTTTTCGGGGTAATGCCTTTTATCATAGAAGGCTCTTTGATAAAACCCGTAGTTTCAGCTTTAGGCGGAGAAGCTGGTGAAATTCATTTGGCCTTATGGCATGGGTTTAATACGGTGTTTATTTTAAGTTTAGTAACTATAGCTGTAGGGACTACACTTTATTTTGCGCTAAAACCTTCAGCTAAATTAGAAACCGCCGTAGGAAAGTTAGAATCTGCTAGTCCTAAAAGTTTAATGGAGAAATTTAATGTTGGATTTACTTATCTTTCTTCATTTTGGACCCGAGTTTTTCAGAATGGTTATTTAAGAAATTATGTGTTTATAATCATCTTTTTCCTTATTGGGATGGTTGGTTACACAATGATTGGCAATACGAAATTCAATATCGATCCGGCAATACTATCTAATGTGAGTTTTTACGAGTTAGTAGTCTTTATCATTATGTGTATTGCGATCTTATTCACGGTATTTACAAGTAGTCGTTTATCTGCCGTAGTTGCAATGGGTGTGGTAGGTTTAACAATTTGTCTTGTATTTGTATTTTATAGTGCGCCAGATCTGGCGATGACGCAGTTTTCTATCGATACCTTAACAGTGATCTTATTTGTATTGGTATTGTATCGTTTACCAAGATATCTTAAGATCCAGGATCATAAAATGCGTATTCGCGATGGAATTTTATCCTTGGTTTTTGGTGGAATTATCGCTGTTTTGGCTTTAGAAGTACTTTCTGAACCTGTAAATACCGAGATTGGAGATTTCTACGCAGAAAATTCGTATATCATGGCTCATGGTAAAAACGTAGTGAATGTAATCCTGGTAGATTTCAGGGGTGCAGATACTATGATAGAGATTTCAGTATTAACCATTGCCGCAATTGGAGTATTTGGATTATTGAAGTTAAGATTAAAAAGAACAGATAGAGTTCAGTAATTAAGAGTTTATGAAAACCATAATATTAAGAACAGCATCTAATTACCTTTTACCGGTATTATTACTGTTCTCCATTTTTATTCTTTTAAGAGGGCACTACCTTCCAGGAGGTGGATTTGTTGGTGGATTAATAGCCGCCATAGCTTTTGTGTTGCATTCTTTTGCAAACGGATTAAAAAACACAAAATCACTGTTAAGATTTCATCCCGGGTTTTTAATGCCTGCTGGATTGGCTTTATCTTTTTTTAGTGGCCTGGCACCTATAATTTTTGCAGGAGATCCTTTTATGACGGGACTTTGGTATCACGGTCATGTTCCTGTTTTAGGAAGTGTAGGATCTGCAATGTTTTTTGATATGGGTGTTTATCTTGTTGTTGTAGGAGTAACGCTAACGATCATTTTTACAATTTCTGAAGCGCCTTAATTATGGAGATATTATTAGCTATTTTAGTAGGGTTACTTTATGCATCTGGGATTTATATGATCTTAAGACGTAGTTTGGTAAAACTCATTATCGGTATAATCTTATTAGGAAACGGTGCTAACCTTTTAATTTTTCTGTTGGGAAGAATTACAAAAGGTCTGCCACCTATAATTCCTGAAAATTCTAAAGTTTTTTTAGAAGCATATGCAGATCCTGTTCCGCAGGCGCTTATATTAACTGCTATTGTAATTAGTTTTGGATTGCAGTCTTTTGCCATTATTCTTGTAAAAAGAGCCCATAAGGTGGTAAGAACAGACGATCTGGACGAAATGAACGCAACCGACGAAGATTCATGATGCAACAATTAATCATATATCCATTATTATTTCAATTATTCCTAAGCATCGTGTTGATGTTTTTTTGGAATAAGATTAATGCTCAAAAAGTAATTAGCATTACCGGAAGTATTATTGCTGTACTACTTTCCAGCTATGTTTTTTATTATGTTTGGGAAAACGGAACTCAAAAAGTAAATGCCGGTAACTGGGATGCGCCTTTTGGGATCGTTTTTGTGGCAGATACCTTGGCGGTTACTTTGGTGTTATTAACGGCGCTTTCAGGACTAGCTGTTTCAATATTTTCAGCCGGTTCAGTCATAAAAGATCGATTGCGTTTTGGGTATTTCCCAATATTTCACTTTTTACTGCTAGGTTTAACCGGGGCATTCTTAACGGGAGATCTATTCAACCTTTATGTTTGGTTTGAGATCATCATTATTAGTTCGTTTGTATTGATCACTATTGGTGGTGAAAAGGCGCAGTTAGAAGGAGCTGTGAAATATTTTACGCTGAACATTTTAGCTTCAACAATTTTCTTAACCGCTATTGCAGTATTGTACGGTTTAACGGGTTCTTTAAACATGGCTGATCTTGCAGGTAAAGTTGCTGCGGTAGAAAATAGAGGTTTGGTAGAAGTTTCTGCTATTTTATTCTTAATTGGATTTGGTACAAAGGCATCGATATTTCCATTGTATTTTTGGCTGCCCGCCTCATATCATACACCTCCGGCAGCTGTTTCTGCAATATTTGGAGGATTACTAACCAAGGTTGGTGTTTATGCTTTAATTAGAGTGTTTACGCTCATTTTTGTAGGAGACGTTTTCCTTGGAGAGATTCTTATGGTGCTAGCGATCCTAACTATTTTTAGTGGTGGTGTTGGTGCATTGGTTCAAAATAATGTTCGTAAGGTATTTTCCTATTTAATAATCTGTCATATAGGTTATATGATCGCTGGATTAGGAATGTTTACTGAAATTGCTATTACTGGAGTGATCTTTTATCTTATTCATGATATTATGGTAAAGACCAATTTATTTATGGTAAGTGGGATTATCTTCAAAATAAAGTCATCTAACAGTATGCGAGCTTTAGGAGGTTTCTATGCAAATTATCCTAAGCTGAGTTTGTTGATTTTTATCCCATTATTTTCTTTAGTTGGAATTCCTCCATTATCAGGATTCTGGCCAAAAATATCATTGATTGGTGAAGGTTTTGCAACCGAAAATTACTGGACGGTTGCAGCCATAATTTTTGCCAGCTTTATTACTTTGGTGATCATTGCGAAATTATGGGCAGAAGTATTCTGGAAAGACGCAAAAGAAATCCCTGAGAAACCTAAATTCGAATATTTTAGTGATATTAGTAAAGCAAGGAAAACGCAGTTTATTCTTCCTATTGTATTTTTAAGTTTAATATCATTATACATTGGTTTTGGAGCCGAGCATATTCAATTGTTATCTTCAAGGATTGCAAACGAGTTAATGAATAGTCAGCAGTATATCGATACAGTTTTAAACAATAGTTAAGCGAGGGAAAATGAAAAACAGGTTTGTATCTAATATTCTTCTAACATTTGTGTGGGTGGTGCTCACAGGAGATTTTCATTTCTCTAACTATTTATTTGGTTTTGTACTAAGTTACGTGATCTTAATGGTAATTACCAAGGGTTCTAGGAAAGCAAAGTATTTTACCATTGTTCCAAAACTTATATTTTTTGTACTATATTTTGTAAAAGAGCTGGTAAAGGCAAATTTAGAGGTAGCCTGGGAAGTAATGACGCCAAAACTAAATATGACGCCGGGGATTGTAAAAGTTCCATTAACGGTGCAGAGTGATGTAGGGATCACGCTATTGGCAAACTTAATCACGCTAACTCCTGGAACATTAAGTTTAGATGTTTCTAACGATAAGAAGGTGCTTTATGTACACGCGATGTATATAAAAGATAAAGAAGAATTCATTGCTGGAATTAAAAACGGTTTTGAAAAACGAATATTAGAGATTTTAAAATAATGACTTTAGTAGAATATTGTAGAATAGTAATCCTGCCAGTTTTGGCATTTTCTGTAATTCTTATTCTAATAAGATTCTTCAGAGGGCCAAGTATTGCAGATCGAATCGTTGCGTTAGATCTTTTAATTACTACCGGAATTGGGATTATTGGTGTTTATACCATTACCTCTGGTAGTTCTACATTGTTAGATACAGGAATGATTTTGGCACTTATCGCCTTTTTAAGTACTGTAGCCCTAAGTTATTATTTAGAACGAAGAAGCAAGAAGAAATGAACATTTTTATAGGCGTTATAATCACATTAGGAACTTTATTCGTTTTATTGGCGGCAGTAGGTCTTATACGTATGCCAGATACTTATTTACGAATATCTGTAAACACTAAAGCAGCAACACTTGGCGTAGGTTTGCTCTTGGGCGGTGTGGCCTTTTATTTCTATGATCTTAGTACCACTTCAAGAACTTTTGTAATTGTACTTTTCTTGTTTTTAACTGCTCCAGTTGGTGCGCATTTAATTGGTAGAGCTTCTTACTTTATTGGGAATAAACTCTGGGATAAATCCAAAATGGACGATTTACAAGGTAAATATCAAAAAAACTCTCACGTACTAAAAAGTGAAATCGACGATACTCCAGAGGATAATGTAGATCATACCAAAATGTAATTCATTTATTGGCACCGTCAAAGGGTATAATATCCCGAGGTATTTTACTTATTTAGAGTTAGGTGCTCTTAGAATAATCATAACTTTTTGCTTCAAAACTCAATTTTCGTCAATCTGTAAGGGCATATTCAGGTAAACTTGTAATTTTGCCTGTATGAATAAATTCCCTTCCAAGCTTAAAAAAAGCCTAGATAAACGATCGCAGGACAATTCTTTAAGGGAATTAAAAATTGCTGCGGAAGGTGTCGATTTTTACTCTAATGATTACCTGGGATTTGCAAATTCTGAAGCTATTTTTACTGAAGCACAAAGGCTTTGCGAAAAGTATAAGCTGAAGCAAAACGGCGCGACGGGTAGCCGACTCATCTCCGGGAATCACAAATTATACGAAATCACTGAAGATTTTTTAGCCGAATTTCACCAAGCTGAAGCTGCTTTGCTTTTCAATTCGGGTTACGATGCTAATATTGGTTTCTTTTCTTCAGTGCCGCAAAAAGGCGATCTTATTTTTTATGATGAATTGATTCATGCCAGTATTCGGGATGGAATTTCAATGAGCAATGCTAAAGCTTATAAATTTCAGCATAACGATATTGGTGATTTACAGCATAAAATTTCAAGACAGGAAATTTCAGAAAACACATCAGTTTATATAGTTACAGAAGCTGTCTTTTCGATGGATGGCGATCTTGCTCCTTTGCAGGATTTGGCTCATTTTTCCGAAGAAAATAATTTCTTTCTCATCGTAGACGAAGCACATAGCACTGGCGTTTTTGGCGTGCATGGAGAAGGCTTAGTATGTGAACTTGAATTACATAACAAAGTTTTCGCCAGGATCCATACCTTCGGGAAGGCCATTGGTGCACACGGAGCGGTAATTTTGGGAAATTCAGCACTTAAAACCTATCTTTTCAACTTTGCACGAAGTTTTATTTATACCACGGGATTGCCACCGCATGCAGTTGCGACAGTACTAGCGGTTTTTAAGCAATTAGCTCAGGATAATTCAGTTTTAGGAATACTAAAAGCCAATATTCGATGTTTTAAAAGCGAATTAAAATTGGCTAAAATCAACCATTATTTTATCGAAAGTGAGTCGGCTATTCAATGTGCGATAATTCCGGGAAACGATGTGGTAAAAAAAATTGCTTCAAAATTTCAACAAAATCAATATCTGGTAAAACCAATTCTTTCACCCACGGTTCCCAAGGGAAAAGAAAGACTCCGTTTCTGCCTGCATAGTTTTAATTCCGAAGAAGAAATAAAAGGAATCGTGCAATTACTTGCACAGCTAATCAATCAAGATCATCATGCATAATAGTTTTAAAATAGTAGCGACTTTTCAGTACCCCGCAGAAGCTCAGATAGTGAAATCTCGGTTAGAAGCAGAGGATATAAATGTGATCCTTAATAACGAGCATACGATAAATACAGATCCCTTAATTAGCACGGCAATTGGCGGTGTTCAATTAATGGTAAATGCTGAAGATGAGTTAAAAGCCAAGGAGGTTTTAAACGATATTTCAAAATATTCTTTGGATGATAGTGGGCATGCTATCCATTGCCCTAATTGTAATAGCGAAAAAGTGGCGTATTATACCACGATAACAGATTTTAAATCCTTTATCTACTTTTTTGTAGGTTTTATTTTTTCGGTTTTACCAATGTACACCAAGTATTCTTATCGCTGCGAGAACTGCAAACACAAATTTAATTTAAAATGAAACAATCTTATTTTATCACCGGTATCGATACTGAAGTTGGTAAAACCATGATCTCGGCAATTGTGACCGAAGCTTTGAAAGCCGATTACTGGAAACCGATTCAGGCGGGTGATCTGGATAATTCAGATACGCATAAAGTGGAGCGTTTAATTAGTAATAAAAAGACCAAATTCCATAAAAACGCCTTTGCTTTGAAGACGCCTATGAGTCCGCATGCAGCTGCAGAAATTGATGGAGTACAAGTTTCTTCAAAAACTATAATTCGGCCACAAACCGAAAACGCTTTGGTTGTAGAAGGCGCCGGTGGTTTGTTGGTTCCAATAAGCGATTCTGAAACTATTGCTGATTTAATTGCGCCAACAGATAAAGTTATTCTGGTTTCACGTCATTATCTGGGAAGCATTAACCATACATTATTAAGCATTGAAGCTTTGCGTAGTCGCGGTTTAGATTGCTTCGGGATTATTTACAGCGGAAATGAGACAAAAACCACTGAAGATATTATCGAGAAAATGAGTGGCGTGCTGGTGATTGGTCGAGTAGAAGAAGAGGAAGAATTTACTGTGGAAGTGATTAAAAAATACGCAGATAAATTTCGTGAGAATCTGAAAAAGTAAAGAATGCAAGAGAATTTAAGTTTAGCTGAAAGAGATAAAAAACACTTATGGCATCCGCTTACGCAACATAAAACTGCGAGTGATGCTCTGGGGATTGTTAAAGCCAAAGGCGTAAAGTTGTACGACGAAAACGGCAAGGAATATATCGACGGAATTTCTTCTTGGTATACTTGTGTTTACGGGCATTGTAATGAGTTTATTACAGATCGTGTAGCTGCACAAATGAAGAATTTAGATCAGGTTGTTTTTAGCGGATTTACCCACAAACCTGCAGTAGAACTTTCTGAAGCTTTAATGAAGATTTTACCTGAAGGGCAGCAAAAAATGTTCTTTAACGATAATGGTTCTACGGCTACGGAGATCGGAATAAAAATGGCCTTGCAGTATCATCACAATCTTGGGAACGATCGCAAAGTGATGCTGGCTTTCGAAGAAGGTTTTCATGGCGATACTTTTGGAGCGATGTCTGTTTCTGGATTATCGGTTTATAACGGCGCTTTTGAAGATCATTTTATTGCTGTAGAAAGAATTCCGGTGCCAAAAGGAGATAATAATCAGGAGGTTCTAGAACAGCTAAATCAAGTAATTAAAACGTATAATATCGCCGGCTTTATTTACGAACCTTTAGTTCAGGGAGCTGCTGCGATGAAAATGCACGATGCCGATGGGCTAAATGAAATCCTGAAAGTTTGTAAAGAAAATGATATTCTTTGCGTTGCAGACGAGGTGATGACGGGCTTTGGTAAAACCGGAAAATATTTTGCTTCAGATTATATCGAAACCAAACCAGACATTGTTTGCATGTCGAAGGCACTAACCGCCGGATTGTTACCAATGGGCTTAACCAGTTGTTCGCAAAAGATCTACGATGCTTTTTATTCAGATGAGATTGCTAAAGGGCTTTTTCATGGGCACACGTACAGCGCGAATCCATTAGCCTGCGCTGCTGCTTTAGCAGGAATAGAACTACTGATTTCAGAAGAGATGCAAAGCAATATTAAGCGAATCGAGAATTTACACCAGGCTTTTGCAGATAAAATAAAAGATCACCCAAAAGTGACCAATATTAGACAATTGGGGATCATTTTTGCTTTCGATCTAAATGTAAAAATGGAGCGCTACGGAAATATTCGGAATCAGCTTTTTAGTTATTTTATGGAAAATGGCGTTTATCTTCGTCCGCTTGGAAGCACCATTTATATCACCGCTCCTTTTATAACCTCAGATGAGGAAATGCAGAAGATCTACGATACGATTGAAGGCGTGTTTGACAAGTTTTAAAATTGAAGTTAGACTTTAGACCGCTTTGCTGCTAGAATTTAGAAAATAAATATCTTGATGAGTTAATTTGATGATTTGAAGATGTGTTAATGATAGCAATAAATCATAATAAGCCGTGGTCATCCTGAAATCGATTCAGGGGTCTCATCGCAATAGTTTTTTTCAATATTGTAAGATTCCGGATCGAGTCTGGAATGACGAAAACAACACGATATTACAAATTTCTGATAATCAATTTTATAAACTGTTCAGTTAACGAATGATTATGTCAACTAAAAAAGTTCTCCCTTCGGGGGCGAGGGGGATTAAAAATCCAATTTATATCACTTCCATGGCTTCGGTTTCTCCTTTGGGAGAAGATCCTAAGGCGATTTGGGAGGATTATAAAAACGATCATCATTTTATACAAAAGCATAATTTTGATGGTGAAGAAGCTTTTGCTGCTTTTTTACCTGAAAAATTACGTGCAGAAATCGACAATTTAAGAAGCGAATCTGCAAATTATCGCAGGCTCGATCTTTCGGTGTTATTTGCAATTTATACCTCTCGACTGGCAATAAAAAGAGCTGGTTGGGAAAATGAAAAAAATATAGGAATCAATATTGGGAGTTCTCGTGGTGCCACTGGATTGTTTGAAAAATTTCATGCTGATTTTATCGAAAATCGGCAGGCATCTACGCAGGCTTCCCCATCTACTACTCTGGGGAATATTTCTTCCTGGGTTGGGCAGGATCTGGAAAATAACGGAGTCCATTTTTCGCATAGCGTAACCTGTTCTACTGGTTTACATTCAGTTTTAAATGCGGTAGCCTGGTTACAATCTGGTTTGGCCGATAAATTTATCGCCGGCGGAAGTGAAGCAGCGCTTACACCCTTTACGATCGCCCAGATGAAAGCGATTAAAACCTATGCTTCAGAAGATCTAAAATATCCCTGCCAGGCATTGAATCTTGATAAAACCCGAAATTCGATGGTTTTAGGAGAAGGTGCCGGATTGTTATGTTTAGAGAATTCAGCTTCAGAAAAAGCATTAGCTAAAATTACCGGAATCGGTTATTCCGCAGAAAAATTAAAGCATAGCGTATCAATTTCTGAAGACGGAAAATGTATGCAAAATTCAATGAAAATGGCCATTGGAGATCTGGATCCTGCTGAAATTGATGCGGTTGTAATGCATGCACCGGGTACGATAAAAGGTGATCTTGGCGAAGTGAACGCGATAAAAGCCGTTTTTGGTGAAAATTTACCGGCAATGACTTCCAATAAGTGGAAAATTGGACATACGTTTGCAACATCGGGAATCCTGAATCTGGAATTAGCGATGTTAATGCTCAAACATCAGGAGTTTATTTCGGTTCCTTTTTCCGATATTAGTAAAAAACCTGCACGATTACAGAAAATTCTGGTGAACGCGGTTGGTTTTGGCGGTAATGCCGTTTCTATTTTAATTAATAAAGTTTAATATGTTTTTGCTCTAATGAGCGAAAAAGCCTCGCTGCTCTTTTAGCGAAGTTTTGATTATTTTTGAATAAATCTATTTTCATGGCGACAAGACATAACTGGACCAAAGAAGAAATTTTAGAGATTTACAATAAACCTTTAATGGAACTGCTTTACGAAGCAGCTACGGTTCATAGAAAACATCATGATCCTAATACGGTACAGGTTTCAACCCTACTTTCAATAAAAACAGGCGGTTGCCCAGAAGATTGTGGTTATTGTCCACAGGCAGCTCGTTATCATACCGATATCGAAGGTAATGATCTAATGAGCGTAAATCATGTAAAAGCGCAGGCTTTACGTGCAAAATCTGCCGGAAGTTCTCGTGTTTGTATGGGAGCAGCCTGGAGAAACGTAAAAGACGGGCCAGAGTTTGATAATGTTTTAGAAATGGTGCGTACCATTAACAAACTTGATATGGAGGTTTGCTGTACGCTAGGAATGCTTACTGAAAACCAGGCGCAGCGCTTAGCTGAAGCAGGTTTGTATGCCTACAACCATAATTTAGATACCTCTGAAGAATATTATAAAGAAGTAATTTCTACTCGTGGTTTCGATGACCGTTTAGAGACTATCGATAATGTAAGAAAAACCAATGTTACGGTTTGTAGCGGCGGAATCATTGGAATGGGAGAAAAGGAAGAAGATCGTGCCGGGATGTTGGTGGCACTTTCAACTTTAAATCCGCAACCAGAATCTGTGCCGATTAATGCTTTGGTTCCTGTTGAAGGAACACCAATGGAAGAGCAGGCTCCGGTTTCAATTTGGGAGATGGTAAGAATGGTTGCTACAACCAGAATTGTAATGCCAGAAACTCAGGTAAGATTATCTGCCGGGCGTACACAAATGAGTAGAGAAGGGCAGGCGATGTGTTTCTTTGCCGGAGCAAATTCAATTTTTGCCGGGGATAAATTGTTAACTACGCCAAACCCAGATGTTAGTGAAGATATGCAAATGTTTAAAGCTTTAGGTTTAAATCCACAAAAGCCATTTACTAAAAAGTCGAAGCCAGAAACGGTAGAAGCAACAGAATCTAAATACAATTCGCTTGGTGAAAAGCCAAAATGGTCCAGACCTGGGCATACGATCGAGCGAAATGTAGTAACAGAAGAAAAACAAAAAGCTAAAGCGAAAGCTTAAATCTGAATATGCAGCTGGATCTTCAGGAAGTACCAAGAGTTAAAGGAATTTCTAAAGAGGAATTTCAGAAGGAATTTTTTATTCCGCAGCGACCGGTAGTTTTTGAAGATCTTGCTAAAAACTGGCCGGCTTATCAAAATTGGAGTTTTGATTATTTTAAAGAGAAGGCCGGTGATGTTGTGGTGCCGCTTTACGACAGTACTCCGGCAAAAGGACGCCAAAACTCTCATGGTGCTGCCATGAAATTACCAATTAAAGAATATTTTGATATCCTTGAAAAAGGACCTTCAGATCTTAGAATGTTCTTTTTTAATCTCCTGCAAAACTGTCCAGAGCTTTTAAATGATATAGAATATCCAGATTTAGGGGTAAAATTCTTTAAAAAACTGCCGGTTTTATTTGTAGGTGGTGAGGGGTCTAGTGTGGTGATGCATTACGATATGGATCTGGCAAATAATTTTCATTTTAATTTTGCTGGCAAAAAGCGCGTATTGCTATATCCGCCAGATCAAACCAAATATTTGTATAAAGTTCCGCACTCTATTGTGAGTATGGAAATTATAAATATGGATAATCCAGATTTTCAAACCTATCCTGCGCTCGTAAAAGCAAAAGGTTTTGAGGCTAATCTTGGTCATGGTGAAGGTTTGTTTATGCCAAGTAAATGGTGGCATTTTATAAAATATGAAACCGCCAGTTTATCACTTACCTTAAGATCTTTCCCTAGATCGCCCGGTAAAGTTCTGGAAGTGCTAAATAATCTTTTATTTATGCGGAATTACGATAATCTAATGCGTAAAATGAAAGGACAGGAATGGATAGACTACAAGAATAAAAAAGCGATAGAAAACACGCATAAAAAGGCTAATATCGAATAATGAAGTACGGAGGTTTGCAGTTAGCGGAAATTCCAAGTGTAAAAAGAATTTCTAAGGAAGAATTTGTTAAGAATTATGTGCAGCCGCAAAAGCCAGTTGTGATCGAAAATTTAATCGAAGACTGGCCAGCGTTCGAAAAATGGAACCTGGATTATATAAAAGAGCTTGCAGGTGAGAAAGTAGTGCCTTTGTATGACGACAGGCCAATTACTTCAGAGTATAAATTTAACGAGCCGCATGCCGAGATGAAAATGGCAGATTACATCGATCTTTTAAAATCCAAACCTACCAACTACCGTATTTTTCTTTATCATTTAATGAAAGAAGTACCTGCGCTACAAAAAGATTTTAAGTTTCCTGATATTGGTTTACGGATGATAAAGCAATTGCCAATGTTGTTTTTTGGAGGGAGGAACTCCAAAGTTTTTATGCATTATGATATTGATTTTGCGAACATTCTTCACTTTCATTTTCATGGTAAAAAGCAATGTATTATTTATCCACCTTCAGAAAGTAAATATCTTTATAAAGTTCCGCATGCTTTGATTTCCAGAGAGGATATAGATTTTAGAAGTCCGGATCTGGAAAAGTTTCCGGCTTTAAAGAAAGCCAAAGGCTATGTAACCGAATTAAATCATGGGGAAACGCTTTATATGCCAGAAGGTTACTGGCATCAAATGACTTATTTAACTGCAGGGTTTTCGATGAGTTTAAGAGCTACACCGCGTACCTTTCTAAATTTATCGAAGGCGGTTTATAATCTTGTGATCATGCGAAATTTTGATAATTATATGCGAAAATTGCGTGGGCAAAAATGGATAGATTATAAAAACCGAAAAGCAATTGAAAACACGAATAAATTAGTGCGCTAGATTGGTTTTTTTTATTCTGAAGTCTGTTTTAATTTAAATTGTTAAGCAGAATCTTTTTTTCTGAAGCTTTTAATCGTTTTGATCTGCCAGTTCGCTAGCTTTTTCAAAGATCAATTGGCTTTCCCAACCTCGATATTGTAAATAATCGGCTAACTTTTTTTTCTTTTTAATTACTGAAGTTTCCTTGATCGACTCCCATTTTTTCTCTGAGATTTCGTGGAAAGTTAAAAGATAATCGGCTTCAGAGATTTCTTTGAGTCCGGTTTGTATATTTCTGGGTGAGATTCCACGTAATTTCAGCTCGTTAGTGATCCTTCTTTTTCCCCATTTTTTAATTCTGAATTTTCCACGGGCAAAACTTTTAGCAAATCGCTCTTCGTTAAGAAAATTTTCCTGCATAAGCTGAATGATGATCTGTTGCTGAGCTTCAGGAATCATATTCATGCTCCTTAATTTTTCTTCAACTTCTTTGTGTGTTCTATCGCGATACGCACAAAATTGCATCAATTTTACGGTAGCTTCTTTAACGGTAAAAGATTTCTTGGCATCCATTGTGAGGCAAACTAAGCTAAAATTCTATATTTTAGAGACAAAATTAAAGTAAAACTTATGAAGAAAATTTACGTTCTACTGTCAATTCTATTTGCCGGCTTCTCTATGAACGCTCAGGAAGCAATGGATAAAGATTATACCGATGCATTAAAATTCGTTGAGGTTTGGTTAGATGCTCAAAAAGATTTTGATAATCTACCGGGTATTAGCGCAGTTGCGGTTAAGGACCAGGAAATTATTTGGAAGGGCGGTTTTGGAGAATCCAATATGTCTGAAGAAATAGCAACAGAGGCTTCTACAATTTGCAGTATTTGTTCGATCTCTAAGTTATTTACTTCGATCGCGGTAATGAAGTTGTACGAAGAAGGGAAACTAAGTTTGGATGATGAAATCCAGGATATCTTACCCTGGTTCGATCTAAAACAGAAATATAAAGGTAGTGGTCCTATTACGATTAGAGCTATTTTAACCCATTCTGCAGGTTTACCAAGAGAGGCAAATGCATCTTACTGGAGTGCTCCAGATTTTGAGTTTCCAAAGGATAAAAATTTTCAGGATGGTCTAGCCGAATTAGAAACTTTATATCCGTCTTCAACCTATTTTCAATATAGTAATTTAGGATTGGCGCTTTTAGGGAAAGTAGTTGAGCAAGTTTCAGGTAAAGATTATGATACCTATGTAAAAGAGAATATCCTTGAGCCACTAGGCTTAGACGATACCAGAAGTTTTTTACCGAAAGAACTTTATGGAAACCAAATGGCTATTGGTTATAGTGCTACGAAGCGCGATGGTGGTCGAGATGTGATCAATTTCTTTGAAGCAAATGCTATTACCCCGGCAGCGGGATTTTCTTCAAACGTTTTGGATCTTGCAAAGTTTGCTTCCTGGCAGTTTAGGTTATTAAATGAAGATACCGGATACGAAGTTTTAAAATCCTCAACATTAAAATACATGCAAAATGTACAATGGGTAGATCCAGATTTTAATACGATGTGGGGATTGGGTTTCTCGGTTTATAAAGGGCCAGATGGTATCAAGTGGGTAGGCCATGGCGGAAGCTGTCCCGGTTACAGAACAGTTGTAAGTTTAAATCCTAAGACTAAAATGGCGTATTCTGTAATGATCAATGCTGGAGGTGAGAGTCCGGCTAAATATGTTAGAGGAATTCATTCCATTTTATCTAAAGTAAAATCAGATTCAGAAAATAATAGTGAGGTGAAATTAGATGATTACGTGGGATATTTTAATCCGCAACCCTGGGCTAGTGAAATGTATATTGGAAAGTGGGGCGATAAACTGGCGCTTATCTATTTGCCGTCTTCTTCACCCGGTTCTGATCTAACATTTTTAAAACATGTTAATGGCGATGATTTTAGAAGAGTAAGAGAAGACGGAGAACTAGGTGAATCCATTTCTTTTATAAGAGATGAAGATGGAAATATTGTTAAAATGATGCGGTATAATAATTTCTACACCAAAATCAATAAGTGAGAAATTTAAAATTGAAGTATAAAAAAACGCCTTGCAAAATGAATTGTAAGGCGGTTAAAGTTTAGCCAACCTTTTAATGTCGAAAACTTCTACAAAGGAATTTGATATTTCAGCCTTTAATTTCATTTAAGATTTTTCAATATTTTTCTTTAAAACGATTTCCCATTTATCATATTTTTTCTCGAATAAATATAAGTTGAGGTAACTTGCCAGTGGATGAGTTGAATATCCACCGTATAATGCAGCCTTCGTTTTATCTTGGTTAAATACAATACGCGATACGCTAATTATCTGTGAATGTTTAACTTTAGAATCCGCAATTGAATTCCCAAAAACTATAGTATGTCCTTTCTTACTCTGCACATATCTTTTTTCAATTGGTTTTGTCACTAAGGAAGGGATGCTATCGATTAGACTCTGGTACTCTGAAAACTCTTTCTCAATATTTATATGTTTTGAGATATTAAAACTCATTGTGTCGAGGACCACTTCTACTTTTACTTTTCGAAGAGAATCTATATTGATAGGTTCAATTTGCGATCCGTCTTTTGGAGGTGGTGGAGGTAAGGGAAATGGCGTTGCCATCGAATCGATTAGTGCAGAAATTATTTTACCTTCTTTTTTACCACCCTCTATTTGCTGGGATGAATTTTTACATCCTGTCAAGCTTACTAAGATTAAAACAATCAATAGAAATACACTACTACAAATTTTATTAAACATTGAAATTTTCTGATGATTCATTTTTTATCGCAGGTTAGAGTTTTATTAATGGTTGATTAAACTAAAGGGGCATGCAAACTTATTTGCAACGAGATTTTTAAAATAGAGAATAGTGAAGGAGCTATCGTTGATGTAAGTTAAGATTAAAAATTATCAGGAGAAAATGTAAAACTGGAATATTTTAAAATTGAAGTATAAAAAAACGCCTTGCAAAAATTTTGCAAGGCGTTTTAAATTTTATCGTATCACTTTCCCGTCTTTATCGTGAAAGTGGTATTCTAAATACGTGTAAGCATCTCTTGGTATAATTTTTACCCATCGCTTATGGTCAAAGAACCATTGCGATCTGGGAGATGGAAAGCCTTTGGTTAAAAAGGCTGAAATAAATGGGTGCGTTGATAGCGTGATCTTTTTATGATTCTTCTTGATCAGGCGATCTAAATCGGCTTTAATTTTTTGTATCAAGATAATTGGTGCCTCAATCTCACCATCGCCGTTAGGGTTCTCCTCACGGGTCTTAATATTCATTTCTGGCCGTACGCGTTGTCTTGTAATTTGTATAAGTCCAAATTTACTGGGAGGGAGGATCTTGTGCTTGGCACGATCGTCACTCATTTCCTTTTTAAGGTGGTCGAAAAGGGTTTTGCGATTTTCAGCTCTTCCCATATCGATAAAATCGACTACAATTATGCCGCCCATGTCGCGAAGTCTTAACTGGCGAGCAATTTCTGTAGCGCTAATTAAATTTACCTCTAAAGCGGTATCTTCCTGGTTTTTAGATTTATTAGAACGGTTTCCACTGTTTACGTCTATAACGTGCATTGCTTCTGTGTGTTCTATAACCAGATAGGCGCCTTTACTCATCGATACAGTACGCCCAAAGGAAGTTTTTATCTGTCTTTCGATACCAAACTTTTCAAAAATAGGAACATTGGACTGATGTAATTTTACAATTGATTCTTTGCTAGGAGCGATCTCGCTCACATAGTCTTTAATTTGTGTATAAAGCGTTTCATCATCTACAGTGATAGAAGTAAAAGTGTCATTGAACACGTCTCTTAATAAAGAGGATGCACGATGTAATTCTCCTAAAACCTTTGAAGGATAATGAGGTTTATACAATTTTTTACACATAGCTGTCCAACGACCCATCAAATTTTGTAGGTCTTTGTCCAGCTCTGCTACTTTTTTGCCTTCGGCTACGGTTCTTACGATAACGCCAAAACCTTTTGGTTTAATACTTTTTACAAGGCGTTTTAAACGATCTTTTTCTTCTTTACTTTCGATCTTTTGTGAAACCGAAATTCTGTTAGAAAAAGGCACAAGAACAATATATCTACCAGGTAAGGATAACTCACTGCTGATGCGGGGACCTTTGGTTGATATTGGCTCTTTTACGATTTGAACCAGTAACGACTGATTTGACTTTAAGACATCGGTAATACTACCGTTTTTGTCTATATCTTTTTCAAAAGTAAAATTCTTTAAAGAATAATCTTTTAATTTACCTGTGCTTACACGTTTTATGAACTTAAGCAAGGATGAAACCTGAGGGCCCAGATCGTGATAGTGTAAAAAACCATCTTTTGTGTAGCCAACATTAACAAATGCGGCATTTAATCCGGGGACAGACTTTCTAATCTTGGCGATCATTATATCGCCAACATTAAAATTATTGTCATCTTCATCCTTGTTGAGTTCAATAAGTTTTCCATCTTTTAATAAGGCAAAATCTACAGCAGAGGATTCGGACCGTATTATTAATTCTTTGTCCACTCTATTTAGATTTTTAAGCCCGAAAAATTCGGGATGGATTAAACATTATTTTATCACAGGTGTTTGAAGCCTGAAGAAATTTTAAAAAATCCAATATTGGCCAAAAGGCCTGGATGCTTTAAAATTTCGATGTCAAAGAACGTTGTTGTTAAAACAAAATCTTTTAAACAAAAAAAGTAGTATGAAAACTACTTTTTCTTATGGCGGTTAGCTCTTCTTCTTTTCTTACGCTTGTGCGTCGCTACCTTATGTCTTTTTCTTTTTTTACCACTTGGCATAGTGTTACGTTTTAATTAATAAATTTATTTCATTATTCCAGAAGCTATATCCTGGATAGCTTATTTTACATCTACATTACTCTTAACACCCTCTACGAAGATCTTCGCTGGCTTAAATGCTGGGATGTTATGAGCTGGTATTTTAATAGTAGTGTTCTTAGAAATGTTTCTTCCTGTTTTTTCAGCTCTTGTTTTTACAACAAAGCTTCCAAAACCTCTTAAATAAACATTGTCTCCACTTTCTAAAGAAGATTTAACCTCTTCCATAAAGGTTTCTATTGTAGCTTGTACATCACCTTTTTCCATTCCTAATTTCTCCGAAATATTCGCTACGATATCTGCTTTCGTCATTTTCGTGCTATTTAATATTTATAAATTGGGGTTCTTAATTTTCAAGGGGGCAAATATAAGAATTATATATTCAATATTTCAAACCTAAATCATTAAATAATAACGGAATAAACAATTTATATTGCGCCAAGACATTTTAAATTATGAATTTTTCTAAAACTTTGATTAACTGGTACTTAAAATCTAAACGTGATCTGCCCTGGCGAGAAACCACTAATCCATACAATATTTGGCTTAGTGAAATTATGCTTCAGCAAACGCGAATAGAGCAGGGATTACCTTATTATAAGAAATTTATAGAAGAATTTCCAAGTGTTTTTGATCTTGCAGATGCTTCGCAGGATAAAGTGATGAAGTTATGGCAGGGATTGGGATATTATTCCAGAGCTAGAAATCTACATGCCACTGCAAAACATGTGGCATACGAGCTTAAGGGAGAATTTCCTAAAGATTATAAAGGATTATTAAAACTAAAAGGAGTAGGTGATTATACTGCCAGTGCGATTGCATCGATAAGTTATAACGAACCTGTTGCGGTGGTAGATGGAAATGTGTATAGAGTACTTTCGCGATACTTTAATATAGACACTCCTATTAATAGTACAGATGGTGTTAAAGAATTTAAAGCTTTAGCCATGGAGCTTTTGGATAAAAAACAACCATCTAACTTTAATCAGGCTTTAATGGAATTTGGTGCGCTACAGTGCAAACCTAAAAATCCGCTTTGTGAAAGCTGTCCCTTTAATAATAGCTGTTTGGCGCTTAAGGAATCTAAGATTGGTGATTTGCCGGTAAAAATTAAGAAGGGAAAGATCAAAAATCGATATTTTAATTATCTGGTGTTTTCTTCGGAAGAAAATAAAACCTTACTTCAGCAACGAAAAGGCAAGGGTATTTGGCATGGGTTATATGAGTTTCCATTAATTGAAACCTTAGGTGATATTCTCGAGGCAGAAATTATTGAAGAAAATAACGAATTTCAGCAATTAACTGAAGCAAAAAATGTTTCAGTAAGTCTTTATAATGATCAGGCGATTGTTCATAAGTTATCTCATCAACATATTTATGCTCGTTTCTGGCTTGTAGAGGCTAAAAAGCTTCCGCAGGAGGGAATTTCCGCAGAAAAAGTAAAGGAATATCCGGTGCCGGTGTTAATTCAGAATTTTCTTAACGAAATTGACATAGAAAACTTGTAATTTTGTCGTTTTTCAATTTTATTAGAATTCAGTTTAAATTAGATTGATTTTTTCTGTATTTTAGAAAGACAAGTTTTAAACAAATCAAAGACAAATATTTATGACAGGGACGCTAAACAAAGTAATGCTTATAGGACACACCGGGGATGATGTAAAGATGCATTATTTTGAAGGCGGTGGCTCGATTGGCCGTTTTCCGTTAGCAACTAACGAGGTTTACACCAATAGAACCAGTGGAGAACGAGTAAATAATACCGAGTGGCATAATGTTGTTGTGCGAAATAAAGCCGCTGAAATTTGTGAGAAATACCTTAAAAAAGGAGATAAGGTTTATATAGAAGGGAGAATTAAAACTCGTAAATGGACAGATGATAAGGGAATGGAACGTTATTCTACCGAAATTCAATGTACAGAGTTTACATTTTTAACCCCTAAGGGAGAGAGCAATGGCGGGAGTTATGACTCACAAAACGCTTCTAACTCTCAGAACACACAAAATAACTCGAATTACCAGGGAAATAGCGCAAATAATAACGCTAACAGTAATTCTGGTTATTCGGGAAATAATAATAATTTTGCCAGTCAGCCATTTAATGGTAATGATGAGGAAGAGGATGATTTACCATTTTAAGTCTAACTAAATTTATTGCATTTGGATCCAGAACCCCCCAGTATAATTTTATGGGCCGCGTTTGATTATACCCAGGTAATAAGCTTCATATTTTTATTGCTGCTTTTGTTATGCTCTGCCATGATCTCTGGTGCAGAGGTTGCATTTTTTTCTTTAACTCCGGCAGATTTTATGACCGAGGACGGTAATAAAAGAACAAAATCGCAGGAGATCGTTATTAAATTATTAGAGAAGCCTAAGAAGCTTCTTGCTACAATTTTAGTAGCCAATAACTTTATTAATATTGCGATTGTTCTACTTTTTGATTCGGTTTCAGATCAATTATTCAGCGGTTTAGATGTTGTCGTTTTTGGCTTAAACCTTAAGCTGATTTTCGAAGTTGGTGTTGTTACTTTTTTAATTCTTCTTTTTGGAGAAATCCTGCCAAAGGTTTATGCCAGCCGAAACAATGTGCAGTTTTCTAATTTTATGGCGCAACCGGTGAATTTTTTAGATTCATTATTTTCGCCTTTAAGCACGCCAATGCGATCTGTAACCCTGTTTTTACACGAAAAATTAGGGAAGCAACGTTCTTTTATAAGTATAGATCATCTTTCGCAAGCCTTAGAGCTTACCAGCGAAGAGGATACGACCAAAGAAGAACAAAAAATTTTAAAAGGCATTGTCTCTTTTGGGAATACAGACACCAAGCAGGTAATGCGACCAAGGATGGATGTTTTTGCATTAAGTGACGAAGATAATTACGAAGAAATTATACCTGTAATTATCGAAAACGGATATTCCAGGATCCCTGTTTATAAGGAAAATATCGATAATGTAACCGGCATTCTATATATAAAGGATCTATTGCCTTATATAGATGAAAAGAATTTTGAGTGGACTTCTCTTTTAAGAGAGCCTTATTTTGTGCCTGAAAACAAGAAACTCGATGATCTTTTAAATGAATTTAAAGAAAAGAAAAATCACCTGGCTATCGTTGTAGACGAATATGGCGGCACCAGTGGATTAATCACTTTAGAGGATATTATTGAGGAAATCGTAGGAGATATAAGTGATGAGTTTGATGATGAAGATCTTATTTATTCGAAATTAGATGAATTGAACTTTGTTTTTGAAGGTCGAACTCCGCTTAAAGATTTTTATAAGATCATTAAGTTAGAAGATCCTTCTTTATTTGAAGATAATAAAGGTGAAGCTGAAACATTAGCCGGATTTCTGCTGGAAATTTCTGGAGATTTTCCTCAGCAGAATGAAATTATTAATTTCGGGAATTATAATTTTAAGGTCGAAGCAGTCGACGATAGACGTATTAAGCAAATTAAATTGACGATCTTGCCTGCATGAGGTATTTAGGATATGTTGTACTATTTATAATTTTTGGTTTTATGGTTTCCTGCGGAAACGAGGTTCAGCCTAAGCCTAAAGCGATGCTTGCTTTAAATTATCCAAAGCCAGAGTATCGACCAATAAATTTAGATTGTCCTTATACTTTTGAAAAGAACCAATTAGCTGAAGTTGTTCCTTCTAAAAGTAGAAATGGCTGTTGGATCAATTTGGACTACCCGCTTTTAAAAGGTTCTATATTTATCACATATCAACCGGTCACCAATAATCTTGATTCTTTGCTAAGAGATGCTCAAAAATTACCTTTAGAGCATACTATAAAAGCAGACGCTATAGAAGGGGATATCTACACAAACGATCTTCATAAAGCTTACGGTATGTTTTATGAACTACAGGGTGATGCTGCCTCGCAAGCACAATTTTATATTACAGATAGTACCAAACATTTCTTAACAGGATCAGTGTATTTTAATACGCAACCAAATTACGACTCTATTTATCCGGCCGCAAAATATATAATGCAGGATATGAGGCGCTTAATGGAAAGTATTCGCTGGCAATAATTTTTTAAGTTTTTAAGTTTGATTCTAATATAGAATTATGATTTTTGCCGCAAAATTTCAAGGCTATGGCGGCAGGAAAAACCAAATGGATCTATCTTTTTGTACTCTCTTTAATTTGGGGAAGTTCTTTTATTCTTATTAAAAAAGGACTGGTAGGTTTATCGCCACTTCAGGTTGGTGCTTTTAGAGTGATTTTTGCAGCCTTATTTTTAATCCTTGTAGGTTTTAAAAAGATTATTAAACTGAAGTCAGCACAATGGAAATGGATCGTTGTTTCTGGTTTTGTAGGTTCTTTCTTTCCTATTTTTCTTTTTGCTTTTGCTGAAACTAAAATAAGTAGCGGGATAGCTTCGATCTTAAATGCGGTAACTCCGCTTATGACGCTTATTTTGGGTTTTTTATTCTTTCAGGATAAAATGAATAGCAATAAAGCTATTGGTGTTTTGGTAGGATTAATAGGAACCGCTGGTTTAATTCTTAGTAATGCCAGTTTTAATGGAAATGAGAACTATCTAAATTCGATATTGGGTGTTTTAGCGGCTGTTTGTTACGCGGTGAATGTGAATCTGTTAAAAAAGTATTTAAGTGGAATTCCGGCTGTTGCGGTAACTTCTGGTTGTTTCGCGGTCTTATTGGTTCCGGCATTTTTAATTTTGATCTGGTCTGGATTTTTTACTGAAGATCTTACGAATATCGAATTGCAAAAATCTGTCGGTTTTATATCGATTTTGGGTGTTTTAGGAACTGGTGTGGCTATGATCTTGTTCAATCGCCTGGTACAAATCACCAATCCTGTTTTTACGAGTTCTGTTACCTACACGATGCCTATCATTGCTCTCGGATGGGGCGTTATGGATGATGAGGTTTTTAGTTTAAACCAGTTATTTTTTGCGATGCTGGTAATTATTGGTGTTTTGATCGTGAATCGCGCAAAGGCTATTTCAATAAAAAGAAAAAAGAGATTAGCATAAATAAAAAAGCCGACTTATAAAAGCCGGCTTTGATCTAACATTATCTAATAATAACTAAGCGAAATTATTCAAAATCTGAATCTTCTACTCCTTCATTAATTTTATACTCTTGAACTTTAAGATCAAAAGATTGTGGACCCATGCTTTGAGAGATTGTAAATGGCATTTTTAATCCTTCAACTTCCTGGTAATCACTGTAAGTTGTTGGAATGCTCATGGTTTGTCCCATTTGCGAAACGGTAGTAAGTGTTTTAACTTTTAGTCCGCTTTCTACATCATAATAATTTGTAGTGCTTTCATTTACTTTTACTGCGTAAGCATCACTACCATCGACGTTTTCAATTCCGGTTACTTTAGCATCTTCGCTTACTTTAAGTTCTGGAAAAGTATTCGCCTCTACAGCTACGGCTTTCACCTGCTCTTCGTTCATTGGCATTTTTTGCCCCTGTACTTCCATATATCCAGATTCGCCATTATAAACCTGCTTTTGCATAACGTTTCCAGAAACAGCAACAGTTTGATAGAATTTCCCCGCACTGCTTTTTCGTTGTTCTAAACTTAGTTCCTGTCCTTGGATAGAAGTAGTTGCAGTGAAAGCTATGGTGTTTATAGCTTTAGCTGCTTCTGCGCCACCAATAGCATCTATATAATCTGAATAAACAGTTTCTACAGTAACCGAAGGATCTAAAGCTTTGTTATAATCTGGCTTTTCGATTTCTTCACCGTATTTACTATAATATTTTACAGGGAAAGATTTGCCTTTGTACTGCATGTTTTCCAGTTTATCAGCAACTTCACTTCCTTTACCTGCAATAACAATTCTAGATTGATCTGCAAGGAAATATTTCTTCGCTACTCTTTGAACATCTTCTAAAGTAACATCGTCGATATTTTCAAGGTATTCTTTATAGAAATCTTCATCCAGATCTTCAGTTTCGATTTCCATTGCAAAACTTGCGATAGTAGAAGGTTGTTCTAAGCTAAGTACAAAATCTCCTGTAAGCTTTGCTTTAGCATTAGCCAATTCAGCTTCAGAAACCTTTTCATTTCTAATTTTATAAATCTCATCTAAAAATGCAACTACAGAGCTATCGGTCACTTCATTACGAACACTGGCGCTTGCTACAAAAGTTGCTGCATGCTTGTCGTTTCCGGTTCTTGAATATGCCCCGTAAGTATATCCTTTATCTTCTCTTAAGTTAAGGAAAAGACGAGCTTCGCCACCGCCACCTAAGATCTTGTTAGCTACCATTACAGGAAAATAATCTTCCTGATTTTTCTGTAAGTTGATAGTATTAACCAAAGCGATCTCACTTTGTACAGCGTTTGGCATATCAACAAAGTCGATTTCGGTTTGTTCTACATTTTTAACTTCAGGAATATTAACTTCTGGAATTGCTGTTTTTTTCCAATCGGCAAACTCTTTCTTTACCAGGTTTTTTACTTCTTTTTTGTCTACATCACCAACGATAACAAGGTAGGCGTTTGCAGGAGAAAACCAGGTTTGGTAATAATTTTTAACATCTGAAAGGCTAAGATTTCCTATAGTTTCCTGAGTTTCGAATTCGCCATAAGGATGGTCTTTTCCATATGCTAAAGCTGAGCGTACTCTACTTGCATTGTATGCTACATCTTTCTCGTTACTTTTTAGATAATCTTTGGTACGAGCGATAGTTTTATCGAATTCCTCTTCGGTAAACTTAGGATTAATAACCCCGTCTGCCATTAAATGAAGAATTTCCGGGAAATATTTAGAAAGTGTATTTGCCGAAGCTCCTCCTGAATAAATGTTAAGTCTAGCTCCTAAATAGTCTACTCTTTCATTAAATTCATCTTTAGGCATATTGGTGGTGCCTTGTCCTAAAAGTTCTCCCATTACACCACTTACTCCGGTTTTATTACCTTCAGAATGCGGTGGGTTGTCAAACCTAAGAGACATGGCAACTCTTGGTAGTTTATGGTTTTCTACCAACATCACGGTTAAACCGTTCTTAAGTTCGAAGGTTTCTGGCTCTTCTACTTTTACTTTTGGTGCTGGTCCCGGCTCTGGCATGGTACTACGGTCAACCTGAGCATTTAGTCCTACAGCTCCCAAAAGAAATACTGCAACTGCTATTATATTTTTATTCATTTTTGTCTAATTTGATGTTATTCCGCTTCCTTTTCTTCTGGTAGGTAATCGATGATCACTCTCTGGTTTGGCTTCAGGTATTTGTTAGCCACCTCTTTAATATCCTCTCTGGTGATATTTCTGTAAATATCGATCTCTTCATTTATTAGACTGGTATTGTCGTAAAGAAGATAGTTTCTTGCAAGAGAATTTGCAATACCTGCAATACTTGAATTGGAATTTACGTAACTGTTTTCAGCTTTGTTTTGAAGTTTTTCGAAATCGCTTTCAGAAATTAGTTCATTTCTAAGTTTAGTGATCTCTTCTTCGATCTCTGTATTAATACTATCAAGACTGGTTTCACCTTGTGGTAAAGAATATACCAGGTACATCCCGTAATCTTCCTGCTCTAAGTTAAAAGCACCAACCTGTAAAGCGATATTTTGCTCGTCTACTAACTTTTTGTACAGTTTAGAACTTTTACCATCACTTAAGTAAGTAGAGATCATGTTAAGAACATAAGAATCTTTATTTCCAAATTCTGGTGTTCTATACCCGGTGATCGCCATTGGGATCTGGATGTTAGAATCATAAAATTCAGCATGAACAGCTTCAGTAATAGGCTCTTCTTTTGGATAATCTCTTGTTACTTCTTCACCAGCTTCGATAGGGCCAAAGTAATCTTCGATCATGTCTTTAGTTTCCTTAACATCGATGTCTCCGGCAACGACAAGAACTGCGTTATTAGGAACATAATATTTTTCAAAATATGCTTGAAATTCATCTAATTTGGCCGCATCAAGATCTTCCATGTAGCCTACGTTTGGATCTTTATACGGGTGTTTTTCGAACATGTTTTTTTGTACGGCATAAAGAAGATTTCCGTAAGGAGAATTGTCATATCGCATTCTTCTTTCTTCTTTTACCACTTCGTTTTGTGTGTCTACACCTTCCTGTCCAATTACAGGGTGCATCATTCTTTCAGACTCCATCCATAGTCCTAACTCTAAATTGTTAGAAGGGAAAGTTTCATAATAATAAGTACGATCCTGTGAAGTGTTTGCGTTGTTGTTACCACCGTGCGAACTTACAATCTCGAACCATTTTCCTCTTTCAATATTCTCGGTTCCTTCAAATAAAAGATGTTCAAAAAAGTGAGCAAATCCTGTTCGTCCATCCTCACGATCTTTACCACCTACGTGATACATTACAGATGTGGTTACTACAGGAGCCGAGTTGTCCTGGTGTAAAATTACATGTAGCCCGTTGTCGAGATCATATTCTGTGTACTCAACTTCCTGGGCAAAGCCAACAGCGCTTAGTAGCAGAGCGCCAGCGGCCAGCTTTAGTTTGTTAATCATTGTGTATAGTTTATCGTTATGCGAATAATTAGTATGTCAAGTTACAATTTTGTTACGTCCCAAAACAATAAATTTTGGTAATTATTTAACAGAAACTCTTTAAATATCCTAATTAACAAGCTATTAGAATACTTTTTCATTGTTTTTTATGAACTTCACAGTAAAACAGATATTATGAAAAATATAGGTATAGCCGCAAAATTTGGAGTTATGATCGCTGTGGGACTAATAGTTTATTTCTTAGCATTATCGTTAGTTGGTCTACACACTAATCCCTTATTTAGCTTTGTGAATGGTCTTATTGTTGGATTTGGATTATGGTCTGCCATAAAAGCGAAAAGGAACAACGATTCTGGTTTATTCAAATATGGTGAAGGTTTTACAACTGGTCTTATCACAGGTTTTATAGGTACCACACTTTTTACCATTTTCTTCGGAATTTACGCAAGTGAACTAAATCCAGACTTTTTGGATGAATTTGTTACAATGTGGAGAAGCCAGTATCAGGTAGGTCTTGGTGTTGTTCTTTTTACAGTTTATGCAATGGGAGCAGCTACAACTTTCGCACTAACGCTTGCGTTTATGCAATTGTTTAAAAAGAGTTGGAACACGCAGGAAGGGCAAAAACATACCTTATAAAAGGGAGTAAGAAAAAATATTCAATTTTTGCTGAAGCCTTTGCTAATTAATTATTTAGAAGTATATTTGCACCCGCTTTGTGAAGAAGCGAAACTATATTTAATTAGAAAGTAATTAATTAACAGGACACTATGTACGCAATTGTAGAGATAGCAGGGCAGCAATTTAAAGTTGCGAAAGACCAGAAAGTGTTTGTACACCGTCTACAAGGAGAAGAAGGAGACAGCGTTTCTTTCGATAAAGTTCTTCTTACAGGAGATGGAGACAACATTACTGTTGGCGCCCCGGCTATAGAAGGTGCTCTAGTAGGAGCAAAGATTAATCGTCACCTTAAAGGAGACAAAGTAATTGTTTTCAAAAAGAAAAGACGTAAAGGTTACAAAGTTAAAAATGGTCACCGCCAGTATTTAACAGAGATCGTAATCGAAAGTATCACTGCAAAAGGTGGTAAAAAAGCTTCTGAAAGCAAAGCTGAAAAGAAAGAAGAGAAAAAAGCTGATAGCGATTTAAGCAAGCACACAGTAGCAGAGCTTAAAGAAATGGCTAAAGAAAAAGGAATTGAAGGTTATTCTTCAATGAAAAAAGCTGAATTAATCGAAGCTTTAAGCTAAATTATTAACTTACTAAAAACCCAATAACATGGCACATAAAAAAGGAGTTGGTAGTTCCAAGAACGGTAGAGAGTCAGAATCGAAACGTCTTGGAGTGAAGATATTCGGAGGTCAGGCTGCGATAGCAGGTAACATCATTGTAAGACAAAGAGGTACTGCTCACAATCCTGGTGAAAATGTTTACGCTGGTAAAGATCACACTTTACACGCTAAAATTGACGGTCTAGTAAAATTCACTAAAAAGAAAGACAATAAGTCTTACGTTTCTGTAGTTCCTTTCGAGGCTTAAGAAATTTAGTAGAATTACGATATAAAAAAGCCTTTCAGAATTTCCTGAAAGGCTTTTTTATTGGTGTCGCCAATGGTTGTAATTCCCAGAGGCTTGCCTAATAATAGTTTACTAATATTATATAATTTACGATTCGATTTTAGAAATAGCATTCTGCAAATACTCATCAAAATCATTTAATGTTTTGGCTAATATCGTCATCTGATCGTTTGCTTCTTCCCAATTACGTTGCTCTAAAGCCTCTCGAATCCCGGGTAAGGTTTTAACTCCGTAGCCGGTGTAAAATCCTGGTGCATATAACTGGTGTTTAAACCATGGCCGTCTAGGCAATCCTTCTTCAGTAATAAATTGTTGCTCTGTTTTTTGCAATATAGCATTCAATTCTTGCTTCTTACTGTGATTTAAGTTCTCAAGTTTTATTGCTGAAAATTCATCTATAGTCGCTTCAAGATTAGTCAATGCATTTTGTAATGCTGAAAAATCTACGAAAGGAACTGTCTCTTTTTTCTTCGGAATAATGATCTCTTTTGTAGGATCTGCGGTTAATTGATAAATATCGTTTACTACCAGTTTATTATGTGTTTTAGTTTCCTTGCGCATTTTGTCAAGATTAGTCTTAATTTCTTCCACATAATCTTTGATTGTCTTGAACCATGGCTTAAATCTCATCGGTAATACTTCAGCATTGGCAAATCGTAAAGTGATTCTTCCTGCAGTGTTTGCTAAAGCTACTCCGTATTCAAATTTAGGATCTTTAAAGCGTTTGTAGTGCGGATAAGTGTCGTAGATCGTATGATATTCTCCGCCTGCATTTTCGCCACCAAAACCAAGATTTAAAGAAGGAATACCAGCATGCTGAATAAAAGGTGTGTAATCTGAACCAGAACCTAAAGCATACAGTTGGAATGAGTTTTCACCACCATTTAATACTTTTCTAGCCAAACTACGTTCTGAAACCGATACTTCAGTTTGTGGATCTTCAACCGCTTTTGCAACTTCAGCCACCATGGCTTCCAGAGAATGCGAACCGCCAACATTGAGGAAACCTCTTCCGTTGCCATCGGTATTAATATAGATCACTGCTTTCTCCTGCAATTCTTTAATGTGATCTTCAACCCATTCTGTAGAGCCAATTAATCCGGGTTCTTCAGCATCCCATGCGCAATAGACAATGCTCCGTTTAGGTTTGTTTCCATTTTTAGCTAATTCGCCAACAGCTCTGGCTTCTTCCATTAAGGCTACCAATCCGCTAATAGGATCATTGGCCCCATGCACCCAGGCATCGTGATGATTTCCCCTAAGAATCCAGTCATCTGGGAATTCCTCTCCTTTTAAAGTGGCGATTACATTGTATGCAGGTACTAATTTCCAATCAAAGTCTAATTTTAAATGAACTTTCGCCGGCCCAGGTCCAATTTTGTAAGTTATTGGTAGCGCACCTCTCCAGGATTCTGGAGCATTTTTTCCCTCTAAAGCTTCTAGAAGCGGCTGGGCGTCTTCATAAGAAATTGGAAGAACCGGAATTTTGGTGATCGTTTTTGCTTCACTGCGATCTAGCCGTTCAGCATTTTTTGTAGCTGCATAGCCTGGTGTAAGCACATCGCCGGGATAGGTAGGCATATCCATTACAGAACCACGCTGTACGCCGGTTTTGTTTTTAAAAGCACCTTTTGGATAAACGTCACCACGATAATAACCGTCGTCCTTGGGATCTGAATAAATGATGCATCCAATTGCACCTTTTTCAGCCGCAAGTTTTGGTTTGATACCACGCCAGGAGCCATAATATTTTGCGATAACAATTTTACCTTTAACATCGATCCCTAGTTTTTCTAATTCCTCATAATCTTTAGGAACACCATAATTAACAAAAACCAGTTCAGCTTCTACATCTCCATCAGTAGAGAACGCGTTGTAGCTTGGTAGAAGTTCTTCACCCTGGGCGGTATAGGGATCACCTTCTACAGCTTTAGCTTCTAATTTTGCTTTATAAACTTCTGGAGAAGTCATTTCTAAAAGTCTGACTTTTGGATATGGGAAAAGCACCTGATATTCTTCGATTTTGGTCTTGTAGCCCCAGCTTTTAAATTTTTCAGCAATCCAGTCTACATTTTCTTTTCCAAATTCGGTGCCCACCCAATGAGGTCTGGCGGCAAGCTTTTGCATCCATTCATCCAGGTTCGTTGTTTTAAGTTTTGCTTCATACTTATTTTCTAGTTCTTTTTGTTTTTCAGCACTTTCTTTAGAGAATCCTATAATAGATTCTTGTGCGAAATTGAAAATTGAGCAAAGCAAGAGGGGTAGAAGTAGTGATTTTTTCATGCTTTTGTTTTGATGGTTACTAATTAACTGTACTTAAAGATAAAAGAAAATATGGTACGATGCTGTTTATCAGTTATTTTGGAGGATTTGATAATCAATTTTACAGTTTTATAATAAATAGCTAACTATAACTTTAATTTCAGAGAGTATATTTCAGGTTTTCTAAAGTTGTTTTATGAAAGCTCTTCTCTCCCTCTTTTTTCTGTTTATCTCTAATCTAATGCTGAGTCAAAATGCGTCGATTCAGTATAACGATTCCTTGTTCTTTGAATACAAAGGAGAACTTAATAAAGCCATTGAAGAAGGAAGTAAATCGAAAATCGCCAAAAAATATGTCCAACTTGGGGATTATTATCATTCGGTCGAAATCAATACTCAGGCGATCGAGCAGTATAATCAGGCGCTTTCAATAATAGAAGATGGTTTTCCTAAGCTAGAAGCAGATATTAAAAATAAGATAGGTCTTTCTTATATCAACTTGAAAAATTATGCGAAATCTCGAGAATATCTAAATGAAAGCATAAATATTTCCGAAGAAAAAAATCTAAAAGAGCAACTTGCCCTGGCCGAAAGCCTTGTTGGTACCACTTACGAGAAGCAAGGCAATTATTTAAAAGCTTTAGATCACCAAAACAAGAGTTTAGCGCTTTATACTGAAGCTAAAGATCGTTTGGGAATTGCGATCGTGAATGAAAATATTGGAAGTGTTTACGAAGATCTGGAGCAGTTTGAAAAAGCACTCAAATTCTTTACAATATCGAATACTGTTTTTAGTGAACTTAATCACAAAGCGCGAATTAATGTAGTAAATAATCTGGCAGATGTTTATCGTAAAACCGGCGATTATGAAAATGCGATGATCTATACAAATAGGGCCTTAAAGCTGGCCGAATTATTCGAGGATCATCATCAAATAGAAAGTGCGCACAAAGATTTGGCGAGATTGTATGCTTTAATGGGCGAATTTAAAAAAGCTTACGATCATCGATTAATATATGAACAATTGCAGGAAGAGGGCTTTTATTCGCAGAATTTTAGGCAGCTGAATACGCTACAAACCATTTTTGATACTAAACAAAAGGAATCTGAGATTGCTTTATTAAAACAGGAAAATAAAGTGAGCGAAGCCAATCAAAATCTATTGATTTTTGGAGTTGCACTTTTACTATTATTAAGTGGGATTTCATTTTTCTTTTATAATAGAAAACGACAGGAATCGGCAAAGCTTCAGGCCTACGAACAGAAATTGCTAAAAGTAGAATTGGATCGAAAGGCAATTGAAGAGAAAAAACTTCAGGATGAAATTCGGTTAAAAACGGCATCGCTTTCAAAATACAGTCTTAATATGGCGCAAAAGAACAAGATGATTGCAGAGACTTCTTCAACATTACAAAATCTGGCTTCTAGATCGTCGATGGATCCTGTTCCTAAAATTAAAAGCCTGGCCAGGGAATTGGATAAAAGTCTTGCTGAAGAACAGGAGTGGGATGAGTTTATGAGTTTCTTCCAGGAAATACACCCGCAATTTGTAAAACAGCTGTCAAAACGTGCGACTTCAAAATTATCTTCAACCGAGTTGAGATTGGCAATGTTGCTGCGGCTTAATTTATCTTCAAAAGAAATCGCTGCGATTTTAAGAGTTACACCAGATAGTGTTCGTGTAGCGCGTTATCGATTAAGAAGAAAACTGCCTATAGAACAAAAGCAGGAATTAGTGAATTTTATGCTTCAATTTTAAAGAAAATCGGCCTCTTTTTAGAGAAGGTTACTGTAATGTAAAGAAATCTTAATTGTTGCCTTGATGTAGCTGTTAAAAAATGATTTGTTAACTCTTTGTTGCTATAGCTTTTTAGAGGTAAAGCCTTGTAATATATAGTTTTGGAGTATTCTTAAAATCAAAATAATGAATCGAAAAAACTACTTTAAACTTTTACTTGTAACGCTTTTTGTAGCTTTAAATTTCAGTTTTACGCAGGCGCAAACAGGTGCAATTAAGGGTAACATTGCAGATGAAACCGGAATTTATGTTCCTGGTGCAGAAGTGATGATTCCCGAGATCAATAAAGGAACTACAACCGACTTTGATGGAAACTTTACACTGGTAGAAATTCCTGAAGGAACTTATACTTTAGTGGTGAAATATATGGGATATGAAGATTTGAATAAAGAAGTTACGGTGACATCAAACCAAACTTTAGATGTAGATCTTGTTTTAAATTCTTCGACCACAACTCTAGAAACGGTACAATTATTAGGTGGTGGTTTAAGTGCCCAGGCTCGAGCATTAAACGCACAAAAAAACAGGCCAAATATCACCAATATCGTCTCTACAGAGCAAATTGGTAAATTTCCAGATGCTAATATTGGTGATGCTGTAAAGCGAATCCCAGGTATTACTATGCAGGTAGACCAGGGGGAAGCGCGTAATATTATTGTAAGAGGTTTAGCGCCACAACTTAACTCGGTTACCCTTAATGGTAGCCGTATACCTTCGGCTGAAGGGGATAATAGAAATGTACAGATGGATCTTATTCCGTCTGATATGATCCAAACAATCGAAGTAAGCAAAGCGGTAACACCAGATATGGATGCCGATGCACTTGGTGGATCAGTAAACCTGGTAACCAGATCTGCACCAGAGGATTTTAGACTTGCGGCCACTGTAGGATCTGGGATCAACTTTATTACCGATAAACGGATTCTTAGTGGTTCATTTCTTGTAGGAGATCGTACTAAAGATGGGAAATTCGGCTTTATGGTTTCAGCATCTATTAATGATAACGATTTTGGATCTGATAATGTTGAAGCTGAATGGTCTAACGAATTTGAATATAACACCGGCCAGCAGGATGCAGAAGGAGAGGATATTTTGCAGGAGATGGATTTAAATCCTTATGCCAGCGCTTTCGAAATTAGAAAGTACTTAGTGCAACGTGTTAGAAGAAGTTTCTCGGCAAACTTAAACTACGATTTTAACGATAACAATAGTCTTTACTTTAAGTCGATGTACAACTGGCGTGACGATCGTGAAAATCGCTTTGCTTATGCTTCAGAGATTTTGGATGGTGAGGATATCAGCCAGGGAGATTTTACGATCACTAACGGGAATTTAGTTCGTTTTCCTGCGGAAGCTGAAAGAGAAACCAAAGGAGGTATTCCCGGAGGAAGAATCCAAAACCGAAGATTGGAAGATCAGCGTATGCAAAATTATACTTTAGGAGGAGATCATTTATTCGGAAACCTAAAGTTCGATTGGATGGGATCTTATGCGAAAGCTTCAGAAGAGCGTCCTAACGAGCGTTATATAAGCTGGGAAACCGAATACATAGTTGATAACGGGATTAATCCTGAAGAACCATTACAAACGCCAATAAATACGACTTCACCTTCAGACTTTGAATTAAAAGAGATTACAGAAGAGTATCAATATACCGAAGAAGAAGACATCAATGTTTTTGCGAATTTCGAGTTACCGGCAGACTTTTTTAATCAGGGATCTGGAATCGTAAAATTTGGAGTTAGAGGTCGTTTTAAAAATAAGAACAGAGATAATAATTTCTTTGAGTATGAACCAGAAAATGGTTTTGAAAATATGTCTCAGACCGATGTTATTAGAAAAGATGGAAACGATTTTCTTGCCGGTGAGCAATACCGTCCTGGCTTCTTTACTTCACCAGAATATTTAGGTTCTTTAGATCTAAATTCAGATCAATTTGGTAGTGAAGATCTTCCAGACGAATATCTTCAGGAGAATTTTGAAGCTGAAGAAAATGTGTATGCGGGTTACATCATGGCAAACCAAAACCTATCTAAAAACTTCTCGATCTTAGCGGGTGTGCGTTTAGAAGCGACCAATATTAGCAGTTTAGGAAATGAGTTGATTTTTAACGAAGATGGAGATTTTGAAGGAGCGACACCGGTTACAGACGAAAGTGATTATACGAATATTTTACCTAGTGTTCATTTAAAATATAATGTGAACAATAATACAATACTTCGTTTTGCCTGGACCAATACCTTAGCAAGACCAAATTATATCGATCTTGTGCCTTACCGTGCCGTAAATAACGAAGATGAAGAAATTTCTGTTGGAAATACAGATCTGGATCCTTCAATTTCAATGAACTTCGACTTTATGGCAGAGTATTATTTCAATTCTGTAGGAATTCTTTCGGGAGGTGTTTTTTATAAAGATATCGAAGATTTTGTATACACTTATATCAGTGAAGACGAAGCAACCGGTTATGATGTTTTTCAACCTTTAAATGGTGATGAAGCCAACGTTTATGGTGCTGAGGTTTCTTTCCAGAGACAACTTAATTTCTTGCCGGGATTCGCTAAAAACTTCGGAATTTATCTTAATTACACCTATTTACATTCTGAAGCAAACGGAATTAGAAACGAAGATGGTGATCTAAGAGAGGATGAATTGTCTTTACCGGGTTCTTCGCCAAACATGTTTAATGGTTCACTTTCTTACTCAGATAAGCGTTTTAGTGCAAGACTTTCTGCAAACTTCTCTGATGCTTATTTAGATGAACTAGGCGGTAATGCTTTTGAAGATCGTTATTATGACGAGCAATTCTTCTTAGATTTTAATATGTCTTATTCGATCAATAAGAACTTAAGAATCTTTGCAGATCTTAACAATATCACCAATCAGCCATTACGTTATTACCAGGGTGTTGCTAATCGTACCATGCAAATAGAGTATTACAGCCAGCGTTTAACTTTTGGTCTTAAATACGATCTGTACTAAAGCGCAAGCAATTCAGTAGAAAAAAATATTATTAAAAACATACAATTTTAAGTCTTGGCTTACCAGCCTGTAGATGGTACTTGAAATTCAAAAAAAATAAAATGAATAAAATAAAATCGATCCTAATTTGCCTAATCTTAGCTTCATGTGGTACACAATTACCAGAAATCGCTCCAGATGTGGTTACAGAAAAAACATTGCATGACACCGATGATCCGGCAATTTGGGTAAACAGCGAAAACCCTGAAGAAAGTATCGTTTTTGGAACAGATAAAGATACAGATGGCGCAATTTACGCTTTCGATCTTGATGGAAAGATTATCGAATCTAAAACCATGAGAAACTTTAAGCGTCCTAACAATGTAGATGTTGAGTACGATGTAAAATTGAATGACAGCACGGTAACCGATATTATGATCTTTACTGAAAGAGAACGTGAGCAGATTAGAATTTTTTCGGTACCAGATATGAAACCTTTAGATAACGGTGGTTTTAAAGTATTTCAGGATACTCGTGAGAATGAAATGAGTTTGCCAATGGGAATTTCAATTTATAAATCACCAAAATCTGGAAAAACCTATGCGATCGTTGGTCGTAAAAATGGTCCTAAAGAAGGTTATTTGCATCAAATAGAATTAGAGCCTGCAGGAGATCACTTAGCACCAAAAGTAGTGCGTGAATTTGGAATGTTCAGTGGAAAAAAAGAGATCGAAGCTATTGCAGTAGACGACGAACTTGGATTTATTTACTGCTCTGATGAAGGTCACGGAATTAGAAAATATTATGCCGAGCCAGAGATGGGTGATGAAGAATTAGCCTTGTTTGGCGGTGAGCATTTTACAGATGATATCGAGGGTATCGCTATTTCAATTTATCCAAACGGAAAAGGACAGATCATTGTTTCAGATCAGCAGGAAGGAACTTTTAATTTCTTCAGTAGAGAAGATAATAGTTTTGAGTATGCATTAAATTTAGGAACTACAGAAACTGATGGTTGTGAAGTAACCACCGCAGCTTTAGGTGATAAATTTCCTAATGGTTTGTTTGTTTCTATGAATGATAATGATGAAAAGAATTTCTTTTATCACGATCTAAGCAGATTAAAAGAGCCGGTTAAGGCTGAAGAATAAATGTTTGATTCTGAAGAAAAGTGTCGGTAAGCTTTATGTTTGCCGGCATTTTTTGATTTTAAAGTTCAGTCTAATCCCTCATGGAGTTTTTTAATTCCTCTAGGCTTGTCTCCAATTCTCGATTCGTATCTGGCGGGCGTGATCTGAGCTTCTTAATTTGAAGTTTAAAAATTGTACTTTTAAGCAAACTGAAATTCGATAAAAATGAAGACAATTTTTAAAATATGCCTTGGGCTTTTTTTCTGCCTAAACTTTAGTAATATGAAAGCACAGGAAGCAACACCAGAATTCGATAAGAACTTTACCCATGTGGTTTATTTTTGGCTTAATAATCCGGATAGCGAGCAGGATAGAGCCGATTTCCTAAAATCGCTGAATAAATTTATGGAAAACAGCCTTTATGCAAAGACTAAATTTATAGGGGAACCGGCGGGAACACCACGAGAAGTTGTTGATGGATCATTTACCTATTCTTTGATACTTAGTTTTCCTTCAAAAGAGATTCAGGATAAATACCAGAAGGAGAAAGCACATTTAAAATTCATCGAAGAATCAGAGCATTTGTGGAAACGTGTGCAGGTTTATGATTCGGTTGGGGTTAAGTAAAGTGGCTCAGGATATTCTACCCTTTGGCGGAGCCAATAAAAACAAAAAAATCCTCGCATTGCGAGGATTTTTTTATACTGAAATTATACAATATTAGTCTTCAAAATATACAGCTGAAACTCCGCTTAACATATTGTTGATGGCAGGAGTTGCGTCTCCAGAATCTTCATCAGAAAAAGCAAGAACTCTTCCGTCGCCATTAGCTAATTCAGCTACGTAGATCATTCCAGAATCTTCATCATAAGAAACGTTTACAGGAATACCAAGCATCGTACTTGCTCCGGCAATTCTTACCTGCTCTTCTACAGCAAGCGTTGCTCCGTCTTCAGTATCATTAAATTTATCGTCAAAATCCATAATTACGTGTAATGCACCATCAGAATCTGAACTCGCTTCACCAATATCAGACATGATCATTGTTCCATCATCATAATCTAATCCGTGTGTTCTTCCAATTCCTTCTAATGCGATCATTTTAGTCGCTTCTACCATTCCGTCTCCAGAATTAGAAAGGAAATTATCGAAACTTGCCAGCATGTTAGTTTGATCTACAACCGCGTATAGTGTGTTGTCTACAAATTCGATTCCCCATACGTTAAAATCTACCATCACGGTATTTCTTAGCGTCATCCCGTCTGCAGTTCTTGTATAAATAAAGAAACGTCCGTTTGGAGTATCGTCATCGTCACCGTTGGTATCGGCATTATCGGCGATCACAACCATGTCGTCTGATACAGCAATATCACGCGGACTCATAACGTCGCTAGAACTTGTAAAGTTTGCCATAGCTTCGTTAGACATATCGTCCCACATGCTCACATCACTGTAAGACTGAATTTCTAGAGGATCTCTGGAAGCAACGATCAAGGCATCTGCATCGTCGTCGTAAATAATTCCTTCTGCATCGTTAGCATCAGAACTTACGGTATAAGAATCGCCAGTATCTAAGTTGTATCCAGCGATATTTCCAGAATGAGTTGTAGCAAAAAGCATAGGCGCATCTACTTCCATTCCATCGTCGGTTTCGATCATTGCATCATCGTCATCACTACAAGAGGCTAATGTAATTGTGGTTAAGCCTGCTAAAAAAAGGTGTTTAAAATTTTTCATAGATTGTTATTTTAGAACTTCTAAACTACGATTACGCATTCGATATTTTTTATCGAAAAAGTTGATTTAACCTTAGATTGTGAAGCTTTAAAACTTTTTAACGCCTTCTGAAGAAATTGAGATTTCGAAATGAATAGGCGTTAACTTTATTACAACATTTAATTACTCTTTAGTCTAAAAATTACGCAACCTTTTGTTGTCTATAGTATCTAATTAAAAACATGTTCAAAATGGAGAATTTTAAGTTGTCTTTGATTGTGCTCATTTTTTTCATATCTGCATGTAGTAATGATGATGAAGCGGAATATTTTACAAAAAACTTTAAAATTAATCAGTTCCCTCAAGAATGGAGACTAGCGAAGTCTGTAAATGGATTTAGTGGAGAAGTAAGCGAGTGGAAAGAATTATCTACAACCCAAGTTTATAAGTTTAATAAAAATCAAACATTCCTTAAAAAGGTGGTAATAGATCAAGAAACCTACATTGGTAAAGGGATTTATGATCTAAAGGAGGATAATCAGGGGCGATTGTGGTTTTACCTAACTTTTAGCAATAGTGGCGGTACTGTAGAATCATGCTTACCTGAAAGAGATAAAGAGCATTTGTATTTTAATGAAGAATCAAAAGAATTACAGGGAGGTTCTCATGAATGCGATGGGCCTGCTTTATATTTTAAAAGAGTGAAATAGAAGAGAAATAAAAAATCCCGTTCAGAAATGAGCGGGATTTTTTATAATTCTAGTCTCTAATTAGTATCTGTAATATTCAGGTTTAAATGGACCTTCAACCTCAACACCAATATATTTAGCTTGGTCTTCATCAAGTTTCGTTAATTCTACACCAATTTTTTCTAAGTGTAGTGCCGCAACTTTTTCATCTAAATGCTTAGGTAGCATATAAACTTTGTTTTCATACTTATCAGTGTTATTCCAAAGTTCGATTTGTGCTAAAGTTTGGTTGGTAAATGAGTTACTCATCACAAAACTTGGGTGACCTGTTGCACAACCAAGGTTTACCAAACGACCTTCAGCAAGAAGAATAATATCGTTGCCATCCAAAGTGTACTTATCTACTTGTGGTTTGATCTCGTCTTTAGTTTCACCGTAGTTGTTGTTTAACCAGGCAACATCAATTTCATTATCAAAATGCCCAATATTACATACTATGGTTTTATCTTTCATGGCTTTAAAGTGCTCACCACGAACAATGTCTTTATTTCCGGTAGTAGTGATCACGATATCTGCTTTTCCAACTACGGTTTCAAGACGTTTTACTTCAAAACCATCCATTGCAGCCTGTAGTGCACAAATGGGATCAATTTCAGTAACAGTAATAATCGCACCGGTTCCTTTAAAAGAAGCAGCGGTACCTTTACCAACATCACCGTATCCACAAACAACTACACGTTTACCGGCAAGCATCACATCTGTAGCACGACGAATCGCATCTACGGCACTCTCGCGACATCCAAATTTATTATCGAATTTAGATTTTGTAACCGAGTCGTTTACGTTTATCGCCGGCATAGGAAGTGTTCCGTTTTTCATACGCTCGTAAAGACGATGAACTCCTGTAGTAGTTTCTTCAGAAAGTCCTTTAATATCTTTAGCAAGTTCTGGATACTTGTCTAAAACCATATTGGTAAGATCTCCACCATCATCTAAAATCATGTTAAGTGGTTTACGATCTTCACCAAAGAAAAGTGTTTGTTCGATACACCAGTCAAATTCCTCTTCATTCATTCCTTTCCATGCGTACACAGGGATTCCAGCCTCAGCGATTGCAGCAGCAGCCTGATCTTGTGTAGAGAAAATATTACAAGAACTCCAGGTAACTTCAGCACCAAGAGCAACTAATGTTTCAATAAGAACAGCAGTTTGAATCGTCATATGTAAACAACCAGCGATGCGAGCACCTTTTAATGGCTGTTCTTCTTTATATTCTTCACGAAGCGCCATTAGTCCCGGCATTTCAGCTTCTGCCAGTTCAATCTCCTTACGTCCCCATGCAGCCAGGGAAATATCTTTTACTTTATACGCCGTATAAGGCACTGTATTCGTAGACATATTATTATATTTGATTATCTGTAATTAAAGCGCAAAAGTAATTAATATTTAATAAACTGGCATGCCTCTTTTCAAAACAATAACACCACGGGAAGGAACTAAAGTCTTCATTTGGAAGGTTGAAGAGTCTTTTGAGTGGCTTTGTGAGGGGATTTCGCTTACAGAACATTGTCGCGCAAGAGTCTCTGGTATGAAATCTGAAATTCATCGAAGAGGTTTTATGAGCATTCGCCATTTAATGGCAGAAGCCGGTTATGTAGATCAGGATCTTTGGTATGATGATTTGGGAAAGCCGCACCTTCGTGACGAGAAATATATCTCGATCACTCACTCTTTTAATTTTACTGCTATTATTGTAAGTGATCGCCCGGTTGGAATCGATATTGAAAAACAACGCGATAAAATCATTAAGATCGCCAATAAATTTACGCCGCTTAAAGAATATCACACGCTGGCAAATGAAGAAGCAATTATCAGGAAATTAACCATCGTTTGGGGAAGCAAAGAATCGATCTATAAAGTCCACGCCCAGCCGGGATTGGGCTTTTTAGAGCATATTTATATTAAAGATTTTGATTTTGAAGATGCCATTACTAGCGGAACTGTTACTTTTGAAGGCGAAAAAACCGAGTATGAACTGGAGTTCCTGGAATTTGAAGGATTTACCTGTGTTTATACGTTTCTGTTAAATTAAAATTGATGCCTACACTTTTAGATGCCATCATCCAAGCATCGAAAAACAATATAAAGTTACTTGCGGTTTTAATTGATCCTGAAAAGTTTTCTACGGAAAATTATGCCGATTTTATCGAAAATCTCCCCAAAGCGGTTACTCATATTTTTATTGGTGGTAGCACTGTTACTGCGGAAGAATCTGAAGTTTGCGTAGACTTTGTAAAAGCTAAAACTGATTTACCGGTGATTCTGTTTCCCGGCGATAAAGAGCAGATCACCGAAAAAGCAGACGGTATTTTGTTACTAAGCTTGCTATCTGGTAGAAATCCTGAATATCTTATCGAGCAGCACATAAAAGCAGTGCCAAAATTGCTGAATGCTGATCTGGAAATTATTCCTACGGGATATTTATTGTTGGATGGCGGCAATCAAAGTGCGGTGGCCAGAGTGAGTAAAACGCAGCCTATAGGTCAAGGTGAAATTGAGTTGATTAAAAACACTGCACTAGCCGGACAAATGATGGGAAAACAATTGATCTATCTTGAAGCGGGGAGCGGAGCAACGATCCCGGTTTCTGAAGAGGTAATCGCTGAGGTAAAAAAGGATTTAAATATTCCGCTTATTGTTGGCGGTGGTATTCGAAATACAAATCAATTAGAAAAAACTTATAAAGCCGGAGCCGATTTAGTAGTGATAGGAACCGCTTTTGAAAATGGGGAATTTGAGACTTAGTATTAAGTAGTGAGTATAGAGTAGTGAGAATTTAAAAGATATCGTGATAAGTTTTCAGCTAACAACTTTCAGTAATAAGCTTTCAGCTTTTTTATCAACAAATTAACTCATTAGCAAATTGTCTAAAATCTAATATCTCACTACTTAATACTCAATACTAACTATGCGTAAACTTCGCCTAAAAATTCTTTTAAAGTCTGGGTTTTTCTGCCAAGTGCTTTTTCGATATCTGTTTTTTCGAAGTTGAACTCGCCATTCGCAACTCCCTGGCTAAACATGCTTAACATTCCTACGATAGGATCTGGTAGGCCGGCAGCTTTCATTTGGGACTCAAATTCATCTACTTTTGGAGAAACATAAGCGATCTTTTCACCTAAAATCTCGGTTAGTATTTCACTAATCTCTTCAAAAGAAACCTGCTGGCTTCCGTTAAATTCGTAGATCTTATTGGTGTAATCTTCAGGAGATATAAGAATATTTGCTTCAGCTTCAGCAAAATCTTTTCTTGGAACAAATGCTACTTTTCCATTTTCGGTGGGTAGGTAAACAGATTTGGTTTTTAATAATTGCTCTTTATCACCAATAAACATGAGTACTACCTCGCTGTAAAGATTATGTCTTAAAATTGTATAATCTAAGCCAGAATTTAAAATAGCTTCTTCAGTTTGTGCGTGTCCGCTTACAACTGGATCTAAAGGAGCGTCTTTACTTTCAGTTTTTCTAACTGAACTGGTGTAGAAAATGTGTTTTACGTTTGCAGCTTTAGCAGCTTCAACCACATTTTTGTGTTGTTGTAAACGAGCACCAAGATCGTTACCAGAAATTAAAAATACCTGCTCTATTCCTTCAAAAGCAGCAGTCAGTTTGTCTAAGTTTTCGTAATCAGAAACACGAATATCCAAACCTTGAGTTTGGTATTCTTTTACGATGTCTTTTTCAGTATCTCTTACTAAAACAGCGATGTTACTTACTTCAGTTTTACTCTTAAGTGCGTTTACAAGAAGTTGTCCTAAACTTCCGGTTGCACCGGTGATCAATGTCTTTTTCATTTCAATTTTGTTTAATTACTAATAGAAATTTAGTTACTTTTGGTAAGTAAAGGTAGTCTTTGTTCTACTTTTAAACAAGAAGTTTCGGTTAGGGAAATAAGTTACCCTGAAGTTATTAATGTTGAAAATCAGTGTTTTAAAATGAAAAAAAATGAAATAAATTTTGCAGAAGCTGAAAGTTGCCCGGTTAGAAATATCTTAGATCGTTTTGGCGACAAATGGTCTACACTGGTTATTTTGATTTTAGGGAATTACGATAAGCTTCGATTTAACGAATTACAGAAAATGATTGGTACGGTGTCTCAAAAAATGCTGGCGGTAACTCTAAAAAAGTTAGAAGCAGATGGTTTGGTAACCAGAAAAGTGTATCCGCAGGTGCCACCAAAAGTAGAATATTCGCTTACCGAACTTGGTTTAAGTTTATTGCCAAAAATAGAAAGCCTGGTGCAATGGGCTAATGAAAACATGGCTGAAATTACCGAAAATCGATCTTTAAGCGAGGTAAAATAAGTACGCATTTTCTGTCTGGAATAAGCACCATAATGGATTTTATTATGCTTATTTTTGATAGTGAATATAGAATAGTTTTTATGAGTACTTCAGTAAAGAATAATCTGCTGGTTTTTGATTTCAATTTTATTCCTAATTCTTACGGGATCGGGAAATCTTCAATTTTAGAAATTATAAAAAAAGCTTTTAAAATTGTCGAATTTCAGGTTGCTGTATGTAGGCCATTTTATACTGAAAATCTAAGTTTAAAATCATTCAGTTTATAGAATTATGGAGCAGATTTCTGATTTTTTTCTGGATTACTACGAGGGAGCAACCACATTTAATATTATTCTTGAAGCTATTGTATTCATTTTTGGAATCTTAAGTGTTTATTACTCCAAAAAAGAGAATATTTTAGTGTACCCAACTGGGTTAATTGCAACTGTAATAACCGTTTACTTATTGTTTAAGGCCGAATATTACGGAGATATGATGATGAATTTCTATTATTCGGTAATGAGTGTTTATGGCTGGATCAACTGGGCGAGGAAAAAGGATGGCGAGCCGGTAGTTCCAATTACACGAACAAATACTAAAGAGAAATTGGTTGGTTTTGGGATGTTTTTGTTAACCATGATCGTTACTTATGCGGTATATCGTGCTTTCGATTACGAAATAAAAACAGCGAATTATATCGATATTTTCACTTCAGGAGTGTTTTTCACTGCGATGTGGTATATGGCGATTAAGAAGTTAGAAAACTGGACGCTCTGGATCTTTGCCGATCTTATTACTGTTCCCTTATACGCCTATCGTGGTTTAGGAATGCTATCGTTGCAATACGTGATTTTTACAATTTTGGCTATTCAGGGATATTTAGTTTGGAAAAGAAATTTAGGAAGTCATGTTGATTCCTAACGAACTCAACATTCCAGATAAAGTGGTACGCAAGTCTTTAAATTTTATGTTAAGGCTAGGTGATATTGGTTGAAATCTTATAGGATTTTTTATTCAACTAAAGTGCTGTTAAGAAGCTGTTTAAAAACCTTTATGGAATCTTCAAATTATTAAATATGCGTTAATAGAGGCCTAAAAAGTCTATTTTTTAACGTATATTGACAAGCCTTAGAATTTTACTATCGGTGTAAAAAATCTGAGTAAAAAGGAGCAAAGTTCTTCAAATTTCAGTGTTCCTCAAAAAAATCAAATAATGTAGATAAGAAATTAAAAAGTGGTCAATAAGAACGGCTGCAAATTATAATATCAACAATTAATCAACTAACTAAAAACTAATTAAAACCGTGAATTTTAACGAATCAGACATCCTGCAAATTCAGGAAAAGGGATTAAGTACTGAAGAAGTAAATAGACAGATCGAAATTTTTAAGCGAGGGAATATTAAAGTAGATATTCAGGAAGCTGCGACGATAGGGAATGGAATTTCAGCCATCTCAGATGAAGCACGAACTGAATATATTCGTGATTTCGAGCACAAAAAAGAAGGGCTTGATTTGCTAAAATTCGTGCCAGCATCTGGAGCAGCAACAAGAATGTTCAAAGCACTTCATAATTTCGTAGCAGAATTTGATCCTAAAGAGAAAGAATTACGCGAATATCTGGACCAAAAAGGAGATTCTAGCCTACAATTATTTTTTACGCATATAGAAAAGCTTCCTTTTTATAAGGATGCGGTCGCTGCGGCAAAAGAAGATAATAGCGATTTTGATGAGCTTAGTAACGATGAGCAAAAAAAGTTAATTGCTGAAAATGTACTTTATGCCAAAGGACTTGGGTTGAGCGATCTACCAAAAGGTTTGGTGCCATTCCACAAATATGATAATGTTGTTGTAACTGCTTTTGAAGAACATCTTTATGAAGCTGCGAAATATGCTGAAAGTAAAGGAGTGGTAAAATCACACTTTACGGTTGGACAAAGTGATAAGGAAAAATTTGAAGCTGAATTCGATAAAGTTCAAAGTAGAGTTGAAGAGAAAACAGGTTCTAAGTTCGAAATTACCTATTCTTACCAGGATCCAAAAACCGATACGATTGCTGTAGACGATGAAAACGCACCTTTTAGAACAGAAGAAGGCGGAATGTTCTTTCGTCCAGGAGGGCACGGAGCATTGATCGATAATCTAAATCAACAGGATGCCGATCTTATCTTCGTTAAAAATATCGATAACGTAGTAACCTGGTCTAACCTTGGTGATGTTGTAGATTACAAGAAAATGTTGGCGGGTAAACTTTTAGAATTGAAAGCAAAAGCTTTTGGTTTAATTGAGAAACTTCAGTCTAGCCCATCTAATGAGGATGTAAAAGAAGCATCAACATTTCTTGCTGAAGAACTTTTCGTGAAATCTCTAACAGGATCTGAGTCGGCTTCAGAATTATTAGAAAAATTAGATCGTCCGCTAAGAATTTGCGGAATGGTGAAGAACGAAGGGGAACCCGGTGGAGGTCCGTTTTTGGTTAAAGATGAAGAAGGAGAAGTTTCTCTACAAATCATAGAAGGAGCTCAAATAGATGATGATAACCCAGAACAGGTAAAAATCGTTAAAGAATCTACCCATTTTAACCCTGTGGATATTGTTTGTAGTGTAAGAAAAGTAGATGGAACCACTTACGATCTTGATAAATATGTAGATCCAAACATGAGCTTTATTGCAAATAAAACCAAAGATGGGAAACCACTAAAAGCACTGGAGCGTCCTGGTTTATGGAATGGTGCCATGGCAAAGTGGAATACTGTTTTTGTTGAAGTACCTGTAACCACATTTAATCCGGTAAAAACAGTGGCAGATCTTTTAAAAGAGAGTCACCAGCCATTAAATGATTAATCAGGAAGATTTAATAAAAGAACTCGACTTTAGAGCTGTAAAAAGTAGTGGTCCCGGTGGGCAACACGTTAACAAAACAGCTTCTAAAGTCGAGTTGTATTTTGATATAGCAGCATCTTCTGTACTTTCTGAAGTTCAAAAAGAGCGCTTGCTAAAAACATTTTCTACAAGAATTACCAAAGACCAGGTTCTTATTCTTCAAAATGGTAATTCTAGAAGTCAGCATAAAAATAAAGATGCCGTGATCGGTCAGTTTATAGACATGATCAAATCTGGCACGAAAGCTCCAAAAGTTCGAAAAAGAACAAAGCCCGGAAAAATGGCTAAACTAAAAAGGCTGAGAGCGAAGAAGATTCAGTCTGAGAAAAAACAGAATCGAAAAGATCCATTAAAATAAAACTGTGTAAAAATTCTACACCTGTGGAATTTTGATGTGTAGAATTCTACAGTTTTGATTATTCAATATTCTACACTTTTGAGCTCAATTTGTTTAAATGTAAGGGTTTAAGTAAGTTTTTAGCCTGTAGGCGTTATGGCACGATTTTGCCTTATAATAAAGTAGTTAGGGTTATTGAAGGATTTTGAATAACTAACACAGCAGTAAACAGCTGTTGTATAATTTAGATTTTCGGATTAAAAGAGGCTGTGGTGGCCTCTTTTTTAGAAAAACCATCCATTGCTTCTTTTTGAATCTATAAAAGTGGTTTCGCTTTGAGATTCGTTGTTATTCGTGTTAATTTTTAAAACCATTATTTTGAAGTGTTATAAAATGAAAAAGCTATTTAGGCTTTCACACATTTCAAAATTGCTTGCTGCGCATCATTTCTACATAATGATTTCTTAAAACCTCATAATTTCTACAAAACTTTCAAATTTCAGATTTTTCATATTCATCTTAACATTTTGAATTTTAGTTACTTATGTGTTTTCTTCGTCATTAGGTACAGTTTTTCCTCTAACAATATCAACCATAAGAAACTAAGAAACCAACATTTTAAAATAAAAAACTAACTATTATGAAAAAATCAGTTTTCTCGGTAATGGCAATCGCAGGATTGTTTTTTGCCACTCAGACCATGCAGGCACAGGAAGAACCAGTTGAAGAAACTAAAGAAGAAGTAGAAGTTGAAGTAGCACCAGAAATGGTAGGCTTCGAAATGATCGATATTTTAGCTTTACCACAGCCCGTTAAAGATGCAACGATGACAGAGTTTAATGCAGTAGCATCTGAAGCTTGGGTTAAACTTGAAAATGAGAAGAAAATTTACAAACTAAACGTAGCCGTAGATGGTGAGGTAAAAACTGTTTATGCTACAGCAGATGGAGAATGGCTAAAGGAAGATGAAGTAATTGATGCCAACTAGTATTAGCGTATTGAAATAGCATTAATAATGATGTTAAAGTGATGCCGAGTTACGAAGATTCCAACTTTGCGGCGACGGATTCGAATCGGTTAGTGTGTATTTTTAGGGCAATCTTAATACTACTAACTAACACAAATAGGAAAGTCTGTAAGAATACAAATTAAATTTGGCGATTTTTTCTAACCGATTCCCCGTTTAAAATGGGAGTAAACTTTTAGGTTATATTCTAATTTAGATTAAAAGGAGGTCTTTCATGGCCTCTTTTTTTATATTTTCTTTTTACGTAATTGGGTATATGTTTCCTAAATTTGTGAACTCTCTATTAAAATTAGATTATGCCAAAGATTCTCATAGTAGAAGACGATGTTCCCTTCGGTACCATGCTTAAAACATTTTTGTCTAAAAGAGGTTACGAAGCAGAACTTTGTTTCTCGGGTAATGATGCATTAAAATTAATTTCTAAATCTGAATTCAATCTTGTTCTTACCGATGTAAGACTTCCAGATAATGATGGCTTAGATATTTTAAAAGAGGTAAAATCTAATAATCCTTCTACCCAGGTTATCGTAATGACAAGTTATGCTGAAATTAGTATGGCAGTTCAGGCAATGAAGGATGGTGCTTTTGATTATGTGAGTAAACCTTTTAGGCCAGAGTCGATTTTGCAAACTATAGAGAATGCTTTAGATACTGAAGTTGTAGAACAAAAGATTCCAAAAAAGCGAACAACTAAGACTAAGGAAGAGAAGGTAGATAATAGCGCGCAGTATATAAAAGGAGTTAGTGATGCCTCCAGAAAACTCAATGATTACATCGAACTTGTGGCGCCAACAAACATGTCGGTTTTGATCACCGGTGAAAGTGGTACAGGTAAAGAAAATGTAGCAAAGAGCATTCACCGTCAAAGTAAACGTAAAGATGCTCCATTTATCGCGGTAGATTGTGGTGCAATTCCAAAAGAAATTGCTTCCAGTGAATTTTTTGGGCATATAAAAGGTTCTTTTACGGGGGCAATTAATGATAAAACTGGGCATTTTAAAGCGGCCAATGGCGGTACTTTATTTCTAGATGAAATAGGAAATTTAAGCTACGAACTGCAGGTACAACTATTAAGAGCATTGCAGGAACGCAGAATTAAACCTGTTGGAAGTAATAAAGAAATTGAGGTTGATATTCGTGTGGTAACCGCTACAAACGAAGATCTTTCTCAAGCTGTAAAAGATGGAGAGTTTAGAGAAGATCTTTATCACCGTTTAAATGAATTTTCTGTAAAAGTACCTTCATTAAAAGACCGAAAAGAAGATCTTATGCTTTTTGCAGATCACTTTTTAGAAGAAGCCAATACCGAATTAGAGAAAGAAGTGGTTGGCTTTACCGATGATGCGGTTGAAGCTTTTAAAAACTACTCCTGGCCAGGGAATTTACGCGAGTTAAAGAATATGGTGAAACGTGCCGTGTTACTTACTCAGGATAAATTGATCCCTATGAAAGTCTTGCCACACGAAATTGCAACTGCAGAAAAAAGCGAAGAGGATTACGGACTTTTCAAAAATAAGAATGAAGAGAAGTTGATCCTGGAAGCTTTAGAAAAAACGGGTGGGAATAAAAGTAAAGCGGCAAGAATGCTATCTATAGATCGTAAAACGCTTTATAATAAATTAAAACAGTACGATATCAAACTGTAACCTCAGATTCCAATTCTTGTAATATCCTTTGTAATTGCTGGATCAATTGATCAATTTCAATATCAGATACTTCGGCTTTCTTTTCTAAGCGTTCTAAAACCGGGATCACAGGGGTGATTTTCATTTGTTTTAGCATCGGTAACATTTTGTGAGCTATCTGGCCAATAGCTTCATAATTACCTTCGTTTTTGTGGAATTTTATCTTCTCGATATTTTCTTCTGAACTTTCTAAGAATGCTTTGATGATAATAAACATCGCTTCTTTGTCTTCGCCAGAAAACATATAAATGTCCTCAAGATTATAAAATTCATTTTGCTGAGGTACAAAATCGTCTTTAAAAACAAGCGCTTTTTCTTTAGTTTTTGGCTCGATATTAAAAACCTCGCTTATTTTTAATAAAAGATCCTTCGGTTTAAAAGGTTTGGTGAGTTTCGCGGTAAAACCGGTAAGCGTATACACTTCATCCTTCATATCGGTACGTCCCGATAAGGCAATAACCGGAGTTTTATAAAGGTTCTCATCTTTTTTGATCGAATTCATTAGCTGAAAACCATCCATTATCGGCATTTGGATATCGGTAAGAATTAGATCATATCGATTTTCGTACAAAAGTTCCATTGCTTTTTTACCATTTTTAGCAGTATCGAATTCCAGGTTATGGCTTTTTAGAAATTCTAAGGTAAGTGCTAATTGCGCCGGTTCATCATCGACAACCAAAACTTTTTTATTTCCAAAGTCGATATTCGATGTTTTTTGAGTCAGTTTTTTTTCTTCCTCTGCAAGTGGTTTCTTCTTAATTTTAGATTGCTGTACCGGGATGATGATGGTAAATTCACTTCCTTCACCTTGTTCGCTTTGCAGGCTAATTTCACCTTTCAGTAAAGAAGTAAGGCTCCTGGTAATCGTAAGTCCAAGCCCGGTACCGCCGTATTTTTTCTCGATCCCACTATTTTCCTGGCTAAATTCTTCAAAAATGATCTCTTGCTTTTCTTTAGAAATACCTATCCCGGTATCTTTTACCTTGATGATTAATTCTTGAGATTCTTTTATTTTTTGCTGAATTTCAGCAGTGACGATAATTTTCCCTTTTTCAGTAAACTTAAAAGCATTGGTTACCAGATTGGCGATAATTTGCTTTATTCTGAAGGGATCACTTAAATATTGCGCATCGGCTTCTTCAGAAATATCAATAATCACCTCCAAATCCTTGTTTAAACTAGCAGGGACATTATTTTGTACGGTATCTGTAATTAGTTTTTTAGGATTGAAAGGTAAATTTTCAACCGACATTTTTCCGGCTTCAAGTTTCGATAAATCCAGAAGATCATTTACCAAGTGAAGAATAAAATCTGAAGATTTATTAATTTGGCTTAGGTAGTGACGCTGCTTATTGCCAAGTTGAGTTTTGTTCATCAATTCAGAATAGCCAATCACCGTATTTAAGGGAGATCTAAGATCGTGAGTGATCGCCGCCATAAGTTGTTCCCTTCTTTTTAGTAAGGTTTCGGCAAAATTTTTGGCTTCTTCTAATTCGATTCGGTATTGCTGGCTGCGCCCAACATCTCGAATAATAAGCATTAAAAATAACAGGATCACGATTACGCAAACAATCCCCGAAACCATGATTATTGATACGGTATCTTCTAAAGTTTGTTGTGCTTTTTCAGTCCTTTCTAAAGAAGCCTCCCTCTCATCCTGTTCAATATTGGCTAAGATTTTTCGTAGTTGCTGGTTAAGCACCATATCGTTATCAAGCAGATCATTTTCTTTTTCAATGATCGTATTTCTAAACCTAAGATTGGCTTTTTGAAAATCGTTTAAAACCTTTTTTACAGAATTCACCAACGAATCTGCCGTTTGGTTGGTTAAGGATTGTGCATTATCCGCGCGGGCATATTCAAGCCATTTTACAAGCACTCTTTTCTGGTAAGGCTCTAAGTCATTAAAGCGATCGTCGTAACCCTGATTAGATTCAAAGCTTTCGTTTACACGATTAAGCTCCTCCATCACCTGTTTATAATAATTGGTGTTTCGTTCCTGCTCGCGAAGATCTACTAAGGCTTCGAGGTTTTCGGTTTTAAGATCTAGTAATTTATAGATGCTATCCAGCTCGGTATGCAGTTTGTTTTCTCCATAAGCTTCATCTAATTCAACCAAATTCATCTTAATCGAATCCAGTTGCGCCTGGTATAAAACAATATCTTCTTTAGTGCCGGTTTGGATTAGGCGACGGCTAACATTTTCAGTTTCATAAAGATCGCTTGTAATTTCACTTACCAAAAATAGTTGGGCGTTGTTGCTACTATTGCTCTGCGCCATATTGCTAAAAATTACTACCCGATTATAAATAAACCAAACGGCAACAACAACCAAAGCAGCGGTAAGTAGATAACCGGCAACAACTTTTAGGGTGATGGATCTTTTTGTGTTTTGCATAGCTTTTTCGCGATTCTCAAAAATAAGCCATTTAAATCAATTGCAATAATTGTGCATAATCAAAAAAAGCTTTCTACATTTGCAGCAAATCTCATAAGGGGTGCCCTTCGGGCTGAGATTATACCCAATGAACCTGGGCAGGTAATGCTGCCAAGGGATAAAGTGCAAAGCGCACTACAGCACTCCTGGATATGCTCCAAATTTGAAATTGGAGAAATTCAGGATTTATTTTTTTAACCAAATTTTTAATGGAATAATGGCCCCTTTTATTCGTAAACATTTTACGAATGAAAAACATATTATTCAGTTTTTTAACCATGCTCTGTGGATTTGTAGCGATGGCGCAGCAATACCAACTAACAGGGAAAGTTACGAGAGAAGGTGAAGCTTTAAGTGGCGTTTCAGTCTACACAACAACTAAAAAATCTGGTACGATCACCGATAATTCTGGTAATTACAAATTAACTTTAGAGGAAGGTGTACACACGATTCAGTTTGTATACGGAAACCGAAAATCTTTTGACATCGATCTTACGTCAGATATGGTTTTGGATGTAGATCTTAGCGGTTTAGAAGAAGCTTTAAGTGAAGTCTTTTTACAATCTATACGTGTAGATGCAGATTCGCCAATTACCTACAGTAATTTAACCAATGAAGAAATCGAGGAAAGAAATCTTGGACAGGATATCCCGGTTTTGATGAATTACCTGCCTTCTGTAGTAACTACCACAGATGCCGGAAATGGGATTGGTTATACCGGGATTAGGGTTCGTGGTAGTGATGCCACTAGAACCAATGTAACTATTAATGGTGTGCCGTATAACGATGCTGAAAGTCAGGGGACTTTTTGGGTAAACCTGGGCGATTTTGCTTCATCTACAGAGAATATCCAGTTACAGCGTGGTGTAGGAACTTCTACTAACGGTGCAGGAGCTTTTGGAGCAAGTATTAATATTTTAACCGATAGATACAATCAAGAAGCTTCAGCTGAAGTAGCTAATAGCTACGGTTCTTACAATACGCATAAACATACTGCAAAATTCAGTACAGGTTTATTTAATGATCACTGGGAATTTTCTGGAAGAGCTTCTCTAATTAAAAGTGATGGCTATATCGACAGGGCCGAATCTGAGCTTAAATCATATTTCCTTCAGGGAAGTTATGTAGATGGCGGAACTTTGGTAAAGGCACTAATGTTTGGCGGAAAAGAAAGAACTTACCAGGCCTGGTATGGGATCGATGCTTCAACTTTAGAAAGTGATAGAACGTATAATCCGGCAGGAGAATATACCGATGAGGACGGGAATGTGAGGTACTATGACAACCAAACCGATAATTACCAGCAGGATCATTACCAGTTACTGTGGAATCAAACCTTCAATAAAAACTGGTCGTCTAATTTCGCATTGCATTATACCTACGGGAGAGGTTATTACGAGGAGTACGAGGAAGATGCAAGTCTTAATGCATTTGGATTACCAAATTTTATGGCAAATGGGGCTGAAGTTACCACATCAGATCTTGTAAATACCAGCTGGTTAGATAATCATTTCTACGGAACCACTTTTAGTTTAAATTATCAAAACACTACGGTAGATGCCATTTTTGGTGGTGGTTGGAACCGTTATGATGGCGATCATTTTGGAGAAGTTATCTATACAAGATTTGCCAGAAACAATGATCCATACAAGCCGTTTTATGAAAATAATGCGGTAAAAACAGATTTTAATATTTATACAAAAGCCACCGTTTCTATCACAGATAAGTTTGCTGTTTATGGAGACTTGCAGTTAAGAACCATTAATTACGAAGGTAACGGCCCAACGCAAGAAGTTACTAATTTTCCTATCGATGCAAATTTCGATTTCTTTAATCCAAAGGGAGGTTTTACTTATCAATTCAATGAGCAAAATCAGTTATATGGATCTGTAGCCGTGGCGCATCGTGAGCCTTCACGATCTGATTATGAAGATGCTTTTGAAAATGATGAGGTTTCTCCAACTGAAGAACAACTGGTAGATTACGAACTGGGATGGCGTTTTAATGCTGGGAAAACCCAGGTGAATACCAATCTTTACTTTATGAATTATAAAGATCAATTAGTACTTACCGGAGAAATTGACGAAGAAGGTGCAGCTATTCGAAAAAACAGTGGCGAAAGTTACCGATTAGGTTTAGAGATCGATGCAAATATCTGGGTGAATAAATGGTTGAGTTTACGTCCAAATATTGCAGTAAGCCGAAATAGAAATAGAGATTTTGTAGCGGTTTTTGATGGTGCTCAGCAAAACTTTGGAGATACCGAGATTTCATTTTCTCCGAATATCGTGGCCGGAAACATGATACGAGTTTCCCCGGTTAAAAATCTTCACTTAAACTTTTTGAGTAAATATGTTGGCGAGCAATATATGAGTAATCTAGAGTTAGAGGGATCTAAACTGGATTCTTATTTCGTGAACGATCTTAATCTCCAATATGTTTGGGAAAATGCACCTTTATTTAAAGAGGTGGTTTTTACAGGTTTGGTAAACAATATTTTTGGTGAAGAGTATGTATCTAATGGTTATTTCTATACCTACGATATAGAAAATCCAGATATGCCAAACGGCGTAGAAACTTTAGGCGGAGCAGGATATTATCCACAAGCAACGACAAACTTTTTAGCCGGAGTTACACTAAGATTTTAAATTTGTTTGCTTTATTTTAGTTATGAATGCCTGAAATTTGAAAAAATCTTCAGGCATTTTTTATTGGTTCCGCCAAAGGCTATAATGCCCTGAGGTAGTTTTCTGTTTGAATTTTACCATTATTGGTTTGATAGCTTCTAAAATTTGGTTTGTAATTTATCTAATTTTGTTAGTGAATTTGCGTACCGTTTAAACTTGAGTTTTTGAGAATCCTTATCTCAATTTTTTCAATAAGGCATCAGATGCTACTCCGGGTAATTTTAGAAAATAACTAGTTAGAAATGGTAAGAAACCTGCCGTTAGCCTCTACTCGATAAGCTTTCATGGCATATTCGCCATCGCCTTCTACTTGTTCGCCGGTCACAATATTGTAAACATTTTCTTCGCAACTACAGGTAGCTTCAATGCCGTTCATTGTCATTCCTGGGCAATCTTCATCTGGTACATGATTAGGATCACTTAATTCGTAAGCCAGGTAAAGGTCGTTATTTACATTGTAAATCACTACGCCGCCAATTCCTGCAAGATCATCGTAGATCGCAATTTGATTTCCGGGGAAATTAAGTTGATTGTATTGTGGAAAATCCAAATTTATCTGAAATCTAAAATTTACATCGACTAAATTTGGGTTGTTATTACGGCCATCGTCACTACTGGAACAGCCTGTAATTAAAATGCTTAATAGGCTGAAAAATAAAAAACGCTTCATTCAATTTCTTTTTTTATCGCAAATGTAAATTTCTTATATTTGTTAGTATCAATCCCATTATAGGTGGGATTTTTTTTATTAATAAACAGTAATCTAATGATCATGCAGCTTTTAAATACGAAGTTCGCAGTCAAGCCGCGGGACTTTATACATCTCCTTTAGTTGAATATCTTTTTATTCACTAAGCCTTTTTAAAAAGGCCATTAGATTAAGACAATCATTAAAAACATATTATTTTTTGGAAACAGGCCTCTCAATAAAGGCCCTTTACCAATTATAAAAACGACGAAGTTATGAGTAAAGTATCTTACTACACTGCAGAAGGACTGAAAAAATTAAGGGATGAATTAAATCAACTTAAAGATGTAGAGCGTCCAAGAGCCTCTGAAGCTATTGCTGAAGCTAGGGATAAAGGGGATTTGAGTGAGAATGCAGAATATGACGCAGCAAAAGAAGCGCAGGGACTTTTAGAAATGAAAATTGCAAAATTAGAAGAAGTCGTTGCTAATGCACGTGTGATTGATGAGTCCCAATTAGATACTTCTAAAGTACTAATCCATTCTCATGTAAAGATCAAAAATCAAAGTAATGGGGCAGAAGTTAAATATAAGCTTGTAGCCCAAAGCGAAGCCGATCTTAAAACCGGTAAAATCTCTGTAGATTCTCCTATTGGTAAAGGTTTATTAGGCAAAAAGGTTGGTGAAGTTGCAGATATTGCTGTACCAAGCGGCGTGATGAAATTTGAGGTTTTAGAGATATGGCGTGAATAAGTGCCGGTAAACTTTTAATTAAGATATATCAAAGTCCTTTTCTTAATCTTTTAACGGAGATTCAGGAAAAGGATTTTTAATTTTATAATACTAATCAAAACAATCAATTATGGCCAGTTTATTTACGAAAATAGTTAAGGGAGAGATTCCTGCCTATAAAATTGCAGAGGATAGCCAGTTTCTGGCTTTTTTAGATATTCGCCCAAATTGTAAAGGACATACGCTTTGTATTCCGAAGAGGGAAGTAGATTATATTTTTGATATGGAAGAACAAATGTATATGGAGCTTATGCGTTTTTCCAGAAAAGTAGCACTGGCATTAGAGAAAACAGTGCCTTGTAAGCGTGTTGGCGTTGCTGTCGTTGGTCTTGAAGTGCCACATACGCATGTACATTTAATTCCGCTTAACGATATGAGTGATATGGATTTTGCGAATCATTACGAAATGAGTGACGATGATTTTAAAGAATTGGCAGAATCTATACACGTAAACTTATAAGTTTGGAAGATTTTAAGCTTGAATTAAAATTAAGGATAGACTGGAGCGATCTTGATATGTACCGCCATGTTAATAATCTTAGTTTTATGCGTTTTATGCAATCTGGCAGAGTGAATCTATGGGAAGCCACCGGGTTGCATAAAATGTATGCTGAAGAAGATAAAGGAGCAATGCTGGTTTCTACACATTGCGATTTTAAAAAAGCTTTGCATTACCCTGGTAGCGCAATTGTTAAAACCAGAATTGCTGAAATTGGGAACAAAAGTTTTAAGATCGAACATCATATTTTTGACGAAGAAAATCAGCTTTGTGCAGTTGGAAAAGATGTTTCGGTTTTTTACGATTTCAGTGAAAATAAAACACTTCCAATTCCTGAAGATCTTAGGGGAGTATTAGATCGATATTAGGCTTTTTTCAGCATAATTTCAAAAGTAGAGCCTTCGCCAATTTCACTTTTCGCAACTCTAATTCGGCCATTATGGTATTCTTCCACAATTCGCTTTGCTAAAGATAAACCAAGTCCCCAACCACGTTTTTTGGTAGTTTGTCCGGGTTCAAAAATAATTTTGAATCGGCTTTTGTCAATACCTTTCCCGGTATCGTGAACATAAACAAAAACCTGTTTCTCATTTTGTTTAATTTCGATAGTGATTTTTCCCTTACCTCGCATGGCGTCGATGCCGTTCTTTACCAGGTTTTCTATCGTCCAGCTAAAAAGTTGGGTATTTAGATTAACAATGATTTTCTCTCTTGGTACCTGAAGCTGAAACTCGATAAGTTTAGAACTTCTGGATTGTAAATACTGGTAGCTTTGTCTTGTTGCTTCAACAAGATCTGTTTCTTCTAAAAGTGGAGCAGATCCTATTTTGGAGAAACGCTCGGTTATCGTTTGTAAACGCTCTATGTCTTTTTCCATTTCGGTAACATAGGTTTCGTTTACTTTCTCCTGCTTTAAGATCTCTGTCCAGCCAATTAAAGAACTTAATGGAGTACCTATCTGGTGGGCTGTTTCTTTCGCCATCCCTGCCCAAAGTTTATTTTGCTCGCTATTTTTGGTCGTAGTATAAAAGAAATAAATGACACCAATAATTAAGAAACCAATAGTTACCAACCCAAGCGGATAATATTTTAAACTGTTTAAAACAGGAGAATTGCCATAGTAAACTTTGTGCGTTCTAAACCTGTCTAAATGCATTATGATAGGCTCATTTTCTGCTCTTAGATTGTTAAGGTAATTTTCGGCTTTTTCTTGTGTATCTATTTTATCGGGGTCGATAAAATGCGAGGACACGATATTTCCTTCTTCGTCGGTTTGTAAAGTAGGAATGCTGGTGTTACTATTTAAAACATTTAGTATAAGCGGACTCAAATTCTGGTTGCTATCAGCGCGATCTAACTCTAAAAGCGCTTCAGCCCAAATGCTCATCTTCGTACGTTCCTCGTCTTTTAGCCGGTTAAAAAATATGGTGGTATTCCATAAAACTAAAATAATAACGGCTAATCCAGCAAATATGATAAACCAACGGTTAAACTTTCGTTCGTCACTAAAATTCATAAAGAGTTCCCCTCCATTTTAAAAGCGGTTAAATATAAGCGTTTTAATGTGAATATTATTGTGTAGGCATGCTTTATATTCCTTAACCTAATTGTTACCTTTGTGAAAAATCGATGCATGTTTAGTATAGATTCTAAGGAATCGCCTTCTGGCGCTCTTTACAGGTATTTAAGCGGGGCAGTTGGGCCAAGGCCTATCGCTTTTGCGAGCACTTTAGATGCTGAAGGAAGACCAAACCTGGCACCATTCAGTTTTTTTAACGTTTTTAGTGCTAATCCGCCAATTTTGGTGTTTTCGCCAGTAAGAAGAGGAAAGGATGGAAGCCTTAAACATACATTCTTAAACCTTAAAGTGGTTGAAGAGTGCGTGATCAACATTGTAGATTACAATATGGTGCAGCAAATGTCTTTAAGTAGTACAGATTATGCTGAAGGTGTAAACGAGTTCGAAAAATCTGGGCTCACAATGCAAAAATCAGATCTGGTAAGGCCATTTAGGTTGGCAGAATCTCCGGTTCAGTTTGAATGTAAGGTCAAAGAGATCATCGAGCTTGGTCAGGAAGGTGGTGCAGGAAATCTCGTAGTGTGTGAAGTTTTAAAAACTCATATAAAAGAAGAGATACTGGATGAAGATGGCTATATCGACCAAATAAAGATCGATCAGGTTGCAAGAATGGGTGGAAACTGGTACACCAGGGCTAAAGACGGCATGTTTGAAGTGCCAAAACCTATCGCTAATTTAGGAATTGGTGTAGATGCAATTCCGCAGGAAATTAGAGAAAGTAGTATCTTAACAGGAAATGATCTTGGTAAGTTGGGTAATATAGAAGAATTACCAACATTAGAAGAAGCGAAATTATATGTTTCTGAAGATGATTTGTTAACCGAAATCATTGCAGCGAAAGAAACAGAAGCAATTCATAAACAGGCGCAGTTATTGCTGGATAAAGGGAAAGTGATAGAAGCGTGGAAATTATTACTAGCAAATTATTAAACGAAGATGGAAGTACAAGGAAAGATTAAATTAATTGGAGATACCAAAACTTTTGGTAATAACGGATTTAGAAAGAGAGAATTAGTTGTAACTACAGAGGAGCAATATCCACAACATTTAATGATCGAGTTTGTTCAGGATAAAACAGATCTATTAAATAGTTATCAGGTTGGGCAGCCGGTAAAAGTTGGCATTAATCTTCGTGGTAGAGAATGGGTGAGTCCACAGGGAGAAACCAAATACTTTAACTCTATTCAGGGTTGGAGAATCGAAAACTTACAGCCATCACAGCCAGGAGGCCAAAATGTACCGCCACCGGCAGATCAATTTGAACCAGCACAAGATTTTAAAGATGAAGATTACGACGATCTTCCTTTCTAGAAATTGAGACATATTTTTACGAAAAGCTTAGTACGCGATTAACGTGCTAAGCTTTTTTCTTTTTGTACATTTCTGAATAGAAAAAATTACCTCAGTTTTGCAGATTCTCAAACCTTTTGAACCCTTTCCCGATATCGCATACACTTCAGAAGAAGGTTTACTGGCTGTTGGCGGCTCTCTAACACAAAGCCGGTTAATGGAAGCGTACTCTAAAGGAATTTTTCCCTGGTATGACGAATCCCAACCGATTTTATGGTGGTGCCCAGATCCAAGAATGGTATTATTTCCGCAGAAATTAAAAGTTTCGAAAAGCATGAAACAATTGCTTAAGAAAGAAGCTTTTAAAGTGACTTATAACGAAGCTTTTGAAACCGTTATAGAAAATTGCGCTGCAATAAAACGAAAAGGTCAACTAGGAACCTGGATCACACCAGAGATGAAACAGGCTTACACGGGTTTGCATAAAAAAGGAATCGCACAGTCTGTAGAGGTGTGGCAGGATGGTAAGATCGTTGGTGGATTGTATGGTATTTACTTAAAAAATAAGAAGGTTTTTTGTGGCGAAAGTATGTTTGCGAGAGTAAGTAACGCTTCTAAATATGGTTTTATAAGCTTGGTGAGGAAACTTCAAAAGAACGGAGTAGAACTAATAGACTGCCAGGTTCATACAGATCATTTAGAAAGTTTGGGAGCTGAAGAAATTTCCAGAAATGAGTTTTTAAAATTTCTGAAGTAGCTAAGGATTTTTTATTAAATTTCCTTCATCAATCAAAAATCAGATGAAAAAAATATTCCTTTTATTCGGTTTGGCTATTTTAAGCGCATGTTCTTCAAACATCGATGATGACGAACCAGAAGTATTAACACCTGCTGAAATTTCTGTTGAAGTAGACTACTTTAATTATGAAATCGATACTGAAGCGATGACTACTTTAATGGAATACCGAATGACTTTCTATAACGAGTCAGATTTTGATGTAGAGGGTTATCCACAGATTTATATTGGGCAGGAAGGTGTGGAAGATTTTAGTGTGACCACTCAGCGTTATAACGGTGAAAATCCCTGTGATTATTTAAGTGCTAATAGTAGTTGTACGCAAGAATTTTCAGAACTAAGAACTTACGATGAAGGAGATCTGCAAGCCGGGTCTGGTGAGATTCCGGTGTTAACGCTAGTAGATATTCAGTATAGAATTTTAGAGGAACATCGTTAGGCGACTAAGAAAGCTTTTTTACTTCCTCGTATCGAAAGCAAGAAACTTCATGATCGTTAACCATTCCGGTGGCCTGCATATGCGCATAAACAACCGTAGAACCAACAAATTTGAATCCGCGTTTTTTGAGGTCTTTGCTTAACTTATCACTAACTTCAGTAGTAGCAGGAGCATTTTTATAGTTCTCAACCTTATTTTGTATAGGTTTGTGATCTACAAAACTCCAAATGTATTTATCGAAACTGCCAAATTCCTCCTGAATTTTCATAAAAAGCTGTGCGTTGGTAACGGCACTCCTTACTTTTAATTTGTTCCTGATGATGCCCGGATTCAGCAATAATTCCTGAATTTTTTCTTCGGAATATTTAGCTACTTTTTTATAATCGAAATTATCAAAGGCTTCCCTAAAGTTTTCTCGTTTGCGTAAGATTGTGATCCAGCTTAAACCTGCCTGAAAGGTCTCCAGGATTAGAAATTCAAATAACTTTTGCTCATCATGTACCGGTACACCCCATTCTTCATCATGATAAGCCTCATATAAAGGATCTCCCAGACACCAGCCACATCTATGTTTTTCGGTCATTTTTTAAGGTTTGAATTGATAGGTAATCGTTCCTGGTTGATTATCTCTTCCCGATAACTCGCTAAAGATAGCTTCAGAAGCATAAATTAAAGCATTTTCCACCAAACATTTATTATCTGTAGAAGAACTTGCTTCATTAAACGAAGTAGCAGTTACGCGACCATTTTCATTCACCTTAATATTGATCACAATCTTTCCAGGAACACTACAGGTATAAATAGGATTAGGAATATCTACTGCCGTTCTTCCCCTAAGATTAAAAGAAATAGAACTGTTTCTTAAATTTCCAGATTGTGTAGAGGTTTTGCTGCTTGTATTATTTCCATCAGATCTTTTTTGTGTTGTTTTACCAGATCTTCCAACTGCATAATTGCCAGAGGAAGAGGTCTCGCTGTTTTCTGAAGTTTCGGTTTGTGAAGCCGAATTCTTTTGGAAAATGTCATTTAGTTGTTTATCGAAATTCGCTTCTCTAGCCTCATTATTTTGATCAAAAGCCCGGTGTGTTTGCGTTTTTGAGTTGGTAGGTTCAGGTTCTTCTTCAGGTTGTGGCTCTTCCTGTTCTTGTTTTAAAGATTCAGTAAAAGAATCAAGATCTACCAAAAACTCCTGGTTTTTTTTTGCACTACTACCCAAATGCCAGTTGTATAGCACTAAGATCAAGATTAGAAAAACCAAAATGGTTAATATTAAAGCTTTATATTTTTCTATAAACTGCATGCAATAAAAACGTAGATCGCTATTCTCTATTTTGAAGGGAAGTTAGCATTTTTTAGAATTTATATTCCCATGAGTTAGTTAAGACTTTTTTGGCTTATTAAAACTTACATTTTGAGTAAAGTGAGTTGATAATAGAATAAATTGCTATATTTTAAGTAATGTTAGTAAATAAATCATAGGTTAGTTGTTTATTTTGATATATTCGTAGATATATCTTAAAATCACATCAATCAAATAATGAAAAAAATCTTACTATTACTAAGTTTTCTTAGTGTATCATCGATCATTAGTGCGCAGGAAGATCAGGAATTCGACGACACTAAGCAGGAATTAAAGCTAAATTTGGCCATGTCTGTTGCCGGAGTTCCAGAAATTACTTACGAATACTTTTTAGAGGATAATAGCAGTGTTGGAGCTTCCCTGGCTATAGCTTTGGATAGCGAAGAGGATATGGCTTTACGTTTTATTTTTAGTCCTTATTATCGATTGTTTTTCGGGAAAAAGAAAAATGCAGGCTTTTTTATTGAAGCCAATACCGCGGTTGCTACCTACCATGATTATTATGTTAACTATGATTTTTATTACGAAGATGATATGATCATTGAAGAACATTCTATTTACGATGAAAAAACGACCAATTTTGGTTTGGGTGCCGCTGTTGGTTTTAAGCTTTTAACTCGTAATAATTATATCGGTGAGATCTATGCCGGTGCTGGTAGATTATTTGGGGATCAAAAAGCTGCTGAAGTTTATCCACGTGTTGGGATCACGATTGGAAAGCGCTTCTAAGAACCAGAAACCGGGCCTGGCAATTGCTTCTCAAAATCATCAAGATTTAAACTATTTTCGATATTAAAATCGCCAATTTTAGTTCTTCTTAATGCTGAAAGATGCGCGCCACTCTCAAGTTTTTTACCAAAATCGTGAGCAAGGCTTCTTATGTACGTTCCTTTACTGCAAACTACCCTGAAGTTAATATTCGGGAAATCTGAAGCATCGGCTTCAAATTCTTCAATGCTAATCTTTCTTGGTGTGATCTCAACTTTTTCGCCTTTTCGTGCATATTCATAAAGTCGTTTTCCGTCTTTTTTTAATGCTGAAAAAACCGGTGGATATTGTTCAATATCGCCAATAAAGCTTTTGGTTGTTTCTATTATGTTTTCTTCTGAAATATGCTTTGTTGGGAAAGTTTCGTCGATTTCGGTTTCCAGATCGTAAGAAGGTGTTGTAGCTCCTAGTTGAAAAGTGCCGGTATATTCTTTAATTTGCCCTTGTAGCTCTGGAATTCTTTTAGTGAACTTCCCGGTGCAGATAATTAAAAGTCCGGTTGCTAATGGATCTAAGGTGCCGGCATGGCCAACTTTTATTTTTTTAATATTACAGCTTTTACGAATCATCCATCGTACTTTATTCACCAGTTGAAAAGACGTCCAGTTTAATGGCTTATCAAAAAGTAAGATTTGGCCGGTTTTAAATTCTTCCGCAGTGATAATAGGATGATCCATAATTACAAAATCTGTTTAAGGCTTCAAACTTAAATACAAATTTAGGATCGTAGGCAATAATTTCAGTTTTTGTTGAATTTTCTACTTAGATCTTCAGCAATAAATTCAGAATGAGTTATGCAAAATAACCAAAGCCAATTGCGATGATTCCTACGATAAAACAGTAAATTGAAAAATAAGAAAGTTTACTCTTTTTAACCAAAGAGATCATCCAGGTGCAGGCCACAAGTCCGGATAAAAATGCGGCAACAAAACCTATAATAAGATGCGAACCACCAACAGATTCTTCAGTGATATTCCCATCCATTAAATCTTTAGCGATTTTACCGAAAATCAATGGCACCACCATTAAAAATGAAAAACGCGCAGCTTTTGTTTTATCATTCCCTAAAAGAACAGAAGTCGAAATGGTAGAACCACTACGTGAAATTCCCGGTAACATGGCGATCGCCTGTGAAACACCAATCACAAAAGCATTCATAAAACTTACCGGTTTACCCGTGTCTTTTGCTTTATCTGCAAGCCAAAGTAAGAGTGCGGTGATTACTAGCATAAAGCCAACAAAAACAACACTTCCGCCAAAAAGTTCTTCTAAATAATCTTCAAAGAAAACACCAATAAGTGCAGCAGGAATCATAGAGATAATGATCTTCGCTGAAAACTGCGTTTCCTCGTTCCATTTAAACTGAAAAAGTCCTTTAAAAATATCGAATATGTCTTTTCTAAAAACAACGATCGTACTTAAAGCCGTTGCAAAATGAAGAACAACCGTAAACATCATAGACTCTTCAGGCAAACTGCTGTCGCCTAAAATAGCTTTTCCTAATTCTAAATGTCCACTGGAAGAAACGGGTAAAAATTCAGTTAATCCCTGAATAATTCCCAGGATAATGGCGTCTAAAGTATCCAAATTCTATTTTTTGTTTGGGTTTACTAAAATGGCGAATACCTGAATCCCAAAACCAATTAAAACGATGGTTGGGGCAAGGCGAATGCGCTGAAAGTTATAAACAGCTTCGTTAAACTCGTTAGGATCTTCGCTACCGCCGCCTGCCATCAAAATAAATCCTAAAGCGATTACCGCCAGACCAATAAACATGAATTTGTAATTCTTTTTACCAAATACAAAATTTTTGTCTTGTTCTTGGGGTTTAGTGTTATTGCTCATGTTCTATGATTTTTGCTTTAATAATAAAGCTCGTCTGTTTTTAAATTCAAGAATCTGGTGGTTGCAAAAAAGGTGCTTAACCAGGTGATTACGATTCCGGTTAAAAAAACACCACCAAATAAGGCTAATATAAGTTTTTTATCGGCTAGCAGGTTTAATTCAGCAAAACTATTGTTTAGGTAATAGATTACTGCAGCCATTCCTATAAGGGCTACAATGGCGCCGATAATTCCAAGTTTTACGCTGTTCCAGATAAACGGACGGCGAATAAATCCTTTGGTAGCACCAACCATTTGCATGGTTTTTATGGTAAAACGCTTCGAGTAAACCGATAATCTTATAGAGCTATTAATAAGTAAAACTGCGATAAAAGTGAATAAAGCGCTAACAATTAATACCCAGAAACTTATCTTTTTAAGATTGTTATTCAGCAAAGAAATTAATGGCTTATCGTAAGCTACTTCGTCTACAGCACTATTTTCTGAAAGTTTTGCAGCAATTTCTTCTACTTTTTCAGAAGAAACAAAGTCGGCATTCATATATACATCGATCGAATTCTGAAGCGGATTGTAATCCAAAAACTCCATAAAATCTTCGCCAATCGCTTCCTTGGTTTGTTCGGCAGCTTCTTCTTTCGATACAAAAGTTACCGATCGTGTGTACGAAGCGGTATCTAAACTTTTAGTAAGATTCTGCATGGCCTCATCTTTAGCATCATCGTTAAAATACACCGTAAGGGCGATTTGCTCTTTAAAATGATCTGCTACTTTTTTGGTGTTTAAAACCAACAATCCCAGCATTCCCAATAGAAAAAGTACCAATGCGATACTTAGCACTACAGAGAAATAGGATGAAATTAAACGTCGCTTTTGATATCTTTCAAAAGATGTGCTCATAAACAGCTACCAATTTTTTGTAAAAATAATAAAGTAAACGGTTTCAAGACTTTCTTAACGTCCAAACTTTATTAATTATTCTGATAAGCGTAAATTTGGAAGAATAAGATTCATTTTGTGTGAAAATGCTATTAAATTTTTGAGTTCAAATTCGAATTTTAGAAAAAGAAAATTGAAACTATGAAAATTCTTGTATACGGCACCGGCGGAGTAGGCGGTTACTTTGGTGGTAGGCTTGCGCAGGCAGGTCACGACGTTACCTTTATGGCCAGAAATGAAAGTTTAAAAGCCATAAAGGAAAACGGATTAATAGTTAAAAGTGTAAATGGTGATTTTACAGTAAAGCCTGCAAAAGCAACTGATGATATTAGTGAAATTGAATCGCCAGATTTGGTGATTTTTGGCTTAAAATCCTGGCAAATAAAAGATGCCGCAAAACATCTAAAATCGATAATTACTGAAGAAACTATGGTGTTGCCACTGCAAAACGGCGCCGATAATATGGAGAAGCTTCAGGAAGTATTGCCTAAAAAGAATGTTTTAGCTGGTTTTTGCCGAATTTACAGTAAAAAAGAAGCCCCGGGAGTGATCAATCACTTCCAATTTGATCCTGAAATCATTTTTGGCGAGCTGGATAATGAAAAATCTGAGCGTGTTTTAAAATTGAAAGAAATTTTCAACAATTCTGGCTTTAAAGGAATTGTTCCAGATGATATTCATAAAGCGATTTGGAAGAAATTCAGTTTTATTGCCACCGTTAGCGGTTTGGGAGGTTTAACCCGAGTAAGTATTGGCAAAATGTGGCAGGACGATTATTTGCAGGGTATTTTAAAGAAAACCGGACTCGAAATTCAGGCGATTGCACAGGCAAAAGGAGTAGATTTTAATGATGAAGATGTAGCGCAGTTATTTCAGTTTATCGGTAACCAGGGAATGACGGCGACTGCTTCTACTCAAAGAGATATTATGGCTGGTCGCCCTTCAGAATTAGGGAACTTTAATGGGTATGTTGTAGAGCAGGGAAAAAAACTAGGTGTTGATACTCCAGTGAACGAATTTATTTATCGTGCACTATTGCCAATGGAGAAGGAAGCGAGAAGGAGTTAGAATTCAGAATTTAGATCACTGCGCTGTTAGAAAATTGACTTTTTGAAAATGTGATAATTTTTAAATTGTAAATAAATCAGAGGTTGGATTCAAAACCAGGACTTAAAATGTAGAATTCTGATTGCTGAACCTGCCCTTCCCGCAGGAGGGCTTGATTCAATATCAAGATTTACTATTTATTAAACATTAATAGCTGTAAACCGTCAACAGTAAACTGTAAACTATCCAGCTAAACCTATTTCCATTCTTAATTGCTGCGACTGGTTTAAAATTGTAAATTTGCAGCCATTGTTAAATATTGATAATTACGGAATTCGAATCAAGTAGAATTCTGATAAAAATAAAGTCCGTTTAGGACATTCAGAAATAAGCAAAAATGAACTACAACTTCAACGAAATTGAAGCCAAATGGCAAAAGTATTGGGCTGAAAACCAAACTTTTAAAGCGTCTAATTCCTCAGATAAGCCAAAATATTATGTGCTGGATATGTTTCCTTATCCATCGGGAGCCGGCTTGCACGTTGGGCATCCGCTGGGGTATATCGCCAGTGATATTTATGCGCGCTACAAACGCCATAAAGGTTTTAATGTCTTGCATCCGCAGGGTTATGATAGTTTTGGGCTTCCGGCAGAGCAATATGCGATTCAAACCGGGCAGCATCCTGCGATCACAACCAAAGACAATATTGCAAGATATCGTGAGCAATTAGATAAAATTGGGTTTAGTTTCGATTGGAGTAGAGAAGTGCGTACCAGCAATCCAGAGTATTACAAATGGACGCAGTGGATTTTTATTCAGCTTTTTGAATCCTGGTATGATCTGGAAGCTGATAAAAGCCGACCTGTTTCTGAATTACAAGAAATCTTTTCTGCGGAAGGGAATACAAGAATTAAAGCGGCATGTGATGATGATGTAGAAGATTTTTCGGCTGACGCCTGGAACAAATTTTCTTCAGAAGAAAAACAACGAATTTTACTAAAATACAGGCTGACTTATCTTGCTGAAACTGAAGTAAACTGGTGCCCACAACTGGGAACAGTATTGGCGAATGACGAGATCGTAAACGGAGTTTCAGAGCGTGGTGGCTATCCGGTAATTCGTAAAAAGATGACCCAGTGGAGCATGCGAATTTCTGCATTTGCAGAGCGTTTGCTTAAAGGATTAGAGAACATCGATTGGACAGAAAGTTTAAAGGAAAGTCAGCGTAACTGGATCGGGAAATCTGTTGGAGCACATGTAGATTTTAAAATTCAGGGAACAGATCATAAAGTCGGTGTATTTACCACCCGTCCTGATACGATTTTCGGGGTAACTTTTATGACCCTTGCACCAGAACATGAGCTGGTAAAAGAGATTACAACAGATGCTCAAAAAGAAGAAGTAGAGGCTTATATTGAAGCAACTGCAAAGCGTAGCGAACGTGAACGAATGGCAGATGTAAAAACGATTTCTGGAGCATTTACCGGGGCTTATGCCGAGCATCCATTTACTAAAGAACCAGTGCCAATTTGGATTGGAGATTATGTGTTGGCAGGCTACGGAACCGGTGCGGTAATGGCTGTGCCATGTGGTGATCAGCGTGATTATGATTTTGCCAAGCATTTTGAAATACCAATTAAAGATATTTTTGAAAATGCTGATATTTCTGAAGAAGCCCATAGCGGAAAAGAAGGAACAGTAATCGCAAATTCAGATTTCTTAAACGGATTAGAATATAAAGAGGCGCTACTAAAAGCGATTCTTAAGTTAGAAGAAATAGGTGCAGGTTACGGCAAAACCAACTATCGATTAAGAGATGCCGTATTTTCTCGCCAGCGTTATTGGGGAGAACCTTTCCCGGTATATTACGTGGACGGTCTGCCGCAAATGATAGATTTAGAACATTTGCCTTTGCATTTACCTGAAGTTGAAAAATATCTCCCAACCGAAACCGGTGAGCCGCCATTAGGAAATGCGACCGATTGGGCCTGGGATACTGCTGCTAATAAAGTGGTGAGTAATGACAAGATCGATGATGAAACCGTATTTCCTTTAGAGCTAAACACTATGCCGGGTTGGGCTGGTAGTAGCTGGTATTTATTCCGTTATATGGATGCTGGTAATAATGAGGTTTTTGCTTCTGAAGCCGCATTAGATTATTGGGAAAATGTAGATTTATACATCGGTGGAAGTGAGCATGCCACCGGGCATTTACTATATTCCAGATTCTGGACAAAATTCTTAAAAGATCGCGGACATTTAAATGTAGAAGAGCCTTTTAAAAAATTGATCAACCAGGGAATGATCCTTGGAACAAGTGCTTTTGTTTATAGACTTGAAGGGGAGAATAAATTTGTTTCTAAAAGCCTTATTGACGGTAAATCGGTGCAGCCAATTCATGCTCCTGTAGCGTTTGTAAATTCTTCAGATGAATTAGATGTTGAAGCTTTTAAAAACTGGAGACCGGAATTTAAGGATGCCGAATTTATTACTGAAGAAGGCGGCGCTTATGTTGTAGGTAGAGAGGTTGAAAAAATGTCGAAATCTAAATATAATGTGGTGAATCCAGATGATATTTGTGAAGATTTCGGTGCTGATACTTTAAGAATGTACGAAATGTTCCTTGGGCCTATCGACCAGGCAAAACCATGGAATACGGCTGGAATCACCGGAGTGCATAGTTTCCTTAAAAAGCTTTGGAAATTATATATCAAAAACGACCAATTTGAGGTCTCAGAAGAAAAAGCTTCTGCAGATTCTTTAAAAACATTACAAAAAACCATTAAAAAAGTAACTGAGGATATTGAGAATTTCAGCTTTAATACTTCGGTTTCTACTTTTATGATCTGTGTAAATGAACTGAATGCGCAAAAATGTAATAGTCGTGAAGTTTTAGAGCCTTTGGCGGTTCTAATCGCACCTTATGCGCCACATATTGCTGAAGAATTATGGAGTAAGTTAGGGCATTCAGAATCAATTTCGACTGCTTCTTATCCAGAGTTTGAAGAGAAATTTTTAGTAGAAAGCACTAAAAATTATCCAATTTCATTTAACGGGAAAATGCGCTTTACGATGGAATTACCAATGGATATGAGTAAAGATGAGATCGAGAAAACGGTAATGGCAGACGAACGTACTCAAAAACAATTAGACGGTAGAACACCTAAAAAAGTGATCGTTGTACCAGGTAAGATTGTAAATATTGTAGGCTAATTTTTTAGCTGGTAGCTGATTTTTATAATACATTAAACCTCACAGGTTTTAAAAACCTGTGAGGTTTTTTATTGGCACCGCCAAAGGGTATAATGCTCCGAGGCTTGCCTCGAAATTAAAAAATTGTTTCTAGTGAATGCTTCGTGGGCTTGCTCTGATGTAGTTTACTAATAGAAGTTAAATTTCAGAAGATTTTTCGGTTCTTATCTCGTTCGAAATGATAAATCGTATTTTTTGAATAATTGGGTTGAAAAAGTATGGGGATTTGTATTATAGAGCTGAGTGATGAGCAATTGTTATTAAATAGTAGTCATTTCGAGCGCAACGAAGTGAAGTCGAGAAATCTAAATTATTATTGTTTTTCCTTAGAAGTAAGATTTCAAAATTCAATATTTTAAGTCATGATTCTTGACTCCTTTTTGTTTTTTAAATCTGCATATTTATGCATTTTCAAATTATCGCATTTTTAGATAGTCTATATTCTATAATTTAGCAGCTAAGCGCTCTAATTCTAACTACTGAGTACTTCTCGATACAATTTCTTGTACCTCGAAATTACTCGAAGTGACAATAAGTTTTTCAAATGCAATACAGCATTCAGTACTTTAAGTCATAATTCTTGACTCCTTTCTGTTTTCAAATCAGCTCATCTACGCATTATAAAATTATCAAATAGTCTATGTTCTATAATCTAGCAGCGCAGCGATCTAAATTCTAACTACAAAGTACTTCTCGATACAATTTCTCGTACCTCGAAATTACTCGAAGTGACAATAATTTTTTCAAATGGAAATTTAGAATACAATATTCGAAATAAAAAATCCTACCTTTTAATCTTAGTCTATTTTCTAATCTCTAACAGCGCAGCGATCTAAAATCTAACATCTAAGAGCAAAGCGGTCTAAACTCTAACCTAAATAAAGCTCAATAAGTCCTTCAGGAGTAATAAGGTGGATGGTTTTGTTGGGTTTGTCGATCTTTTGGATAAATTCATCATTCATAGGAACAAGAATTTCTTTTTCATCTTTTTTGATCTCGAACAAGGCCTGGGCGGTGCTATCGTTAATAGAGGTAATTTCGCCTATATCGCCATGAGTAGCGTCGATAACTTTAAATCCAATGATTTCGTGGTAGTAAAACTGGTCCTCATCCAGTTCTGGTAAAAAAGTGAGCGGAAGATAAAGTTCACATCCAATCATGTCTTCAGCATCATCTTCAGTATCGATATCTTCTATCTTTGCACGTAATAAAGTGCTTTTGTGTAAAGAGGTCTTTTCAAAGAAAAATGGAACCAGATTGTTGTTATATTCAACAAAAACTGATTCCATTTCTGTGTACAATTCAGGTTCGTCTGTATCTAATTTGATAAGGACTTCACCTTTAAAGCTAAATTTGCTAACGATCTTCCCTAAGTAGAAACACTCTTCTTTAGTCATCGCTAGCTAAGAAATTAGTCTTGTTTTTCTTCAGTTTTAGCTTCTTCTGCAGTTGCATCGTCTACTTCTTTTTCAACATCAGCTTCTGGCTCGCCTTCTTCAGTAACAGCAGCAGCTTCTGCAGCGGCAGCTTCACGTTTAGCGTTTACTTCTTTTTCAGCAGCTAAAGCTTTATCTTTTGCTTCTTGTTCTGCTTTAGAAAGATTTTCTTTTTTGTCGTTAATCTTGCCTTCTTTTTCCTCTAGCCAAGCTTGGAATTTCTTCTCAGCTTCTTCTTCGGTTAAAGCGCCTTTTTTAACTCCAACGGCAAGGTGTTTCTTTAATAAAGCACCTTTGTAAGAAAGAATAGCACGAGCAGTATCTGTTGGCTGTGCACCATTCTGTAACCATTTTACTGCACCGTCTACATCTAGTTCGATAGTAGCAGGATTAGTGTTTGGATTGTAGATTCCTAATTTGTCTAAGAATTTACCATCTCTTTTAGAACGAGCATCTGCGGCTACGATCCAATAAAAAGGTTTTCCTTTTTTACCGTGTCTTTGTAATCTGATTTTTACAGGCATAAAAATTAATTTATGGGGTTCCCGACCCCTGTTATTAATGAGGCTGCAAAGATACTACATTTTTCTAATTTACAAGATGTTGGCTAAAAAATATTATACCGGGTTTAAAATGGAGATTAGTTGATATCGATATTAAGAAATTGGTAATATAAATGTCGAATTATAGGATATAAGTTAAAAGCAGTTAATTAGTGCTAAACCCTGTTAAATAGGTTGTTGCGACGGTAAATGGATTGTAATTTTATACTCGCTATGAATCAAAAAGAAAAAGAAATGAAATATTCAGAAGAAGTATCAGAAAAGTTAAATGAGCTTTTAGAAAAGAATTACGACGCAGAAAAAGGATATAAATTCGCTGCCGAAAATATTAAAAATACAGAATTAAAAGCATTTTTTTCTGAAAGAGCCAAAGAGCGCTACGATTTTGGTCACGAATTGAAATCTGAGATTCGCAACTTTGGTGAGAATCCTGAAAAAGGAAGTAGTCTTGCGGCAGATGCTCACAGAACATGGATGAATTTAAAAACGGCTTTGTCTGGAAATAAAGAAGAATCGGTTTTAGAAGAAGCAATAAGAGGAGAGAAAATTGCTGTAGAAGAATACGAGAAAATCATTCAGGATACCAATATTCCGCCTTCGACACAAAATATTTTGGTAAAACAAAAGAATTCTATCGTGGCTTCACTAAATAAGGTGAAAACTTTAGAACATCAGTACGACTAATTAAAAAATTGCCTTGAAAAAGAAAATAAATTAAGATGCGAATAGATGTTTGATTGAAGTAGTAGTTTTAATGTTCGTATCGAGCCTCACGGAAAGGGACGTAGTCCTGATTGCCGTGAGGCTTTTTTAATGGTTAATAACTGATGAAAATTAGACTTTTTCTCAGCTTAAATATTGCTTAGTTTTGCAAGATAAGATGTTGCTGAATTCCCCTTTTTCTTCATTATGGGGTACAAAACTAAGAGCCGATGTATTTAATTTTTGATACCGAAACTACCGGATTGCCAAAGCGTTGGGATGCGCCTTTAACCGATTCTGATAACTGGCCGCGATGTATACAGATCGCATGGCAGTTGCATGACGAGATGGGAAATCTTATAGAGCATCAGGATTATCTGGTGAAGCCGGAAGGTTTTGATATCCCTTATGATGCCGAGCGAGTACACGGTATTTCGACAGATCTGGCCAGGGAAGAAGGAATTTCGTTAGAAGAAATGCTAGAGAAGTTCAATGAAGCATTGGGGAAAACCAAATTCATTGTTGGGCAAAATCTTGGTTTTGACGTTAACATTATGGGAGCCGAGCTGCATCGTGCCGGGATGGATAGCCAGTTACTGGAACTTCCCGTATTGGATACCTGTACAGAAACAACGGCCGAAATGTGTAGAATTCCCGGTGGTCGTGGTGGTAAATTCAAACTACCAACATTAACCGAGTTACACGAATATCTTTTTGATGAGCCATTTGGAGAAGCGCATAACGCAACTGCCGATGTTGAGGCTACAACACGTTGTTTCCTGGAATTGGTTAGAAAAAGAACCTATTCTGCGGAAGAATTAAATGCTGCTCCAGGTTATTTTGAAGATTATGTTGAGGCCAATCCAGAGCCGTTTCAGCCAATTGGTTTAAAGCATATCAATCTTAAAAAAGCTTCCGAAGCGATAAGAAAAAGGCTAGAGAAATTACAGCCAACCGATGAGATCACTACGGAAGAAATTGAAGAGAACCTTGAAAAATTAGATGAGGTTCCTTTTGCGCATTTACATAACCATTCGCAATTTTCGGTATTACAGTCAACCATAAGTATTCCAGATCTTGTTAATGCGGCCGGTGAGCAGAACATGCCGGCGGTAGCACTTACAGATCATGCCAATATGATGGGAGCGTTTCATTTTGTGAAGGAAGTTGGCGCTTATAATAAAGGTGTAAAGGCTAAAAATGAAGAAGCAGAAGCCAATGGCGAGCCGGCCGAAGCTAAGGAATTAAAGGCGATCATTGGGTGTGAGTTTTTTGTATGTGAAAATCATACCGATAAATCCAGAAAAGACAACGGCTATCAGGTTGTGATGCTGGCGAAGAATAAAAAAGGCTATCATAATTTGGCCAAAATGTCTTCTAAGGCGTATACCGATGGATTTTATTACGTGCCTCGTATCGATAAAGAGGTCGTAAAACAATATAAAGAAGATGTGATCGTCCTTACCGGTAACCTTTATGGTGAGGTGCCGAGTAAGATTTTGAATGTTGGGGAAAAGCAGGCAGAAGAAGCTTTGCTTTGGTGGAAAGAAGAGTTTGGTGAAGATCTTTATATCGAGATCATGCGCCACGATCAAGAAGACGAAAACCGGGTAAACCAGGTTTTAATTGAGTTTTCTAAGAAACACGAAATAAAATTAATTGCGACCAATAACACCTATTATTGGAAAAAAGACGACGCTAATGCGCACGATATTTTACTATGTGTAAAAGATGGTGAAAAGCAGGCAACACCAATTGGTCGTGGTCGTGGATATCGTTACGGATTACCAAATCAGGAATATTACTTTAAGACTGCTGAAGAGATGAAAAATCTCTTTAAAGATCTGCCTGAAGCGATATCTAATATTAAAGAAATTGTAGATAAAATTGAGCCTTTCGAGCTGGCTCGAGATGTATTACTTCCGGCATTTACCATTCCTGAAGAGTTTTTGGTTGAAGAAGATAAAGTAGATGGTGGTAAGCGAGGTGAAAATGCATATTTAAAGCATATCACGTTTAAAGGAGCTGAAGAACGCTATGGTGAAATAACTCCAGATATTAAAGAGCGACTGGACTTTGAGCTTTCGGTAATCGAAAATACCGGATATCCCGGGTATTTCCTTATTGTAGAGGATTTTATTCGCGAAGCACGAAATCTTGATGTGTCGGTTGGGCCGGGTCGTGGATCGGCTGCCGGTAGTGCGGTGGCATATTGTTTGGGAATTACCAATATCGACCCAATTAAGTACGATCTGCTTTTTGAGCGTTTCTTAAATCCAGATCGTGTAAGTATGCCCGATATTGATATCGACTTTGATGATGAAGGTCGTAGTCGGGTTATGGATTATGTAATTGGGAAATATGGAGCCAATCAGGTAGCGCAGATTATTACCTACGGAACCATGGCGGCAAAATCTTCGATTCGGGATACGGCCAGAGTTTTGGATCTTCCGCTAAGTGATGCTGATAGAATTGCAAAACTGATCCCTAATACCAAGCTTGGTAAGATCTTCGGAATGGATGAAAAGGCTTTGAAGTCTAAATTCCGAAGTGAAGAAGTCGACAGTATAAATGAGCTTTTAAATATTTCTGAAGGAGATGATCTTGAAGCACAAACTGTAAATCAGGCACGAGTTTTAGAAGGATCGGTAAGAAACACAGGGATTCATGCCTGTGGAGTAATTATTACGCCAAGTGATATTACCAATTATGTTCCGGTTTCCGTAGCAAAGGATTCAGATTTATATGTTACGCAGTTCGATAACTCGGTTGTAGAAAGTGCAGGACTGCTAAAAATGGACTTCCTGGGGTTAAAAACTTTAACCCTAATTAAGGATACGATCAAGATCGTTAAAGGGAAACATGGTATCGATCTGGTTCCTGATGAATTTCCGTTAGATGACGAAGAAACTTATAAACTTTTCCAACGAGGGGAAACGGTAGGGATATTCCAGTATGAATCTCCCGGGATGCAGAAACACATGCAAGCGCTAAAACCAACGGTTTTTGACGATCTAATTGCGATGAACGCATTGTATCGACCAGGGCCTATGGAATATATCCCGAGTTTCATTGCCAGAAAACATGGTGACGAAGAGATAAGCTATGACCTTCCAGATATGGAAGAGTATCTTAAAGAAACCTACGGGATTACAGTTTACCAGGAGCAGGTGATGTTGCTTTCGCAAAAGTTAGCCGGTTTTTCTAAGGGTGAAGCCGATATGCTTCGTAAAGCGATGGGTAAAAAGTTAGTGGCACTTCTGGCTCAGTTAAAACCAAAATTTATTGGTGGTGGAGAAGCCAAAGGTCATCCTACAGATGTTTTAGAGAAGATTTGGAAAGACTGGGAAGCATTTGCTTCGTATGCATTTAACAAATCGCACTCTACCTGTTACGCCTGGATCGCCTACCAAACTGCTTATTTAAAAGCCCATTATCCTGCGGAATATATGGCGGCGGTTTTATCGAACAACATGAACGATATTAAGCAGGTGACTTTCTTTATGGAAGAATGTAAGCGAATGAAGCTTAATGTACTTGGGCCAGACGTTAACGAATCTTATTACAAATTCTCTGTAAATAAAGATAACGCGGTAAGATTCGGGATGGGAGCGATTAAAGGAGTTGGAGCCGGTGCGGTGGCTACGATCGTAGAAAACCGAAAAGGTGAAAATGGCCATTATCGTTCGATATTTGATATGGCCAAAAGAATCGATCTTAGAGCTGCGAATAAAAAAGCTTTTGAAAACCTGGCTTTGGCCGGTGGATTTGATTGTTTTAAAGAAACTCACCGAGCGCAATATTTTCACGATGAAGGAGACGGAATGAGTTTCCTGGAGAAAGTGGTGAAGTTTGCGGCTAAATTTCAGGAGAATGAAAACTCTTCTCAGGTAAGTTTATTTGGTGAAGCCAGCGAAGTTCAAATTCCGGAGCCTAGCGTGCCGCCTTGCGAAGAATGGGGGACGATGGAGAAATTACGTCGTGAAAAAGAAGTGGTGGGAATTTATATTTCGGGGCATCCGCTAGATGATTTTAAGAAAGAGATTCAGTATTTCTGTAACGGAAGTTTGTCAGATTTTAGAGCGCTTGAAAACGTGGTAAATCGAGAGATATCTTTTGGAGGCGTAATTAGTGACGTACAGCATAGAACCTCTAAAATGGGAAAAGGATGGGCGATGTTTACGGTTGAAGATTATAATGAATCTTACGAATTTAGAATGTTTGGAGAGGAATATCTTAAAAATAGGCATTTCCTGGTACCAAATTCGTTTGTGCATATAAAGGCATTTATCAAAGAAGGCTGGACCAATAAAGACACCGGTAAAAAAGGAGAGCCAAGGATTCAGTTTAATAGTTTCCAGCTACTTCATGATATTATGGATACGTATGCGAAGAAACTTACGATTCAGTTAGATATTAATGATCTTAAAGAGGAAAAAATCGATGTTTTAAGAGACATTTTTAGGACTTATCGCGGCGATCATAAACTCAATTTTGTAGTTTACGAAATGAAAGAGCAGTTGAAATTGCACATGCCGAGTAAACGCCAAAAAGTAAAGATTTGTCCTGAATTATTAGAGAATCTTGAACAGCAGCAAGTGGTTTATAAATTGAATTGATAACCTGTTTAGGGTTTAATTTTTGTGGTTTTGTATGAAGAGTACATTCGAAATCGATAAAATTAGTTCCTAAATTATACAAAATCGGGTAGGGATTGCAGCAAGCTACCGTGTAGCGCGTAAAGCCCGGTCTTTCCTGAAGATGTAATCGAAAGGAAAGAGCCCGCCAGATAATTATTGACAATCAACGTATAACGAAATCTAATTTTTGCGATGTAAGGTTTCCGAAAATAAATGACTACTTTTACGTATTGATTTTAAATTACTAGAAAAATAACGATTATGGCTATTGAAATAACAGACGCAAACTTTGAAGAAACAGTATTAAAAAGTGATAAACCAGTAATGGTAGACTTTTGGGCAGCTTGGTGTGGACCTTGTAGAATGGTAGGACCGGTAATCGAAGAACTTAGCGGTGAATACGAAGGAAAAGCAGTTGTTGGAAAGCTTGATGTTGATGCAAACCAGGAATTTGCTGCAAAATACGGAGTTAGAAATATCCCTACTGTACTTATTTTCCAAAACGGAGAAGTTGTAGGTCGCCAGGTAGGTGTTGCTCCTAAAAATACTTATGCTGATGCTTTAAATGAGCTTTTATAATTAGATGTAAATCACATCGATTTTAGATAATATTGAGCCCGGTTTTTACCGGGCTTTTTTGTTTTGCTGTTAGAGGTTAGAAGTTAGACCGCTTCGCTTTAGAATTTAGAGATTAGAATCAAGATTGTATAATTTTAGTAATAATTTTTGAGCCAATGAAATATCTAGTTTTGCTGTCAACTGTTAGCCGTAAACTATAAACTTAATTTAGCTGAACGGTGAAAGCTACAAGCTAACAGCTTTTTCTATCAACTTGTTTTCGTATATTCCAGCAACAAATATTTCGATTTTGAAATTACAACAACAGGTACATCAAACTGAAGGTTTTTTAAATTTGGAAATCTTAGCCAGGCAAATCGTGGAAGGTTATATTTCAGGAATGCATAAGAGTCCGTTTCACGGTTTCTCTGCGGAGTTTGCCGAGCATAAAATTTACAATCAGGGCGAAAGTACCAAGCATATTGACTGGAAGCTTTACGCAAAGACCGATAAGTTGTATACCAAACGCTACGAAGAAGAAACTAATTTAAGATGCCATTTAATCATCGATAATTCGGCTTCGATGCATTATCCTTCATTAAAGAAACAAAGTCTCTCAAAACTTAATAAAATTGGTTTTTCGGCTTTAGCTTCTGCCTGCATCATGAACATGTTGAAGCGCCAACGCGATGCGGTAGGATTAAGTGTGTATAGTGACGAATTTGAATTTTACGCACCAGAGAAAGCAGGAGAGCGCCATCATCATTTATTGCTGAATAATCTGGAAAAAGCGGTGAACTCTGAAGGATTCAAAAGAGGAACACAAACCTTCACCTATCTTCATCAAATCGCCGAGAAATTAAAAAGACGCTCTTTAGTGTTTCTTTTTACAGACATGTTTCAAAGTGACAAAGAAGAAGCTGAGCTTTTTGAAGCGCTACGGCATTTAAAATATAATAAGCATGAAGTGGTTTTATTTCATGTTTTAGATAGCGAAAAGGAGTTGGGTTTTAGTTTTGAGAATACACCAAAGCGATTTTTTGATGTAGAAACCGGTGATGAAATCGATTTGTATTCAGAAAATATTCAGGAAAATTATAAAAAAGCGATCGAAGATTACTTCGAAAATTTAAAATTAGAATGTGCGAAGTACCGCATTAGTTACGTTCCCGTAGATATCAATAAAAATTTCAATAAAATTTTACAGTCCTATTTTGTTGAAAGACAAAAGCTTGCTTAGCGAAAGAGAAAAAAGATAAAAAAAATGCGAAAAAAAGTTTGTGCGATTGAAAAACTGCAGTATATTTGCCCTCGCAATAACGCAACGGTCTGGTAGTTCAGTTGGTTAGAATACCTGCCTGTCACGCAGGGGGTCGCGAGTTCGAGTCTCGTCCAGACCGCTTTTAGAATACCAAATAAAAGCAAAAAGCCTTTAAATCAATGATTTAGAGGCTTTTTTTATTGTCCTAACTATCATTTTAACGCATATTAACCTAAGTGTTTGGTGCTTAATTCGGTGCATATTTTTATCGCCGATTTATATGCACCTCGAAACTCCTAACGCACTGTTAATAAAAGTCTTGCAGCTTTTCTTTAACACTTTCTTTTCCTACCTTGAGGTGCATATTCTAATACCAGCACCGATGAATAATTCACTATCTATCATTTTTTATCCAAAAAAGACCACTTCAAAACATACGAATGAAGCTATTATCTATGCTCGAATCACGTATAATGGTAATCGATCAGACTTTACCACTTCCAGAAAAATAGAAGTGAGTAAATGGAATTCCCGTACAAATAGTACTCGAGGTAATTCTGGAGAAGCAAGGATCATTAAAAGATACCTCGATGACATACGTACTAGGTTATACGATATCCATGATCGTTTAGTTAGGGAGCAAAAGAATATCTCGTCTAAAATTATAAGGGATATTTATTTAGGGAAAGAGGAGAGGGAGTACAAGCTTATGGAGATATTTAATGAGCATAATGACCAGATGGAACGGCTTATTGGTAAAGGCTACACAAAAGGAACTTTACAGCGTTATAAAGCCTGCAAAAAACATATTGAAGATTACCTCGATTTTAAATTTAAAGTAAAGGATATGCCAGTTAAAGAAGTTGACTATTCATTTATTACTGGTTTCGAGCACTTCTTAAAATCGCAAAAGGAATGTGGGCATAATACTTCGATTAAATACATTGTAAATTTTAAAAAGATTATTAGGATCGCGTTAGCAAATGAATGGATTAGTAGTGATCCTTTTTTCCATTGGAAAGGAACATGGAAATCTTCAGATAGGGATTATTTAAATGATGAGGAATTAAAAAGGTTGTCAGAAAAAGATTTTGATATCAGTCGATTAGATTTGGTAAGGGATATGTTCGTTTTTTCCTGTTATACAGGGCTTGCTTTTGCAGATATAGAGAAGCTTTCTGAGGATGATATCGTTTCTAACGGAGATCAACGATGGATAAAAACGAAAAGGAAGAAAACAAATTCTTTAAGTAGTATTCCTCTATTACAAATCCCGGAGAATATTTTGGTTAAGTATAAAGATCATCCTAGAGTTAAATTTAGTGACAATGTACTGCCGGTAATGTCTAATCAAAAGTCTAATGCGTATCTAAAGGAAATAGCAGACCTGTGTAGGATAAAAAAGAATTTAACTACTCATTTGGCCAGACATACTTTTGCCACAACGGTAACGCTTTCTAAAGGGGTTCCTATCGAGTCTGTAGGGAAAATGTTAGGACATAAATCTTTAAAAACTACTCAGATCTATGCAAAAGTTCTTGATGATAAAATTGCTAAGGATATGCAGGTTGTTGCTAAGGGAATGGAAAAGTATTCATAATAACAGATAAAGCCGATAAAATAGCATCGGCTTTATCGACGAAGCTTGAGATCGCTCCCGCGCTTCATAGCAAATATAAGAATTTAAATATTTTGATATTATTTTTAAAATTCAATGATTTTAATATTGTACTTTTAGTGCAGGATTCACAGGTCTATTTGAAAGCGATTGTAAATAGTTTTGGTTGTGAATTGCTTTCAGAATTGTACTTTTAGTGCAGGATTCACAGGTTTGATTGTTTGAAATGTAATTCTGTAACTGTTGTGAATTGCTTTCAGAATTGTACTTTTAGTGCAGGATTCACAGGAACACGTTAAATCGTACCTAAAAGACCGTAGTTGTGAATTGCTTTCAGAATTGTACTTTTAGTGCAGGATTCACAGGTCATAATGCTACGGGATCGTGGCTTAAACGGTTGTGAATTGCTTTCAGAATTGTACTTTTAGTGCAGGATTCACAGGATCTGAAAATTTAATGTAGTTGTTGTTTGAGTTGTGAATTGCTTTCAGAATTGTACTTTTAGTGCAGGATTCACAGGTTTATCTACAGCTGTAATACTGGTCCATAAGTTGTGAATTGCTTTCAGAATTGTACTTTTAGTGCAGGATTCACAGGATACCCGGTTTAAAAACTTGGTATTCTGTGTTTTAACTGCTTTTTTAGGATTAAAAAAAGTAGACCTTTTATCTTTTTAAATAAGGTTAAATTCTAACAATATCAATCCTAAAAATTAAAAAAGTTCTAATTGCTGGTCCGGAATATTTGGAAAAGTTTCTTTCTGGCCATGAAAAAGTTCTATCATTCCAAACTGTTTATCGGTTATCTGCATTACTGCGACTTTTCCTTTTTTTGGGAGATTATTTTTTGTTCTTTTTATATGTACAGCCGCATTTTCCCGACTGGCACAGAATCTGGAATAAATAGAAAATTGAAACATCCCGAAACCATCATTCAGTAATTGTTTTCTAAATCGGGTGGCAGCTTTGCGTTCCGTCAGTGTTTCGGTTGGTAAATCAAAAAAGACAAGTACCCACATACAGCGATATTGGTTCAATCTGGAAAAATGACTTTCCTGCATTGTTTTCAGTTTATTTTTCTATTCATCTTCAATTTAGCTATGCTTCGATACATTTCGACAAGCTCAATACGACTCAAAATTCTATCGAATTTCACTCAGTGCCGCTATATGTAGTTCACTGAGTGTTTGTATTGAGTAAGCGAATCTAACTGCCTGGCTATACAAACTCGGGGTATAATATTTTCCGGCTACTTCCATAAAAACATTCGTATAAACTATTAGTAGTACGGCTCATCGCATTCATTAACGGACTTTTTTTGCCATCAATAGTCACATCCATAGCAGGTATTGTTAAAAGCTCAGATTTAATATTTGTATTTAATTCTTCAAGATTTGCTTCGGTGTTTACGATCTGATTAACCATAAGATCTACGTAAGGGCGATAGGGTTCCATAACATCATCAGCTAAAGAGAACGGATTGTATTTGTTATGATGAAAAATTCCAACCGATGGGAGCATACCACTAGCCACCAAAGCTCTTGCAGCCACAGCTCTTAAAATGGCATACCCATAGTTCAATGGATTGTTAGGAGGAATACCTTTTTGGTTACGGCTAAAGCTTTCGATATCAAACAGGTTCTGAAAATAATGGGCGGCAGCAATGGCTTCGTGATTTTGGGTATCACCACTCTTTACTTCATTACTCCAGCGTTCCAATTTTAAACTGTATTTGCCTAAGAGTTTTAAATGTGCCGCCTGATTACTGATTTTAGCAGTTACCGTTTGTTGCCAAAGATTCTTCTTTAACGGGATACTGGCATCAAGTTGATGCCGGTAACGTACCGTTTGTTCGGTATGGCCTACTAAAGGTTGTAGCAAAGAGCAGGGCATGTGTTGCTGATCACAGGTAATAATGGCCGTTTTATTTTGCACGAGCTTCAATAGCAAACCACTGGTTAGGGTAATTTGTTGATTTTCTATCACTACAAAGCCCAAATCTTCAATGGGGATGGTTTTTTCTTGCCTTTCCTCTTCAGGAAAGTTAACTACCAATTGTTCATTTTTGGTACTTAAATAGGCCGGATTGCCAAAAAACAGAGTACGTTTGATCATATTCTAGAATTTAAAATTAATTGTTCCATCTAAACTCATTTTAAAATCTTTTTCTTCGATAGCGAAATTCCAATTACCTGCGGTAAGCCTCATTAGCGGCTGTTTCTCAAAACTCCCATATTCAGAGGCTTCCTTATATCCTTTTTGCAAGGCTTTTACTATTTCTGTGTTTGCCCCAGAGATTAAATGATGCTTAAACTTTATTTTATTTGAATCACCTTCAAATTGATACATTTTATACATCCTATCGGAGAGTTCCTTTTGGGTGAGATCCTTTAACTCTTCTAAATTCTCTTTGTAGAAAATGGCTTTTTGACCAGATTTTAAAACTGCATATAAGGGAAGTTTTGTTTTTTTCTTTTGGATCGAATTAAAATGTGGGATTTTATAAAAATCTTTTTCATCTTTAATGCCCAATTTAGCTAAGTCGAAAATTCCAATAATATAAATAGCTCGCTCTTCTTTTCCTTTTACTTCTCCTTTATAAAACAAGCAAAATACATTTTCCCCGTTCTGTGCATAGGTAGTTTGCTTATATTCTTTATCTGAAACAAAATCGTGGTCGTGTGGTCTTATAGCTGTAGTATGCTTTAATCTGTCAAAACATCGGATATGCCTTATTTTATTAACTCTTTCTCCTTTTTTGTTGAGCATATAAATGCCATTTTCTAAGGCATCTTTAAAGCTGTCGGCTTCATCTACCTGAGTCTTTATCATTTCAAATAAAGCTCGATCAACAATTACCTTTTCTATTTCTTTAAGGGTTTTAAATCCTGGGGAAGCCAAATCTTTAGCATAAGACAAGGGTTTTCTAATAACGAGTTTAATATCGTCTTCTAAAATCATTTTCTTGTCATTGTCAAATACAATTTTGTTATTCTCATCACGTTTGGCCTGTTTTATGGCACCGTATAATGATTCGCCGTGTAATTGACCACGAATGGTGTCCCCCTTTGCCCACATTGGCTTGCCATTTTCTTTTTTTACTATTCTTCCACGTTTCCTTAATTTTTTGAAGGTAGGTGTAAGGGTGCGTTGTTCTTTTAAGTTGTTGATGAGCGTTTCCTCCTCAATTTGTTTAATGTACGATGTCTTAAAGTCTTTCCAATCTATAGGTTGCTCGTGATAGGTTTTTGCTATACCATTATCTTTTGCTAGATTGTATGATTTTAGAATTTGGTCGCGTTGTGCAGGTTTTGGTATCAAGGTTAAAATGGCAGCATCAACTGCGTGGTGACTGTGCTTAGAACGGTCTTTCTTATCCCTAAACAATTTTACATTGTAAATTTCTTTAAAATCATTGACGACATTGCCTTTTTGAACTTCTACCCGATTAAAGACAGTATTGAGATAGGGTATTGCGTATTTAGTCATTATTTGGGTGTCTCGCAATTGACTATTACGCCAGTTTGCTATATATTCTTCAATAGTAAAGGTTTGCAGTTTTTGTTTTAAGTAATCCAGTTCAAACTTTAAAAGATGCCGCTGTTGTATCTTATAATCTTTAGCATCTTTAGAGTCAATGTAGCTTAGGTTTTTTAAGCTATCAAGTTTTTTTTCTAAATCGGCTATTTTCGCCCATTTTTCAACAATAATTTCTTTTTCATTTCTTCCTTTTTTTATTTTCTTTTTATAAACGGTTCTTTTACCAAAAATGCTTTCTATGTTTTTTAGGATAGGTTCTATACGTTTTCCGTTAAAAGTGGAAGCATCGTCATAGTTGTTCAGTTGCGCTGGGTATTTTTTGCCTTTAATTCGGTTATTAAAATCTTTATTGGCAAGACTTAAGTTTTTCAATTCACTATCAAAACTGATACTTGCTGGGATAGTATGTTCTATGTCATAATATTCTCCATTCAGCACATCACACATATTGATGACTTCCCCGGTGTATAGACATTTGCGATCTTGTTCTTCCCAAAGCCTTATTTTGCGTATAAGTGATTTGTTATTTACATCAAAACTAGTCTTACTTTCTTTATTGATTTCTTCAATACGTTTTTTATAAGACTCATTTTCCTTTTCTCTTTCGTTTTGCCATTTCTCTAATGCCTTTCTATAATTGGCATTGTTGAGTTCGCGCGCTATTTCTACGACAATCCTTGTATGGGTGTCGATTTGTTGTGTCTGTAATAAAAAGTTTAGAAGCTGCTTTAACTTGTGGAGGGTTTTTAGCGCCATTGGGTTTTTAAACCCTTTGCTTATGGGTTCTGGATCGCCCAATAATTTCAGGGAAATGCCATCAGCGTCTGCGTCTGGATTTTTATGTAGAAAGCGATCCAGTTCAGCTTCTTTTATAAAAAAGGTTTTGCTCTTTAGATTGATTTCCTGATAGGTTGAGACATTAGGATATTTTTCCTGCTCTGAAGGATGCCAAAGGTATTTTATATTTTCATCAGGTACTTGTTCCGGGTAGTGTTCTTGCAAGTAATTAAATATTTGCTCGTGAATGCGTGGCTGCTCTATAAAGCTGCCTTTTTTTGCGTGAAATGGCTTTTGCAGGAATTTTTTGTACTCATTTTTAATATGATCAAAGTACTGCTTTTGAGTTTTTTCATCGGTTTCGTTCCAGGTCTTTTCTCCCAAAGTTTCAATTATTTTTTGATGAATTAAACTGTGGTCAGAATCATCTAAATCTTCATTTTCAGCTAAATGATAGTCGCCCTCTGAAACAAGCTCAGCCCGAAAAAGATTGTTTAATATGTGATTTAATTTTTTCTCTATAGCGGCATTCTCATAAATAGCATCGATTTCGCCGGCAAAATGATCGATGAAGTCCTTTGAAACTTCATGTGTCCCCAGCACTTTTTGAAGGTTTGCCATATAAACCGCTTTTGGGTACAGAAACCCTTTTTGAAGATAGGGCAGTATTTTTTTTATGGCCGAAAGGCTTAAAGTAGCGTAGCCTTGTTGCAGTTTTATCTTTGAAAATTTTGTAGATGCTTCTTCCGCTAAGCCCAATTTATTTGAGGCAAATTCGCTAAGCTTTTCTTCATTGTCAAAGGTGAACAGTGTGTGCCAAATATCCTCAACAGTGTAGAATTGCTCTTGTTTTTTTGAAGGTTGTGCTTCACGTACAAAAGAGTCATTCCATTGATAATCTTTTTTCCAATTTTCACCTAGAACCTCTTCAAGCTTTTTTAGCAATTTTGCTGATAATACTTTGGTATCTGGGCGATCAGCAAATTTAGAATGTACTTTCCCCCCGTCTTTATTTACACGGTCAAGAATTGTTTTAAGCTTAAAATCAGTTCCGCTTTTAAGAAATAAAGGATAGATTTTTTCTTTAAGATATGCCTCTAGTTCTTCTCCTTCCGGGGCTTCAATTTTTAAATTGTTGATGAATATCCAGGTACGGTATTCTTCGTATAGCGGATGGCTTATGGGAGCCCTTCTTTTGTTTTTGTCGTAAGTACATAAGCCTATTAAACCTTTTTTGTGTGCGCAAAGGACGTTGCCAGATGATTGCCTTGTGAAGTTTCTTGTAATCGACATCACTTAGTTCTTGAATCCTACAAATTTCCTTTAGCTCATTTTCATAATCTTTCCTAAGATTATAGCGTTGGCGAATGCGTACTTTCTCATAGTTCTTAGAATGTTCTTTTTGATAATGGTAAAGTGCCGCACCTAAACTTTTATAGGTGTCTATATATCCCGCTATTTCATCCCGTCCTTTTGTGCTTCCGTCTTTGGAGCCTTGAAGCATGGTTTTTGCTTCTTCTTCATCTCGACCTTTGAACCCCCTTCTTTGTACCAAATGATAAAAAACACGACCAAGCACTTCAGGGTTTTCCTGAAATACTTTTTTGTTTTTTTTCAATTCACTTATAGCTTTTGCCCTAAAAAGGTAATAACTTTCGTGTTTATCTCCCCCGAGAAGGTGAAAATCTGGTTTGCCATCGCCATTAAAATCGAACCGAAGCCAATTCAAAAATTCTTCGGTTTGAGGATATTGCCGTTTGTCTTTCTTAGAATATTTTCTCCACTCATTAAGTTCGTTGATACTTAGGGGACACATTTTTTGTTGAATGAGGTACTCCAGCAATTTCCATTTTCTATATTTTTCAGCTTGGTAATTCCTACGTATCCCACGGCTTTCAGTACGTTTCTTAACCTTAGGGAATTCAATTCCTTTTTCTTCTCCTACACCTTTATTAAAGATCAATACTCCACTTCTAATGATTTGATTGGCAATTTCTGTAGTGTCCCTAATGGCCCATCCAATGGAGTTTGTGCCAAGGTCAATTCCTAAGGTTAAGTCGCTCATAATTTAATTCTTAAATTTCAAATTTATTTGTTTTTTCTTTGTCTCAGAGAGAGAAAGTTATTTGTGCACAAATAATTGAATTTGGTGATCCAAATCCATTTTCTAATCTATATTTAGATTTATCTCTTTTTAAATCTTTTGTACAGACTTAAATTGTACCTGTACATGCTGTATGTTGTGGATTGCTTAATTTTTTCTATATTTACAATCTGAAAAGCAATTCACAATAAGGCTATAAGCCGAAGAAAAATCTTAAATCCTGCGTACTTCCGTGGGATTTTGTTTTTTAAAAATATGATTTTTTTGAAAAAAACATTACGGTTTTCCATAAAATATAATTGTTATTAAGTAATTCAGAATTCTATATCAATTCTAGAAAACAAAATCTCTGAACTTATAAAATCTGAACAATCGAAGTTTTTTATGCGGAGAAAGATGAGATTAAATATTATCAAGAACTATAAACAGAATTTAAAAGAAGGAAATGAGATTCTACAATTATAGATTCTAAAAAATCAGATTTATGTAATGTGATCTATTTAATGCCTTTTTCTGGCCAAAAATCTTTTGGAGAACATTCTAAAATAATGGCAAGTTCATTTAAATGATTGAGATTATATTTTGCTCTGCGCGTTTGAGATTCTACATGAGAAATAAAACTATCGCTAAGCCCTAGCTTTTGAGATAAAGCTATTTGAGAGAAGCCTTTTTCTTTTCGCTTCTCTTTTACCTTACTAATTATATAAGTCTCTATTTTGCTAGCCATAGTCGATTATTCGACCATACAATTAGAAGCTTATTTATAATTTTAACAAAGGTACATGTACCTTTAATTGGATTTTTCTTTATATTTGAGTATCACTAATAATTAATGTTAGCATTTACATAGAAGCTATTGTAATTAGAAAGTTTATAGCACCATTCTTTTTCAGAGAGAAAAAAGTTAATTCCGTCATAAAATAAAACCAAACCTATAAGAAGAAACAAACCACCTTTTAATGAATTAGCCATTTAGTCTAGGCTAGAAGCCAGAAAGCCTTCCCTCGAGTTTGACAGCTGGTGAGGGAAGGCTTATGGCTTGATCAACTAATTAAAGACAAACAAAACCACAGCAATTATGAAAATTATAGACCATACCGAGAGACTCGTATTTATTATTAATACAGTATCCATTCGAAGATCTGATCCAACATTAAAAACTGTTGGCCATGGAACGTGATTTCAAACTCTTAAAACAAGGACATCCTGATGCCATAGAATTTATCTACGCCAGGCACAGTCGGCATATCTTCTTTATTGGCAGGCAGCTAATTCAAGATGAATTTGTTGTTGAAACGATCATGCAGGATGCTTTCCTAAAACTATGGATGCTTCGTGATACCATAGAGCGACCCGAACATGTGTTCTTTTTTCTACGTCATGTAGTAAAGAGGGAATGTACATTCTTTTATTGTCGTCCAAGAAATAAATTCTATCGTTCGATCAACCGCTTAGAATTTTATGAAAACTATCAGGATTATATGTACGGCTTTGATCCTGAAGCCGAAGAAGATCAGCATCTTTTGGATCAAAAGTCAGAGCAGGAGTATTATGACCGAATTAGAAATGTATTACCGTTTATAGAACCAAAGCGTAAGCAATTAATAGAGCTTTGTTTGAAATATGATTTTAAATATGCGATTATTTCCAAACTAATGGGCATAAGCGTTAAGCATGCCAGTAACGAAGTTTATTTGGCTATCGATGATTTAAAGCAAATTATTCATCGAGGAAGTAAACTAGATCAGTCGAATCATTCAACATCCGATTCCGTAAAGGAATCACAGGAAATGACCAATGAACAGGCAAAGGTGTTGAAATTGCGATGTGAAGAAAAGCAATCCTTTTCAAAGATTGCTGAAGAGCTACAACTTCCACAGAAGGAAGTCCACCGTCAGTTTATGATAGCCTATAAATTGATGCAGCAGAAACATGAAGAACAATTACAAACCGCTTAGTTATGGGTACTTCAACAATAAAACTTACTCGAAAAATTCAGTTACTGGTCGATCTTCCTACCCAGGAAGAACGTAAGGAGGCTTTGAGTAAATTATATGACTGGCAATATAATTGTTATAGGGCATCGAATCTTATCGTATCTCATTTATATATACAGGAAATGGCTCAGGAATTCCTTTACTTCTCGGAAGGGGTTCGGTATAAATTGCTGGATGAAAAGAAATCAGAAAATGGCATATTTAACCGATCACGGATTAATACCACCTATCGTTTAGTTTCAGATCGATTTAAAGGCGAAATGCCAACCAATATCTTAACACATCTGAATAGTACGTTGCTCAGTTCATTTCGACAAAACCGGGATGCTTATTGGAGAGGAGAGCGATCTGTAAAAAACTTTAAAAGAGATATGGCTTTTCCCTTTAGTTCCGAAGGAGTCTGTGGTTTAAGATACGATGAAGAGAAACATATTTTTCGGTTCCGCTTCTTTTCCATACCGATGGTGTTCTATTTAGGAAAAGACTATCACGAAACGCGCAAACTCTTACACCGATTAATGGAAGGAAAGCTTAAACTTCGAACCTCCCATTTAAAGTTGGAGAAGCACAAGATATATATGCATGCGGTTTTTGAATTTGAAAAGGAAAAACACAAGCTACAACCAGATAAGATAGCGGAGGCTTCCCTATCGATTGAATATCCGATCATAGTAAAGATAGGAAGAGCAAAGCTGGCTATAGGTTCTAAAGAAGAGTTTTTACATCGACGATTAGCGATTCAGTCAGCAAGAAAACGAGTGGAAGCAGGAGTAACTTATGCAAAATCAGGCAAAGGAAGAAAACGAAAAACAAAAGCCTTAGAGCGATTTAAAAATGCAGAATACAATTATGTACAGAATCGCTTACATGTTTATAGTCGGAAGCTCATAGATTTTTGTGTAAAGCACCAGGCTGGTACGCTTGTTTTGATGAACCAGGAAGAAAAAATAAGAATAGCCAAAGAGGAAGCATTTTTATTTCGGAATTGGAGCTATTACGATCTTACAATGAAAATAAAATATAAGGCAGAGAAAGCCGGAATTGAACTTATTATTGATTGATTTGAATTAGTTGAGGGTGGCTGTACACCCGTAAGGTGAGGTTATTAAATAGCAATCACTAAGTGCCTTGGCATCTACAGTGCGTGTGCATTTTTTATTAAAATTAGCTGATAACGAACAGTATAAAATGGAGATACAAATTTGATAGTTTTAAATGGAGGGTAATTGTATACCCATAAGGTGAGGTTACCTTTTTTAAACACTCACTAAATGTCCAAGCATATACAAAGGCGGAGCTACTTATTTTAAAAGATAAGTTTGCCACATTTATAATAATGTAGTTAGTCTAATTTTATTCTTCTTCTGCTAAACGAATAGCCTTGTCGATGATTAAATCAAATTCTTCCAGGTGTGTACATAGATTTATTTCAATTAGTAATTCTGAAATACAAATTCTCAAATCTTCTTTATGATATAAAAGATCCCTTAAGCCTTTTGACAAATGATTTTTATTAATTGTAAATTGGTAATTGAACCTGGGATTTCGACTTTGCTTTGACCTAATCATTTCCAGATATAGTAATTCGTAATTTATCTTGGAAGAGTATAATTGTAAATTTTCAATAGTATCAAAAAACAATTGGAACTGATGAGATCGTAGTTGTTCTTTATTTGATTTTTCAGGGGACATTTTTAATCTGTAATTCTAAACTTCAAGTTGGACTTGCAACAAAAAACTGGACAAATAGTTGAATGACTACGCTGCTAGTTTAAGGTTATACATGTCTAATTCAAATTCTCTTATAGTTCTATTTCCTAAAAAGGAATGTCTTCTTCTATTATTATACCAAGTTTCTATCCATCCAAAGATGGATAACTCCGCTTCAGATCTCAACTTATAATTGTGCCTATAAACCCATTCTACCTTTAATGATTTAAAGAACGATTCAGCAATGGCATTATCCCAGCAATTACCTTTTCTGCTCATAGATTGGTTTACTAAGCCATTGTAACTTTTAATTAATGAGGTAAACTTATGGCTGGCATATTGTATACCTCGGTCGGAATGAAAAATTAAAGACTGGGTTAAAGTAGTTTTCTTTATAGCCATATGCCAAGCCTTAATAATAGTGTCTTCTGTACTTAGATTATCGCTTAGAGCCCATCCAACAACTTTGCGGTTAAACAAATCAATAATGACAGTAAGGTATAACCAGCCCTGTTTGGTTTTGATATAGGTTATATCGCTTACCCAAACTTGATCCTGTCGGCTTACTTCAAAGTTTTGGTTTAATAAATTAGGAGCTATGGGGTAATTATGTTGACTATATGTGGTTGCTTTAAACTTACGTTTTCGTTTTGCAAACAAATAATTAGCACTCATAATACGTGCAACTCTAGGCTTTGATATTTTATAGCCTAATGTCTCTAGTTCTGTTTTTATTCTAGGTGAACCATAGCTTTGAAAGCTATCTTTAAATATAGATTTAATAAGCCCAGTTACCTTTTGATTTTCTAACCATAATTTACTTGGTCCCGATTGTAACCAATGGTAATAGCCACTTTTGCTTACTTTCAATATTTTACACATCGTCTCGACAGGAAATCTCATAAGGTGTTGTTTTATAAACCTGTATTTTTCTTGTCGCTCGCGGAGAAGATGCTGATGGCCTTTTTTAAGATGTCTCGTTCTAACTCGGCTTCTTTTAATGCCTTTTTTAATCGGGCTATCTCTTTTTCTTCATCGGTCATTTTAGGATTACCACGGCCAGGGAAACTGTTGTTACCGTAATCTTTTAACTCTCTACGCCAACGGTAAAGTACAGATGGAAATATATCCAAGTCTTCACATACTTGTTTTACATTGCCTTTAGCATAACTTAACTCGACTGCTTTTTGTTTAAATTCTAAGGTGTAATGTTTAGATTTTCTTCTCATAATTGCTAAGGTAATAACTAGCAAAAATATTCTCTCAACTTAGTGTCCGGTCTAATGTAGTAATTCCAAGTACTAAAGGCAAATTTAGAGATAATCAAAATTGACCTTTAACATTATTTCTCTTTTGTTTAACATAATTGAGAATTTCCTTATCAATACTACAGTAATTCATATCTTTGGTTCAGATTAAAAAATGCTGCTACTACAGCAGTTCAATCATTATTTCTTAAGATCAAGAATCAAAATCACAACTCCAATAACATTCAAACTCAAAGACACAAAGAAGACAATCAGTGCCCATTTCGGATAGATCTTCGCCTCTTTGATCGTATCGGATAATTCCGCAGAAATCCGTTCATATTCGTTCTTTTCAAAATCCAGCGTATCTTCCAGACTTGAAAGTCGTCGTATCAGGTCTTTAGTATCCAGGTGAATCCCCTGCGAGTGAATTTCTTCCAGTCGTTTCATATGCTGCTCGAAGCTTGCCAGCTCAGCGCATAATAATTCCGATAGTTCATCAATTTTTGCCATAATTCAAGAGGTTTAGTATCCGATATCCAAGCCTTTAGATATGGACTTTTTAATAACTTTTTTTGCGATTTCTTTTAATAGTTTTAAGCTGATTTGCACCGGTTCCGGGCTTTTCGCCAGTCTAATCGCTTTGTTGAGTTCTTTGAATTTTTCGATACCATGTTCCCGTGCCATTTGCTTTCCGATATTGGACATACTCATGGAACGATGCACGGCGCTTCCTTTGAGGCTATGCCCATCAAATTCAAACCGAAAGCCCTGTAGTTTTTGTTGCTTATTGATAAAGGGAATCGCTTTTACACCATTGGTTTCCATCCCGCGCATGTAGGCTTTATACGTTTCCGGTTTAAATTGTTTCATGGTCAGCTCATGCCGACGTTTAATTTCCAAACGAATATCGGTAAGATTGATCTCTCGTATAAGCTGTACCTCGCGAACGGTGGTCAGTTGATGTTCATGAGCAACCCGCTCGGCAGCATGTTGACTACGTTTACCAATAAAATTATCCTTATAGGCACGACCATCAAAATCAATCCGGTTCACATACAGGTGCACATGTTTATGCTCTTTATCCTGATGCACAAAAGCAATTGCCTGTCGCTCGCCCAGGTTCATTTCCCGCATAAAGTCTTTGGTCAGTTCTCCAAGTTTACGCTGATCCAGTGTCCGTCCATCTTCAATGGTAGGACTCAGGACAAAGGACAGCGTATTACGTTCACAATGCTCATTCAGCTTTTGGATCTGTTCAAACTCGCGGCTAATTTCCTGCGGGGAATCTCCCACAATATTTTGAGCGTAGACAATCTCTGCCTCCTTCTCCTGGTTCCAACCATACTTCATGGAAGCCTGAGTATGACTAATGGATTTTCCTTTACCAATCATAGATCCAGTTTTTTAAGATGTTTCTTCATGGCCTCGGCCAGCTTATAAACTTCAGCCGATAATCTCGGATCCCGTTTTCGGAACATATTCCCGATCGACTTAAAGTTGTTATGGAATTTCACCAGGTCTTTATAGATGGCAATATGATCATCGCTCATCCGCTCATTAATAGGCAGATCCATGGCTGATTTTCGACAAAATTCACTAAGGCTTAATCCCGATCTTTTAGCCTTGATGTTCAGTAGCTTTTTCTGGTACAGCGTACACCTGAATTTGATTAAGGAAGTCTTCCCCTTAAACCTCTCTTTTTTTTCATTGCGACCATGGGGAGCAATCAAGATTGTGTCCACAGACACACATCTTGAATTAGGATCTATATTAGAATTTTCCGTTTGATGGGAACCCGTGTCCCCATCATTGAAAATCCTCGTTTTGCCTTCCCTTTTTTTTAGCTTTTCAAAGCTTAAGGAATAGGAGGATTTCTTTTCGCTTTCAAAGGGTATTTTCTCGTCGAACATGGCAAAGTTTTTCGTTAAGATCTTTATGTGGATAAAAGCGATATCTCAGGTCGATGGCCTGAGCAAAGTGTTCTAGTAAATACGAAGTCATACGATCTCCCGCAGGGTCATTATCCAGGTAGAGATATATCTTGGAATAGGAGGGAAGCAATCCCATTAGTTGCGGAACACAAGCCAGAGAATTTAGTATCACATGATCCATTTTTTCAAAAGACTCTTTCTCTAAAACTCCCAGAGACAAAAAATCAAACATACCTTCGGTGATACAAAGACTAGTATGATTCCAGCAAATGTGGGTATAGGATTTCGGAGCGATTACAGTTTTGAAATAAGCATTTCGAAGTTCCCACCCCTTTTTGTGATTTTTAAGTCCCAGACTAAAATAGATACCACTGCGAACCTTATAGGTCACCTCCTCCAAAAAGCGTGAAGCTAACAGCATGGGAATCCCACGTTGCATGATATAATCCTGTAAGGCGTTTGAGATAAAATGTGACGTTTTCAGTAATTTGATTTTTGGTTCATGTGAAATTTGAGCAGGCGGATTAAAAGAAAAGCTATACTGTGGGTTTTTTAGAAAGTTCAACGCCTCCTGGAAATTACAGGATTTCAAATTCATGATAAGGTCGATACTATTCCCACCTTTACTAAGACCGAAGTCGTACCAAAGGTTTTTTGTTTTAGATACGATAAAAGAGGCTTGCGTTTCTGACCGCAGGGGACTCAGAAACCAAGCTTCTTTTTCCTTTGTTTTGGTGGGGTAGTGCCCTAAAGACTTCAATAATTGAATAATATCTGTATTTCGGGCGCTACTCCACAATTCATTATTTTTTTTCATTTTTCTGAATTTAAGTTACCATCTTACCCAAGCCCCTTAAATACTAGGGGGTAGGTTGAATAATACCTGATTTTCGATCTTACCCATCTTACCCAAGGCCTTGTTTGGGTAAGTTGGGTAAGATGATTGGCAGCAGATCTTACCACAAGCTCAAGCCTTATGAATATTGAGTTAAACCTAAATGGGGTAAGATGGGTAAGTTATTTTTAATTAAGTTTTAGATATTTTCTAGCGGGGAGTATTTAAATGAAGGTTTAGCCAGGTAGCCATAGATTCGTCTCTTTTTATCTTTAACCCGCTCATATCCCTGTGCAGCTAACGCCCTACCCATGTTTACAACATTTAGTCTGTTGTTTACATGCTGTAATTTTGAGAGGATGTCGGTTGTCGTATAAAAGTCTTCTTCCTTCTGGCTGGGCGTATAGAATTTATTTAACAGTTCCTCTTCCATCGTCGCCTGTCGGTAGCTGTTATTGCGCAATTCATTTTCAGCAATATCTTTTGGCGTTAACTCGGGGCTAAAGTCAATATCCATATAGGCGAGCATAAAGGCCTGAGCCCATACCTGGTTAATATCAATTTTACGGCTATAATTAAAATCGATTTTTCCCAGGAGTTCAAAACATAGCCAGCGTACTGAACCCGTTTCATCATTTAAAAAGGTGGTACGGTTGGTCGAACCAATAAAAGAACAGCAACGATGCAGGCTGGTATTCTTGCGATCATAGGGAAGGCGCTCATTGATAATCGTCTTTGAAAAATAAGCCTTCAATGCATTGGTTTCTTTCCTGGCCAATACCGACAATTCATCGAGGTTGATCAGAAAGTTTCGGGTCAGTTGAATCCTTGCATCCTTGTCATTGCTTAGATCTTCCGCAATGTAATTTGATAATTTCGGAGGACAAAGAAAGCGGCACCAGGTAGATTTCCCGGAATTTTGTGCAGCATGGACAAGTACCAGGCATTGCTTATTGAAATATGCATCTTCCATCGCGCACTTTACACTTCTTACGAGCCATTTTCTAAAATGATAAAGAAAGGCTTTAGGTTCACGAAGAGGCAGGTAACTTGCAAGATCACTAATATGATCATTACCATTCCATTTTGGCAGCTCTTCAAAATAACTTTGTATAGGATTATATCTAGGTATCATATAAGATTTTAAAAAGATTTCTAATTTGGTAGGAGTCACTTCAATATTCGATCTGGCAAGTTCAATGAGTAGGGAGTTCATTTCAAACTCTTCCCATTTGCCCTGGCCTTTCAGTCGAATTTGGAATTCCTGGGCAATCTCATTAAAACGGATATCATTTTTTCAATGAGATAATCTTCCAGGTAATCATAAATGGTTTTCTTCTTTTGTTCTTCGGCCAGATATAATTTTCTGTTCGACGATTCCATGACTTATTGGAATTTTTTGTTTTTCGCGGTATATGAAATCGCTTCCTGTTCCAGATCACTCAAAGATTTAAAGGAATTCTGTAGTAACCATTCATCCAGTTTTTCCCGGGAGAAATAGATCATTTTTCCTCTAGGTTTGGAATACGGAATTTCTCCACGTGCAGTTAATTTGTAGAGATAACTTTTGGAAAGTCCGGTATATTCTGCAGCCTCTTCAAAGGACAATACCGGTTTGTTGGCGCGTATCATTCGTTCGATACGCTCTAATTTTTCAAGAATTTGTAAAGCATTCATGGTATTAAGTTTTAAGGGTTAATAATGACAAATAGCTTTTTCATTTGCTATTCGATTCTTATCTCAAACTTAGAAATAGCCTATACCCGTCCTGTCTACTATGTATACCAGGTATGTAAAATATTAGAAATTTAACTGTGAAAATTAGATCAGAAAGAGCAAATCAGAGCAGAAAATTGAAGTATAAAATGGAGTTGTGATATCAATCCAGACTTTTAAAAATTTTAGCAATTTCTTCGTGTTTTTTCGAAATCGGAGTTCTTAGGGTAGCGGTTTTGATAGTATTGTAGTTATACAATTTCCCATCCGGTCTTTTAATACACTTGGAGTACCTGAAAAATGCTTTTAAGCTAAGCCTGTTTTCTGGAAAACGTTTATTTAGAAAGTCATAGAATTCTCTACAGGAGGGCGCATCCAATTCAAAATAAATACTTGATTGGTGTTCATCCCAGGCTTTGGTCAGCACATTTTTCATATCTGTTAAGCTGGTCTTATCCATATTAATAAGATGATAGCGAACCAGGCCATTGTATAGCAACCGAATTTCTGCTTTGCTAATTTGAAGTTCAAAAGAAGTTAATTTTGAAGGTGACGGTTTCTGCTTTTCAGATGTAAACTGCTGAAGAAATACTAATCTCCAAGAAATTTGACAAAATACTACTGCCACTATAAAAGCAGAAGTTTCGATAATCAAGATTAGTGTAGATGTTGTTCGGTGGAATTGGTAGAATAGCAGATGCATGATACTAAGACCGATGAGATGCACTAAGATTCTCGGCTTTTCGATATCCGCATTCCAATTCAGGTTTTCATTCATAAAATAGCGTAGTACTATTTTACCATAATGGGCGAGGAGCAAGGCATACACATAAATAAACCCGGTTATATAAAAGAAGGTACCTAACTCATATAACATTGGTCGTTTGAATTTCAGGAATAAGCCTTGCCGCTTCTTTTTTCTTTTTATCTACCATTTTCGCATAGATCTGCGTAGTTTTAATTTCCTTATGTCCTAATACTTTAGATACCGTATAGATATCTGCACCATATTCCAGTAAAAGAACAGCATGGGTATGACGAGCACTATGAAGGGTAATATGTTTTTTTATAACCTGCCTTTTACTCTAGTTCAACAAGACTTTATGATAGATAACCCTATATTTAAAACCTTTAAAGACAGGATCTTCACTATCCTTTTCGATATCCCATAATAGCTCTAGTTTAATCATCGAGATATTTCTTAAAACCATAAACAAAAGATTGATACTTCATCAAAGGTGATGATCTTATGATTACAGTAAGCTTCCAGTTGCTTTTGTGCAGCGTGCCAGTTGTGGTAATTGGAGTGGCTTTCGTATCGTTCATCTTTTAATTGATTAAGGTAGACCAGAAAATTAATTTTTCCTTTCGATCGATTTTTAATACCATACTTTCCCTGGGCCTATTCCGCTCTACGAATCGACAAGATCTGTTCGGCTCTAATAATGGTCTCTTCATATTGTTTCTTCTCGTGACGATCTTTCGGCTCTATAAATAAATATTCCCGTAAGTGCAACATCACGATAATGTTTTGTTTTTTTCGTTTTTCAAGGTTTCAGAACCTTTATAATACTCGAGGTAGAGACTAAACTTTCCAGTGCTTAGTTTCTTTTTACGTAAACTGACTTTCATAAGGTGTGAATTTCCTTTGAAGGTAAACAACATCCTAAGAAGTGCTAAGCTTAGAAATGCTAATTAACATTCTAAGGCATTAGTTTTAAAGTATTTAAAATACAGTATGTTATAATCGTAAATAACGCAAAAAACAATAGCTGAAATTACATTTTATACGAGTCAAGAAGCAAGGATAAGAGCAAAAATATAACTCTAAATTATAAAAACGGTTGGAACTAAGATAGGTTAACAGCTTTTAGAGTTCCATCTTGATTAATCAGCAATCGATTCGAGAAGAACATTCAAGAAGCAATGCAGTTTCTTTAATTAAATTTAATTGCTATCGGATATTAGAATAATAATCTGGTCGATAATCTAGATCACTTTTTTACTAGTTCTGAATTTTCTTCATTATGCAACTATTGGTAAACGCTTGTGAGTACAGTTATAGACCTTGCATAATTCCGGTAATTAGCTCTATAGAAATAGTTAAGATTTACTATTTATAGGGTTTTTTCTATAAAAAATATTCTTTCCGAAGTCAATTTGATAGTCAGAGTCAAAGAACTTACTCGGAAGGTAGTAATCCGTTGTTATAATCTGTGCACCCGACTTTTTAGCGGTTTTAAAACGAGAATAATCATTATTTCTAGCTTCAGTAGTGTTTGCATCGGCTCTTGTTCTAATAATATACCCTTTTTTTACTAAATCTGATATTCGTTTATCATAGGGATCATTTATGATCATAGCCGCTGCTTCTGGAGAATTCTCCTTAGAATTGGTGAAACTTACTCTATCTTTTAAAGACGGATGATCTTTAATATAAAGTTCCATTTTTGCACCTTTAGTATCTAGTATAAACATAAATTTTCCTTTTGCTTCATCAATCGTTGGCCAATTTCCAACGGTTACAGCTTCATTTAAGGTTTTATAATCAGCTCTTATATCATCTGGAGTAATTATATGTTCTTTCCCCAAGGATTCTAGGATAATATCATCTAGTTCTTGGTAAGCTTCTGCAGTAAATGGATCAGGAGAGGTACCAAAATTATTCTCTTCACCATCTTTTGGTTCTAGGGTAATAAATATTGGTGTGTGATCCGGGTTTTCTTCGGACCAAGATTTCAAATCTTTAAGGCAGTTTTCAAAAAGGTAATATTGAGTTCTAAAATCTATATCAGGGATATGAATCATTTTAAAGCCGGGTTCCTCCAATTTGTTTTCAGGATCATATTTCGATTGATCTTCAGCTAAAGATAAACCTTTAGGGTTCGAGAATTTACCACCGTTTTTATCAATATAAACATCAACTTCTAAATTTCTAAGTCCCATGCTTAATTGCTGCAACATAGGAATATGATCGTATTGTAAACCTTTTAATCTTCCTAAAGAATCCTGACTTTCTAAATAAGCATATAAAGAGTCTTCAATAGCTTTCTTATAGCTATTATGAGATCCAATAACCTGAACTTGATTTATTTTTTGTTTGCTTTTCGGTTTATCTGAACAAGCAGAAATAAAGTAGATACAAATTAATGAGAATAGGACGATAGATAGTTTATTGACCATTATTTAATTTTTAGCGGATAAATCTAAATGTTTAGGGCGGCTTGAAAGTAATCAAAAGATTAAGTTGTGTTAAGAAATTAGAGGTTTACTACTTTATATAGCAAATTAAATGAACTAAATATTAAAAGAAAATTATTTAAGTATTTATGTGAGGTAAATAATTAAAACGAAAATAAGAATTTATTAAAGCTTTAATAAAATTAAAAAAATGTGAAAGAAATTAACATTCCCTTATTTAGCGAATTTAAAAAAATAAGCGAACCCTTTTTTACAAACTCAACATTTTAGGATGTATTAACAAATCAACACGGAAGAGAAAAAAAGAACCACAGTTGCTACCAACAACTGCGGTTATTAATTAAGCATTGTGCAACCAATTACTTAACTACATGTATTTTAAAATTACACAATTAAAACCGAAAAAAATAATTTTTGGAATGTCGGTTTTATTAGCTTCTCAAATAGCTACTGCAGGAAGCAGTATTTATATTGAGAATGCAAAAACTAAAATTAGTTCTAACAACTATCAACAAACTATTACCGGGACGGTTGTAGACGAAAAAGGAATGCCTTTACCAGGTGCAACCATTAAAGAATCCGGTACAGATAATGGTGTCGTTACCAATTTTGATGGGCAGTTTACTATAGAAGTTGCTGATAACGCAACTTTGGAAGTTTCCTATTTAGGCTTCAAAAGTATTCAGGTTAAAGCTAAGGATGGAATTACAATTACACTCGCTGCGGATGCCGCCAATCTTGATGAAATTGTCTTAGTAGGTTATGGTAAAAAAACAAAGAAAGATTTAACAGGAGCGGTGAGCCAACTTTCTTCAGAAGATTTTAAAAAGGGAGTGAATGTTTCTCCGGATAATTTAATCCAGGGAAAAGTTGCTGGTGTACGTGTGGTACAATCCAGTGGGGAACCGGGAGCGGGTGTAGATGTTTCAATTCGTGGGATTGGATCAATTCGTAGTGGTAGTACTCCATTATTTGTAGTAGATGGGGTGCCCCTTAGTAACGAGAATGTAAGTCCGGGTGGTCCAAATTTTGGGCTTGGAAACACTGCTGCAAAAAACCCGCTAAACTTTTTAAACACTAGCGATATAGCATCGATTACCGTTCTCAAAGATGCATCAGCTGCTGCGATTTATGGAGCTAGAGGCTCTAATGGTGTGGTAATTATTACTACAAAACAAGGAGAAAAAGGAGATGCTACAATTACTGTAGATTCTTATTTAAATGTAGCTAACGTAATAGATAAGGTAGATTTACTTTCCGCTGCTGAATATAGAAATGCTATCGACGATGAATCTTATGATCATGGTGGTAGTACAGATTGGCAGGACGAATTATTTAGAACCGCTGTCACGCAAAATCATAATTTCTCATTTGCAAAGCGAACAAAAAGTGGTAATTATTATGCGTCGCTTTCTCGTATGGATCAGGAAGGAATTGTGGAGACCAGTGATTTCAAAAGAACTACTGCTAGAATTAATGCGGAAGAATCTTTCTTTGATAATAAAAGATTGAAGGTAAAAATGAATCTTACTGCCAGCCAAATTGATGAAAACGGAATTCCAAACGGAGCAGATGCAGGTTCAGATGGTCAGGTAATAATGCATGCGTTAATGGCCAATCCAACACGTTCAGTTTTTGAGGAAGATGGGCATTACACAAATTTTAATATGAATGCACATTATAATCCGATGTATCTGTTGCATATCTATGAGGATAAAACCCAAACATTAAGAGTTTTAGGGAATATAGAAGCTACTTTCCGTATAATAGAAGGTTTGGATTATAAATTTAATTTAGGGATTGATCGCTCTACTTCAGAGAGAAATTCAACTATTTATCCGAACGTTACGGATAGAACTCCGCTAGGGGCTTACGTTCAGAACAATCTTGATTCCCAAAGTTCTTTAGTTGAACATTACTTAACCTATAATTTAGATCTTAACAAAAGTAATTTTGAAATTTTAGGAGGATTTTCGTATCAAAAATTTAATTTTTCTGGAACCTCATTTTCGACAACTAATATTAGTCTTATGGAAGAAGGTGTAGCACCGGAATATAATCCAGGGTATTCTGGAGAGCAATCTGGGGTTAGTGGTTATGCTCAGGAAAATGAATTACAATCCTACTTTGGCCGAGTTAATTATACTTATGATGACCGTTATTTAGTGACGGCGTCTCTGAGGGCTGATGGATCAACTAGATTCGGAGAGAATAATAAATATGGTTATTTCCCATCCTTTGCTTTAGGTTGGAATATCGATAAAGAATTATTTCTTAAAGGTTCTCAAGAAATAGATCAATTGAAACTAAGAGCCAGTTGGGGAGAAACGGGTAATCAGGAAGTTCAGAACAAAATCACTCAGGCAAGTTATTCACAGTCGGCTGCTGGCGGGTATTATTTATATAACGATTACAATTTAATAAATGGTGTTGTGGTCAATCGTACTGCAAATCCTGATCTAAAATGGGAAGTAGTTAGACAGTTCAATGCCGGAATAGATTTTAGTTTATGGAATAATAAATTGTACGGTTCATTAGATTATTACAACAAAACGACTACCGATGCGATTTTAAACATACCTTCTGAACCTTTAAGCCCAACAACTTCAGTTTGGAAAAATATTGAAGGAGAGATTGTAAACACAGGTTTTGAATTTACATTAGGATCTAATATTGTAAGCACAGAAGATTTTAACTGGTCCGTAGATATTAACGGAGCTACACTGAATAATGAAATCAAAAATTTACCGGTCTCTGAACTGTATTCTGGTAGTGTTGCCGGTCCTGGATTATCTGGAGTGGCTGCAAATATCTACAAAAGTGGTTATGAGGCAGGTTCTTTCTTTATGCTGAAACATCTTGGTTTCGATGAAAGTGGAAACGATATTTTTGAAGATATCAATAATGATGAAGTAATTAATAGTGACGACCGTCAGATTTTTGAAGGAGCTATTCCAAATTTTACTTTTGGTTTAAACACAAATTTAAGCTACGAGCGATGGGATTTAAGTATGGCATTTATCGGTCAGACAGGAGGTTATTTAGTTAATAATACCAATTTGGCATTAAACATTAATAATCTAGCTTCTGATAGAAACGTACTTTCTGAATTTTATGAAGATGGCGCAAATCCTCAAAATACACCACAGCTTTCTACTTTATATTTGGAGAAATCCGATTTCTTAAGATTAAATAATGCAAGATTGGGGTATACTTTTGATACTGCAAATCTCAATTGGCTTAAAGGTCTCAATCTTTATCTAAGCGCTCAAAATGTATTTACGATAACCAATTATTCAGGATTTGATCCTTTAGTGAATAGTCCCAGATCAACGGGAGGTAATCAATCTATAGGTATCGACTATACAACCTATCCATCTTCAAAATCTTACATGATTGGTGCAACTTTAAAATTATAACAAATGAAATCTTTAGATATAATAACTAAAACCATATTTACGATCTTTATCGGAGCAACTTTATTTAGTTGTACAGATTTAGAGGAAGAAGTAATAGATGAAGTAGTCGGAGGCAAAAGCTCCAGTCCCGAAAGTGCTATGGCAGCCGCATATGGCCAGCTAGCAGAAGGAACATTTACCGATCACGGTAATGTATTTGGACTTCAGGAATATCCAACAGACGAATGTATGCTACCAACTCGAGGTAGTGACTGGGGTGATGGCGGAAAATGGAGAGCCTTAACTGAATTTACCTGGGGAACGAACAATGCCGCAGTATCTAGTACTTGGAATGCGCTTAATAGTGGTATTACCAAGACACTTACAGCTATCGAATCTTTGGAAGCCAACCCAGATTACGAAAATTACGATCTATTTTTAGCGGAAGCTAGAGGTCTTTTAGCGCTATATATTTATAACACCATAGATTTATTTCAACAAGCACCTTATAGAGATCCATTTACAGAAAATGCTGAGTTAGAATTTCTTCAGGCAGATATCGAGATAGATAATTTAATTACAGAAGTAGAGTCTCTTATTCCAAATTTGGCGAACTTGGGAGAGCAAAGAACCTTTAATGCACGTTTTACTAAACAGGCAGCTTATGCTTTGTTAGCTGATATGTACTTAAACAGAGCCGTTTTAAAAGATAGATATAATGCTTCGTCTAGCTTTAATTTTACCGAAGCTGCAGTCGATAATGAGGGTAGCGATATGGACAAAGTGATTCATTATACTTCCTTATTGATTGAAGGAAATTTTAGTCTGGAAAGTAATTATTTCGACAATTTTGCCATTGATAATAAAAACGGTTCAGAAATTATTTTTGCTGTAGTGCAAGAAAACGATAACATCCGTAGAAGTGATAATGACTTTGCTTACATGTCTACTGGAAGAGCTCAAAAGCCCACACCAGATAATAGAGGAACAAATGCTTCTTGCGTAGAGCCTGAATTTTATTATACATGGGAAGGAAATCATGATGATCCTCGTTTTCACAGATATTATCAATATTCTGATGGAACATGGTTTATGAATGATGGTACGACCGGTAGTGTACCTGCAGAAGATGTACGTCCCGATACTGGTGGTAACTGGTTTCACTTTAACAGAGGATTGCAGGTCGGGCAGCAATATGGCCCAACTTTAGATGGCGAGGGAGGATTTAATATGACCTCTGATGGTAGAATTGCCATCAGTAAATTAATGATGGAGAAAAATACTACCATTGCTATGGATTACACACCAGAACTTGATTTCGATAACTCACTCTCTGCAGTGTTCAGTCAAGATCAGATTAATCGTGGTGTGAGAAACTTCAAATGGGAATTTGATCCTGAATATGGTAATGGTTCTAGTGCAGTAGATATTCCTCTTTACAGATTGGGCGGAATTTATTGTATGAGAGCTGAAGCCTATTTTCGTAAAGGGGAATCTGCAGCAGCACTACAGGATATCAATTTACTGAGAACTAGTAGAACTAGAGAGGCTTTATTCGACAATGCCCCTGGAAAACCAATTTCCTTTTTAAATGAAGAAACCCTATATAATGAAATTGGCTTCGAAATGTATTGGGAAATGTACCGCAGAAAACAAATGATTCGTTTTGGTACTTATGATGAACCTTATACGGCAAAAGCGGGAACAGAGCCTTATTTGAGAGTATTCGCTATTCCCCAAGAGACTATTGACGTTACAGATGGAATTTCCCAAAACATAGGCTATTAAGAATTTAATTTTGAACTAAAATTGAAAAGAGCGTTGGGGAGCGCTCTTTTTTTGTATTAATTCAGCAATGACTGTTAATATTTTATATTAATTAGAGGTCTAATTTGGGGTACTAATAAAGTACCATAGACAAATAATGATATATTTAAAACTTATAAAGGCTGCTTAAAAATTATGATTATATGTTATTTATTTTTAAATGGGCATTCCCAATGTTCAGAAACCTCACGGCCACTGTATTGCTTCGCTTCGCTATTAGCGCCAAAATCTTCCAGCATGGGATTTATTTTTCCTTGTAGTTTCCTATCCCTTTTTCTAATGGTATTTCGGACGCGAATAAAAGTTCCCATTTCCCTCAATTTCTCGAATTGCCAATGTAAATTGAAAGCTATTGCAGTAAAAGGACTGCGGCGTGCGAGTCTCGAACTGTTAGGATGTAAACCGACTATATAAAATGATTTTCCAGCAATGCTAAAACTAAAGTTTTCATTCGTCGGATCACTCTGAACTTGGGGATCCCAATCATACTCGTCAATGGAATTGAGTTGAATAAGCTGCTCCCACATATGCTCTTCGAACTGAATTTCGGTAAATTCCGGGCTATTAGGAAAAACTGCAATAAAAGTTTTGAATCCATTCGATTCAAAGTCATAATCTTCCAAGTAAGATTTTAAATCCTGATACAACTTTGTAGTTTCACCTACATTAGCTAGATTTTTATAAGTTTTTAAATAAACATCATCCATAGTAAAGACGGTTTTAGCCATAGTACATGGATGATCATTAGTTAATATAAATTTTGAGACTTTATCGTATATTTAGGTTCCTTGAGTTTTAAATTGGATAATTTTAGTTTATTAACTTCTGGAAAATTGGTGGTAGAGATCATGTTCTTTTTTTTCTAAATTAAAATGCTGGTTATTATATAACAAGATCTTCAAGAACAGTTTAGATCACATTTGTATATGATTTAACAGTTTCTCTTGAATTAAATTGAGTACTTAATGATAAAATAATAGAATATTTCTATTTATTTTATCTGATATATAAGTAAATATTCCCTATTTAATTTAGAATCACATCCGGTTATCCATATTAGATCTATACCGAGATAAGAGCTCTTTAACTTAGAGATAAATATGAACGATCCAAGAACAAAAATCCCGGAATATCTTTTGAAAAATTATTACAAATTAAAGCTGAAGAGAATTACAAAATATATTTGCTGTTAGATTAGAAGGCAACGCTAATGAAAAATAATAAACTGAAAGAGAATATCTTAATTTCAGAAGGTTTTATGAAACGTTTGATCTATTGCTTTTGTTTTGATAGACGTAAGTAAGTAATTTTATAGCTAATTGAGTATAAACAAGAGAAAGAATTGATGTTACCAAAACGAATAAACAAGAAGTACTTTTGGCATATGATGATATAGGAGATCCGCTTTGAAATAGTATACGTAAATAGATTTTGGAAACTTCAGGACAATAATATAATCGCTGATACTGCCACTTTTAGATTGTTTAAAATAGTTTTCGAGGAGCATGATAAATTATAGAAGGAATATATTCCCTATTGTTTTAGAAAAGCTACAGAAACCACACTTAAAATGGTGAAGCAGTGTTATCCATATATAATCTGCCAATGTGTACAGTCAAAGTGAAAATTTATTGCCTTCTGCTATTACCATTAAGAGGGCGAACCATATGTTTAGTACCTTTTTGGGTAATTATACACAGAAATGCAGTAGCGCCGGCGCGGCCAGGACTCCTTTAATCACTATAACTTACAAAGTGAAAGTAAATACTTTTGTATAAAACATTGTAGAGGAACCTAATCAACCTGCAAAATAGTGTGGTATGCAATTCACTAAACTCTCTGTTATTATACTAGCTAAACTTTTTTTACATACATTCTCGGAAACATTGAAAAATGTATTGTAAAACTGACTGATCTTCAGATTCGAAAGGAGATCTTTTTATAGGTTTTCCAGGCTGAAAATGACACCAGCCTACGACTGTTTGTGTAGAAAGTTTCTTTAAATCAACTTCATTTAAGCGCAAATTGCATTGATAAAAGCAAACATTGTATTTGTTCTTTTTTTTAGGCGAATTCTTAATAATGAAAGAAAGTCCGGTATTATCATTAAAGAATAATGAAATAATATCATTCTGTTTAATGGTCAGGTGATCTTCGAAAAACCGGAAAATTAATTGACAGTTTCCTTTTTGAGATTCTATTCCTAAGCCAAAATATTTCTCAATCAGTTCATCATAAAACCAATAAGTTTTATCTTGATATCCAGCTGTTTTTAAAAATTTTATTCTATTATATTTCTGTAGAAATTCAACCAGTATCTTGGTATCATTGTTAAAATGATAAACCAGATCATCACCACAAATTTCCCTACGCTCCAACACGGGGCTGTGTACTCTGGTAAACCGTAATAGGTTTTCTAAGAAAGGAAAACTCATTGAATTGAAATTGATTGTGTGATATTTAGCAGCCAAACTAGACATTTTAACGCATAGAGCTCTTAAAATAAAGTTAATTGCACAATGTACTACCTCATTTTTTCCTCATTCTTATAATTTAGTCTAAAATGTATACATATGTTTAAAAAAATTCCAGTCAATGTTATTATAGCAGTTCTTTTATTTTGCATTGCAGCCACTCTTTTTTTTCTATACCTCACTAATGATTTGTAGTGTTCTGTAGTAAACGACTTTAACGATTGAAGGTTTGATTGGGAGTATATTAGTATTCAGAACTGGTTAATGAAAACATCATCATATAAGATATGGATTAATTTCATCGAATATGTACAAACTCAATAGCATTCGTAAATTTTTATTATATCACTTTCTACCAGTTGTACTCTTCAAATGTGTATAAACAAGTAAACCTTCTGTATATTTTAAAACTGACAGCTAAAATATTCAACTTATAGTTCATTTATTTATGGTATAATCAATTCATTGATCAATAATGATATAGTTTCTAACTTCCTACGCTGGATCTATTAGTTAAATATACACCGAAAAATACAATTAAAATTCCCACTATATCCATAATTTTTATATTATCTCCAAAGGCTATCCAGGCCATGAACATTGTTACAGGGGGACCTAGATAAAATAAACTTGCGACCTTAGTAGCATTTAACCTGTCAATTAACTTCAGCATAAGGATATAAGCTCCTATTGAAACAGCCAATACCAGCCAGAGCATACTCCAAGTAAATTCTGACACCCATTCGGTTTTCAAATTTTCTACTAAAATTGCAGGTATAGCTAAAACAAGCATTGTAGCTAAACTTTGATAAAATAGGGATTGGTCAATAGGTAATTTTTCTTTTTTGTTATTAACATCCATTTTTCGCTGAATTAAAGTAGCAATTGTAATAGCTATAACAGATAACAAGGGGATAATATAACCGAAAATAGATCCTGACCTACTTAAATCTATTCGAAAAGCTACGGTAACTAGGACTCCTATAAAACCTATTATCAATCCTATCCATTGATAATAATTTGTTTTTTCTTTTGTAACATAACTCGAAAATGCACCAGTTGCTAGTGGTTGAAGAGCCACAATCAATGCAACAATCCCTGCTGGAACTTTAGTATTGAGGGCCAACAATACACAGGTTAACCAAACACCATGGGCTAAGAAACCAATGAGCATATTGATCCCTACAACTTTCCAAGTATACCATTTAAGTCTTTTTCTTATCAATAAATATAAAATCAATAAGATAGTTACCGCCAAATATCTTAAGAATATCAAAGTATATGGTCCTGTATATGGCAAGCCAAACTCTGCACCAATAAAACCAGAATTCCATAATAATATGAAAGCTAAAATTAGCAGAATAGTACTTTTTTTCATATCAATATTTCTAACCTGGATAGTATATTAATCTCACTTAATTCAGAATATACTCAATTTAAATATTTAAGAATAAAGTAGTAACGAATGTAAGAGATTAGAAGAATTAAGAAGCTTATATTTAGTCAAATTTTTCTTAATGAAGACTACTTGGTTTCGGATCGCTTTGAATGAAACAATTTTTGCTTTTCAGTAGGTCTAGGCATAACTAGCAGCACTATTTATTGGTTAATGTACAGGTTTGCATATACTTAAAGTGGTATGACCTGCTTTAGATAATTCTCCACTATAAGGGCAAGTATTGAATGATCGATTTGTAAATTACGTGCCTCCGCTGTAATTATAAAAATAAACACCCTTAACTTTCTTCCTGATTAGACTACCACTCATAAATTCTGCATCCAGAACTGATGTAATATCAATAAGTTTATTTCCGATTCATATTGTTGAAGCATTACATTATTTCTACTTATTTGAATCTGCTTTTATCTATCAATTCAAATTAGATAATTGTATTCCGCATCAAAGCAGAAAACCTTCAATACTGGTAGCTTTCAATTTTATTTTTACTACAGATACCAGTGACCTACTTCCGATTGAATGTCATTCTCGGCCAACCTTTCGTTTTTGTTTATCAAACCGGAATATAAATAAGGTACAAAGTTCTGGTACCGATGAGGCTCGTTCGGTATTGTAGGAAACAATTATCAAGAAAGCTCTCCTAGAGCTATCCGTAAGACATCTTTTACAAGGAATCCAAGAAACTATTTATTCCGCTTCTTTTCTTAGTAGCATGCCATTCATTTTAATTTCAGAAAAATAATATTTCCTAGCAATGACCAATAAAATTTTAAATTCAGCAAAGGAGAACAGCTACTGAAAGGCTGATCGCAAAAACGAGATGTGCTAATATTAAATGAAAATAGAATCTGCGTAAGAAAATTTTCTGTGGTGTTTTAGGAATAATAAACATAATTTTCCAGCCAATTATGCCTACTATCCCGATCCCTATTCCAAAAAAAAAGGTCGGAAGGGCATCCAGCTCCAGCCAATTGATTTTATAAAGAAAATAGAAAAACATTGTAAATATTAATCCTATAGTATAATGGATTAACCAGCCTAAAACATGATTTTTACTTAAAGGATGAGGGATGATAGAAGAATCATTTAAAATAGCGTTTATGAGATGTGGTTCTTGGAATTTTTGTTTTTTTAGCGACGATGATGCGTAGCTAAATAAAGTCATGCAACTAGTAGCAATTATCGAAATTAAAACTAATACGAAGAATGTTGAAAGCATAACAATAATTTTAATTAGTGAAAAACGGAAGAGGTATAATAAATAATACCCTAGTTCCGTTTCTCATCTCTTTTAATTAACTTTCTTTTTCAAAAGAAATTTTTGTGTTTACAGCATATGATACAATTTCATTATTAGATACGTTTGCATTCATCTCTTTCACATAGATGGACTGGATATTTTTCACACTTTTAGAGGCTTCTTGTAGTGCATTTTTTACAGCATCATCGAAACTAGTTTCAGATGTTGCTAATACTTCAATAACTTTTACAATACTCATAATCTTTTTTTTAAAGGTTTACACTTCTAAAATTAGCCAAAGAGACTAGAAGAAAACATCGGTTTAACAAACTATAACAAAAGGTTAATTGTTTTCTCTTAATAAAACCTAAAAAACGAAACCAGATCTCCATTATGACGTACAGAAAGTAAATCCGAAAATACCCCATTAATGGGGGGGGAGAAATAACGTTGTAGATAGTTAGAGTAGCATAAATTTCTATTTAACCTGATTTTATAAGGAATTGGATGAAATCTAATCATTTAATAGTCAGAGATATTTTATCTTTTACTTAATTTTAAAAATGAATCTATAACTATGCGCCAATTAATAATTAAAATTCCCAAAAAAAATAGAGACGCTGTTTCAAATACAATTGAGGATTATAAGGGAAAGAATACTTTTCATTTTACCTCAGACAAAAAAGAAGTTTTCTTTACACACTTACCTAACAACAAAGTCAATAATTTTCTAGAAAGTATAGATAAATTTGGAGAACCTGAGATTGCTATTATACCTCGTGGGATCATAACACTATACCCTCCTGCAATGGAGGCTCCAGAACAGGTAGCTGATGTCCAGCAAAAAAGCTCTCTTGAAATTTATCTAGGAGGTATTCAAAGTGTCGGTTCCACCTTTGGTCTTATTAGCTACTCATTTGTAGCAGGAATTCTTGTTTGGATAGGCTTATTTACCACCACGACTTATCTTTTAGTTGCCGCAATGCTAGTGGCTCCTTTTGCCGGCCCGGCTATGAATGCTGCATTAGGAACCGCAGCCGGTAAATTTGACCTATTAAAAAGGAGTTTACAAAGATATGGGGTAGCCATACTTACGGGAATTTTAGCAAGTTTACTTATGAGCGTATTATTTCCTATTCAAACCCTCACTCCTTTAATGGAGGAAGTCAGTCAGGTTTCGAAATTTGCAATTTTTCTACCTCTTGTTTCTGGCTTTGCTGGTGCTATTAACATTTGTCAAAGTGAAAGAGACAGCCTGGTATCAGGAGCAGCAGTAGGTATCCTGGTAGCTGCCTCACTAGCACCTCCTGTTGGACTTATTGGAATGGGGCTCTTTATGGGTGAATGGCAAGTTGTACAAAGCAGTCTCTATAGGATTATACTTCAATTATTAGGAATCCATTTATCAGCAACATTCATTTTCTACTATTATGGAAAAGTTACACCCAAAGGAGTAAGATTTGTGAATGGTACCAAACGTACTAGATTAATAACTACTACGATTGCAGTATTGGCAATGGGTATAATGATGTTCTGGCAATTTAGCCAGACTCCATATTACCGAAAAGCCAGTCTAAATACCGAATTAACTGAAGAACTTCAAAAACAGTTACTCAAATTAGAACCTTCAATTATAACTCTTGAGAAAAGCGTTTCTTTTACAAATACAAAATATAATAAAAGACCAGTAGCCATCTTCAATGCTACAGTACTAAAAGCAGATTTAGAAACCTCTAATCAGCAAATTGAAAAACAGATAATAAAACATCTTAAGGATAATATGGATTATGAAATAAATAATATTTACGAAGTATATCGCATTAATGTAGTAGAAAATTAATTATTTATAATTTTTCTGGGTATTATAGTAAAGTTTAGTGTTTACTAAAACCGATGTATATAGAAATAAACTGTTCTTAGTTTAAACGGAGTCTGCTGTAATAATTATAGAATTTAATTATTTAGAGTTGCGCTTTCAAAAATCAATAGATTTCTCTTCCAGTTCCATTACAATTTTTAAGGAAACTTCCATAACCAATAAATATACCTTCGAACATCCATCCAGTTTGCTCTTTCTAAAATAAATATCATAGTGTTTTCATTATTTTGTATTTTTTTTAATAAATGTTTATTCATTCCTTTAGAAAACATTATAATATTTAAATATTTCTTTTTTTTAAATCTATTTATTTTTGAAATAACCAAAAATGAAGATGATGATGAAGGCTAGCCTAACCCAAGAAAAAAAGAAGTTATATAAAAATCAGATGAATTCACGCCAAGCTCTAAAACGACTTGAGCGTAAATATACTTTTTCCGTTGCTGAAAAGGAAAAACTTCTAAAGATAAGCCATTGTGTAATTACCGGAATTGCCGAGAGTTCAGAGGGAGGTTTTGCTCAAGATGGCGAATTCCATTCAGCCCACGACACCGAAGCATTGGGGAGTGTACGCATTTCCTATTATTGTCCGAAGGATCGGAAACAAAAATTTTTAATCTTAAAAAAGGCTAAGAATTTATCTAATTCTAGCTCTGATAAGGTAATCAGATGGAGGGCAAAACGCATTTACAGAACTCTTATAGAAACCCACTGGCTCTATCGTAGAATAGTAGAGAACTGTAAAAAAATATATTTTAAGAGTATATTCAGCAAATTTGCTCACATACACTTCCAAACAGCAGAATTATTAAAAAATAATTACGACCTAGAAGAATACCGCCAATTTACTGAAAGTTCTCTACTCGAATTTAAAAAATTTCAACTTTTAGGTAAATCCGATTTTTTAAACCATTGTTTAAACAAAGAGCAAAAAATTTCAGCAAGTATAGAAACGTTAGTATTCTTAAACGTTACACCTGATGAAAAAAAACTTTTTAGAAATCAGATCCGTTATAGAGATGAGCATATGATAGTGACTTTAAAAAAACTAACAGAAGATACATTGATCTAATAATTAAACAATTACAAATTTAATTAAATCTTAATATCATGAAAAACTTAAAAGACCTGTTTGAACATCAACTGAAAGATCTTTATAGCGCAGAAACTCAACTTGTGGCCGCATTACCTAACATGGTCACACACGCCAAGTCAGCAAAACTTAAAAAAGCTTTTGAAGAACATCTAAAAGAAACCCAACAACACCAGGAACGCTTAAAGGATATATGCGAAGATATAGGAATCAAGCCTACGGGAGAAGTTTGTAATGCAATGAAAGGCTTGATTACAGAGGCAAAAAATTTTCTTGAAGAAGAAGTGGAAACTGATGCCGTTCGTGATGCCGGAATAATAGCAGATGCCCAAAGAATTGAGCATTATGAAATTTCAGGCTATGGTACTTTGGTTCGATACGCAAAAGAACTGGGCTATACCAATATTGCTGAAAAATTAGACAAGACCCTTCAGGAAGAATATGCTGCCGATGAGAAATTGAACAGCCTGGCAACCAACCAAATCAACAAAGAAGCGGAGTAACATATAACATAAAACAAAAGGCCATTCAGAAGTGTTTCTGGATGGTTTTTTAATCATTAAACTATAAAAATGGTAGAAGAAAGCAGTATAGGATTTTGGTTTAAGGGATACGACTATTTTCTGGATCAGTTTAATGCCACTAAAAATAATGTCTTAAAACGCAGACTTTTATTCAAAAAATATTATATCCTGCGTGGGGAAGAAGCAACTGCTTTATTCTATGATCCTGAAAAATTTTCCCGTCACAAGGCCACCCCAAAACGTTTTAAAAAAACACTTTTCGGCCTTAATGGAGTGCAGGGATTAGATGGGGAACAACATAAAGCCCGAAAACAGTTATTTATGCACTGTATGAATGTAGATTCGCTAAATCAGTTAAACACCTATTTTGATGAGGCTTGGTTTGAAGCTGTCGAAGACTGGAAAGAAAAAAATTCGATAAACTATTTTGATGAGATGGAGCGTATACTATTCAAATGCGCATGTAAATGGATAGGCCTTCCCTTTACAAAAAAAGATATAGTTAATCAGGTTCCCAGGATTTCAAGAATGATTAGTTCGGCCGGGAAAATAGGTATACAGCACTGGCGAGGAAGGAGCGCTAGAAAAGCAACAGAGAATTGGGTAAAGTCATTGATTAAAAACTACCGAAATGAGAAAAAAAATAGCGAAACTATATTCGATCGTTTTATTGGTTACAAAAATCCAAAAGGAAAACATTTACCTGATCAAACAGTAGCGGTAGAGATACTAAACCTGTTAAGACCAATAGTAGCCGTTGCCAGGTACATGGCCTTCAACTTAAAGGCTTTAGAAGATTATCCCTCTTATAAAGAAAAACTTAGAGAGAATTACGAAGAATACGGGGAAAATTTCATTCAGGAAGTCAGACGTTTTTATCCTTTTTTTCCAGTTATTTCAGGACGTATTCGTGAAAATTTTGAATTTAAAGGTCATAAGTTTACGAAAGGACAACGTGTACTATTAGATCTATACGCCACCAACCACTACGCAAAATTATGGAAAGCCCCTGAACGATTTTATCCGGAAAGATTTATGAATGCTCAAATTTCACCATTTAATTTAATCCCCCAAGGAGGAGGAGATCATTACAAAAACCATCGATGCGCCGGTGAATGGATTACTCTTAATTTAATGAAGCGCAACCTTTACTTTTTAATTCATGATATTAATTACACGGTGAAGAGTAAAAGTTTGAGAATTAAAAAAAATCAGTTTCCTCCATTACCGGCCAATGGGATTAAAATTTCAAAAGTGACGAAATTAAATTCGATGGAATAAATTATCTAAAAAAACGTATGATGAAAAAAGTGAAAGATAAGATTATGGATGAAGAACAATATGACATACTTCGGAAAAATGGAGTAAGCGAAAAAAAAGCTACGGAAATATCGGAAAACAACGAGTATTCTCAGGAAAAGAATATTAAATCCTATTCAAATGAAGAATTAAAAAATAATGCAAAAAATCTAGGGATTGATAATTATGAGAATATGGATAGAAATAGTCTAATAAGCGCTATTTTAGATTGTAGAAAAAATAATTCTAATAGATAATGAAATTTGATCTATTCGTATTCACAGTGTACTGTTTTTTAGGTAATTATGCTTAAAACATACAATTAGATTTAAGTGAGATCAAATTATTATTCAACTCAAATTTTATTTGAACCGATTTGATCAGAGTTAATGGTTTTGAATATCGAAATAGGTCATTCGTTAATAACTATATCGATTAACATTCCTGAAAATAACATAGAACAAAAATGTGCACCGTATGAAAATCCCTTACTGTAATCATGAATGAGCCGAATTATAATTTTATTCGGCTCATAAACTTCGTATATTTGATCTGAATAATGTATTTGTCTGGCTCATATGTATAACTGGCAACTTGAAAATTGGCCTTCTTTTGACTATAAGTCGAAAGCTATCGATGATATTGTGATTGAATTCGCTTCAGAGACAGGTGAAGTTAAAGGGATTATAGATAGCCTGCCTTCTGACTTTAGACAAGATGCGATTATACAATTTATGGTCGATGAGGCCATTAAAACTTCAGCGATTGAAGGGGAATATTACAGTCGTCAGGATGTAATGTCATCGATCAAAAATCGATTGGGTATTGAAGATGGTCCTACTATTAGAGATATCAAAGTCAGGGGGATTACAGAATTAATGGTGGAGGTAAGAGAAAATTTTTTCGAACCTCTAAGCGAACTATTAATTAAGGGATGGCATGCGATGTTATTTAACCGATCCAGGTATTTTCAGGCAGGGACTTATCGATCTGGAGAGGAACCCATGCTTATAGTATCAGGGAGATACGGGAGAGAAGAAATTCATTACGAAGCTCCTCCATCTCATTATGTTCCTATGGAGATGAAACAGTTCATACAGTGGTACAACGAATTTGAGATTGAAAATAATGAGATTCGTAGCTCATTGATCAAAACAGCTATTGCCCATTTGTATTATGAAACGATACACCCTTTTGAAGACGGGAATGGGCGAATAGGAAGAGCAATAGCAGATAAATGCCTTTCGGAATCTTTAAGTAGGGTATTGGTATTAAGTATATCTACTGCAATCGAACAAAATAAAACAGCGTATTACCAAGCCTTAAAAATGGCACAACGCTCCCTGGATATCACAGATTGGATTGTTTATTTCTGTAAGACTATCTTGACCGCCCAGAAAAATGCTAAAGCAGTTATTCGATTTATTCTAAAAAAAGCAAAATTTCTGGATCAACATCGGGAGAATTTAAATGATCGTCAGTTAAAAGTGATTTTAAAAATGTTTGATAAAGGTGTTGAAGGTTTTGAAGGAGGAATGACCGCAAAGAAATATATATCACTAACCAAAACTTCAAAAGCTACGGCTACCCGAGATTTACAGGATATGGCTTCTAAAGGAATTTTAAAACCACAAAGAGGAGGGCGGAGTGTACATTATGAGCTAAAATTCACATGAATTAATGTTAAAGTTTGTTAAAAGGTGCTGAATTTGGTGTATGTAGAAATATTCATTTATTTAAATATTTAATAATCAATAATTTACGTTTTTGGTTCGAGTCTCGTCCAGACCGCAAGATTGCAAAAAGCCTTTCAGAAATGAAGGGCTTTTTTTATGGATTGAATTTAGATAATTTAAGCACAGATTTTTTCACGCTTAAACAAAAAAAGATCCCATCATAAACTGATAGGATCTTCAACTTGAAATTCGTTATTTTTTGGCGCTATTTTAAGCTTCAGTAGAATTAAGATCTTCTAAGCTTACTTCAGTAATAAAATCTTCTTTAGGCGTTCTTACTTTTTTCATATTAACCAACCAGTCATTTTGGTCTTCACGATAACCCAACGGAAGTAATAAAGTACTTTTGTATCCTGTACCTTCTAATTGTAGAAATTTATCCATTTTATCGTTTAAAAAGCCTTCCATTGGTGTGGCGTCTACTTTTTGCTCGGCTGCAGCTGCAATTGCCATTGCAAAAGCAATATAACTTTGCTTTGAAGCGTGATGTGCCTGCCATTCCTGTCCAAGTGGAGCATAAAGGCTAAGGATGTTCGCTTTGTAATCGTCCATGGTGCTATGAGGAAGTTCTCTTTGATCCATCGTGTAGTTAAAGACTTCTGTAACTCGCTCGTCACTATAGCTGTCCCAGGCAGCGAACACTAAAAGATGTGAACAATCTACAACCTGGGCTTGATTCCAGGCGATATCTTTTATTTTTTCTAATAATGCTTTATCCGTAATAACAAAAACCTTGTAAGGCTGTAATCCAGATGAAGATGGTGAAAGCCTTGTGGCCTCTAAAATGTAATCTATTTTTTCCTGAGGAACTTTCTCCCCATTCATCTTTTTAGTGGCGTATCGCCATTTTAGATCGTCTATTAAACTCATATAGTTATTTAATTTTCTTCTTTACTATAGTGGTCTACAATAATTACAAAAGCTAACACTAACATTTAGTTTAGTAGCGATATTCTTTATTTTCAGACTTCATTTTTTGCTGAATAAAAAGCCTCGCTAGAGAATCTAACGAGGCAATCTTATTTAAAATACTTCTGAAGTCTTAATTCCAAACTTCCTGACAGATCTCGTTGATTAATTTAATCTTTTTCCACTGATCTTCTTCAGTAAGAATATTTCCTTCTTCGGTTGAAGCAAAACCACATTGCGGACTCAAACTTAAGCGCTCTAAATCCACATAATTTGCCGCTTCTTTAATTCGGTTTATAATAATTTCTTTATTTTCCAAAGTTGCATTTTTACTGGTAAGTAAACCCAAGATCACTTTTTTATGCTTCGGAATAAAACGTAAAGGCTCAAAACCTCCAGAGCGATAATCATCAAATTCTAAATAGAAATTTTCTACATTTTCCTTGGCAAAAAGCGTATCCGCCACAGGCTCATATCCACCTGAAGCAGCCCAGGTAGAATGATAATTTCCTCTACAAACATGGGTTGATAATCGAAGATCTTCTGGTAGATTTTCTAAGGCAAGATTGTTTAATTTAAGATAGGTTTCTTTAAGTTCTTCTCGATCAAAACCTTCACCGGCCATTGTTTTCCAAAAATCGGCATCACAAAGCATTGCCCAGGTGCAATCGTCGATCTTTAAGTCTCGGCAGCCCAGATCGTATAATTTAAGAATGGTTTTGTGGTAAGCTTCAGCAATATCTTTAAATAATTCTTCCCTGTCTGGATAGAACTTTTTCACGTATTCCTCATTATCACCTCGCACTAGCTCTGCAAATAATTGCGCAGGGGCAGGGATACTTTGCCTGGCGGTATGATCTTCTCCACAGTGTTCTTTCAGAAATAAAAAACTTTCAAAAACCGGGTGTTCAGGATTAAATTCTAGTTTTCCAGATAATCGAGCCGAATCTTTCCTGGTTTCTTCTCCCTGAAATAAATATCCCTGATCTTTCAAAAAGTGTTCGATACCGTGGAATCCCCAGAAAAAATCCAGATGCCAGTAGCTACGTCTAAATTCTCCATCAGTTAAAGCGGAAAGTCCTGCTTCTTTTTGATTTTCGATCAATTTGATGATCTCCTGATCTTCGATCTTTTTTAATTCTATTGCTGTTATTTCGTTTTTCGCGAATTGCTCTCTTGCATTTTTTAAAACTTCGGGACGTAAAAAGCTGCCTACAGCATCAGTTTTGTTACTGGTTAAATGATTACACATAATAAATTATTGTTAGGTTTTTATTATGGTCAAAATTATATATTAGGGTTGTTTTATCTAAACTGAAACTAATATTCGGTTATAATGACTGTAAAATACAATCTGTAAAGAATATTGTACTTTTGAAATAGATGTTTTAATTCCTGAAAAGAATAATATCCTATGGAAAACTTAGATGAGGTAGATCTTAAGCTCTTAAAAATACTGCACGAGAACTCGAATTTTACCGTAAAAGAGCTGGCGAAGCAGGTAAATCTTTCTGCTTCTCCTGTATTTGAGCGCTTAAAGCGATTAGAAAAAAACGGATATATTAAAAAATATATCGCCATTTTAGATGCTGAAAAATTGCATCAGGGATTTATCGTTTTTTGCAATATTAAACTGAAAAAACACGACAGGAATATCGGGAATCAATTTGTAGCTGATATAATGGATATCGATGAAATCGTAGAATGTTATAACATTTCAGGTGATTTTGATTTCTTACTGAAAGTATATGCCCGAAACATGAAGCATTATCAGGATTTTGTGTTTAATAAATTAGGCGGTGTAAAAAGTATTGGCAGTACGCACAGCACTTTTGTAATGACCGAGATTAAAAATACTTACGGAATTGGTATTATTTAAAATAACTAAGGCTAATTTTAAATAATCTCACTATTGTATCGTATATCTAAAACGTATGCCTTGGGATAATCTAAAATAACCAAAGGCAAAATTATTTGGATTTGTTTCGTTTACAAGGTTTCCGCGAACATTTGCAGGTGGCGTTCCAAAAGGATTGGCAACAGCACTTTCTAAAATAAGTTCCATATAATCATGAAATTGTTCTGAGACTGCTCGAAAAGTAATATCGATATCACTTCCTGGCTCTAGATCTTCATGCGAGAAGTTTTGGTACATTTCATTTCCGTTAAAAAAATCGTCACTGGAAAGGTCGTATTCTGGGAAGTTTAGCACATCGCTCTGAAAGTCGGTCAGATAAAAATTAGTTTCATCTTCAGGATCATCATAATAAAAACGAACTTCTTTATCTTCTCCCAAAAAGCCACCATCTTCATATTGTTCAATTCTTATAACTTCAGGAGAAGCAACTAAGGTTTCTGTAGCGGTATATTCTTCGCCGTCTAAAATAACATTTAAGGTGTACTCGCTGCCAATTTCAGGATCAAAATTAGTGCAGGTGTAGGTTCCAGCGGTTTCAGATTCTGTAAAATAAAATAATTCTTCATCCTGATTTTGGATACTTACAATAGCTCCAGAAACACGAGTAGTTTCCGTATTATAATAATCGGTTAACCTGGAAAGATAAATGCTTTGATTTTCTCCGGAAGTACCAGAGAGCCAAATAATTTCAGCATCTACGACCAGTCTGGCTTCCCCTTGATCCAGATCAACATCGATAACATCTTCGCAGGAAGAAGTGGTTGCTAATAACAGCAAAGCGAAACACTGAAGTATATATTTTTTGTGTAGAGATTTCATGGAATTAAAACTTAAAATTATAAGAAACACTAGGTAAAATGCCGAAAATCGATAATCTGCGGGCTTCATTTATTCCGGTGGCATCGTTAGTTGTAAAGCGTATAGATGCGGCGTTTCTCCTGTTGTATGCATTATAAATACTGAACACCCAATAGCTTTGCCAGCCTTTATTTTTATTTGGTTTTGGGGTAAGAGTCGCGGCCAGATCTAAATGATGATAAAGCGGTAAACGATTTTCATTTCGTAAAGAATAGTTAGGTACCGGGATGCCGCCAAATTCATAATATCCATTGGGATAGGTTACCGGTTGGCCAGATTGCAAGGCAAAATTAGCACTAAAAGACCATTTTTTGCTGTACTCGTAATTTCCCGTAACACTTAGATTATGCAGTTTGTCATAAGGCGATAAATACCAGTTTCCATTGGCGATTCCCGGTTCTTGCGGAGTTCGTCCAGCGGTTCGTTGTTCTGCGCGAGAAAGAGTATAAGAAATCCATCCGGTAAGATCACCTCTATTTTTTCTGAATAGAACTTCTAAGCCATAAGCTCTTGCCTGCCCATTTAGTAACACCTGTTCGATATCGTTGTTCGCTATTAGATTTGCACCGTCTACATAATCGATTCTATTATCGATATCTTTATAAAAGGCTTCGGTTTCTAAACTGTACGTATTATTATCAAAATTTCTGAAGTAACCTAAAGCATATTGATCTAAGATCTGAGGTTCTATAAAAGGTCCGCTTGGCGTCCAAATGTTCACCGGAGTTGGCGACTGGCTGTTAGAAACGATATGTAAATATTGCGCCATTCTATTATAACTGGTTTTTAAGGAAGATTCATTATTCAGAATAAAAGATAGCGCAGCACGTGGTTCAAAATTATTAAAATCTGATATCAATTCTCCCGAATCATAAAATTGAGTTCCAACCGGTGTTGCTTCCTGATAGATGTTATAATCTGCATTATAATCTACAGGGCTATTTTCGTAAATACTTACATTTTGAGGTCCGTATCTATAAAACGCACTGTATCGCAGTCCGTATCGCACTTCTAATTGATCTCCAATTTTTTGATTTACATCTAGGTAGGCTGAAGGTTCTAGAGCATATTTGCGATCTAGCTCTCTATAATTTACGGTAGATTCGCTATTGTTTGGAATAAGAATTCCCGGGTTAAAATCGTAGTAAGTGGCATCGACACCATAATTAAGCTGAATATCATCTGAAATATAATGTTGCCAGGCATATTTTAGTCCGTAGCTTTCTATCCTACTGTCCCAGCTAAAACTAAGTGTGTTTAAGTTGAGTTGGAATTGATAGTCGCTATAGAAAATCGATAGATCTGTGTTTATATTTTTACCGAAGCGATGTTTCCAATTTAATTTTCCCATGGTGTTACCATACGTGCTTGAAAAACTATCGCTAATATCAAAAACATCATTACCAAAATAACCTGAAAAATGCAGACTGTTATTTTCATTTAATTTATAATTCAGCTTTGCATTTAGATCATAGAATTGTGCCGAGTTTTCGTTATCGGCCAATTTTAAGAACAGGTGAGCATAAGAGGTTCTTCCGGCAAGCATAAACGAGGCTTTATCTCTTTTTAATGGACCTTCAACTCTTAGTTTGCTCGAGATCAATCCAATCCCACCTTCAAATTTAAAATCTTGATAATCTCCATTATTCTGAGTAATATCTAAAACCGAAGAAACTCTACCGCCATATTTTGATGGTATTCCGCCTTTATAAAGATCCAGTGAGTTAACCGCATCAGCATTAAAAACCGAGAAAAAACCAAAAAGATGAGAATCGCTATAAATAGGAACATTATCTAATAAAATTAAATTTTGATCTGCTGCGCCACCACGAACATTGAAACCAGAAGAACCTTCTCCTGCATTGGTCACACCGGGCAGCGTAAGCAAGGATTTTAAAGGATCTGGTTCACCCAAAGCAACCGGAATCTGTTTGATCTCGTTCATGCTAAGGCTATTCATGCTCATTTGCGGTTTTTTAATATTCACCGCCTTATTAGTTTGCTCGATCACTACTTCCTCTAGCGTTTCTCCGCCCGGCTCCATTTCTAGAGTCCAGACAATATCTTTATTAAGAGTTACAGTTTCCGTGATCGTATTATAACCTAAAAAGCTAATATTTACTTCGTGTTTTCCCTGCGGAAGTTGTATCGAAAACTTTCCATTTGCATCTGTGGTCGTGCCTTTTTGAAGTTTAGGAATAGTAATACTAGCACCTAAAAGAGGAGTGTTTTCCTCATCGAAAACAGTTCCTGATAATGTATAATTTGCCTGGAGATTTTGGGATTTCAGTTCACCGGGTTTTACCGTAATATTATTACCTAATAACTTGAAATTATGCGGTAAACTAGTGTTTAGTTTTTCAATAAGATCTGTGACACTTATGTTGTCGTAGTTAATTTCAGTAGTAACATTCAGTTTAGAGCTCATTTTTTCAGCATAAGCCAATTTATAATTAGTTTGCTGTTCAATTTGCTTTTTAAGGGTATTTATATTGCTGCCTTTTTCAATATTTATAGCCATTTGTGCACTAAAGCCTAGGCTGTGAATAAAAAGAAAACAGATAAAAATATGTTTCATTTTGAATGTTTTGGATGGTGGCGAGGCCTCCTTATAACGAAATTAGACGTTTTTGAATGTAATTTTTCGAATAGCTTATCGTAGACCCTGGTCCAAGTCGAATCTCACTACTATCGGGTAAAAAGATCAATTTAAGTTGATTTCCCCGATTTTCAATATGGATCAGTGAAGCAATTTCTTTTTCAGGGTGATTAGCGATATAAAAACCATTGCTTAAAATCGCCAATATCAATATTGCGGCAGTATATTTTAAAAGAATGGCTGAATTTATACCTGATTCTTGAAAGCTCTTGCGATAGAATTTTTTCTGGATTTTTGTTTTTCTGCGGAAGAAATCACTTGTAGACTTTCTTGTCAAAACTTGTCAAAATTGCTGTCTATTTTCGATTTTTTCATCACGAAGCCATTAATAATTCGCAATTGAAGCCTTGGCGCTTAACGCTGGTCATAAAATGCTTGTCTATGGCTGTTTTTGAAGAAACGACGATTAAAATCTCATCTTCTAGTTGAAATGGATGTATTTCATATTCAGAAAACTGAAATGCCAGCACTTTTAAAAGCTGGACTAATTTATCCTGTTCCAGAATCCCTAAAGTATAACTTTCAACGATCATTAATTGCAGTCTTTTTTATTAGATAATCGAGATTATAAATTCCGAGGCTTGCCTCGAATTAGAGTTGATTTTCAAAATCCCTCATGGACCTGTCTTGAGGTTCTTTACCAAAACGTAAATAGATCTTGATTAAGTATATTTAGGGTAGATATTATTAATGATTTGTTTAATTTAAAATTAGGTTGTAAGTTTGCCAGCCCTTTTTTTCAATGCTCACCGTTGAACTTTTTTAAGGGATCAAATATCGAAGTTTACTTCCTTTATATTGGGAGATCAAAAATATAAGTGGTTTAAGCCGCTAGAGATTCAAAAGAAATTTATCTGGATTTTGATGAATCTTAAGACTTAGTTGTGTTGTTTGTTCCAAGAAATTGGAACTTGTAGGTAAACCTTTTTTGGCTATTAATTTAGTCTGAAGGTTTCCAATGAGAAGCTTTTTTCCGTTTATTCGGGAAGAGGCTTTTTTGTTTTAAGGATATAAATTATTGGTATGCTAAAAACTCATATAAAGATTTGTAAATTTAAACTTGATAATTCAATACAAAGATTAGGGTGAAGTATATACCAAAGGATTTTTATTCCTATTTTAAAGAATGCTTTAAGTTGGATAATAAGGAATTTATTCTTCAGAATATTTTATCCAGCAAATATCCTTACAAATGGTTTGCCAATGATAAAGAAGAATTACTTCATAAGGAATTACCTATAATTCCTTATCCAAACAAAAAATATGGTGAAATAAATAAAGAATTAGAGCTTTATAATCTAGAAAAGCAACTGTTTTATGGTTGTTATTTTATTCTTGGAAAAGCGAACAACCCTATAGCAAAAGATAATCGTATATGTGCTCCACTTTTTCTGTTTCCTGCGGAATTGGAAATTAATGAAGGTCTTAGTTTTTTAAGAATAGATCGAAGTAATTACGAGATTAACAGATATGCGTTGCAATTATTAGAGTTGCAAGATGATGAGGTTGATAAAGGTGATTTTTTAAAAGAGCTTACTCGTCGGCTTGAAGCAGGTAATTTAATAGGAATTAAAAGTTTCCTAGATCGAAGCACACTAAATCTGGATACCGAAGATCTTTTGCTATTTCCTACGGTCTGGAATGCTGCTAAAATTAGAAAATACCTTAGCAAAGAGAACTTTAATGATAATATTTATAAGATTGTTCCGGCCGCAGGCACAGCCTTAGTTGAAAAGTCTGAAGCATCATTAAGGATCTTAAACGATTTGGAAAAGATGGCGAAGCACGAGAGGTTTAGTGAGAATTTGGAAAAATTGCTAAACGATAAAAGAGATCTTTTAGGTAGCTATCAAAGTATTTATAAGAATCGGTTAAATAGTGAGCAATATGAAGCACTTAAAAATGCGAATAAATTTTCAAATTCTGTAATAATAGGGCCTCCTGGTACAGGAAAGAGTTATACCATAAATTCTATAGTTGTTGATGCACTAATGAATAATAATTCTGTTTTAGTTGTATCTAAAACTAAACAAGCTGTAGAGGTGATTAGAGAAATGTTGGAAGATGATTTTAAACTTAAAGATTATCTTATTCATACCTCAGGTTTTAATTATAAAGTCAGCTTAAAGTCAAAGATCAGGAAATATCTAAGCGGAGTTTCTGGTAGAAAGAGAGGTGTTAATCTTGAAAAGTTTGACTATCTAATTCGACAACTTGAAAGATTAGAATCTGAATTTGAAGAATTAATAGAACAGGAGCTTAGATTATCCAATCTTTCATTTAATGATGATCTGAATTTATGGCAAAAATGGGAGAAATTTTACTTGAGTAAGATTTCGTATAAGGGAGAGAAATTACTTCCTACATTCGATAAAATGAATACTGTTTTTAATGATCTAGAGAAAGAGATAAGTGTCTTCTCTAGGCATAAGATCGCTAGTAATATTACAAAAAGCTCGATACATTATAGAAAAGATATTTCTAAATTTTATGACGCTCTGGATTCTTCAAGTTTTTCAGTCTATAAAAGAATTTTAGAAGATATTGATCAAAGTAGTGTCCTGAAAGTATTTCCCGTTTGGCTGGCAAATCTTTCAGATCTAAATTCTATACTTCCATTAGAAGAAAACTTATTTGATCTAGTATTAATCGATGAGGCCACGCAATGCGATATTGCCTCAGCTTTACCTGCAATTTTCAGAGCAAAACGAGCTGTAATTATAGGTGATCCAAATCAATTAAGGCATTACTCTTTTGTTTCTAGAGCTCAACAAATAGAATTACAGCAACAATACAATCTTCCTGAAGATGCCTCTTTAGATTATCGAAATAGAAGTATTTTAGATTTATATCTTTCCAAGATTCAGGATCAACATCAAATTACTTTTTTAAGGGAGCATTTTAGATCTACTCCCTCTTTAGTAGAATTTAGTAATCAGAAATTTTATAATGGTCAATTAGAGGTTTTAAAATCTACGCCAGATCACATCTATGAAAACCAGTTAGATTATTTTGAAGTTGATGGAACTCGAAATGAGAGAGGAGTTAATACGCGTGAAGCAGAATTTATAATAGAGAGATTAAAAGCTATTGTTACGAAATACAAAGGTTCACATAAAAAACCATCGCTTGGCATTATATCTCCCTTCAATTCTCAAGTTATATATATAAAAAACCTCATCAGAGATACTTTTGATATCAATGAAATAAAAAAATATAAGCTTTTTTGCGGCACTCCTTATAACTTCCAGGGATCTGAACGTGAAATTATATTTCTTTCATTTTGCGTTTGTAATGAATCTCATCATTCTGCTTTTATTCATTTAAATAAACCCGAAGTTTTTAATGTAGCCATTACCAGAGCTAGATCTTATCAGGCAATAGTGACCTCGGTGGAACTTTCAAAGCTTAATCAAAATTCCTTGCTTTTCGAATATTTGAATTTTATAAAAAATTTTGATCACGAATCATCCAGAATAGAAGAGCATGATAGTTTTCAGAGAGAAGTAGTGAGCTTTTTAGAAAAAAAAGACTTCAAAAAAATCGAATGTGGATATCCCGTTGCTGGCTGCATTCTAGATATACTAATAACTAACGGAAGTAAGAATTATTTTATAGATCTAATTGGTTATCCTGGTAGCTTTGAGAAGGCTTTTAGTCTAGAGCGATATAAAACTTTGGCTAGAATAGGGATTAGATGTTTTCCCCTTCATTATAGTTTCTGGAAACGAAAGCCACATATTGCACAACGTAGCTTATTAAGCTTTGTGAAGAATTAATTGCTCCCGCAACCTTAAACTTTGTGGAGAGAATCAACATAATGTGTGGTGAACACAGGTGTGGAATACCACATAATTTCATAATAATTGTTAAAGAATTAGCCGCGAAAACGTTTGAAGTTAAGAGGTATGTAAATTGCTCTATCTGATGCAGAAATATTCTGTAATTATGGATAAGAAATATAAATTTTCAGTGTTGAACAGGTTTGCAATTTTGTTCATCTCATGCATGCTTTTAAGCCTTTCGTCTTGTAAAGAAGAAGAAAAAGTGGACGAAGGTCTTCCTTTACCAGTTGTATCGCTTAAAGAACAAAATGCCTCAAAAGGTTTCGAATATATTGGTTCTATAGAAGGAGTCGAAACTATCGAAATTCGTCCTCAGGTTGACGGAATCCTGGAAGAGATTTATGTAGATGAAGGTGATTTTGTTGAAAAAGGACAGCCATTATTTAAAGTGAATAGTCAGCCTTATATGGAGGATTATAAAAATGCAATGGCAAATGTGAATTTAGAGAAAGCCAAAGTAGAAAAAGCAAAGAGTGATCTAGAGCGTTTGCAGCCTTTAATTGATAATGAAGTAATTTCTGAAGTTAGAAAGAAATCTGTAGAAGCCGATTATCAGGTGGCGTTATCTTCTTTAGAAAGAGCGCAGGCTCAGGCTGCCAACATGCGAATAAATTTAAATTTTACAACGATAAAAGCGCCGGTAAGCGGATTTATGGGGCGAATTCCTAAATCTCCAGGTAACGTTGTAAAGCAAACAGATGAAAAGCCACTTACCGTATTATCCAAAGTAGATGATATTTACGTTTATTTTTCAATGAGTGAATCAGATTATTTGTATTACGAGAGAGCCAAGAACGATACGCTTTCTAATAAAATGAATAATAAGGTAAAACTTGTATTAGCTGATGGTTCAGTTTATGAACATTCAGGTCGAATCGATGCTAATTCAGGACAAATCGATCGTACTACGGGTTCTATTACATTAAGAGCCAGATTCCAAAATCCAGATACTTTATTAAGATCCGGGAATACAGGGAAGATTTTAATGGAAGAGATTTATCCAAAAGCGATATTAGTTCCTCAAAGTGCTACCACTTTTATTCAGGATAAGAAATTCGTTTTTACGCTGGATGAAAATAATATAGCGCAACGAAAAGAGATTATTACTGAAGGAAGATCTGGCGATAATTACATCGTAAGCTCTAAAAGTTTATCTCCTGATGATCGCATAGTGCTTTCTGGTCTCGATAAACTGGCTAACGGAATTAAAGTAAAACCTATCGAAAGAGGACGTCTGCTATCCCAGGTTCAGGAATAAACCAGGCTTCAGAAATCCACAACCAAAAAAAATTACATGTTTAAGAAAATAGTAAAAAGGCCAGTCCTTACACTGGTCATTACCATCATATTGCTTATTGCCGGGGCTGCGAGTATCACGTCTTTACCTATAGAACGTTTTCCAGAAATTGCTCCACCTAGTGTTAGTGTACAGGTTTATTACCCCGGAGGGAATGCAGAGACTGTTGCAAAATCTGTTTTATTACCTATCGAGGAAGCGATTAATGGTACAGAAAATATGTCTTATGCCAACTCTACTGCAACTAACTCCGGTAGAGGGCGTGTAACCGTATATTTTAAGCCAGGTACAGATCCAGATCTGGCTGCTGTAGATATTCAAAACAGAATTTCTACGATTACCTCGATGATTCCGCCAGAAGTTTCAGAAGCTGGGATATCTGTTACGAAAAGGATGAAAGGTAGTATCATGACTATTAACATTTATAGTGATGATCCTACTTATGATGAGACGTTCTTAAATGCATTTACGAGAATTAATATTCGTAGAGAACTAAAACGTGTCGACGGTCTTGCTGAGGCTTCAATTCTAAGACAACGTGATTATGCCATGCGAATTTGGTTGAATCCGCAGAAAATGGCTTCCTATAAACTCACACCACGAGACGTCTATAATCAAATTAAGGATCAAAACTTCGAAGCTGCTCCTGGTAAATTTGGTGAAAATTCTGAAGAACTTTTTGAGATCATCATGAAGCACGATGGTCGTTTTAATCAGCCAGAAGATTATGAAAACCTGGTGATCAAAACCAAAGACGAAACTTCATTGCATTTAAGAGATATTGCAAGAGTTGAGTTTGGTGCTTCTAACTATACCAGTGAAAACCGTTTAAACGGAAAACCTTCGGTAACCATAGATATCGTTCAGCAGAATGGAGCAAACGCTATGGAAATTGATGGCCGAATTCGTGAGATCTTAGAAGAACAGTCAAAACTATTTCCAGAAGATGTTCATTACGAGATTACTTATAGTGTAAGAAACCAGATCGAAGAATCGATGAGCCAGGTAGAGCATACCCTTGTGGAGGCTTTTATTCTAGTGTTCTTAGTGGTGTTTATCTTTTTGCAGGATTTTAGAGCTACACTTATTACAGCTATTTCTATCCCGGCATCACTTTTAGGTACTTTCTTCTTTTTAAATATTATAGGTGCTTCGATGAACGTATTAAGTATGTTCTCACTGGTGCTGGCTATTGGTATTGTGGTAGATGATGCGATCGTGGTAATGGAAGCCATACACGAAAAAATGACGCATCACAAAATGCCGGTTAAAGAAGCGGTAAGTTCTGCAATGGACGAGATTACCGGGGCGATCATTTCTATAACCGTAGTGATTGCGGCAGTGTTTTTACCGGTAGGTTTTTTAAGTGGTCCGGTAGGAGTCTTTTATCAGGAATTTGCCTACACGATAATTTTTGCGGTATTAATTTCAGCAATTAACGCGCTTACTTTAACGCCGGTACTTAGTAAAATTTTCTTCAGAAAAAAGGAAACAAAAAAGGATAAGCGAGGAATCACCAAAGCTGTTTCTAACTATAGACAATTTAGAAAGGCTAAAGTGTTACGTAGAAAAGGATTTAGGAAATTCGATAATTTCTTCGATCGTTTTACTCAAAAATATTTAAATGCGGTTCGTTGGATCCTGAACAGAAAATGGGTTGGTCTGGGTGCTTTAGCAGTAATTATTGGGCTCACCGTATTTTTATCGAAGATTACACCAAGTGGTTTTATTCCTACCGAGGATGATAACTTTTTGATCTTATCCATGAAAATGCCTGAAGGTTCTTCACTTCACCGTACCAATGTGGCATTAAGAAAAGCCGATTCTATCTTACAGTTACAACCAGCGGTAAAAGGAGTGAATACTGTTTCTGGGTTTAATGTAGTAGATAATGCTAATAGTCCGTCTTCTGGTTTAGCCTATGTGCAATTAAAAGCAGCCGAAGATCGTGGTGAAATTCAGGATATCCAACCTGTGATCAAAGACTTATTGTCCAAATTAGATGAAATTGCTGAAACCGATTTTAATATGTATCCAAGGCCAACCATACAGGGGTTTGGTAATTTCGATGGAGTACAATTTATGCTTCAGGATAGAGCAGATGGCGATTTGGGTGAATTTGGTCAAATTGTAAACGAATTTATAAATACCCTGAACAATCAAAAAGAAGTGGAAAATGCTTTTACTTCTTTCAATCCTAATTTTCCACAGTATCGTTTGGATATCGATTACGAGAAAGCGAAAAATATGGGAGTGAGCGTAAAAGATATGATGTTTACCATTCAATCTTATTTTGGTAGAGTTCAGCCCGGTGATTTTAATAGATTTAGCAGGCAGTATGGTGTGTACATGCAATCTGATATTCAGTTTAGAGAATCGCCAGAATCCTTTAATAGTATTTTCGTTAAGAACGACAAAGGAGATATGGTGCCGGTGAATACGATCGTAAAACTTAGACAAACTTATGGTCCAGAGGTGGTAAACCGTTACAACCTTTACAACGCAGCGAAAATTAACGTAACACCAGCGCAAGGTTATAGTACCGGTGATGTAATGAATATGATCGAAGCTCTTACTGCTGAAAAACTTCCAGGAACTTTAAGTTACGAGTGGACCAGTATGAGTTTAGAAGAAAAGAACTCGGGTGGCGATACGATTATCGTATTTATAATTATTATTCTACTGGTATATTTTATCCTGGCTTCACAATATGAAAGTTTCCTATTGCCTTTAGCGGTGATGCTTTCTCTACCGGTAGGGATTTTTGGTGTGTTTACCGCCATTAATATTGCAGGAATAGACAATAATATTTATGTGCAGATAGGTATTATAATGCTTATAGGTTTACTGGCTAAGAATTCCATTTTGATCGTAGAATTTGTAGCGCAAAAAAGGCGAGCTGGTTTTACTGCTTTCGATGCTGTGATCGAGGCGAGCGCATTAAGAATAAGACCAATTATCATGACTTCTTTAGCGTTTACAGTGGGATTAGTGCCATTAATGTTTGCTGAAGGATCTTCAGCGCAGGGAAATCATTCTGTGAGTATTGGTACTGCCGGAGGAATGATTAGCGGAATCGTGCTGGGTATTTTTATAATTCCTGTTCTGGCGTATGTATTTCAGGTGCTTCATGATAAAATGAATCTGGATCGTTATGCCGAGTAAACCAAAATCAACTAAAAAATTGAAGATGAGAACGAGTTTTCTTTCAAGCATAAAATCAAATAATAGAACAAAATTTTCTGCGAGATTTCTGAAATCTGCTTTAGGGATTTTTGCAATGATCTGCGTGGTAAGTTGTAAAGTAGGAGAGGAATACGCACGTCCAGATTTTGGAGATGATGTTTCTTCTGAATTCTATACAGGTGAAGAAAAAGAGGAAACGCTATCTGTAGATTCACTTAACTCTAATGAAGTGAATACAGATACGATTCCAATGTCTGAAATTCCGTGGAAGGATTATATTACAGATAAGACTTTGCAGAAGCTTATTGATACGGCTTTGGTGAATAATATCGATTTACAAAAAGCCATGAAAAACATGGAAATTGGGATGGAAGAACTTGCGCAATCTAAAGCTAATTTTCTTCCTTCTGTTAATGCGAGGCCGGCCGATTATCGTAGAGAATATTATTCTGAAAATTATAATAATTACGGTTCTAACAGGGCAAGAAGAAATCATGGCGAAAACCCTCCAACAAGCTTTTACACAGAGCGTCTAGAATATTCTGCTGCTTTACAGGCAAACTGGGAGCTTGATGTTTGGGGAAAGTTACGTTGGCAAAAGGAAGCCGCCAGGGCTCAGTTTATGAAAAGTAAAGAGTTCAAAAAAGCGGTGCAAACTTCGCTAATTTCAGAAGTAGCAGCAACGTATTTTAATCTGGTGATGCTAAAATCACAAATAGAAGTTGCAGAGAAGAACTTTGCCTTAAGCGATAGTACTTTAAATATTGTACAATTGCAGTATGGTGCGGGAGAATCTACATCTTTAGCGATTCAGCAAACAAAATCTCAGAAATTAAAGGCAAAAACTTTAATTCCGCAGTTAGAGCGTCAATATGTGATTATGGAAAATAAGCTTAATCGCTTGCTTGGAAGATCACCAAGACCCATAGAAATTGATACTGATTTTGAAGAAATTGAATTTCAGAAAAGATATACTTCTGGTGTGCCTTTAGAATTGATAAAAAATCGCCCGGATGTCGCCATGGCCGAATATGAACTTATCACAGCTAATGCAGATGCCGGTGTTGCAAATGCGCTGCGATATCCTTCCTTAAGTATTGGAGCTTCGGCAGGTTTAAATTCGTTTCGGTTAGAAGAATTTTTAGACCCTGTAAGTTCTGGTTTTGCGTTATTAAACGGAGCTATTTTTCAGCCAATATTTAATAATAGAAAGCTAAAAACAAATTACAATATCGCTTTATCGCAAAAAGAAATCGCTCAGCTAGATTTTAAAGATGATCTTATCACAGCGATTGCAGATGTTTCTAATTCTTTGGCGAAAATGGAGAAATTAAAAGAGGAATATGCAATTGCACAAGAGCGTATCGAGGTTACCCAAAAAGGTTTAAAAGATGCCGGGATGCTTTTTAGGGGTGGTTACGCCAACTACCTGGAAGTAATTAGTGCACAAAGCGACGCGCTAGAAAGTGAGCTAAATTTGATAAATATCAAAAACCAGTTACTCATTGCTAATGTTGAATTATATCGTAGTCTTGGCGGAGGCTGGCAGTAAATAGGAATTAAAAAATCCGTTAGATGTTCTAACGGATTTTTTAATTGGCACCTATAAAGGATATAATACCTCTAGGTAGTTTACTAATTTTTTATACAATATCAACAAGTTTTTCGAATACTCGAGCAACCATTTCAGCGCCGGGATCTGGGATTCCTTCAAGGCTAGATTCAGATAAATAAGAACTGCGTCCTGCACTGGTATTGGTGATATTAGCGGTTTCATCGGCTCCTTTTCTGGCAGCTTCAGCAGCTTCTTTCGTAGACTTTTTATCGCTTAAAGCTTCAAAAGCAGGTTGCATAGCATCGATCATGGTACGATCGCCCTTTTCAGCGCCACCGTAAGATTTCATTTTTTCTAATCCGTTTAGCAAAGCTTTTCCAATATTGTCATCATCTTCAAGGCTACTTCCGGCTTTGGTAAAGAGCATCGACAACAATACTCCGCTAGAACCTCCGGTTTCTCGTGCTAACACACGCCCAACGGTAGTAAATAATTCAGGTAACGAAGCATAGGGTAATTCCGAAGAAATCTTTTTAAACTTTTTACCTGCAGCAGCAAAAGTAGATCCTGCATCGCCATCACCAACTTTCTCGTCCAGATCGTTCATTTCCTTTTCCATTTCAATAAGATAATCGGCAATACTTTCTACAACTTTTTGATGCTTTTTATTTTCTGAAGGCTCGAATTGCATGGTTTTAGGTAGCTCCGGGCTTTTAATACTACTGGGTTTCGCATAGGCTCTAATTCGCCATTCTGGAGTTTCGGTTTTTTCTAAAAGTGCGTTTTTGATTTCTTCATCTAACTTTAAAAGGGTGATCGAAAAACCATTCATATTTAAAGAAGTGGTCATTGCGGTTGGGCCAACCAGGTATTTCACTTTTCCAGAAATATCGGTTTTATCAAAACTATGCACTAGTAAGTTCATTTCGAGCGGAGTCACACTGCCCAAATTGTTAAAAAGCAGCACATATTTTTCATCGTCCTCCGGAAGATATTCTTTCAGTTTATCTACCGCTTTTTGAACTAGTGCATCGGCCTGATCCATCTTTATAACATCCACACCGGGTTCGCCGTGAATACCCAAACCTAATTCGGCTTCGGTTTTATCTAATCTCGACTCTTCCGGGTTGTTGAATTTCTGTCCTTCAGTAAGTGATAGTCCAATTGAGATAGCATTTTTAGCCACTTTTTTTGCCGCTTTGGTCACTTCATCTAAAGATTTTCCTTCTTCCGCTAATTGTCCGGCAACTTTATGAACTAGTAAAGTTCCGGCAAGACCACGCTGCTGCGTATCTTCGCCTAAGGCAATATCGTCACCAACAATCACGGTTTCAACTTTATGACCAAGCGCCCTTGCCTGCTCGGCTGCTAGCCCGAAATTCAATCGGTCTCCTGTATAATTTTTTATAACCAGTAAACAGCCTTTTTCGCTGTCTACCGCGAGAATGGCTGCTAAAACAGCATCTACAGATGGTGAAGCAAAAATATCGCCACAAACAGCAGCGGTAAGCATGCCCTTGGCAACAAAACCAGCGTGCATAGGCTCGTGACCAGATCCTCCTCCAGAGATGATGGCAACTTTAGATCTATCGATCTCTTTTCGGGTAACTACCCTAACTTCAGGAAAACTGTCTAGTTTGGTAAGATTAGGATCTGTAAGCAATCCTTCTATAGATTCGTTTACAACGTTATCGGGTTTATTAATGAAAAATTTCATGGATAGGTTTTCTTTTAAAGGTAAAGAATTATAAAGCCTTTACACAGTGATAAGCGCTATTCACTTCAGAATTTATAAAAACTTTAAGTTGCCTTTAGCACTTTTTGAAAGCTATAAAAACACATCTCGATTTTATCGATTTTCAGCTTATATTTTTTACTTGATAATCGAGATTAAATGTTCCGAGGCGTGCCTCGATACAAAGACGATTTTAAAAAAAAATGTCTCATGGGCTTGTCTGGAGGTAGTTGACTTAAGTTATGAATTTAGGAGGCGATAAATTCTGAAGACTTTCTGCCGGAATACTGATAAACTATGCAATAAAGCTTAAATTTATATTTCTGAATATAGATCCAAAAGCAAGATCGAAAGTATCATGGAAGAAATTGAAGCTATTTTAAAAACTAAGGGAATTCGCCCAACTGCCGTGCGATTATTGGTTTATAAATTTATGGCAAAAGAATCTTTGGCGATGAGTTTAAATGATATTGAAGCTGCTTTTGGACAAACAGAGCGCACTACGCTTTTTAGAAGTTTAAAACTATTTGAAGAAAAAGGCTTAGTCCATAAAATAGAAGATGGCAGCGGAATGGCAAAGTTTGCTTTAGAATCTTCAGGAAATAAAAGTTTGAATGATAAATTACATCTTCATTTTCACTGTTCTAAATGTGGGGAAACCCAATGTTTAACAGATCAAACAATTCCTAATATTAGTCTTCCTAAAGGATTTAAGGCTACAGATGCTAATCTTGTGGTAAAAGGTTTATGTGATAAATGTTCTAAATAATTATTCTTGAAATCTTATAATTTTAAGATTTATGGTTTAAACTAATTAATTATTTAAGAGTCAAATGCTTGTAGTAACTTAATACCAGTTTGAATCATGAAAAAATTAATTTTAGGTTTATTTCTTCTTTTTGGGGCGCAAGTATTTGCTCAGGGAAGAATGTCTGAAGATGTCTTAAAGAAAATGCAGGAGGAAGAAATTGCTGCTTTGGCTTTAAATGAAGAACAAATCCCGGCGTATAAAGAAATCAATAAAGATTTTACTGAAGGATTACAAGCACTTCGAAATTCTAACGGTGATCGTAGCAAGCGTTTTGAGCAAATGAGAAAACTTTCTGAAAAGAGAGACGAAGATCTTAAAGAATTACTTACTGAAGATCAGTTTAAAAAATATACTAAAATGCAGGAAGAGCGCCGTGAGCAAATGCGTGGTAGGATGCGAGATAGACGCCAAAATTAACTTGGTAATCGAGATTAAATGCTTCGAAGCTTAGCTCGAATTAAAGTTTGTTTTCAAACAAAGCTTTCATTGGCTATACTTGAGGTAGTTTACTAAGATCAAAAAAGCCCTCTAATTTTAGAGGGCTTTCTTGTTTATAAAGGCAGATATTTGGCGATTACTTTGTGTAATCCTTATCTAAAAATAAAAATCGTTTATCATCTTCGGAATTTTCAGCTTTAGATTCGGTATCTAAGATCATTACAGGTGGAGTTTGATCATTAGCTTCAGCTTTTGGCCATTCTGGTAAAGATTCGGTATTTGGATTACCGGTTTTAACGAAATTCGCCAGATATTTTTGAATCGTTTCTGAAACTTTATAATCTTCTTCTGTCCATGCATAATCCTCTATGCGATCCAGATTCCCCATAAAGTATTCGATCTCTGCGGCGTGGGGCGCTCCAACAGCTTTTGGAGCTTCAGGAGTATTTTCATCTTTTTCCTGAGTTCCGCCGGCAAGTCCCGGTTGTTTAGATTGATCTTTTAATTCTGGTCTTAATTTACTGTACAAATAACGATAAACAGGAGCATCTGAATTTTTGCGATGAAGATCGAACCATTTCCAGGTACTGTAAACGATGAAGCGATCTGAAGCAAGTTTTGTTGCTGAATATTTTACTTCTTCTGAAGTATTATGCGGATAAAGTTTAAGGACTTCTTCGTGATCTTCAGGATAGATCTCTTTTACTTTTTTGATGAAATTTTCTGGAGTGTTTTCTAATCCCTGCATCACACCCATTCCTGGAATTTCAGCAGAATTCCAGCCTACAAGTAAAGGAACTTGTGCCTGTTCTTTGGCTTCAAATATTTCTGGAAGCGATTTTGGTAAAAAGTAATTATCAATAACCGTAGGAAATCCAAATCTTCCAGCATTTTGGTACAGCATAAAAATAGAGTCGGTACTCATCGCTCTAAGATTTGCCAGTGATTTGGCGCCAATTTGTTCAGCAAAATCGATTCCGGTTTTTTCAGCTTCTTCCAATGATACAGGAGCTAGTGTTGGGTAAATAGAAGCGCCACTTTCGCCAATCGCGCCATTAATGAGGTCTTTAGACAAAGGCGAAGCCATTTGCGCACTTACCGAAATCGATCCGGCAGATTCTCCTGCAATGGTGACTTTTTTAGGATCGCCTCCAAAAGCTGCAATATTGGCCTGAACCCATTCCAGTGATTTTTGTTGATCTAACAATCCATAATTTCCTGAAGCATTATAAGGTGCTTCTTCGCTAAGTTCTGGGTGTGCCATAAAACCAAAGATGTTCAATCTATAATTTACGGTGACCACAACCATTCCCTTTTTAGCCATGGTTTCACCATCATAGCGAGGCTCTGAGGCATCACCAGCTACAAATCCGCCTCCATAAAAATAAACAAGAACTGGAAGTTTTTCTTCTGAAGTTTCCATTGGTGTCCACACATTTAGATATAAACAATCCTCGCTCATCCCGTTAGAACGAGATTTCATATCCCGAAAAACATTCGCCTGAACTGGTTTATTTTTGAATTCTTTTGTTGCTAAAGTATCGCTCCAGTTTTTAGCATCTTGTGGCGCTTTCCATCGTAAATCCCCAACTGGTGGTTGCGCAAAAGGAACTCCGAAGTATTTTCGAACCGATTGGTCTTCATTTAAAAAGCCTTCGATTTTTCCGTTTTCCGTAGAAACAATAAGATTACCTTCCTGTGTTTCTTTGTTTTCAGCAGTATTTTTACAGGAAGTTAAAAAACTTAATCCTGCGAAAAAGAGTATTATTTTTTTCATTATTACTTGTAAATTATTCTTTTTGAAGCTTGAATTCTTACGAGTGTGCACTCGGTTAAAAATAGTATTTATGATCTCTAATTTATGGATATAAATTAAAATCACTGTATAAATATACGATCATTGCTTAAAAAGTAAGCATAAAAAAAGCCGGAATTTCCGGCTTTTTTTCTTTGATATCATTGTAGAATAAATGACAATGACGAATGCTAATATTGTATATTTTACACTACAATTTTCTTTTCTCCTTTTATTTCGTGATAATTCTCGCTAATATCATTTTCTTCTTTTTTCTTTCTGAATAATTTATACCCCAGATAGCCAAGACCGGCAGCAGCACCAATTCCAAGTCCTACAGCGCCACTTTTTGCAACGACTTTTTTCCCTGCTTTAGCGGCAAGATATCCTACAGCCCATTTTCCGGTTTTTTTTAATTGATTTTTCATAGAATTATAGTTTTCGTTTTAGTTAATATTTGAGTTCTGTACCAGTTTTATAGGTTTCAGAATTAATTTTTAAGATTTTCCAGTGGGTTTTATAAGCAGTTCGTTCACGTTTACACTATCGGGTTGGGAGAGCGCGTAAAGAACGGCATCTGCAATATTGTTAGCTTCTAATTTTGGTTCAGATTCATCGTCGTAATCTTTATCATTTAATAATTCTTCGTCTGTAATGTTATTTCTTAAGCTAGTATCTACCGTCCCCGGTTCTATACAGGTAACGCGAATATTATATTCCGGAGAAAGTTCCATTCGCATAGCTTTAGAAAGTGTGATAATAGCCGATTTCGATGCACCATAAATTGCCCCGCCTTTATAAACTTCTTTCCCATCTACAGAAGAAATATTGATTATATGACCACCTTCATTTTTCTTCATATAAGGAAGTGCGCCATGTATACAACGCAAAGTTCCTTTTACATTTACTTCGATGGTTTGAAGCCATTCGTCTAAATGACGATTTTTTAAATAAGTTAAAGGCATAACTCCGGCAGAATTCACCAGAATATCGATGGTATTAAATTTGGCAATCGCTTTTTTAAAACCTTTGGCAACACTTTCGGTCTGGCTAACATCCATTTCGATCACGATGCTTTCAGATTTTAGTTCTTGTTGGATTTCCTTCAGCTTTTCTACATTTCTACTTGCCAGAATTATTTTGCATTGTTCTTCTGATAATTTTTTTGCGATTGCTTTTCCTATACCACTACTTGCTCCAGTAATTAAAGCGACTTTGTCTTTTACTATCATATAATCCTCCAATTCATTAACATCGATTTAAACTTCCTTTTTCCAGTATGAATGACGCAATTTTTTATTCGAATCTCAGGTAAAGCACTCTTAATGTTTTTATAAATCAAAGTTAAAAGTAGAATTGATTTAATTTTTAAATCACTATTAATCAGAGGTATATACTCTTTATAACATTTCCTTAAGAATTATACGGAAACTATTTGAGGCATTTTTGCGTAAATATTTACACAACAAAAACCTCAATTAATATGAAAAAGTTTATTAGACCATTTTTTATGTTGGCAGCAGGAGCTATGATTGTTTCCTGCAGTGATGATGATAATATGGATAGAAATCCGGTAATGCCATCTGGTACAGCACATCTTTATGCAACAAGTCACGATGGAAGTGTGACACGTTATGATATTAATAATGGAGAAACCACCAGTTATGAAACTTCTTCTGATGATGCTGAAGGGATTTATTACGACGGTGGGGATGATTCGTTTACCATAGTTTCTCGTTCTTCGACAAGTTTAGAAAGTTATGCGGGTATTGGCGGTTTACAAACCGGGATAGATCTTGATATCGATCTTGATCTTTCTAGTTCTTCAGATCTTGAAAGTCCGCGTGATGTTGCAGTGAACGGAAATATATATGTAGTTGCAGATAATGCAGATGTCGATGGCGATGATACTACTCCAGATGGTAGATTCTTTGTTTATACCAAAACTTCTTCTGGTTTTGAACTAAGAAATATAGTAACAGTAGATTTTAAAGTTTGGGGAATAGAGTTTGTAGGGAATGATCTTTATGCTGTGGTAGACACGACCAATATGTTGGCTGTTTTTACCAATTTTTCTTCAAATTATATGACAGATATGGAAGCTTCAGCATCTAAAACTGTAGAAGTAGAGGGTATCGTTAGAACACATGGTTTAGATTATGATGGAGGAACTATGGTGATGACCGATATTGGAGATGCAGGATCTGATGCTGATGGCGCTTTTCACGTAATCACGAATTTTGATAGTAAATTTAATGCAACTATGGATGGCGGCATGATCTCTGTTAGTGATCAAATGCGTGTAGAGGGTGGTAATACTAACCTGGGGAATCCTGTGAATGTTGTATACGACGCTAATTATGACGCTGTATTTATTGCTGAACTAGCAAATGGAGGAGGTAGAGTTCTTGCATTTTCTGAAGCCAGTACGTCTAGTGGAAATAGATCTCCACAAATTAATAATAGTTTATCTGGAGCTTCAGCTGTTTATTTTTATACAGAATAGTAATCCTTTTTTGCCCAAAACTAAAGCCATGATCTTTCATGGCTTTTTCTTTTTCTAGATTTTAAGGTTTACTGGTTTTTTTTCATCATCGATCGCCACAAAAGTAAATTCACCTTGTACCGCCTGTTCACGATGATTAGAGTACATTTCTTCAATAAAAATTTCTACACTAACTTTTAAACTAGAATTTCCAACTTTAGTTACTTTTCCAATCAATTCTACAAAAGTCCCAGCCGGGATTGGCTTTTTAAAATCGATACGATCGCTACTAACGGTTACCATACGTTGCCGGCTAAATCTTGTGGCGGTAATAAAAGCAACTTCGTCCATCATTTGCATGGCCGTGCCACCAAAAAGGGTGTCGTAATGATTTGTAGTATTAGGGAAAACAGCTTTAAAAAGGCTGGTGGTAGACTTTTCGATTCTTTCTTCAATAGTCATAAACTTCTTTTTCCAGAGCTAAAAAATGAGTCACCTGTTCGGCTTTATTTTTAATTGGGTAAATATCGATCTTACATAAATATTCCTCTCCATTTTTACGATAGTTTGCTAAAATTTCAGAAATATTACCTTCAGCAATTACCTGATCTTTAATCTTCCTTTTTCTTACTACGGAAGTGTTTTCGCCTTGCAAAAATTTTGGCTTTTTACCTTTGGCATAGTTTGCCGGGTAACCTGTCATATGGCTGAAACCTTTATTGGTCCATAAGATCGTTTGATCTCTTTTAGTTAGAATTAAAGCTTCATAATCCTGATGCAACATAAAATTTAGCGGTGTCTCCCAATTATATTTTTTAGCAAAGACTGTTAGAGATTTCAATTCGGTTTGCCGCCTTGCATTCTCTCTTAGTTTATCTGAATAATCGGCAAAAATATCCATGCTGCAAAGCGGGTGCAGCTGTAAGCTTCTCAAGTTATCTAAGGGTTTACTGTTGCCGCTAAGATAAATATCCAACGACGTTAAATTATATTCTTTTTCAGGTGCCATGGCGATTAATATTTCTTTTTCGAAATTCTGTTTCCCGTGATCTGTCGTTGGCGGCTACTTTTAAATCTACCAGACTCAAAGTTTCTTAGCTTTTGATGCTTTGTCTTTCTGCCCTGAACTCTTGCACGCCATTTTCTCCAGTTCCTGGGATGCATTTGTTCCTGCATGAATTTGATCACATCTTTTTCAGTAAGCCCAAATTGATATTCGATAGCTTCAAAAGTAGTGCGATCTTCCCAGGCCATGGCAATAACGCGATCTACCTGTCTCTCAGATAGATTAAATTTTTCAGCAATTTTCATAATTCAACTTTTGTTTAAAGGTAAAGCGATAATGTTGAACATGAAAATTATTATAATTTAATTTAGAATGTATGAAGTGTTTTTTATCATTTTAAATCCGCAGGTGAAAATGATAGGGCTTGCCGAAATTGAATGTTTTGGCACTTTAGACTTTTTTAATTTTAGGAACTTTGCTTTAAAATTTTTACAATCCAGCTTTTTGTCACTAAACAATTTTCCTTGTTTGTTCTTTTGGTAGGTTAAATAATTGGCAAACACAAAATTGGCTACACAATATTCGATATTCGTCTCTTTAAAAGCATCATTATTCATAATCATCAAATTAGGAAAGAATACCTTGTAATTTAATAAATTATTATTTTTAAGTTTTGTATTTTAATAAATTTATTTTTAAATGTATTTTATTTTGATGTTTTTGCTGAGTTATTCTCGTTTTTCAATTCCGTTTCTATTAAATGATCAACGATTTCAGTATTAATCTCAGCTCCTAATAAGATAATGAAGCAAGTGATGTAAAGCCAAAGCAATAACACCACAACTGCCGAAATTGAGCCATAAACTTCGCCATAATTTCCGAAGTTACTCACATAAAAAGAAAATCCGTAAGACGCGGCCAACCAGACAAATGTTGAAAATAAAGCACCGGGAATAACCCATCTTGTTTTAGGTTTCTCACGAGCAGGAGCAAACTTGTAAACCAAACATAAAAAAATGCTCACTAAAAAGGCTAATAATAACCAGCGTGACCAGCTAATCAAATCTTCAATATAAGTTGGTAATCCAATTTTGTGAACTAATGCAGGGAATCCTACAATTAAGATCATACTTAAGATTAGCATGGCAAGTCCACCAATAGTAAATATTGAAGCCATTAAGTATTGCTTAAAAATATTATGATCTTCTTTTGTGTCGTAAGCGATATCCACTCCGGTTAATAGGCCGTTAGTTCCTTTGTTTGCGCTCCAAATACTAAACAGGATTCCAAATAAAGTTCCCCAACCAAGTTTGTCGCCATGTGTTTCTAGAAAAACATCAATTCGTTGCTGTAAAATTTCAAAGGCTTGTTTAGGCATCATAGCCGAAAGCTCATTTATTTGCCGCTGAATTTCCTGCGGATTTGTGGTTAATCCATACAAAGAGATCAACGCCATAATTGCCGGGAAGGTGGCTAAAAAAGCATAAAAAGCAACACCTGCCGATACAATGCTTACCTTATCTGCAGAAATTTCGTTTTTTACCTGTTTCAAGACTTCCCACCAGCCCTTTGGTGAGAGTTTAAAAGGATTATGATTATTCTTAGTATCTATTGCTTCTCTTTCCATTAAAATGAGGTCGATTTAATGCAAAAGTTAATTATTAATCTAAGGCATGTTGCCAATACCCTGTTAATTATAAATATTTTATACTCAGATTTGAAGTTTTTTTAGTCCTCCAAAGGCTTGTTTATATGATCAAAATCATAGTTAGGTAGAACCAATATTCGTAAATTAGACATAAAATTATTAGTCATGAGAACTGTGCTTTTGCCAACCGATTTTTCAGATAATTCTTATAATGCGATTAAGTATGCACTGCAATTATTTAAAAATTCTAGAACCAAGTTTATTCTGCTAAATACGCTCTACAATGCCGATTTTATAATTTACAGTAGTTTATATGGAGTTTATAAAGAGAACTCGATCAAAAATTTATCTCGATTTTTAAAGAAGATCGAAGAGGAGTTTCCAAATAAATATCATGAATTTGAATTGGTTTCTACTTTTAAAATGTTGCACGAAGAAATTAAAGATCGTGTATCTGAACAGTCTATAGATTTAATTATAATGGGAACCGAAGGTGCACAGGGAGGCAGCGAACTTATTTTTGGAACAAACACCGTACATGCCATTAAAGTAGCTAAATGTCCTTTGCTGGCAATTCCGGCGGGAGCGACTTATAAAGAACCGAAAAATATCTTGTTTCCAAATGATCTTAAATTAGACTTTTCTGAATACGATTTATGGTTCTTAAAAAATATCGTTGAGCAGTTTGAAGCGAAGATCCATATTCTAAATGTTAGTTTTGGTAAAGACCTGGATGAAAGTCAGGAAAGATCTAAAGAAGCACTTCAAAAATATTTTGATGATTACGGCTATATTTTTGGCCGTATAAATCGAGATAGCGTGATGGATGCGTTACAGGAATATCAAAAACAAAATCCTGTGGAAATGCTGGTGATGGTTAAAAACAAGCACACATTTATCGAAAAGCTGCTGTTTAGCTCTTTAGTTCACGAAGTTGCTTACAATGTAAAAATTCCATTTTTGGTATTACCAACCGAAAATTACAAGCGTCACGAAGCTTGATTTTCGATAAAATCAGATAAATATTTCGCATCATTTTTTATGCCTCCCAAAGTTGCAGATCCACGAGTATGTAGCCAAGGGAGGCCTATAAAATATAGCCCTTTGGTATTGCTTACTCCGCGTTTATGCTTTGGATAACCGTCTTTTGTGAGTTCTAAACCTTCAATCCAGTTAAAATTAGGTCGGTAGCCGGTAGCCCAAACGATATTAGCGATATCGGTAATGTCTTTTTTTTCAGTAGAAATAATATTGTCTTCAGCATCGATAGTTTTACCAACAGCTTCAACATTTTTTCGCGATAAGATTTCTTTTACATCGGTTCCAATAATAGGCTGCCTACTTTTACTAATTCTTTTACCAATCCAGGAATCTTTGTTGAAGCTTAAAAATCCTGTTTTAGTAAACCACCACCACAACGTTTTTCCTAAAAATTCCTGCGGAAGTACTTTTACATCTGTAGCTCCTGAAAAATAGGTTTTTTGCCCTGATGCTGAAATTTCATCGAGAATTTGAAATCCAGAATCCCCAGCACCAACAACAAGTGTGTTTCCTTCTTTTAATTGCGCCGGACTTTTATAGTAATTACTATGAATTTGGAAGATTTCAGAGCTTATTTTTTTGTAAAAAGGGGGAGTGTAAGGAATATGAAAAGGCCCTGTAGCTACAATCACATTTTTCGCCTGGAAATGCTGATTTTCAGTTTCAATAAAAAAGCAGGATTTCTCTTTTTTTACTGAAGTTACCAGCGTATTTAACTGTAGCGGAAATTCGAACTTTTTAGTATAAACTTTAAAGTAATTGGCAACTTCGGTTTTAGAAGGATAATGACCTTTTTTGGCAGGAAAATCCATACCGGGTAAATGATTAAATTCTGTTGGAGTAAATAATTTTAGGGAATCCCAACGATTAAGCCAGGAAGCACCAATCTCATCTTCTTTATCAAGAACAAGAAAATGATAACCGGCTTCTTTTAGGTAATACGCCATTGCAAGACCAGCCTGGGCTGCTCCAATAATTATAAAATCGAACATGCTTTGTTTTGTAATTGCCTTTACAGTTTGTAAACTTAAGTATTATATAAAAAAATCCTTCTTTTCTAATTATTTATTTGAAAATATATATCGTAAATTCATATTTAATTAGAAGTCAATAAAATCATGAAACCCTATATCCTTGCTGAAACGAACTGGAAAAATGTAAAAGATGAACATTACGAAATAGCTATTTTACCCTGGGGCGCTACTGAAGCACACAATTATCATTTGCCATACGCAACAGATAATATTGAAGCAGAAGGTGTGGCCAAAGAAACCTGTAGAAAAGCCTGGGATAATGGCGCTAAAGTTTTGTTGCTACCTACAATTCCATTCGGAGTGAATACAGGGCAGATGGATATTCCATTTTGCATGAATTTGAATCCTTCTACACAATATGCCATATTAAAAGATGTGGCGCAGGTTTTAAATAATTGCGGAATACGAAAGCTGGTTATTTTTAATTCTCATGGAGGTAATAATTTTAAACAGATGATACGGGAACTAAGTTTAGAGTTTCCAGATATTTTTACCTGTTCGTTAAATTGGTTTCAGGTTTTGGATGCGACTCCTTTTTTTGATGATCCCGGTGATCACGCTGGCGAATTAGAAACAGCTGTGGTAATGCATTTGGCTCCAGATCTTGTTTTACCACTGGAAGAAGCTGGTGATGGTGCTACTAAGAACTATAAAATTAAAGGGCTAAAAGAAGGTTGGGTCACTAGCCAGCGACAATGGACAAAAGTTACGAAAGATACCGGAGTAGGGAATCCTAAAAAGGCAACAGCCGAAAAAGGAAAAAACTTCGTAGAAGCGGTAAGTTCTAAAATTGCCGATTTTCTTGTAGAATTGCATCATGCCGATGTAGACAATCTTTACGAAAAATGATTAAATCCTTAATCTACATTTTTTGCTTTCTTTTTTTAGGTGAATTGATTCATTATTTTTTTAATATTCCCATTGCAGGAAATATCATTGGGATGCTACTTATCTTCCTGGCATTATTTTTTAAAATGATAAAACTTGAAGATGTAAAACCGGCCTCAGATTTTTTGGTGAAATATCTGGTTGTTTTCTTTATACCCTACGGTGTAGGTTTAATGGTCTATGCAAATATTATTGCAGCATATTGGATTCCGGTTTCGGTAGCTGTGATTTTAAGTACTTTGTTGTCACTTTATGCCACCGGAGCTATTTATCAGAAATTAGATAAAAAATGAAAGCATTTTTAGCGCTTCCTATTTTTGGCGTAACGCTCACTTTATTTGCCTATTTTCTTTCAGGAAAATTAAAGGAGAAATTCGATCTCGTTATTTTTAATCGGGTTTTGGTTTCAGTAATTTTAATAGTTGCTGTTTTACTTATTTTCAATGTTGATTTTGAAACTTATAATAACGGCGCAAAATACATCAGTTTTTTTCTAGGTCCATCTGTCGTGGCTTTGGGTGTGTTTTTATATGAAAAACTAGAGGAAGTAAAACGTGATCTGAAGGTTTTTCTTATTTCTGTAATCATTGGTGGGATTGTAGGTATAATTTCAGTAATAATAATTCTGGTGCTTTTTAATGCTCCTGAAATTATTAGTCGGTCCTTAGCTGCAAAATCGGTGACAACGCCAATTGCCATAGAAATTACTAAGATTACTGAAGGTATTCCAGAAATCACTGCTGGGATTGTGATCATCACCGGAATCTTGGGGAATGCTTTTGGACCGATCGTACTTAAGAAAATGGGTGTTAAAAATAAAAAGGCCGTTGGCACGGCATTAGGAACTTCAGCACATGGGATTGGCACTGCCAGAGCTTTTGAAATTAGTGCTTCCGCAGGAACTTATAGCGGTTTGGCTATGTGTTTTAACGGAATTATTACCGCTTTGTTAGCTCCCTATATTTTGGATTGGTTGCTAAGTTTGGCCCAATAAAAAAGGTCGCCAAAAGACGACCTGATATTGATTATTTTTAAGCTCAATTTTATTGATCCTCTACCTTTATGGTGTCACCTTTTGTACTATACTGAGTAGAATCGCCGGTATAACTAGCAGACATTGTTCCGTCTGGCGTGTTAGAGTCCATTTCTTCCAGTAGATCTGCTGCTTTATTGAAAAATGAATTTACGGCCATTTCACTGTAATCAGTTTTTTTAGCTTCTTCCAGCTTATTCCAACTCTCTTTTAACTCTTCAACATCATCAGATAAATTTGGGAAATTTTGCTTTTGAAGGTTTTCCAATACGCCTACAATTACATGTCCTTTAGAATAAAGATTTTCTGTAGTGATCGTAGTGTCAGCTTCAGCATTATCGCTCATTTCAGGAACTATTGCAGTTAAGCTATCATTTGGGGTCGCCTTTAGATCTTGTGATTTATCTTCAACAGCAGCAGCTAATTTATTTATAGCCTCTTTTGTGTAAAGATTTTCCCCAGGCTCTACGGTAGATCGATCTACATAAGCAAGATATTCTGCGGTAGGATTTGATGGATAAGAATTATCAGTATTTTCATCCTGCTCTACTTCCATATCATTATTATCGGCCAATGGTGCATCTTTATCAGATTCTGTATTCTTACAAGACGATAGGCTTATCATACCTGAAAGCCCAATAGCTAAAACAGATAATTTAATTACATTCTTTTTCATAATAAAAGTCTTTTTGGTTTTAGTTGTAAAATTATAGAATAGGATCTGTGTTTTTAAATATGAGCGTATAAACCTTTGTTAATAATGGACTTAGCTTAATTTTGCTGAATTAACATAAACTTTCATTTTGTCCAATTTTGAAATTTTGACGTATTTTTTCTCCTCTCTTTTGTGATCAATTGAATGATTTCTTCTGAAAATATAAAAGTTGCCTATCTGATTGAAAATACGTATTTTACTATGATTTTCGACCAAATGTATGAATGCACCTAATGATTCTTCTGAAGCCGAGTTTAAAAGAATTCTCGAAGTTTCTCAACTAGATCTGGACTACCAGAGCTTACAGGAAATGTTTAAAAATTTAACGGAACTTGCCTCCAGTATCACCGGAGCCGAACTTTCTTTAGTGAATATTTTAGATTCTTACTGGCAATGGTCTATTGCGGCAAACGGAATGGATCCCGTTGTAATGCGTCGAGAAAATTCAGTTTGTCAATATACTATTGGTGAAAAAGACTCTTTAGAAGTTGAAAATTTTAGGGATAACGATAAATTCAATGTCCCGCTAGACGATAAATACGGTTACTACTTTGGAGTGCCTTTAAGAACTTCAGAAGGGAATGCAATTGGAGCGCTTTGTATAATCGATGAGGTTGGGCATAGTTTGGACAAGGATCAGCAAAAAGCTTTAAAACTGATCGGAGCTGAAATCGTTGAAAAACTGGAAGGAATGAAGAAAATGGCTGAAGTAAATCGCCGTTTTCATGATATGCACGCAGCACAACGAGAATTGGGTTATGATCTTCGAGGGCCGGTGAGTGGTGTTCTTGGTTTAAGTAAATTGGCCGAGGACGAAGAGGATGTTTCAGTATTAAAACAATATCTTCATCTTTCAGGTCAAAGTAGTACAGAGCTTTTGGATATTATAAGTGATATTTTGGAGAAAAATAATACCGAATTTCTGGAATACGCAAAAGCAAGCATTACGATAAGTGAATTAAAAACTAAATTACTGGCACTGTATGGCGGCCTGGCAACGTCTAAAAACATAGACTTAAATATCGAATTATTACCGGGAAATCAACAACTAAAATTTTCAAGACAAAAGATCACTCAAATTTCTGGAAATCTAGTCTCTAATGCGATCAATTATGCAGCCGAAGGTTCAGAAGTTAAAGTGTTCATAGGATTAAAGAATAGCGGATCTTCAGATATGGCTAAATTAAGTGTAGCGGTAGAAGATAAAACAACTTTTCTTAAGCAAGAAGCTATAGATGATATTATGAAAGCAAGTATGCAGGCAAAAGAAGGACTTGTAGGAGAGCAATCTTATGGTCTGGGATTAAAATTGGTTAGACACTTAGTACTCGAGATGGGTGGGCAAATGGATATAAATTCTGAAGAAAAAACCGGGAGTAAATTCAATGTTTCCATCCCGCGATATATCTAGACTAATAGCTGAAAAGAAAATCACGATAACTCCATCCTTTATATAAGAATAGGATAAAGAAAATAAGCGCTACCATAAATTCCATAAAAGTGGATGCCAAAAATCCTATAAAACTACCATAAGCTGCACGCAACGCTGTTTTAGAATCAGATTTGTTTACGATCTCTCCAATAAAAGCACCTATAAAAGGGCCAATTAGGATAGCAAAAGGAATAGGCGCAAAAATCCCTACGATCAAACCAATGGTAGTGCCAATCATTCCTGCTTTACTGCCACCGTATTTTTTAGTTCCCATGGCGGGAATCGCTATTTGCAAGGCATAGATCGCAATAGCAACAACAAGTGTAATTCCTAAAAACCAATAATCAATTTCGATACCCGGGATAATATAAAAAAACAATAATCCCAGCCAGCTTATAGGCACGCCAGGTAAAACAGGCAATACGCTGCCAATAATTCCAATTACTAAACAAATAACCGCGAGGCTAATAAGGAGTATTGTCATAAATTTAAAATAGGGCTAGTAGGTTTATAAATTGTTGTAGAGAATGGTTTTCTCTTCAAATGGCTTAAAAATAAACTTTTTCGTTCTTACAAAAATTCGAATTTCTTTATGCCAGTTCCCATTATTTTTAAGTCGTAGACAATCAGAATCCAATTCCAGTTCTATCCAATGTTGTAAATAGCGAAGTCTAAATTTAATATTTTTTAAATCGTCGGGTAACTTTGGTTGAAAATAAAGTGCGTCTTTTCTAAAATCCATCCCCGTATAACATTCCTGAATCAAATTTATAGTTCCTGCCATAGCTCCCAGATGAATTCCCTCCGGCGTTGTGCCGCCCTGCACATCTTTAATGTCGCTCATTAATGCTTTTTTAAAGTTATGCCAGCTTTTACTACGATCCTGGCGGGCATAAACCCAACTATGCACTAGCTGGCTAAGAGTTGAGCCGTGTGATGTGATCTTGCGGTAATACTCTATATTCTCAGGAATATGTTTTTTGGGATCAAAGTCATATCCAAGCTTATGGAGTAGATCTTTAATCTGCTCGGCAGAAAATAAATAGAATAGCATTAAAACATCGGCCTGTTTTACCGCTTTGTATTTATTAACTTGATCTCCCTCAGCGCCTAAAATGCGGTCTAAACGCATGTTTTCGCCATGTTTTTGTTGGTATTTCCCCCAATCCAAATCCTCTAGCTTATCGAAACCTTCAAATTGTTCGATCACTCCGCTATTTTCAATAAATGGGACATACATTTTTTGGGTAATGTTTTTCCAGCGTTCTAATTCTTCCGTAGAAATATCAAGTTGCGACAACAGGTGTTTTACTCTTAGATCATCTAATTTTTCTAAAGCTTGTAAAGCATGATCTAGGCTCCATACCGCCATAATATTGGTATAAGCATTATTTTTTAGCCCCAAATCTTCACAATCTGGATATTGCGTATGATATTCATCTGGGCCTACAATTTGATGAATTTCGTAACGATTTTTTTCTTCGGAAAAATGACATTTTTTACTCCAAAAATGAGCAATTTCAAGCATCATTTCAGCTCCATGAAAAGACAAGAATTCTAGATCTCCGGTAGTTTCAAAATAAGTCCAGACATTGTACGAAATCGCAGCATTTACATGACGTTGCAAATAGGTGTTATCGGGGTTCCATTGGCCAGATTCAGGATTTAGGTGAATAACTTGATTTTCTTCCCGGCCGTTGCTTCCGCTTTGCCAGGGAAACATAGCTCCTTTAAATCCCGCTTTTTTTGCGGCCAGGCGAGCAGCAGGTAAGCGTCGATAGCGATAGAGAAGAAGACTACGGGAAATTTCAGGAGAACTTATATTGAATAGTGGGAATGTAAACATCTCGTCCCAAAAAATATGACCACGATAGGCCTCACCGTGCCAGCCACGGGCCGGGATTCCCGTATCCATGCTAACCGAGTTTGCTGAATAGGTTTGCAGGATATGAAACACATGAAACCTTAATACCAGTTGATCTTCGATATTTTCTGAAGTAATTTCAATGTCATTTTGATCCCATAACGCTTCCCAGGAATTTATTTGGTCTTTGGCAAGTTCGGCAAAGGTGTTCATTTTTTCCAATTCCTCCTTAGCTTCCAGTAATGGTTCTGAAATTGCTTCGTCTTTAGAAGTAAAAAGACTTACGTGTTTTTCTACCTGAAGGGGAATATTTTTTTGAAGTTTTAAATGGAAATTTTGAGCTATAAATTCGTTCTCTTCAATATTATGTATTTCAGGGTTTATTTTTTTGTTGTTTGAATAAAAATAAGTACGTGCCGCCTGTGCCATTACCACACGCGATTGATTTGTAATTACTTTAATAAATATATTGTTATTGGGGGTAATACCTTTATCCAGGGTTTCAAGGTGTTTATTGTTCAGTTCGCCATATCGCTCCACTCCCGAATTTATTACCGTAGCATCTAAAGCCGACTGAATTTGAATGTTACCTTCCCAGTTAAGAGCATTAAGTTCCCATTTTATGGCAGCTCTATGTTTGTGCGTCATAGAAACAATGCGTTCGCTTCGCCATTCGGTTTTACGATTTTTTGAATCGGTAAATCTTAACTTACGTTTTAAAACACCGTTTTTTAAATGAACTTCAGCTTTATAACTTTCAATTTTAATATTCTCTGGCGTAATCCAGTCGCCATCTTCAATTTTAAATTTTAGTGGAAGCCAGTTTGGGAAGTTTACCAGATCTTCATTTTCGATTTCTTTACCTGCGACTTGGGTGGTAAGCCGGTTGTAACCACCGGCAAGATAAGTACCGGGATAATGAATTTCATCTGCATTACAACATTCAAAAGCACCGCGAGTGGCAAAATAACCATTTCCTAAAACACAAAGTGCTTCTCTAAGTTTTTCTTTTTCTGCTTCATATCTGTTGTAAATAACCTTCCAGGTTTCCATAAAATTTATAACAATTCTTTTAAAAATTCCTTTACTTCTTCAATATTTTCTACACGATAATCGGCATACGAATCATCGGCGTGTTCCCCAACCAGGATTCCAATTCCGTTTTCCATTTCTCTAAAGGCATCTTCATCTGTAGTATCATCTCCCAAATAAATTGAAAATGGATTTTCTTCCTCGCTCAATTCCTTCCGAAGAAAATTAACAGCTTTTCCTTTATGCCAGTCGATATTCGGTTTTATTTCAACTACTTTTTTACCGTCTCCTTTATGTAATTTTGGATAGTTTTCGACTTCATTTTCTATGATTTCGTGAAATTCTGAAATCTTTTCTTCAGCCACCTGGCGATAATGAATGGCCAGCGTAAACTTTTTACGCTCAAACCTTACGCCTTCAATTACTTTTAGTTTTTGCTGAAGTATTTCCTCAATTTCGTTAAAAACTGGAAGCATTTTTTCAGCTTCTTCATTGTCTTTTTCAAAATTATTAGGTCCGGCAATTTCAAAACCATGGCTACCGGCATAATAAATATCTGTAAGCCCAACTTTTTCCCTAACATCACTTAAACCGCGACCACTTACCACAGCAATAGCATATTTTTGCGAGAGTTTCTTTACAATCTTTCGAGTTTCATCGTCCATGCCGGCATCTTCGTGATTCTCTACGATTGGAGCCAGGGTGCCATCAAAGTCTAAAAAAATAAGCGGTTTGTTTTTGCTGAATTTCGATTGTAATTCTTCAAGGTTTTCTATCGCCGAATCTAATTGCTTCGGGTCTTGTAAAGTTTTCATAGTTAATTATTGTGATGCTAAAATTTGTCGTTTCAAGATAGAACTTTTAGAAGCTATTTATGTTAGTTTTCTATTAAAGTTGAATTTAAATAAGGGTGAAATCAATTTCACTTAGAAATCTTTTTTTACCAGTTTTATGAATTGAATGATTACTGAAGGTAATACACCGGCAATGACAATTAGAATCCAAGTCCTGATATCTAGATCCTGAAACTGAAAAATCTCTTTTAATGCTGGTATAAAATATCCCGCGAGAGTTCCCGCTATGCAAAATGCAAGCGCCATCCACACATATTTGTTCTTGGTAACTTGATTATTCAACAGAGGTTCATCGCCTTCTCGCATATTAAATACATGTAGAAACTGAGCAAAAGCCAGACTGAAAAAGGCAATATTATTATTAATTTCTTCGGAAGTCTCCCAAACAAAATGAGCATATAGATAAGCTCCACTTACAGAAGCAGCAATAATAAAACCATAAATTCCAATTTGCCACCAGTTTTTCCTGGTAATAATTGGTTCTTTGGGATCCTTTGGCGGATCTTTCATAATATGTGGATTCCCCTCGCCAATACCTAGCGCTAAAGCAGGGAAGACATCTGAAAGTAAATTCAGGAATAAAAGCTGAAGCGGTAAAATTGGTAAAATAAATAAGGTGAAACTCATTAGCGCGATGATGATGATTTCAGCAAAGTGATAGGAAAGCTGATAAAGAACAAAACGGCGAATATTTCCGAAGATAATACGGCCTTGCTCTATGGCTTTTACGATCGACTGGAATTGATCGTCCTGTAATACCACATCTGAAACTTCCTGGGCTACCTGCGTACCACGTTTTCCCATAGCGATACCAATATCTGCTTTTTTAAGGGCAGGAGCATCGTTTACACCATCACCTGTCATCCCAACAATTTCTCCCTGATCCTGGTAATGTGAGATTAAGCTTAATTTTTGTTCTGGGTCTACTCTAGAGAAAATAGGCGTGTTAACCAGCTTTTCATTATTGTCTTCTTCCAGGTCTTTATTTAAGTTTTTTCCATGAAGTACAACCGAATCATAATCTTTTTCGTCATCGAAAATTTTTACTGTTTTTCCAACATTCTTAGACGTGCCGGGGTGGTCTCCCGTAACCATAACCACTTTTATACCTGCGTTACGGCAAGTTTCAATAGCATCTGCGACTTCTTTTCTTGGTGGATCGATAAAGGCAATTAAACCGGCAAAGGTTAATCCTTGGAGAAAATTATTTTCTTCATTATTAGAGAAATTATCAACCTCTTTGTAAGCAAAAGCTAATACCCGCAATCCATCTTCGGCTAATTCATTATTACTTTTTTTCCATTTCTCTTTTTCTGAATCACTAAAATCTTCAATTGCCCCATCGATCAAAATAGTATCACAGCGTTCTAAAATGGCATCTGTAGATCCTTTTCCGGCAATATAATGGCCATTTTCCTGATTATACACCGCTCCCATTAGCATGATGTCTGAATCAAATGGAATGTGACCTTCTCGTTCTAAATCCTTATTTTCAGTATAAAAACCTTTATCAAAATGTTTAGTAAAACTTAATAAAGCGATTTCTAAAGGATCACCCTGGGCATCGTTTTCATCGTCATTATCCTTAAGATTGGCATCATTTGCTAAAACCGAAATTTTAAATAGTTGCTTAAAGTTTTGTTGGCTATCTGATTTTTCGATCCCTTTAATAACCGGTTTTTCACTGTTGTTCCAGTCGACTTTTTTATAATCCGATTTAGGATATAGAAAACCTTTAACAGTAAGTTCGTTTTTAGTAAGCGTTCCTGTTTTGTCGGTAAAAATGACGGTAGTTTCACCTAGAGTTTCTACCGCTGCCAGTTTTTTAACCAATACATTCTTTTTGGAAAGTCGATACATTCCTCTGGCTAAAGCGATACTTGCTACAATAGGAAGCCCTTCTGGTATGGCCGCAATTGCCCAGGCAATTGAAGTCTGAATTAATTGATAAATATCTTTGCCGGCGATCCACCCAAATAAGAAAAATGCAGCCGCCATTCCTAAAATAACCCAGATAAGATTATGGGTTAAACTATGTAATTTTTTATTTAGAGGTGTTTCATCGTCTTCCTGTTCGTTTACCATTGCCGAAATATTTCCCATTTCGGTATCCATTCCTGTAGCAAAAACAATTGCTTTTCCGGTTCCGCCGGTAACGGCAGTTCCTTTGTGTAATATATTGTTACGATCACCAATTTGTTTTTCTCCCTCGATATCTTCAGGGTTTTTAGAAACAGGAACAGATTCTCCAGTTAATGGGGATTCGTCAACTTTAAGTTCGGTTGCTTCAAAAACACGAGCATCTGCCGGAATTAAAACACCTGCCTTTACAATAAGGATGTCTCCGGGTACAATTTCTTCAGCATCAATAGTTTTATCCTTCCCGTCACGCAAAACCATGGCTTCAGTTTTATCCATTTCTTTAATAGCTTCCATAGATTTTTGCGCCTGATATTCCATCCAAAAACCAATAATGGTGTTTGCCACTAGTACAACTAAAATAGCGATACCTTCAGCAATATCACCAAAAACAAAAGCCAAAACCGCTGCTGCGGTAAGTAAATAGATCACTGGATTGGCAATTTGGGCGATTAGTATTGCCCAAAGGCTCTTCTGTTTACTTTCCTTTAATTTATTAGGGCCGTATTCTTGAAGTTTATCTTTGGCCTGATCTCCTGAAAGCCCATTTTTGCTACTAGTATTGAATTCATTTTCTATTTGGGCTATCGCTTTTTGATAAGCATTTTCCATGAAGTGTTATGATTAGTCGATTGGTTAAACCAAAAGTTATAGAAATTCTCAAAGCTGAAGCTTACCCTTATGATTATTTTGAGCAATTTTATAAAAAGTTTATAAATCAATAGATTACATGAAGTTTCAGGAATCAATAAGCATCATGAAATGTTAAAGTTTAGTTTTTTGAACTAACAGATTAGTTTAAACTAAATGATTAGTTTATATTAGCATCATCAATCAATGCTATCAGTTTCATCAAATGAGTATAACAAGGTCTTTTGGAATTGCTATTAATGTTACTAAAAGACCTTCGAATACTCAAGATTTATGAAATTAAAGACCCTATTAAAAAATAAAAAATGAAGCAATTAACAAAAGCAGAAGAAGAGATCATGCAAATTCTCTGGCAATTAAAGGAAGCGAACGTCGCTACGATTATCGAAGAGATGCCAGAGCCAAAACCGGCTTATAATACCGTTTCTACAATTGTTAGGATTTTGGAAAACAAAGAATTTGTAGATCATCGCAAAAAGGGGAAAGGATACATCTACTTTCCTATAGTTGCGAAAGAGACCTACAGTGACCAGAGTATGACGAAGCTAATTAACAATTACTTTAATGGGTCTTTTAAAAGTATGGTTTCTTTTTTCATGAAAAAGAACGAAATGGATACTAAGGATTTAGAAGCCATTTTAAAAGAAATTAATAAAAGGGATAAATAATTCTAAAAGTTCATTGATTTTCAGAAATAAAGAGTTTTCTGATTTGGAAATTCTTTCAAGAGATTCTAAAAATAAAAGATTATGATAAGGTACATTATTCAGATTATCGTTTTTCAGCTGGCATTTTTGCTGGTGTACGAATTGTTTCTTAAAAAGGAAACCTTTTTTACGGCAAACCGTTGGTATCTTTTGTTAACCCCGGTGCTGTCTTTAATACTGCCTTTTGCTAGTTTTACTCTATTGTCTGAAGTTGTACCTGCATCTGCCGTCACGGCAATCAATAATACCATAAAATTACCAGAAGTATTTATAGGCGGTAACCAGCCGCAAGTTGAACAATTACCTACGGTGCATATTGTAGCCGAAAAGACAACAGAAGTTAATTGGTGGCTGGTAGCCTATGCTTTGGGTAGTTTTATGAGCTTTATGTTATTCTTAAAAAGATGGCGAGTTATAGGCAAGTTATTAAAGTTAAAAGCTGAAGATAAAAAAGACTTCAAAATTGTTGAAATTCCTAATTCCAGAATGGCGTTTACGTTTTTAAAAACTGTTTTCCTGGGAAGTGAAATTTCAGCTGAAGAACGTGAGCAAATCTTAGAACACGAGCTTATTCATGTTTCGCAAAAACATAGCCTGGATTTATTGTTTTTCGAGATCTTAAAAGTACTTTTTTGGTTTAATCCGTTAGTTTATATTTTTCAGAATAGAATAGCCTTGTTGCACGAGTTTATCGCCGATGAAGAAGTGGTAAAAAGAACTTCTAAAAAACATTATTTCAATCAGTTGCTCAACAGTGCTTTTGAAACCCAAAATCTCTCATTCACCAATCAATTTTTTAGTAAATCTTTAATCAAAAAACGAATAATTATGTTACAAAAAAACAAATCTAAAACCATCGCAAAATTCAAGTTTTTACTGGTGGTGCCGGTATTGGCGATGATGCTTGTTTATGTTTCCTGCTCAGATGATCGAGAGGTTGCTTCGCAAGATCCAAGCAATGATATCGAAAATTTAATTTCTAAGATCGAAAGCAGGGACAATTTAACTTCAGATCAAAAACTTCAATTGGTAAATAGTTTGCAGGAAATTGAAGATAAAATGTTGGGATCTAGTAGGTTTGAAGATAAAAAAGTAATAGAGGTACAAGGTTACGGAGTTTCATCTGATGGGGCAGATGTTCCGTTTGCTGTTATCGAAGAAGTTCCTGCCTTTGCTGGTTGCGAAGAATTAAAAACCAACGAAGAGCGTAAGGATTGTACTTCAGAAAAAATTATGAAACACGTTCAGAAAGAATTTAATACGAAAATAGGAGAGGATCTTTTGGAAAAAGGGGTCGTTGCCAGAGTAATTGTCCAGTTTAAGATCGATGAAACCGGAAGTATTCGTAATATTAGAGCCAGAGGTCCAGCACCAGAATTGGAAGAAGAGGCTAAGAGAGTGGTAAATTCTATCCCACAAATGACGCCAGGAAAGCAAGATGGAGAAGCTGTAGGTGTTGTGTATTCATTACCTATTGTTTTCCAGAATGGGGGAGGTACTTCTGGAGCGGCAAGTAATACAGATGGTTCTTTACCACCGCCACCGCCGCCAGCTCCGGCTACCAAATAATATAAAAAAGAACTAGGGAACTGCCCATTTCTGGGCAGTTTTCATTTAAAATTTATTCCTAACGAATGCCTTGTGGGTTTGCCCCAAGGTATTTTACTTAAAGATTAAAAGATGTTGCAGTACAGTATTCAGGTAATTGTGTTCCAGTTCCTATTTTGGCTGGTGTACGAGATTAGTCTTAAACGAACTACTTTTTTTGCTTATAATCGCTGGTATTTACTGCTTTCTTTTAGTTTGTCGCTAATTTTACCTTTACTGAAATTCGATCTTTTTTATGATGTGGTTTCACCAGAAAGGCTAAGCGCTTTTAGGGCGCAACAGATTTTAGATAAGACCGCACCTGAAACTACAAAAGAAGCCAGCCGAAATTCGATAATTTCGAAGCAAATTTTTATAAACTGGTGGGTGGTAACTTATGTGATTGGTGTTGTGATAAGCGCAATGTTTTTAAGCCTGAAATTGTTTAAATTGAAGTCACTTTTTACACAAAACCTTAAAAGTACTGAAGATCAATTTAGAATTATAGAGCTACCGCAAACTAAAGCTGCTTTTACCTTTTTTAAAACTATTTTTTTGGGAAGCGAACTTTCAGCTTTAGAGCGAGATCAAATCCTGGTACACGAAAAAGTACATGCCAAACAATTACATAGCCTGGATTTGTTGATTTTCGAGATTTTCAAGGTCATTTTTTGGTTTAATCCGTTGGTGTATGTGTATCAATCTAAAATTGCGATGATCCACGAGTATCTTGCCGATACCGAGTCGGTAAAAAAGACCTCAAAATCTAACTATTTTCAGCATTTACTTAATGCTAGTTTTGGTAGTGAGGATCTTATATTTTCGAGTCAGTTTTTAAATAATTCATCATTAAAAAAACGCATCAAAATGATACAGAAAAAACAAAGCCGATCTTTGGCTAAGCTTCAATATTTATTTGCCATTCCGTTAACGTTCGCCATGTTGGTTTTTGTAGCGAATGTTTCAGCAAATACGATTCAGAATAAGGTTTCTGAAGCAAGCGCTACTTCCGCAGAAAACAAAAGTGATAAAAAAATTACTGCTGAAAATAACGAAAATCAGCCGGTAGATTTTCCTTTTGCGGTAGTCGATCAAGTTCCGCTTTTTAAGGGTTGTGAAGAGCTATCTGAAGCAGAGCAAAAAAACTGTACTTCAGAAAAAATAAATGAGTTTGTGAATAACAGGTTTAATGAGGGGATAAAAGGTGATTTTGATAGTGCTATTAGAGTTGTGGTACAATTTAGAATTAATTCTTCAGGAAAAGTTGAAGCAGCAAGAGCCAGAGCGATTTTGGCGGGCAATAACCGTGAAGTTATAGAAGCCGCAGCGGTAAAGGCCGCAGAAGCCCTTCCGCAGTTAATTCCGGGAGAACATAATTCTGAAAAAGTAAATGTGATTTATTCGCTGCCAATTACTTTAAGTGAATAAATGTAATGAGAGGCTTCCTTCTTGTCGTACTGATTCTGGGGCTAAAAAGCATGTCGGTGCAAACTTATCAAGTTGATATTAGAAATAATTACGAGAAACCCTAATTTCAGAATACGAAAAACGAAAGCAGGTGCTTCCGTTTTATCTAAAAGTATAATTTATGCGATTTACTAGTACAATTCTTTTTGCCTTTATCAGTCTTTCGATTTATGCACAATCCAACACCAAAATTGCCGATAGCTTATATGCTGTTGGGAAATACGACGAGGCGGTTTTGTTGATGGAGAAAGAAGATACTTCTTCAGTAAAAATTTTAACAGATCTGGCTAAATATTACAAGGCGAATAGTGAAGATAAAAAGGCTTTAAAAACCTATAAAAAGATCCTGGATTTGGATTCTAGCCGAGTAATAACGGCTTTAAATTATGGGGAAACACTTTTAAACCTGAATAGATTAAAGGAAGCTGATAGTCTTTACGAAAAACTAAGCTTGCGTTATCCTGAAAACGCACAATTTTATTATTCCAGAGGTTTGGCGAACGAACGAATGGCAAAAGATAGTCTGGCCTTCGAGCTATTTAAAAAAACGCATAAATATGACCAATTTCACCAAAATGCGTTGTATAAATTGTCTAAAGAAAGTCTTCGAAATAACGACTATCAGCAAGCCTTAGCCTATACTGCGATGGGATTAGGCAAAAACGAAAATAACGTTTCGTTACTTTCTATCACAGCACAAACATATTCGGCGATGGCGGTTTTTTACGAAGCGATTCCGCATTACGAAAAGATCATCGAACTAGGACAGGGAAATGAATTTATTCATACCAAATTGGCTTACGCCTATTATAAAGACGGTAAAAAAGATAAGGCGATAGAACAATATAAAATGGCTTTAGCTTACGAGCCGGGAAATTCTTCAACTCATTTTCTGTTGGGGAAATTGTACGCCAACACGCAAGATTTTAAGCAGTCTGAAGCTCATTTATTAATGGCTATCGAGATTAAAGATCAGCCTTTAGATGGGGAATATTTTAGTTTGGCGCTTACCTATAAGTATCTTGAAGACTATAAAAAAGCTTTTGATTATTTCCAGAAAACTTTAAATGAAAATCCAGATCATATAAGGGCTTTATACGAGCGTGCGGTTGCCGGCGATAATTATTTTAAGGATTTTGATACTAAGATTAATTATTATCAGGCGTTTTGGAATAAATATTATAGCGAAGATCCTAACTACTTGGCCAGAGAAATGCTGTATCTCACTAAAACCCGAATAAGTGATCTTAAGGAAAAGAAACATTTAGCTGCTGAAAAAATTTCCGAAGAAAATGAAAAAGATCAATTGAAGGATTCTTTAGCTGAAGCAGATACCAACGATAGTTCTCAACAGAAAAAATAGTATAAAAAACATCTAATCTTGGGGTTAAGCGCAATTTGATTATTTTTGATGCCAGAAGCCGAAGATTTAATGAAAAGAAGTTTACTCAACAGTAGAGATGAGGTTAAAAAAACGCCTTTCTCGCTACAAAAAGTTACTAGCCATACCTACGTAAAAGGTGTGATTCGAGGTAGTTTTTTTTCGGTTTTAGTGTTGATGCTGTTATCCTGTAATTTTGAGACAAAAAAAATATCTTCTGAAGAAGTTTTAGAGCAGGAATCAAAATCCCTTAACTGGAAAGAAGTCGACGAATACCCGGCTTTTGAAGAATGCCAGCAGGAAACCGAATTGGTTGCTGCAAGAAATTGTTTTGAAACTGCAGTCGCCAAAAACGTCTACGCTTATCTGGAACAGCAACAGCCGGTGGTTAGTAAAAGTATCGACGATACCATCTATATTTATCTTGAAGTAACTAAAACCGGGAAACCAGAGATCGATTCAATTTCGGCGATAGATAGCACGGTGACCAATCAATTACCAAAAATTGAAAACTGGCTAAGGGAAAGTATCGATTCTTTACCTAAAATATATCCAGCCAGCAAACGCGGAATCCCAGTTTCTACCGCTTTTAAAATGCCAATTGTAATTAAAGCAGAGTAATTATAGCGTTCAGTAAAAAAACATTTTTGCAGTTTAAATTTTCAATCTGAAATTTCACTACTACTCACTACTAATTGCCGATCACCACATTCCATTTTCTAACTGAATATTCTTTTATGAGTCCGTTTTTGTAATAAGGGTCATTTTCGGCAAAGTTTTTAGCGGTTTCTTCAGATTCAGATTTAAAGATAAAAATAGCTTTATCAGCAGGATTGTCTAGCGCTCCCGCCATAACAATTTCTCCAGCTTCCTGGCCTTTTTTCGCCATACCTAAATGTTCTTCGCGGTATTTACCACGTTCTTCTAAATAAGAATCTACAAGATGATAAGTTAGGATATAAAAATTCATAAGATTGGTTTTGGTTAAAGATAGGGAATAGATTTAAGATCGCGTTGCTGATAGATGTTAGAAGTTAGAGCGCTACACTTTTAGATTCTAGAATCTTGACAATAGATTTTAGATGCTAAAGTCAAGATTGAGGAATCAGGATACTTATTTTGAATTTTTAATACTGAATTTTGAGTGAGATTCCGCCATCTCTTTAGACGCAATCTGTAATGAATTTTGCCAACTGCCTACTGAGACTGCCAACTGCAAAAAATATTAGATTTCTCGATACAATTTTAATTTCGCTTCACTCCATTAAAATCACTCGAAATGACAATCATTGTTTATTGAATTTTGTTCACAGAACACCGAGATTGCTCACTAACTAAAACTTTTATATTGCTGAAGGCTGATAGCTAAAAGCTGTCTGCTAACTACTAAAAACGTCTCCCTTTCCATTGGTAACCGCCAAAGAGAGAAAGAAAAGCAACGTAGATCGAAAAAAACGGGTACAAAACACTGCTTATCATATAATGTCGCATTAGGGATTTCTGGTTAAAAAACTGACAGGCATTATAAAGCAACACAAAATCTAAATTGAACTTCACTAAAAAGATGATCATAAAATAAGGAAACGGAAACAGCTTAAATAGTCCCAAAAGCAGACTCAAACTAAAAGCGAGATTCATTCCAAAAACGATAAGTCCGGTAAGTTTTGCAAAATTACTGCTGTAAGCTGGAGTTTTTGATGCCCACCGAATTCGTTGCTGTACCAGTTTTTTAAGATTATTCAGCGGTTTTGTGGTTACCACAGCCAACTTATCTTTAAGAAAACTCACTTTTAATCCTTGCTGAATAAATTTTTGCAGCAAAAATACATCGTCACCACTGGCGATATTATCATTTCCATCAAATCCATTTTGGTTAATAAAAGCTTCCTTTTTATAACAAAGATTAGCGCCATTGGCCATAAAAGCTTTATTAAGTCCGAATGCTCCAGCACCAGAAATTTGCAAACTCAAAAAGTCAAGCGCTTCAAAAGCGGTGCTGAATTTTGGGTTTTCAGCTTCGATTGTCACCGGTGCAGCGATCATTGCGGGGTTGTTTTTTATAATTTCAGTATTAAAACTTTGCAACCAGTATTGTGGCACTTTACAGTCGGCATCGGTGGTAAGAATGTAGTCAGATTGGGCAATTTCAACCGCTGTTTTTATCGCATTTTTTTTTGGGGAATTAGAACTTCGATTGTTCTGTAAAAGCTTCAGGGAAAGCTGAGGTTGATTTTCGATAAATTCAGCAATAATTTTTTCAGAATCATCTTCAGATTCGTCATTTACCAGCAAAATTTCAAAAAGTTCTAAAGGATAGTTCAGTAAAGACAAACTTTCGAGTAATTCTGAAAGGTTTTCGGCTTCATTTCTAAACGGAATCACAATCGAAAAGCTATTTTTAGGCGTTTCGTAGTCGTAAAGCGGCTCTTTTAATTTGCCCCAGCCTTTTTTGAAAGCGATCATTAGTGCGGCGTAAGAAATAGCGATCAAAACAACGAATATTAGCATAAAATGGGTTTAATTTTTTCAGAATTACTGAAGTTTTGGAAATCCTTTGGCAATTTATCGCAAAGATAGATTTCCGTAGCTTTGCAAAAGAGGAATACTTTAATTTCCTTGTCAAAAAATCACGAATTTGAGCGAAAGGATCATTTTAGGAATCGACCCGGGAACCACGATTATGGGGTTTGGATTGATAAAAGTGAAGAATAAGAAGATGGAGTTTTTGCAGCTGAACGAACTTCAACTAAAAAAGTATGATGATCATTATGTGAAACTGAAATTGATCTTTGAGCGTACGATCGAGCTTATTGATACTTTTCATCCTGATGAAATTGCGATCGAAGCGCCTTTTTTTGGTAAAAACGTGCAATCGATGCTGAAGCTGGGAAGAGCGCAGGGAGTGGCGATGGCTGCCGGACTTTCACGTGAGATCCCAATTACTGAATATCTTCCTAAAAAGATTAAAATGGCGATCACTGGAAATGGAAATGCCAGTAAGGAACAGGTTGCAAAAATGTTGCAAAGTATGCTGAAGTTAAAATCTTTGCCCAAAAACCTGGATTCTACTGATGGTCTCGCCGCTGCGGTTTGTCACTTTTACAATTCCGGGCAACCGAATATCGGCAAATGTTACACCGGTTGGGACGCGTTTATTAAACAAAACCCGGGGAAAGTCAAAAAGCAATAATCCCCTAACCCCAAAGGGGAATTTAACCCAAAAACTGATGGCAGACTTAGATAAGCTTAAGAGTGCGAAGCTCCTCCCCTTTGGGGAGGCTGGGAGGGGAAATGGAATCTACATCCATATCCCATTTTGTAAGCAGGCGTGTAATTACTGCGATTTTCATTTTTCGACCTCATTGAAAAAGAAAAGTGAGCTGGTTAGTGCATTGCAAAAGGAATTAATACTTCGGAAAAATGAGCTGCCAGATGAACCGATCCAAACCATTTATTTTGGTGGCGGTACACCAAGTTTGCTGAATTTAGAGGAATTGAATGCGATTTTCGAAACGATTTATACGGAATTCAATATTGCTGAAAATCCTGAAATTACTTTAGAAGCGAATCCAGATGATCTTTCTGAAGAGAAATTAAACGAGCTGGCAAATTCAAAAATTAATAGATTAAGTATTGGCGTGCAGTCTTTTTTTGAAGAAGATCTAAAATTAATGAACCGTGCTCATAATGCTGAAGAAGCTCTACAATCTATCAAGTTGGCCATATCAAAATTCGATAATATTTCGGTCGATTTAATTTATGGCGTCCCTGGAATGAATAACGAGCGTTGGCAAGAGAATATCCAGATATTACTTGATTTGGATATTCCGCATATTTCTAGCTATGCATTAACGGTCGAGCCAAACACAGCTTTACAAAAATTTATCGAAAAAGGAAAAGTAAAACCGGTAGATGATGCCGCTGCAGCAAAGCATTTCGAAATTTTAAGAACGATGTTGAAAAACGAAGGTTTTGAGCATTACGAATTTTCAAATTACGGCAAACCGGGCTATTTTTCGCAAAACAACACTGCCTATTGGTTAGGTAAACCGTATTTGGGAATTGGACCTTCTGCACATTCTTACGATGGAAATTCCCGAAAATGGAATATCGGCAACAACACGCTTTACATAAAAGCCATCGAGAAATCGGAACTACCTCTCGAAATTGAAGAGTTAAGCACCACAGATCGTTATAACGAATATATCATGACGCGATTGCGAACGCATTTCGGTGTAGATTTGAAAGAAATTGAAACCAAATTTGGTGAAAAATATGTAAAATATCTAAAGGAACAGTCGGTTGTATTATTTCAAAAAGAGCTTTTGAAAATTGAAAATAATGTAATGCATATTACTGAAAAAGGAACGTTTTTAAGTGACGGCATTGCAGCCGATTTGTTTTATATCGATTAAGGCTTAGATCGCTGCGCTGTTAGGAATTAGAATTGAGAATTTAGAAAATAGATAAGAGAGAAAATACAAGAGAAACAACTGACAAGGATTAATATTTATTTTGAAAACTGAGTTTTAAATTTTTTCTGCGGAAAACTAACACTCAATGCTCTGCATGGGCTACTATAACCATAAATAATCTCTAATTTTACCTTCCAGAACTAAACAAATTATGCTTGCACAAATTCAGTATAAAGAAGAAAGTTTTACGATCGATTTTTCGAAACCTATCGATATATCGCTGAGTTTACGCGGGGACGACAAAAATCCCGTTGCATGGTATTTAGATTCGCCTAAGATCACGCCTTTTAAAGATGGAGATTTTGTAGGTAAGGTTTCAGAAGGAGCTTCGGTGAATTTTAATAATATTCAGTTTAATCCTCATGGGCATGGCACGCATACCGAATGTGTTGGGCATATCAGCAAAGAGTTTTTCAGCGTAAATCAAACTTTAAAAAACTTCTTTTTTAAGTCGAAACTTATTTCTGTAAGTCCGGAAGTTCAAGGTGAAGATCAGGTAATTTCCGCAGCATTATTAAAAGAGCAAATCGGCGATTCTTGCCCGGAAGCTTTAGTGGTAAGAACACTGCCAAATTATATCGAAAAGCGAAGCAAAAAATATTCACATACCAATTGGCCGTATTTATCTGAAGAAGCCATGATTTTTATCAGACAATTGAACGTAAAACATTTGCTGATCGATTTGCCTTCCGTGGATAAAGAGAAAGACGAAGGCAAACTGCTGGCGCATAAAGCTTTTTGGAATTATCCTAAAAATACACGTTTTGACGCAACAATTTCAGAACTTATTTATGTGCCGAATCATGTGCCAGACGGTGAATATTTTCTGAATTTGCAGATCGCTTCATTCGAAAATGATGCCTCGCCATCAAAACCTATTTTATATAAAATTCAGTGATCAATGAAAACAACACTTAAACTCGAAGAACTTGCCAAACTAGGATTGGGCATTTTCGCTTTCTATTTTTTAGACTTTTCCTGGTGGTGGTTTATCGGTTTATTTTTGGCGCCAGATATTGGTGCAATTGGTTATGTTTTCAATAATAAAATAGGAGCATTTTTGTACAATTTGTTCCATCATCAGGGTTTGGCGATCTTGTTTTGGCTGGTGGGGATTCATCTTCATTTTCAGGTTTTACAATTAATAGGTGTAATTTTGTTTTCTCATTCGGCTTTTGATCGTATTTTAGGATACGGACTCAAATACGAAAAAGGTTTTAAATTCACCCATTTGGGAGAAATCGGAAAGTAAACTATGGAATTTCTTTTTATCGGGCTGGCGGCGGGCGCCATTGCATCGTACATTATTTTTACAGCGTTTAACAAAGATCGTTCTAAGGTGAAAACCAAAGAGCAATCTGTCGTTTTAATGGAAAAGATTAGAAGCGTTTGCAAATTTATTACGGTAGAAGGTGATTTTTCTGAAATCTATCATTACGAAAATCTAAAGGAAAAATATATAAGCCTGATCTTTGGGAAAAAGAAGGCAATTATTTTGATTAACGCGAAAGCGCATGTAGGTTTCGATCTTAGTAAGATCAAGATGGAAAGTGATAACGAGAAAAAGCAGATCATTCTTACTAATTTTCCTGAACCGGAATTGCTTACCATAGAAACCGATTTCAAATATTACGATAAGCGCGAAGGCTGGGCTAATCCTTTTACAACTTCAGATCTTACCGAAATTAATCGTGACGCAAAAAAGCATATTGTAGATAAAATTCCGGAATCACCATTGTTCGAACAGGCAAGAAAAGAAGCGTTAAATACGGTATTACTTATGGAAAATATCGTGCAAACCATTGGTTGGAAATTGGATTATTCGGCATTAGTTTTAGATGAAACCGAGCAGAAAAAGATCGAAAAAAATTAAGCCGGAAAATCAACAATATGGATATAGATACTTTCAGAAATTATTGTTTGGATAAAAAAGCGGTGACCGAGCATTTACCTTTTGATCCTGAAACCCTAGTTTTTAAAGTGATGGGTAAAATGTTTGCTTTGGTGTCTTTAGACGCTGTTCCGCTTCGTGTAAATCTTAAATGTGAGCCCGTAAAAGCTTTAGCACTTCGCGAAGAATACGACGGGAAGATCATTCCCGGTTATCACATGAACAAACAACAATGGAATACGATGATCCTGGATGGTCAAATCCCAGCCGAATTAATTTTTGAACTTACAGACCATTCTTATCATCTAATCGTTAATAGCTTAACGAAAAAACAACAACGAGAATTCGACCAATTATAATGGCAAAACACATCGATTTTTACAAAAAACAGATTGAAATTCATCAAAAAGCGGCAGACAAACTTTCTAAACAATTATTGGCGTCCAGCTTATTACGCCTGTTTGTTTTCTTAATTCTTTGTTTTCTAATTTATTTTTTCTGGGGAAATACCCAGGTAATTATTTCTTCGATCATTGGCGGGATCGCACTTTTCATTTTTCTGGTTTCGCGGCATAGCGATCTAAAATATAAAAGCGATAAGCAAAAAGCGATCATTAAACTAAATCAAACCGAAATTGATGTCATGCAATCGCGAAGATTTCAGGATCTGCCAGATGGTAACGAATTTGAAGTTCCTAATCACGAATATGCGCAGGATATCGATCTCTTCGGAAGAGGTTCCTTTTTTCAGTATTTAAATAGAACGGCACTTTACGAGGGAACAAAAAAGCTGGTGAGCATTCTGCTGGCAAATGAGATTGAAAATATTCCGCAGAAACAGGAAGCGGTAAAAGAATTGTCCGAAAAAGCCAAATGGCGCCAGGAATTTAGCGCTACCGCAAGTTTGGTGAAAACAACCGAATCTTCTACCACCATCGTTAACTGGTTTAAAGAATACAAAAGTTTTGTTCCGAAGTTTATAAAATGGCTTTCGCCGGTATTTTCGATATTATCGATTGCTGTAATTGTTGGATATGCGCTTGGTTTTGTAAGTGAATTTCAGCTGATATTATGGTTAATCGTTGGTATTTTGATCACGGGAATTTACCTGAAAAAGATCAATTTACTTTCGGGAAGCGTTTCTAAAATTCAGGATACTTTTCACCAATATCACCAATTGCTGGGAATGTTAGAAAACGAAGCGTTTTCTTCAGCAATAATGCAAGACAAAAAGCAGGCGATTAGGACAGAAAGTAAGAAGGCTTCGCAGATCTTCAGGGAATTTTCTAAAGCCATCGATGCCTTAGATCAACGAAATAATATGTTATTCGGGATCTTTGGGAATGGCTTTTTACTTTGGGATTTGCGTCAGTCCTTAAAACTGGAAAATTGGATCGCTAAATACGGACTTCAGGTGGAAAACTGGTTTGAAGTGATCGAACTTACCGATGCTTATAATTCGTTAGGAAACTTCAGTTTTAATCATCCAGATTATACATTTCCGAAGATAAATTCCGAAGAAAAAGGAATATTAGCAACCCAATTAGCGCATCCGCTTTTACACCCGGAAAAGCGTGTGGCCAATGATTTTTATATCGACAACAAAGAATTTTTTATCGTGACCGGGGCCAATATGGCCGGGAAAAGTACATTTTTAAGAACGGTTTCTTTGCAAATCGTGATGAGCAATATTGGTTTGCCGGTTTGTGCTGAAAATTGTGAGTACACGCCTATTAAATTAATTACCAGTATGCGAACCAGCGATTCGCTTAACGATGACGAATCTTATTTCTTTTCTGAACTAAAACGACTTAAATATATCGTAAATCGTATTCAACACGATCGATATTTTATAATTTTAGATGAAATTTTAAAAGGAACAAACAGTACCGATAAGGCCAATGGTTCTAAAAAGTTTGTTCGAAAACTGGTACGTTCACATTCTACAGGAATTATCGCCACCCACGATCTTAGCCTTTGTGAAATTACCGCAGAATTACCCCAGGTGAAAAACCATTATTTTGACGCTGAAATCATTAATGATGAACTTCATTTTGATTATCACTTTAAAGATGGGATTTGCCAAAATATGAATGCTTCGTTTTTATTGCGAAAAATGGAGATTGTAGACGAATAGTAGAAAGAAAGTTTAAATGGATTCACTAACCCAGATTGTTTTAGGAGCTTCGGTAGGCGAAGTGGTTTTAGGTAGAAAAGTTGGTAATAAGGCCATGCTTTACGGGGCAATTGCCGGCACGATCCCAGATTTGGATGTGATTGCTCGTAATTTTACAGATACGATCACCGCCAACGAAATGCACCGTGGTTTTACACATTCTATTTTCTTTGCTTTGATCTTCGCACCCATTTTTGGTTGGCTAATTTCTAAGATCGAACGTAAGGCAGATGTGGATTGGAAAGGCTGGTCTAAATTGATGTTTTGGGGTTTATTTACGCATCCGCTTCTAGATATGTTCACCACCTGGGGAACGCAGCTTTTTTGGCCAGCAGATATAAGGTTGGCTTTTAAAACGATCTTTGTGATCGATCCTTTTTATACGCTCCCTTTTTTGTTTTTTGTGGTATTGGCTGCTTTTAGGCCGAAAGATTCTATAGGCCGAAGAAAACTGAATTATATGGGACTGCAGCTAAGCTGTTTTTACCTTTTTTGCATTACAATTCCGCTGAAGATCTATACATTTTATGAGTTTAAAAATGCCTTAGAAGAACAAAATTTGTCTTATTACGAGATCGAAACAAAAGCTAGTCCGTTTAACACTATTCTTTGGACGGCTAACGTCGCGACAGACAAATCTTATTTAGTGGGAACTTATTCGATTTTGGATGATAAGCCCATAGAATTTAGGCGCTATCCTAAAAATTATGATTTGCTGGGAGATCTGGAAAATTATCCAAATTTCGAGAGATTGGTTAAGATCTCGAAAGGCTGGTACACGATAACCGAAAAAGAAGGAAACCTTTATTTTAATGATCTTCGCTTTGGTACGATCGATCCAACAGGAAGTGATTCACGATTTGTTTTTAGCTATAAACTCGAAGTCAAAGACGGAGAACTTATTGCTACGGAAGTTGAAAAAGATTACGGCGATGCTTCTAAAATGATGAAAGGCTTGTTAGAGCGAATGAGAGGAAATTAGGTTTCAGTTTACAGTCTCAGTTGGCAGTTTGATTTCGACCGCTTCGCTCTTAAAAATTAGATCTTAGAATATAGAAAATAGACATGAGATTCAAGAGTTGGGTGGAAAATTTTGAATTCATGGTCCAATTTTATTTTTAAGATGTCTCTGTAAATTGCAACCTGATATCGACTTCTCGATACAACAAATTTCGTAATGTAATGGAGGAATTTGTCACTCGAAGTGACATTTTATTAACTTATCAGTTAGACTCGATCGATAGTCTAAAAGCATATTTAGGGATGATAGTCCGTATCAAGCATGGAATGACATTAATTTAAGCTGATCGCTAATCGCTAAAAGCTAAAAGCTAGTTCATCTCTGATAACTGTAAACCGTAAACTGTCAGCCGTCAACTAATGAATCATTTCCCTATAATCATTATCTTAGGCCTTGTAAAACCCTGGTTAATGAAACTACAATCACTTCTTTGCTCATTTTGTTTATTTTTTACGAGTATTTTTTCTGCACAAAATCCATCAGCCCAACTGGATAGTATTCTTAAAGCAGAAAGCGAACATCAAGCTTACGATTATGCTGAATATCCTTTAGGATTACATACAGAAGAACTCTATAAATCTGAAGCCGATTTTGCCCAAAATCTCCTTGATAATTTATCCAAAATCGATAAATCTAATCTCTCGCAAACAGAGAAGATTACGGCCGAATTAATGAAGTTTAAACTTCAGGAACGTGTAGATCAATACCAATATAAAGCTTATTTGAATCCGCTGCTTTCAGATGCCGGATTTCATGTGAGTTTGCCTTATCATGTTGGGCGATTGAATAATTACGAGCAGGTGAAGTGGTATTTAAAAAAGCTAAATGCGATTCCGCAGCATGTAGATCAAAATTTAGCATTGTTGCGAGAAGGATTGGAATTAGGAATCACGCAGCCTTTGGTGATTTTCGATGGCTACGAGGCTACTTATAACGACCAGATCGTAGACGATTATACAGAAAGCTTTTATTATAGTCCGTTTCAGGATTTACCAAAAAACTTAACGCAGGCGCAAAAAGATTCAGTATTAAAAATCGCTAAAATCGCTGTGGAAGAAAATGTGATTCCGCAGTTTAAACGAATCAAGAAATTTTATGAAACCGAGTATTTTCCAAAAACTCGAAAAAGTATTGGTGTTTCTGAAATTCCAAATGGTCGTGAATATTATCGAAACCGAATTCATTATTACACCACTTTAGATCTTACCGCAGATGAGGTTCATGAAATTGGACTGAAAGAAGTAGCGCGAATTAATGCTGAAATGAAAGCAATTATTGAAGAAGTGAAATTTGAAGGAAGCTTTGATGAATTTATCGATTTTCTACGAACAGACGATCAATTTTATGCAGAAACAGGAGAAGAATTATTAAAAGAAGGTCGGGATGTTACAAAAAGGATCGACGCACAATTGCCTCGATTTTTTAAAGTGTTACCAAGGAAACCTTATGGCGTAGCACCAGTGCCAAGTGCTATCGCGCCAAAATATACGGCAGGAAGATATAAAGGAGCATCTTCTCCAACCGAGCCTGGATATTTTTGGATTAATACTTATAAATTAGAAAGCAGGCCAAAATATGCATTACCGGCTTTAGCACTTCACGAAGCCGTACCTGGGCACCATTTACAAATTTCTTTAAATGCTGAATTAGGAGATAGCATTCCGCCATTTCGCCGCGGATTTTATCTTTCGGCTTATGGTGAAGGCTGGGGTTTATATGCTGAAAGTTTAGGTGAAGAAATGGGAATTTACACCACTCCGTTCGAGAAATTTGGGCAGCTAACCTACGAGCAATGGCGAGCTTGTAGGTTAGTGGTAGATACCGGAATGCACGCTAAAGGTTGGAGTCGAGAAAAAGCGGTAGATTTTTTAACGAAAAATACCGCACTTTCTTTGCATGAAATTAATACCGAGATCGATCGTTATATCTCGTGGCCGGGACAGGCGCTATCCTATAAAATGGGCGAGCTTAAAATTAAAGAACTGCGCAAAAAAGCAGAAGAAGCTTTAAAAACAGATTTCGATATTCGTGAATTTCACAGGGTAATTTTATCGCAGGGAACGGTGACTTTAACCTTGATGGAAGATTTGGTAAATAACTACATAAAAGAAGTAAAAAATGAATAAAAGCATACTATTCTTATTTTTCGTTCTTGGTTTTCAGTTAAGTTTTGGGCAAAATCAAAATGATTATGAAAAGGTAAAAGAATCTGTAATTTCAGCATATAATTCAGGAGAATATAAAGCGATTTTCGATAGTTATTCCGTAGAAATGCAAGGCGCCTTTAGCTTAGATAAAACCGAAGAGTTTTTCAGCAATTTAAAGACTTCAGCAGGAAATATTATCGATTCAGAGTTTCTAACATTTAATCCGCCATATACGATTTATGCTACGGAATTTGATGCTGGTGCTTTTATGTTTAGCCTGGCGCTTTCAGAAAATAAAGAAATTACCGGTTTTAAGTTTACGCCCTATGGAAAAGATACCAATCTTGCTGAAGCCGATACGATGCTCGATCTTCCTTTTGAAGGTGAATGGTATGTGGTTTGGGGTGGCGACAAGAAAGAAGATAATTATCATGTAGAGCATCCTGCACAAACCGGCGCTTTCGATTTTTTAAAGATCAACGACGATCTTAAAACACATGAAGGCGACGGTAGCACCAACGAGCAATATTATGCATTTGGGAAGGAAATTTTAACTCCTGCTGCCGGAGAAGTGGTGATGGTGGTCGACGGAATTTATGATAATGTTCCCGGAAAAATGAATCCAGATTTTGTGACCGGAAATACCATTGTAATCAAGCTGAAAGATGGCGAGTTTTTATGGCTGGCACATTTAAAAAAGCATTCGATTAAAGTGGCGGAAGGCGATAAGGTTGAAGAAGGGGAACTATTGGCTTTATGCGGAAATTCAGGAAATTCTAGCGAGCCACATTTGCATATGCATATTCAGGATGAATTAAAAATGAATAGTGCAAAAGGCTTAAAATCTTATTTTAAACGCTTAAAAGTGGACAGAAAATATATCGAAAATTACTCACCCGTTCGTGGAGATTTGATCGAGAAAATTTAGACCGCTGCACTGTTAGTAGTTAGAATTGAGTATTAGGAAGCTAATGTCAATGTGGTCGCGATGACTCGATTTAAAATCCATCATGTTGTCATTTCGAGTGATTTTAATGAAGTGAAGCGAAATTAAAATTGTATCGAGAAATCTAATTTCAGTGGCAGTGAGCAGTCTCAGTAGGCAGTTAACAAAAATCAATGAATAATTATCATGTAGTAAACAGCTTTCAGTTTTCTGTAAATTTCGCTAACGATTAATTCGAGCTTGCCTAGCCGACAGAAAGGCGAAACAAAGTGAAGTCGAGAAATCTATTTCTTCAAATTCAAATTCTATAAAACAAGAAACCTCACAGGTTTTAAAACCTGTGAGGTTTAGTTTTAAATATCGATAAGAGCTTCTGTAAAAACAGCTGACTAATACCGAAACTTATTTCTGCGAGTCAGCGAAATTTTGATAGAAATACGGAATGGTTTCAATACCTTTTAGATAATTCCAAATTCCAAAATGTTCGTTTGGTGAATGGATGGCATCGGTATCCTGCCCAAAGCCCATCAAAATAATTTTACTTTTTAAGGCTTTTTCGAAAAGAGAAACGATAGGAATACTACCACCGCTACGTTGTGGAATTGGTGTTTTTCCGAAGGTTTTCTCGTAAGCTTTACTTGCAGCTTTGTAGGCGTCATTATCGATTGGCGTTACATAAGCGTAACCACCATGATGCGTGTTCACCTTTACAGTCACAGCTTTTGGCGCTAGACTTTCGAAATGTTTTTTGAAAAGTTCAGAAATCTCTTTCCAATCCTGATTTGGCACCAAACGCATCGATATTTTAGCAAAGGCTTTAGATGGTAAAACTGTTTTAGCACCTTCACCAATGTAACCGCCCCAGATTCCGTTTACATCTAAAGTCGGTCGAATAGAGCCGCGTTCTAGCGTAGAGAATCCTGCTTCACCATAAACATCATTAATGTCTAATTTCTTTTTATACTCTTCTTCATTGTAAGGCGCTTCAGCCATTTTAGCTCTTTCTTCCGCAGAAAGTTCTTCTACATTATCATAAAATCCCGGAATGGTGATATGATTATTCTCATCGGTAAGAGACGCAATCATCTTAGTCAAAATATTGATAGGATTTCCTACTGTACCGCCATAAAGCCCAGAGTGAAGATCACGGTTAGGTCCTGTAACTTCAACTTCCATATAAGATAAACCACGTAATCCTGTTGTGATGCTAGGCACATCTTTAGCGATCATGCTGGTATCTGAGATTAAAATTACATCGTTTTGTAGCTTTTCGATATTATTTTCGATAAACCAACCTAAATGTTCACTACCAACTTCTTCTTCACCTTCGATCATAAACTTTATATTGCAGGGAAGTTGGTTCGTTTTGGTCATATATTCCAAAGCTTTAACATGCATGTACATTTGGCCTTTGTCGTCACAGGCTCCACGAGCAAAAATGGCTCCGTCTGGATGTAATGCTGTTTCTTTTATTACCGGTTCGAAAGGAGGGGAGTTCCACAGATCTAATGGATCTGGGGGCTGAACATCGTAATGACTGTAAACTAAAACGGTAGGTAGATTTTTATCGATTATTTTTTCGCCGTATACTACAGGATGTCCTGGGGTTTCACAAATTTCGACTAAATCACAACCAGCTTTTTCTAATTCGGTTTTCACTGCTTCTGCAGTGGTGATCATATCATTTTTAAATTTTGAATCGGCACTTATCGACGGAATTTTAAGTAAATCAATAAGTTCTGAGACAAATCTATCCTTATGTTCTTCAACATAAGATTTCACGTTGTCCATTGGTTTAGATTTTGAAATTTCTCAAAGATAATAATTTCAAAAATTTTTTCTGAAAGCTTGTTTGTGTATTGAAAGATTTGTTTATATTTGCATCCGCTTACCGAAAGGATGAGCATTTTATTGAAACCTGCGGGCGTGGTGGAATTGGTAGACACGCTAGACTTAGGATCTAGTGCCGCAAGGTGTGAGAGTTCGAGTCTCTCCGCCCGCACAACGTAGAAAAGACGCCCCTCGAGGGCGTTTTTTTTATGAAAAACTTCTCAGAGAAACTTCAGGTCGCATACCGAAACGCATACAATATGAAACTATGGAAAGGATTAGCGATTTATCCCAAAATAATTGAGAATAAATCTATATCTCAATTTACCCAAGCTGAGAAAAAAAGGTATACCAAAACCGGTCTTAGATGGTATGTGTACTTTTCCTATTTTAATCCTGATGCCGGTTTAAACGGTAAATTTGAAAAACACCTGGTTCCCACTTATGGAATCAATAGAAACTACCAAAGCTTTGATGCTCGATATAAGGCTATCCATAGATTATTTGAAGCTACGAAGGAATTATTAGAAGACGGTCATACACCTTTAGAAATTACTGTATATGATAATAAGGTTCTAACGGTTGAAAAAGCTCTTGATTATGCATTGAGCAATAAAAAATTGACCGTTGGTAAAGACACTTATAATAATTACGTGATCAGGGTTAATCAATTCAAAAGATTTCTTCAAAAAAAGAAGTTGATTAAAAGAGATATTGGAACTTTTAATTTTCGGATTACTCGTGAATACCTTAAAGAAATAGCAGAGCAAACATCAGTAGCAAATCGTAATAATGTTTTGCGAACATTGAAAGCTATATTCTCAAATTTGTATGAGAACGATATTATTAAGGAAAATTATGTAGCTAAAATAAAGTTTGATAAGACTAAAAATGAAAGGTTCAAATCTTATTCCCACAAGCAAGCAACTGATATATTAAAGTACCTGGATAAAACAGATCCCGTCATGGCCCTTTTCGTGAAATTTATAGGCTATAACTTTTTGCGACCTAAAGAAGTTGTAAGACTGAAAGTAGGGGATCTTGATATGGAAAATAAATTGCTATCAGTTTTCGTCAAACAGGGGAGGTATAAAACAAAAAGAATCCCCGATGATATCATTGATGATCTTAGTAAGTACAAATTAGATAAGCCTGATAACTATTTATTTGCTCTCAACTCAATTAGTGGTAAATGGGATAGAGACGAACGTGGCCGTCGTGAGCATTTCTCAAAAAAATATACTAAAGTCAAAAAGGAGCTTGGTTTCGGTGAAGGTTATGTGCTTTACAGTTTTAGACATACCTATATCACAATTGGATATAAGAATTTGCGTAAAAGAATGAGTAAAGATGATGCCCTGGACACTCTTATGGGATATACTGGCCATGAATCAAGAGATTCTCTACAGAAATATATTCACTACGTAGATGCAGAAATTGTTGATGAATATGATGGAGAAGTGAAATAAGAAATATAAATTACATAATGATTAAAGAAGTTATTCTAGGAGAAAATATCAAAAAGCATATTCCGGCAAATCGTCTGGAAGATGTGAAACTTTCATTTCAGAATCACAACCTGGATTTTGAAAATGATCTTCATTTTTGTGATCTGCAGATTTCCAATCGTGGTACCTGCTGGCTTCACGATACACGAAATAAAAGATTCAACTGGAACGGAACCTTAATCGCAACCTTTCATTTTGATGGTAGTAGTTTTTATTTCACTAATTCCAATCGAGGTGATGAGCGATTAAAGAAATACAAAAATAAGCGGCATGAGTTTTTTAAAGTAAAAAGAACTGCTAGAGAGATTGGTGAATTTGAAAAAACTAATTTTAAATCATAAGTTATTTGACTTATAATACATCAATATAAGTCCTTAGGCTAATTCAATAAAAAAAAGCCTACCTTATTAGATAGACTTAAGTTGTAAAGGAATACTTGACAAGTTAAAAAACACTACCTACAAAATAACCAACGCCAAATGCTCCAAGTATTTTAATAAGATCTATAAACCAGGTATTTTTCGGCTTCTCGTTTTGCTCGATCTCGTAAAGCTGCAATGCTTGGTCTAAGGAATTTTGAAGCAAGCCAATACGCTGATCTTTTATTTGGTTCGATTCGGTTAATTTTTGGTTTGCCGATTTGTATTTCGCAATAATCAAATCGTTGGCTATATTCTCCTGCCTACGCCTGTCAAGTTCTCGAAGCTGACTTTCTACATTTTGAAGGAAACTTAAACTAACTTTCGTTGAATCTTCTTGCGATAACATCACGCAAGGAATCAGCATCATTAATACGAAAAGGCTCGTTTTCATAATCTTCATTTTTAAGTTGCTCTTTTTGTTCTTCTAGATCCTTAGCGGTCTGTGTATCTCCCCTTGCAGATTTATCTAGCTTATCGCCTTTATTCTTCAGCTCCTGTTCTAACTTTCTGTTTTGATCGATTACGGCTTCTTTCTTTTCTTTTTCGTTCTCTAATAGATTTTCTAGCGAATTGATCGTTGAATTTTGATCGATAATGTAAATGATCGAAGCGGCAAGCGCAATACCTAAGATAATTACCCATGTTTGTTGCGATAGTTTCATAGCCTTAATTGTTTCAGAATGTAATATGCACCACCTCCTGCAATTATGGTTGTAGCTATCGCTCCAATACGCTGCCCGGTAGTGTAGTCGTTGAAAAGCATGTAAATAAACCCGATGAATGATATTAGAACCACACCGGCTAGAAAAAATAAGATGAATTTAAAAATTGTTGTTTTCATGATTGATGTATTAATAGAGGGACATAAGTGTCCCCCTGTGTTATTTAGTTTGAATTATTCCAACGTGCCGCATAGTTTCTCACATCGTA